>NZ_BAAGYS010000003.1:0-259344 GCF_054779195.1 Parasphingorhabdus pacifica
CCACAGTCACCCATCGGGCCACCCACCACGAACCGACCCGTCGGGTTGATCAGCAGACGAGTGTCGTCGTTGGCCAGGCCGACCCGCTCGATCTCCGGAGCGAGGACCTTCTCGCGGATGTCCTTGTCCAGGGTCGCGTCCAGGTCCACGTCCTCGGCGTGCTGCGTCGACAGCACCGCCGTGTCCAGCCGCACCGGCTGGTCACCGGCGTACTCGATCGTCACCTGGGTCTTACCGTCCGGACGCAGGTACGGCAGCGTGCCGTCCTTACGCACCTTGGTCAGCCGACGGGACATCCGGTGCGCCAACGCGATCGGCAACGGCATGAGCTCGTCGGTGTCATCGCAGGCGTAACCGAACATCAAGCCCTGGTCACCAGCACCCTGCTTCGCGATCTCATCGATCACGCCCTCGACCCGGTTCTCATGAGCGGTGTCCACACCCTGGCCGATGTCCGGGGACTGCGCATCGATCGCGACGTTCACGCCACAGGAATTGCCGTCGAAACCCTTGTCCGACGAGTCGTACCCGATCTCCAGGACCTTGTCCCGCACGAGCTGCTGGAAATCGACGTAGGCGTCGGTGGTGATCTCACCGGCGATGTGCACCTGGCCGGTGGTGATCATGGTCTCGGCGGCGACGCGGGACCTGGGGTCCTGCGACAACAACGCATCCAGGATGGAGTCACTGATCGCGTCGGCCATCTTGTCCGGGTGACCTTCGGTCACCGACTCACTCGTGAACAACCTACGGTTGATCTCACTCACGGCTGATCCTCACCTCGCAGCTTTGCAGCTTCGATCCTTGCTTAATTCGGGTGTCGTCTTATTTGGGGGGATGTCGTCGTTCGAGATGTCCTCCCGGCTCCACCGTCATGCTCGGGCGTGGATGATCCCCCACGCCAGGTTTCCGCCCTTGCCGCCGGCAACCCAGTTCTGCAGACCCGTCTTCATGCGGGTCCGGTAGTCCTCGCTGATGTAGTCGGCCAACTCGGCCTCCTTGCTCTGGAGGACCTCATGAACGCGGCCGTAGTGCAAGGGCAGGTACTCGGTCAGGTCTTCGAACTCGAACGTCTGGAGACCCAGCCTGGACAGCTCGCGGCGGTAGAACGCGGGCGAGCCCATGGAGTCCAGGTGCAGGCGGTCCAGGATCGGCCCGAGGGCCTTCTTGTCCGCGCTGTCCGCGGCCATCGGGTCGGTGAACACGAAGGAGCCGCCACGCGTCAGAACGCGCGTCGCTTCCTCCATCACCCGCTCGCGGTCACCGCTGTGCAGGATCGCGTCCTGCGACCACACGAGGTCGAAGGCGTTGTCCTGGAACGGGATGTCCTCGAACGAACCGTCCGCGACGTCGATCAGGTGGTCGAGTCCTTCTGCCTTGTTGAACTCGATGTTCCGAGCGTTCTCGACCTCGCTCAGGTTCAGGCAGGTGACCTTGCAGCCGTACGTACGAGCCAAGTACCGGGCCGCACCGCCGTAGCCGGCACCGATGTCCAGGACTCGGGTCTCGGGCGTGACCTCGACCTTGCCGGCCATCCGCTCGACCGTCCGGCGCGAAGCGGTGTCGATGTCCTCGTCCGGTGTCTTGTAGAGGCCGACGTGGATGTCGTTGCCTCCCCAGACGTGGTAGTAGAAGTTGTCCGCGTCCTCGGAGTTGTAGTAGTCGCGGGCGGTGTGCACCGCACTCGAGTAGACGTCGGAAAGCTGGTCCTCGGTACGGTAATTCTTCTCCGCAACGTGAATGAAGAAGTCAGGCTCGGTATCACCGTAGGTTTCCTGAAAGTCACCGTAGGTGTCAATCCGCTGGAAACCGACCTCACGCATCAGTCGCCGCGTGTAATTCTTTCGCAGCGGATACATGTTCAAGTAGAACTCGGACTTGTCCGGGTAGGTGTACTTGAATCGAGCAAGTCCGTCATCCACGTGGTCCGGCTCGGCGACAACGTCCTCGCCGGCGTAGTAGTACGTGTGCTTGCTGCTGAACCCGTCATCCAAGATCGAGTCGTAGTTGCGCTGATCAAGGATCAGCACACCATCGTGCTTGAGCATCGCGTAGAACTCCGCCAGCGTCTTGCGGCGGTCCCGCTCGGAGAACAGGTGTGTAAACGAGTTGCCCAGGCAAATGATCGCGTCGTACTCACCATGCACGTCACGGTTGAGCCAGCGCCAGTCCGCGTGCACCACGCGGAGGATGTGACCGCCGTAGCTCAGGCCGTTGTCGAAGGCCTTGGCCAGCATCTGCGGGCTGCCGTCGGCGCTGACCGTCTCGAAGCCCTCCTCGAGCAGCCGCACCGAGTGAAAACCGGTGCCGGTAGCCACGTCGAGGACCGACTTAACACCTCGGGCCTTGAGCTGGTCAACGAAGAAGCTGCCTTCGCTTTCGTAGCGCTTCTTCCAGTCGATGAGGTCGTCCCACTTGTCGACGAAACCACCGACATATTCATGCGTGTAATGGTCAGATTCGCGCACTTCCAGCGGGTTCTCGCCGAAGACTTGCTCCTCGCGCCGAACCAGCTCGGCCGTGTCCTCGACCGCTCCGTTCCGATCGTCCTGAGACAAGTCGTCCACGCTCTTGGTCATACTCACTCCCACCACTCGCGTTGGTCATGCGCCACTGCAACCACTCGGGTCCGCGCGAATCCGCCCCGAGATCGTCTCGCGGTCGTGCCGGGTCGCCACTCAAAAGGCGACGCCTGCGACCGGTGTGGGCAACCGAGAAAACTCAGGTCGCACGCTAACACCAGTCTTCGCACTCAAGTCGGCACCTTTGCCAACCGGTTCCGACGCGAAATCCCTGCGTCGTGTTACTAACCTAGGCGAATTAAATCCTAAATCAAGCGTGCGAACGTGTGACGCTAATCACCGCAATGCGATGATAGCGTGATCCGGATAGTCACCCTGGGTGAATAAATCCACCGCCACCTGCGGGGATTCCAGCAACCTCAGCGCCAGAAGGCGATCTTCAGAGTGCAAAATTCATTTGGGTTGTGTATACTGCGCGTGCGCATTGCTTACCACAACAACTACAAATATCGCAACCGCCGATGCTGGCACAGTGAAATGATCTAGGCCATCCGCAGTGAGAGCGTTTCCCCTCTACGCCCATTCCATCGGCACGGGGAGCACGGATGTTACGATCGGATGCCCGTCCGCGCCAGAGTTTTCACTGAGTTTTTTCGGACGCGGCACCGAGCCCCCCGCCGGACCCTCGCGCACTCAGCCGCTGAGCTCGGGAAAGTCCTGGTCGGCGTACTCCTCCCCCGGTGCACCCGCACCGTCCCGCCGCAGGTCCCGCTCCCGCCCGCGCAGCTCCACCCGGCGGATTTTCCCGGAGATCGTTTTTGGCAGCGGCGCGAACTCCAATCGCCGCACCCGCTTGTACGGCGCCAGGTACTCCCGAGCGAACCTCAAGACCGCCAGCGCGGTCTCCCGCGTCGGCTCGTATCCCTCCGCGAGAACTACGTAGGCCTTCGGGACGGCGAGCCTGATCGGATCGGGAGAAGGAACCACTGCAGCCTCTGCAACGGCTTCATGCCCCAAAAGAATACTTTCCAATTCAAACGGTGAGATTCGATAATCGGAGGCTTTAAACACATCATCGGTGCGGCCGACATAAGTGATATAGCCATCTTCATCCTGGTATCCGACATCGCCGGTGTGGTAACGATCGCCACCGGTGACCCGAGCGTTGCGGTCCGCGTCGTCGGCATACCCGACCATCAGTCCGACCGGCCGCGGGGACAACTCCAGGCAGATCTCCCCCTCACGGGCCGGCGCATCGGAAATCGGGTCCACCAGGCACACGTCGAAGCCTGGCAGAGCGCGCCCCATCGACCCCGGCTGGACCGGTTGACCTGGTGTGTTCGCCACCAGCACGCTGGTCTCGGTCTGACCGAAGCCATCTCGGATTGTCACCGACCAGGCTCGGCGGACCTGTTCGATGACCTCCGGGTTCAACGGCTCACCAGCACCCACGACGATCCGCGGAGGAGTGGCGAGCGCGCCGAGGTCGGCCTGAATCAGCATTCGCCAGACCGTGGGCGGCGCGCAGAAGCTCGTGACGCCGCACCGCTCCATCTGCGCGAAGAGCCCTCCGGCGTCGAATCGCGAGTAGTTGTAGACGAACACCGTGGATTCGGCGTTCCAAGGTGCGAAGAAGTTGCTCCAGGCGTGCTTGGCCCAACCAGGAGAAGAGATGTTGAGGTGCACGTCGCCGGGTTGTAGCCCGATCCAATACATCGTGGAGAGGTGCCCGATCGGGTATGAGGTGTGGGTGTGCTCGACGAGCTTGGGTTGAGCGGTGGTACCGGAGGTGAAGTAGAGCAGGAAGGGATCGTCGCCTCGCGTGGCGCCCTCCGGCACGAACCGCTCGTCCGCATCGGCCGCCTCACCGTACGAGCGCCACCCGGCCGCCTCGCCCACCGCGATCCGGGTGTAGTCGCCCGGCACCTCGTCGAACTTGGCGGCGTCGGGGGCGGTCGTGACCACGTGGCGAGCATTCCCACGATTGATCCGATCCCTCAGGTCGTCGGGGCCGAGCAGTGTTGTCGCGGGAATCACCACCGCGCCAAGCTTCATCGCCGCCAGGACCGTCTCCCATAGTTCGACCTGGTTGCCGAGCATGAGTACCAGCCTGTCGCCTCGAACGACTCCCAGACCGCGCAACCAGTTCGCGACCTGGTTCGACCGCCGCGACAGGTCGGCGAAGCTCAACTTCTGCTCGCTGCCGTCCTCCTCGACTATCCACAGGGCGAGCCGTTCGCCCGAGATGGTGTCGAACCAGTCCAACGCCCAGTTGAACTCCGCCGGACGTGGCCAGCGGAACTCCGCTCGGGCCGTCTCGTAGTCCGACCGAGTGCGCAGCAGGAAATCCCGCGCGGCCAGGAACTCGGCGCCGCCCGCGGACATCGGGGCACCGTCGCTGCCGTGGCGGCCGCAGGACCCGGCAGAGCCCGGCTGGGGTTGACCGGACCGGGGTTGACCGGACTGGGGTTGACCGGACTGGGGTTGACCGGACTGGGGTTGACCGGACTGGGGGCCATGCGCTGCCGCTGCCACGTGACTGTCCTCCCGAAACGAGATTGCCGCCGAGCGATGTGGGCGTCGCCACAAATTAACCACGGGTGACGATTCGATTCCAGTTCGCACTGCCGCACGGTGATTCGGCCGGTTCGCCGACCGGTCTCCTACCGATGGACCTGGCATCCGGCATCCCGCGCCGGTCTCGTGGAGCCGGGATCGATCACGTATCCATGTAATCGCGCCACCGCCCGTGACCGAACTGTTTCCGAACCCGATCCGGCCGGCGGTCGACGAGCACCGGTTCCGATCCACTCGGGGACCCGTCGCGGCTCTTCGGCTTCGCGGCCGGTCGGCCGTGCCCTTCGGTGCACGGCGGATGAGCTGTCATCCGGCACAAGCGACACCCGTTTTGGGGATTGCGCCACACCGACCCTTTTCGTCACTGGTGACGGTCCGCGGAATCTCACTCTCCCCCGTCCGGCGCGCGTTTTCCCGTGAAAGTAGTTCCCCGCGCGGCAATGAATCTAGGATGCGTGCGTGGCCGACAACACGCAGATCCCCACGCCCTCCGGAACCTTCGACGCACTGACCTCAGGGCCCGACGACGGTCGGCCGGTCTTGCTGCTCCACGGCTTTCCCGAGAGCTCCATCCAATGGAGTGCCCAGCTCGAGGTACTGAGCCAAGCCGGTTGCCACGCCGTGGCCCCCGACCAGCGGGGCTATTCCCCCGGCGTCCGACCGGCTCATGTAGCCGATTACCGCATGGACGAACTCGTCGCCGACACTCTCGCGATCGCGGATCGGCTCGGGTGGGAACGATTCGACCTGGTCGGTCACGACTGGGGCGCGGGAGTCGCCTGGGCCACCGCGGCCGCGCACCCGGAACGAATCCGAACTCTCACCGCAGTCTCCGTTCCGCACCTGGATGCGTTCGGCAAAGCGATCGCCGAGGACGAAGACCAGCAACAGCGCTCGGCGTACATGCGGGTCTTCCGTGGTGCCGGCGCCGAGCGCACGCTCCTGGACGGTGGAGCGCGGAAGCTGCGGAAGGTCTACGAAGGACGGATTCCGGAGCATCACGTCGAAGACCACGTTCGACGGCTGTCCGAACCCGGCGCGCTGACCGCCGCGCTCAACTGGTACCGCGCGATGCCGTCCTCGTACGAGATCGGACCGATCAGCGTTCCCACCCTCTACGTCTGGAGCACGGAGGACGCCGCGATCGGGTCAACGGCCGCACTGGCCACCGAGCACCACGTGACCGGCGAGTACCGCTTCGAGATGCTCGAGGACATCTCGCACTGGATTCCGGAAGAAGCTCCCGAGGCGATGAACAAGTTCATTCTCGAGCACCTGCTCGCACACCAGGACTGAGGCCTCCTGGCCGGATTTCTCCGCACGGGGCGGAACTCGCCGCGGTCCCGGGTGTGTTCCCGTGCCCCGGAGCGGGCCGAACCGAACACCACTCCCGAACTCGCGTGCCGGCACCGCGAATTCGCCGGCTATCGGCCGCCCCCGAACCCGTGCACCGGTCGGCACTCGACCACCGGCCGATGTGGACTCAACCGCTCCGGGGGATGCCGGTTGCGAGGAAGTCGACCATGCCCGGACCGACCACGTCGAACACCGCCGGCTCGTGCCCGCCCGGCAACACTTCCAGGACAGGGGTGTTCTCATGAGCCGCCAGCAGCTGGTCGAGCCCTTCCCTGAAACCGTCGGCATCTCCGATCCAGGCGCCGATCGGTACCTCGCCGCCCAGGTCGTCGATGTGCTGCAACGGATCGTTCTCGCGCCACTGCTCTTCGGAGGAGAAGGCATTCTTCTCCCGCACGTCCTCCCAGTTCGCCAGCAGCGCGGGCGCAAGCACCGCCACCGCCGAAACCGGGTCATCCACCCGACTGCGCTCGATCGCGTAGCGCAGGGTGCCGAAACCACCCGTGGAGATGCCCGCACACGCGGTGGGAACACCCTTGTTGTGCGTGAAACCGCGCTCCCGGAGCCATCCCGGAACTTCTTCCATGAACATGCTCAGCAGATCACCGTTCAACGAACCATCGAAGTAGTACGGGTTGTAACCAGCCTCGGCCACGACGAATCCGAACGGCGGAATCTTGCCGGAACGGTGTCCGCGTTCCAACGCGGCGAGCGTGTCGTGGGGGACCGGGGTGGGGTGCATCCCGTCCCGGCCGTGCATGTAAAGCACCAACGGCAAGTCTTCAACGCCCCGCACCCCGGTGGGCACCGCGGTCATCAGTTGCACGCTCGTCGCCCGGTACCTCGAGAACACCACCTCGACGTTGACGTCCGGGAGGTCCGCTTCGAGCGTGGTCGGCTCGGTGTGCGACGCGTCTGTTGCCGGGGGAGCACTCACGGACGGGGCATTCAACGAGGAACAGGACGCCAATGACCCCATCGCCATGCCACCCGCTGCGGCCAACAAACGTCGACGATCGAACGTCGTGTTTCGCATCCGACTCCACCGGCTTACTCGTTCCCTCCCGGCGTCGAATCCTTCCACCGGCAGCGCCACGTTACCGGGCGCGTCCGGCAAGGCTGTGCTTGCCTCATCGGTACGGGACGACGAACATGGCGGCGCGACGACTTCGAGTGTGAGGAGCAACCCGTGAAGGGTGCGGAAAGCCTGCTGGCCACCGCGAGCGCGGCCGGGGTCGAGATCTGCTTCGCCAACCCCGGCACGACCGAGATCTCGGTGGTCGAGGCCTTCGACCAGACCCCTGGCGTGCGGACGGTGCTCGGTCTCTCCGAAGGCGTGGTGACCGGTGCCGCCGACGGGTACACGCGGATGACCGGCATACCTGCCATGACCCTCCTGCATCTCGGTCCCGGCCTGGCGAACGGAATCGCCAACCTGCACAACGCCCGTCGAGCCCGCTCCCCACTGATCAACGTCGTCGGGGAACACGCCAGTTGGCACCAATCCTCCGACGCTCCGTTGGCCAGCGATATCGAATCGCTCGCCGGTCCGGTTTCCGGATGGGTCGGCCGGACCACCTCGGCCGAATCGGCAGGGACCGATCTCATCCGGGCCCGCCAGGCCGCGCTGACCGAACGGCTGCCCGCCACGCTCATCGCAGCAGCCGACCACATGTGGAGCCAGGGCGGCGAGACCGCGGCCGTACCCGCGGTCCCCGAGCGCCCCTCCGTCGACGCCCAGCAGATCGCCGCGGTCGCCAAGGCGCTCACCGGTCAAGGGCGCCCGGCTCTGCTGCTCGGTGGCGCCGCGCTTACCCCGGGAGGCATTCGCACGGCCACGCGCATCGCGGAATCCCTCGGCGGTGAAGTGCTCGTCGAGATGTCGCCCGCCCGAATCGAACGCGGCCCGGACGTCCCCCCGGTTCGCGCGTTGCCCTACTTCCCGGAAGATGTACTCGAAACCCTCGAGGGCTTCTCCCACTTGGTCCTGGTCGGCGCGTCGACCCCGGTGGCGTTCTTCGGTTACCGGGGTATGCCCAGTATTCCGGTACCGACCGACACCCGCACGCACACGTTGGCCACGCCCCAGGAGGACGCCGTCAACGCGCTACGGGCACTCGCCGAGGCCACCGGGAGCGCTGCCGCGGAGCTGCCCGCGTTCGATCGTCCGGCGGTGTGCGAACCCGAGGGAGAGCTGACGCCGTCGGCTATCTCGGCGTCCATCGTGCTCACCCAGCCGGAAGACTCGATCATCGTCAACGAGGGCGTGTCGTCCGGGAGCGCCTATCCGAAGCTGGCCGCGAGTGCTCCCCGACACACCGAGCTCTCGCTCACCGGAGGTGCGATCGGGATGGGAATGCCCGTGGCCACCGGCGCCGCCGTCGCCTGCCCGGACCGTCCCGTCATCGACCTGCAGGCCGACGGCAGCGCGCTGTACACCCTGCAAGCGTTGTGGACCCAAGCCAGGGAAGGCCTCGACGTGACGACCGTGATCTGCGCGAACTCCCGCTACCGCATCCTCGAAGCCGAGTTGGGACGAGCAGGAGTCTCCCGGCCGGGTGCTGCCGCTAGTGATCTGACCTCGCTCGACGGCCCGGCGGCCGACTGGACGGCGCTGGCGGCCGGATTCGGTGTTTCCGCTACTCGGGCGACCACCGGCCCGGAACTGTCGGAGGCGCTCCGCCGAGCACACTCCGAGCCGGGACCGCACCTGATCGAGGCCGTGATGCCGGCGTGAGCCTCACGCGCGTGAACGCAACCTTGTTCGCTCCGCGCGGTCGATCAGCGAATGCCGCAATGCGAAGGACGCCGCCTCCAACCGCGAGTGCACTCCGAGCTTGGTCAGGATCGACTGCACGTGCGTGCGCACGGTGGTAGTCGAAACACCCATTCCCTTGGCCATCGTCGTGGTTTGCGCACCCTCGACGAGCAGCTCCAGGCACTCGCGTTCTCGGTTGGTCAGATGTGCGGCCAGCCTCAGCGCGTCCGTGGTCCCGGCCAGTCGTGGGGCGCGTTCCGCCGCGAGTTCGGCCACGATCTCGCCCGCCACGACGCCCTCGATGGCACGCACGAGAGCGCCGAGCCCGCACATCTTGTTCACGTAGCCGCTGGCACCGTCGTTGAACGCCCTGCGCATGCCATGGGCGTCCCCGTCCGCGGTCAGCACCACGACCCTCGTCCCGGGGCTGCCCCGGAGGAGCTCGCCGAGCACATCGAGGCCATCGCCGTCGGCGAAGTAGCGGTCGAGCAGACAGACCTCCGGTTCGTGCCTGCGAACGCTCCGGACGGTCGAGGTCAAACTGTCGGCTGTCTCCACCACGTGAAAGCCGCGTTCGGGCAGCGCCGCCACGAGCGCCTCCACGAAGATCGTATGGTCATCGCCGAGCACCAGATCCACCATCAACGTTCCCCCAGTCCTTGGATATCGGTACCGACTCGCCGGCCGCCTCCCCATGACGTACCGCGAGCCGCATCGAGTCAGCCGGTTATCCGCCTGTCCTCGCCTCCGGGAACGTCAACCGTGCCCGGGTTCCGCTCGACCCCGCGGGGCCGATGTGCACGTTCGCTCCGCAGGTCCGCGCCAGGCTGGTGACGATCCCGAGCCCCAGGGAAGCGGTTCCGGCGACCCCCCGCCCGAGCCCGGGGCCGTCGTCGACGATCTCCACAGCCGTGGAGGACGGCGGCACTCGCCTGAGCGTGACCTCGACCGTCCCCTCGGGCCCCGCGGCACGTACCGCGTTGTCGAGCACGTTTCCGAGCATCCGGCGCACCGTGGACCGATCACTGCGGATTGCGGCACCGGGACCGGGTAGCAGGTGCACCAACGTCGAGGTGGTCAGCGATGTCAATGTCACGAGCTGCCCGGCCACCTCGCGGAGATCGCACCATTCCACTGGTGTTCTCACCCGCAGACCGCGGTCCGCCAGCTCCAAGAGCTGTTCGAGCTCCCGGCGCATCAGGCGCACGCGTTCGCGAGCCCCCGGCGACAACGACGGATCCTCGTGGAGGCCGTCGGACAGGTAGGACAGCGTGGCCAAGCCATGTCCCAGGTCGTGCAGCAGGCCCCGCGTACCCGCTCCGCCATGCTCATCCTTCGTCCACGAGAGCGCCGACCGTTCCACGGCCGAGTCGGGATCCGTTGCCGAAGGCACGACCACTCCTTTCAACCGGCTGCCGCGGGCGAACCACTGCCCGTTTCTCTGCACGGAATATCGGGAATCCGGTGCGACTGTTGCAGGGTCGTGCAAATCCGGCACTTCGGCTACCTCAGGTGAAGGGCACCCGTGCACGACCTCCTGACCAGGTCATGTCCGCGTCCGCACTGACTACGAACGGTCGCCGGGAACGGCCCGGTAGGTGGTTTCGAGTATGCGAACGAGTGCGTCCAGGCCGTATCGGGCGTCGATTCGTTTCCGCGCCGCGACTGACCGCCGATCAGCGCCCGCGGGGTCGTCGAACACGCGGGCGATAGATCGGGCAAGCAACTCCGGGCACCGCGGCGGGACCAGCAGCCCGGTCTCCCCCGGCTGCACCACATCGCCGACCGCGTTGACCGCGGTGGCCACTACCGGAATCCCGCATACCATCGCCTCGACCACCGACAGCGGAAGTCCCTCGTAACGGCTCGGTTGGACGAACACGTCGAACGCCGGCAGCAGGTCGACGACGTCCGAGCGCTCGCCGACCAACTCGATGCGAGGACGTGGCACTTCGTCGGCCATCGCGCGGACCTGCTCGGCCCACTCGCCGTCGCCTACCCACACGCCGACCACGTTCGGCCTGCCGAGCATCCGCAGCGCGGATATGAAGTCCTCCGGGGCTTTCTGGTATGTCAGTCTTCCCACCGCGCCGACCACGGGCACGTCCGGGTCCAGGCCTAGCTCGCGGCGGGCGCGCAACCTGCTCGCGGACGACCGGGTCACGGCGTCCCGGTCGACCGCCACGCCCGTGGTCCGGACGCGTTCGGGCGCGACCAGCTCCTTGCGGATCGTCTCGGCGGCTACTTCGGTACCCACGCAGAGGGCGACGTCGGTGATCCGTCCAAGCCCGCGTTCGATGGCGATGTAGGCGTGCCGCCGGGCTCTCCCGTGGAACTCGTGGAACGGCAGGCCGTGGAAGGTGTGCACGATGCGGGGCACGCCCGCGTTCCTGGCCGCGATGCGACCCGTGGTTCCCGCCTTGGCGCAATGGGTGTGCACGACGTCGAAGGAGCGTCTCCGGAACAGCCGGGCCAGCCTGCCGAGGGCCAGCAGGTCGTGGGCCGGTGCGATGGGTGCACGCAGCGCGGGTTCCACGATCACCTCGAGCCCTCGTGCACGCGCCTCGTCGACCAGTCGGCCGTCGCAGCCGGAGACCAACGTGACCTCGTACTCGGCGGGGTCCAGCCCAAGAGCTCCCCGCAGCGCAAGCGTTCCCGCCCCGCCCGCGAGCCGGGTGATCACGGTCGCCACGCGGACACGTCGAGTGGTCACGGATCACCGCTCGCTTTCCCGGCGGTCCCCCCTCGGCGCAGGTAGAACGGGCGGTTCCGTGACCGCTCCGGAACCCCCGCCGCGAAAGCCCGCCGCGCTGGCCACGCTGATCGCCTCCAGCTGGCTGTGCACGTGCAACTTGGCGAGGATGCTGCGGACGTGCGTTCGAACCGTCTCGGTGGAGATCATCAGCGCGCTGCCGATCTGAGCGCCCCGCTTGCCGTCGACCATCCCGGCCAGCACGTCGAGCTCGCGGTCGCTGAGAACGTCGAGCGGGCCGTTTCGCTCTCCCGCTCTGCGAGCGTCCGCGCGCAGTTCGCGCAGCACCGCACCGAGCATCTCCGGCGGGAACCAGGATCGGCCACACCGCACCCCGCGAAACACGGCGGCGAGTTCCTCGACACCACTCTCCTTCGGCACCCATGCCGCAACCCCGGCACGTGCGGAATCGACGGCGTGCTGGACTTCGCGATCGCCGGTGAGCACCACCACGTCCATGGCGGGCCGCTCGGCCCTCAGTCCGCGGACGAAATCACCGGCAGCCGGGCCGAGCTGCTCGACGTCCACGGTGACGAGGTCGGGACGAAGTCGACCCGCGATCCCGGGCAACCGCTTGTCGGCCGTGGCGCACCGGCCCACGACCCACAGGTCCGGTATCTCCGAGAACCGCTTGCTCAGCGCTTCGGTGAGCATCACGTGGTCATCCACCATGAGCAGTCGCAACACATCCACCGCCCCACCGTGTCCCAGGACCTGCGCGTTGTCCTCATCCAACTGCACGAGACCGTCCGGCCGTCCCCCACGCCCCGGACACCGCACCCGCGAGGCGGCTCCGCTGCACGGCCTGTCCGCCCTGCGGGCTCAACCGCTGCGGCCCTCCGAAGCCACCTGCTGCCCGATCGCTCCGCTCTCGCCGGCAGTTTCGACCGTCCGACGGCGAGGGCTACGCCACCGGCCGGTGGAACGCGACCTCCACGCCCACGGCAGCGCGTAGAGCGCGATCGCCGAGTCCAGCACTCGCAGCACCAAGAAGAAGCACCCGAACAGCAGGAAGCGGGGTTGACGCAACAACGCGGCCACGGTCAGCGTCAACAACAGATCCGGGACGACGATGCCGAACAGGACCGCACCCAAGCTCACGTACGCACCGATAGCTCCGTGCAGGTCGGCGATCCACGGAACGGTCAGGACGAACGCGAAGATGTCCGGGATGACGAGGACCAACAAGATCAACGGCAGCAGGACGAGCATGATACTGCTGGTCAACAACTCCATGAGCAGCAACGCGAGCATCAGGGTGAACAAGTTGAGCCGGGGCGGGTGCAGCCGAACGGTCTGCCACAACCCGAGCGACCACCGCTTGCACTGGCGCACGTAGTCGTGCAGCGTTCCGGGGTCCTGAGTTGCTGCCACCGCCGATGGCGTGAAACCGACCTTGCCCAACCGCTTCTGATAGACCTCGAAGGTCATGTTGAAGTCCTCGATCACCAGTCCGGGCGGGTTGACCTCGATCAGAGGCAGGATTTCCGACCGGTAGAGGCTGGCGAAGCCGGGAACGATGTGCGTGGCGTTGACCCGCCGCCAGGTCTGGCCGAACTTCATCACGTACTGCGTCACCGAGTAGATGCGCTGCCGATGGAAGGCCACCAGCTTGCCGATGGGAGACAGGGCGCGGTCCTGCCACGACGTCTTGACGCACCCTGCCACCGCCGCCACCTGGGGGTCGTCGAACAACGGCAGGGCCGCCGTGAAGTAGCCGGGTTCGACGTGCGTGTCCGCGTCCAGCAGCATGACGATCTCGAAGCGGTCGACCAGCCGGAACCGCTGGATTCCGACCTGCAGAGCGCCGGCCTTTCCGACGTTGGCGTCCGTGCTGATCACGTTGACTCCGGCCTGTCTGGCCAGTTCGACGGTCCGATCGGTGGAACCGTCGGAGACGACGTGCACGTTGGCCGCCGGAACCAGCGAGGTGATCGCCTGCAAGCTGTCGATGATCACTTCCGCTTCGTTGTGGGCGGCGATGAGCACCGCCACGTCCGTCACGTCGAGATCCGTCCGTCGCCGCGCCCACCGGCGCCCACGCCGTTTGAGCCGATGCCGAACGACTCGACGGCGCCACTTTCGATGTCGGTGTCGCGGGCGCGACGATCCCCGCGGGGTACGTCGCCCCGTCCCGGATCCCGACGCCCGCCGAAAGCGCACAGTCCCGTCTAGGATCCGGAGCAGACCGATCGTGCCCCACAACGTGAAGTTCGCTCCGAAGGCCACGATGGCCAGCACCCACCACGGAATCATGTCGATCTCCCCGCCGCGCGCTCCCGCGCTCCGCTCCGTCAGTCTCCGACCGGCAAGCTCTTGTCCAGGTGGGACCAGGTCCCGCTGTCCTCGTACCCGTACATCCACAGGTAGACGCCCCGAATACCGGCTCCTCTGGCCGCTTCGAATTTCGCCTTCGAGCTCACGGCGTTCTCGAACCACACCTCGTGAGTGCGTCCCCGACCATCGGTGTAACGGAACGACGGCGACTGCGTGCGGGGATCGTAGGTGGTCTCCGCATTGTGCTCGGTGGCCAGTTGGAACGCCTGCAGCCAAGTCACCGATGTTCCCCGCCCATCCACCCAGTCGTATCCGTAGAACGGCACTCCCAAGACGATCCGTTCCGCCGGAATCCGGGATTTCGCGTACTCCAGCACCTCGCGAACCCAGCCGATCGGAGCCACCGGGCCCGGCGGCGAGGTCGGCCAGTGGAAGTCGTACGCCATCAACCGCACCTGATCGGCCGCTTTTCCGATCGCGGCGTAATCCTGCGCGACGTTGCGCTCGTCGTAACCGGACTCGTTGGTCTTCGCGAACAACGCCACGGACAGCGTCTTGTCCTCGGCGTGCAGTGCCGCGGCGAGGTCGGTGATGAACGTGGTGAACACTTCCCTGTCGGTGGCCCGCAGGTTCTCGTAGTCGACGTCGATCCCGTCGTAGTCCTCCCGCTCGACGATCTCGACGATCTCGCTGATGTGCCGGTTCCGCAACGCCGGGTCGTGCAGCATTCGAGCAACCTGCTCGTAGGCCCACCTGCCATCGGTGATGTTGGCCAGCGAAGGAACGAGGGGGATGTCGGCATCGCGGAGCTCGTCGAGCTGCGCACTCACCTCGTCGGCCATGTCCGGAGGGTGCTGGCGGATTATCTCGCCGTTCCGGTCGAGACCGTAGATCCACGGCGACGCTTCGTTGATGAGCTCCTTGTTCTCCACCACAGTGTCGGTCCCGTTCGTCAGGTTCCAGAACGGGAGGGACGCGACGACCAGCGTTCCCGGCCCCACGGGTGCGTTGGATCGGGGCACGACCATCACAGCGACGAGGGCGATCGCCGACGCGATCAACAGGATGAACCAGGCCGAGCCCGCCCACCGCGGCGGCATACCGCGCTTCGCCCGGGGCGCTCCGGTCGCTCCCGAATCGGAGGCGATGTCGGAACCGCTTCCGTCGCCGGAATAGTCCTCGGTGGACCGATCCGGTTCCCGGCGGGAGAACCACCGTACCGGTGAGGCCTTCCGCATGTGGGACCGGATGCGTGTCGTCACGTGCTCTGACATACCGCCTCCGCGTTGCTATACCGAAACCGTCGACGCCCGACCGATGCGCTTCCGCTCCTCGACCACCGAGCGAATGATGTCGTCCAGCGTGCGCACCGGCTGGAAACCGATCAGCGACCGCGCCAAGGCGCAGTCCGGAACGCGACGCTGCATGTCCTCGTACCCCGGCCCGTACGCTTCCTCGTACGACATCCGGACGGTGCCTCCGGACGCGCCCGTTATGGCGATCACCCGATCAGCGAGTTCGGCGATGGAAACCTGCTCCGTACTGCCCAGGTTGACGGCCGCTCCCCGCGCCTCCTCCTGATCGACCAGCCGCACCAGCGCGGGAACGACGTCGTCGACGTGGCAGAAGCACCGCACCTGGTCTCCGCTGCCGAAGATCGTCAGCGGCCTTCCTTCCAGGGCCTGGGTGACCAATCGCGGGATGACCATGCCGTAGCGACCGGACTGCCGCGGCCCGACCGTGTTGAACAGCCGCACGATCACAGCGCGCAATCCTCTCTCCCGCACGTAGGACCGCGCGAGGCTCTCGTCGAGCGCCTTGGCCTCCGAATACGTCCAGCGCGACTTCAGCGGGGAGCCGAGCACGCGGTCGTCGTCCTCGGTCAGCCCGACCTTGGTGTTCTTGCCGTAGATCTCGCTCGTGGAGGCCACCAGCACGCGTGCGCCGTGGCGGTTCGCCGCATCGAGCACGTTCTCCGTCCCGTGGACGTTGGTGAGCATGCCCCGCATCGTGTGTTCCTGGATGACGAATGCACCCACGGCTGCGGCCAGGTGAAAGACCGCGTCCACACCGGAAACCAGGTGGTCCACCAATGCGCCGTCGAGGATGCTGCCTTCGACCGCGCGGAAGCGGTCGTCATCGGGCGGGAGGTTCGCCGCGCTGCCTGTGCTCAGATCGTCCAGTCCGACGACGGTGTGCCCATCGGCCAGCAGGTTCGCGACCAGGTGGGAACCGATGAATCCGGCCGATCCCGTCACCAGTGCCTTCATCGGCCCTCACCCGCCCCCGACGGAACTCGGCCACGCCCCTGCCTCGTCCGACCCCACAACCGGGAGTAGAGACCGTCGATCCGGCCGGTCACCGATTCGATCCCGTAGTTGCGCCGGATGGCCGGCTCTTCCGCTCGTGGGCGGGCCGCCCGGATCTCGGCGCTGATCTCCCCGCGAAGACCATCCGGGTCGCCCGGCACGCAGCGAGCGCGGTCGGTGTCGATTCCCCGCAACGCCGGGCAGGTGGTGTAGAGCACGGGTACTCCGTTGGCTAGCGCCTCGAGCACCGACAGGCCGAAGGTCTCCTGCGCGGACGACGCCACGTACAGGTCGAACGCCGACAGCATCGCCGACACGTCGTGCCGCTCACCGGCGAAGATCACGTCGTCTGCTATGCCGTGCTCGCGGGCCAGGATCTCCAACCGCGCGCGATCCGGCCCGTCTCCGACGATCAACAGCCGGTTCCCCGAACCCAGCAACGGTGCCATCGCATCGATCACCAGGTCGAAGCGCTTGTTCGGGTCCAGCCTGCCGAGTACGCCGACCACGTGGTCCCCGTCGTGGATGCCGTGCTCGGCTCGGACTCGTACGCGCGCGGACGGATCGAACTCCACCCGCCCGAAGTCGACCCCGTTGGGAATGACCTCGATCTTGTTCGGGGACATCCCCCAGTCCACCAGGCGGCCGGCCACCGTGTCCGATACGGCGATGGTCGCATCGGAGAAGACATCCGTTCCCAGGTACAGCGCGCGGACTCCCCACGTCATGCGCCTACGTTCCAGGTGGGTCTCGCCGATGGAGTGCTCGGTGGAGACGACCACACGGGTTCCGGCCATGCGGGCCGCCAACCGTCCGTAGACACAGGCCCGGTACAGGTGGGTGTGCACGACGTCGTAATGCCCGTCGCGCATGATCTCCCGGAGCCGCAGGAGCGCACTCACCTGGGTGTTGCTGCTCATGCCCAGATCACGGACCCGCACTCCGTCGCCGGATATCATGTGCGCCACGTCGCCGGGGTTATAGAGCGCCAGGACGTCGGCTTCGTGCCGGGTGTGCTGCAAGATCGACCGCAGTTGCAGCTCGGCCCCGCCTACCCCCAGACCGGTGATCACGTGCAGAACTTTCATCGTTGTCCTTCCCTTCGGCCCGTGCACGGCCGATCAGTGAGCGAATCGTCGCGGCCAGCACGATCCCGCCGGTACGGGCCACGATCACCACATCCATCCACAGCGACCAGTACTCGATGTACTGGTTGTCGAATCGGGCCCGGTCGCGGATCGACGTATCACCGTGCAGCCCGTGAACCTGCGCCCAACCGGTCATTCCACCCGGCACCCGGTGCCGGTCGTCGTATCCCGGGATCTCGGCGCTGAACCGAACCGCGTAGCACGGTCGTTCGGGGCGTGGCCCCACCAGGGACATCTCCCCCCGCAGCACCGAGAACAACTGGGGCAACTCGTCGCAATGGGTACTGCGGAGCCAGCGGCCGAGGGACGAGCACTGCTCGTCCCGCACCGTCCAATCCTGCGCGGTTCCGCTCGGTACGGTGCGGAGTTTGACGACCTCCACCGAACTCCCGGCCTTCGAAATCCGTGACTGCCGAAAGAGCGGACCGCACCCATCGCACAGCCGAAGCAGCAGCGCCAAAGTCAACAGCAGCGGCGCCAGCACGATCGTCAGGATCCCGCCGACCACCAGGTCGAACCCGCGTTTGACCAGATCCCAGCTGGGGCCGGGGCGACGCATCGGCACCAAGGGGACTCCTCGGACCTCATCCAGGCAGCCGCGGGGAACCATCATGCCGAGCTCGGGCAGCCGAGGAACCACGCATACGTCGATCGCGAGCGCGCGGCAGGACCGCAGCAGCGAGACGGTCTCCTCCTCCGCGGTTCCCTCCGAACACACGATCACGCGGGTGATGTCGTAACGGGACACGACCGCAGGCAACTCACCCACCGTCCCGAGCAGAGGTGCGCGGTGTTCTGCGGTGCTCGACCCGGCCCCCACGAATCCCCGCACGTGAAGGCCGGATTCCGGGTACTCGTCGAGAAGGCGGGCCACCTCGGTTCCCACCGTTCCCCCGCCCAGCACGACTGCCTGTTCGACCAGCAGGCCGTGCGAGCGCGCCGCCCGCAATGCCGTGTTCAGTCCACCGCGGACCACGACCAGAGCCCCCAGCGTCCACAACCCCAGTGCCACGGCCCCGGCGAACGGGAACAGCGCGACGAACGGCACCAGCGGAACCAGCACGGCCGCCCCGATCCGCGGCACTTGATCGGAGACTCGGAGGCAGATCCGCAACCTGTGCTGACCCTCGATGTTGAGAGCTCCGAACACCGCGAGGGAGTAGGCGAGCGTTCGCCAGCCGACCGGTCCGACGAACCCCACGAGTGCGAGAAGGACAGCGGCATCCGTCCCCGGCAAGAGCAGTGTCGAGGCGGACCTCCGAATCAGCACCCCGGAACGCGGGCGCAGCAGCGGGCTCGGGCCCGCGACGACATCCCCACCGCCCAATACCGTCGTGCCGCTCTCCTGATCCGCCAGCTCGGTCACTTTCACGTCCCGACCCTCCCTGCTACTCGGCTTCGCCGAGCGCCCGTGGAGCTGAGCCTGCCCGCGACCCGACGCACCGCGTAGTCCGCGCCGTAGACGAACCGCATGACCGGGCCGTGGCTCGGTGCGACCGCAGCACCGACGAAGAACAGTCCTGGAACCGAGCTCTGGAAATCCGCCCCCACCCGCGGCGTTCGGGCGACCGTGCGCAACCGCGAGCGCAGCTGCGGATTGAGGAACGTCAACCGGCCCAGATCCGGCGGATACCCGGTCGCGCTGATGACGTGGTCCGCGGTCAACCGCCGCGACTCGCCGTCCGGCAGGCGCACTCCGAGCTGGACCCGGTCCATTTCCGGTCGTGCCCACTCCAGCGCCTGTTCGAGGTGAACCGGAATCACGTCCTCGACCCGCTCACGCAACCACCACGCACCCGCCGGTCCCAGAGCCGTGCGAGCTCGGTAGATCCGCGTACCGGTGGGAAGGTGGCGGAACCAGGCGGGGTGTTCCGAGTAGAACCACGTCGAAATACCCGAACCCAGTCCGGCTTCGGGTTCGCGCATGCGTTGCAGCAGCGGACGATCCGGCTTGAGCGGAAACCCGTTCCACATCAGCCGGCGAGCGCGCGCCAGCAGTCGCACCCGGGCGCCGTTCTCGTGGAGCAAGGCAGCCGACTCCAGTGCGGACTGTCCCGCCCCCACGACCACGACTCGCCTGTCGGCGAACCCGCTGAGATCGTCGTGTTCGGAGCTGTGCGTTGCCAGCTCCGGCGGGAGGTCGGCGAGCTCCTCGGGAACGCGCGAGAAATGCTCCACGCCGGCAGCGACGACCACGTTCCGCGCGATCACCCGCTCGCCGTCCTCGATCGTCAAGGCGAAGTAGCTCGGCCCCTGGAAGATGTCGGTGACCATGGCTCGTTCCACGTCCAAGGCCTGTTGGTCGCGGAACCATTCGCCGTAGGCCAGGAAAGTATCGAGGGAGACCGGTACGCCGTAGTCCCCGTACGACCGACCGGTCTCGCGGCAGAAGTTCTTCAGCGTGAACCTGCCCTCGGGATCGGAGAGGTTCGAGGCGAAACCCTGCGACTTGAGATACATGCCGCGGGGCATCGCGGTGCGCCAGAGGTTCATCGGCTCACCGAAGTGCCTGAAGGACACCCCGGCACTGCGTAGGTGCGCGGCCAGCGACAGGCCGTACGGCCCCGCACCCACGATCGCGACGTCGACAAGGTCGTTCATGTGCTGTCCTCCCCCACTGTGGTACTGGCTCCCGTGGTCTCGATGACGGCGGGACACACCTGGTGGCGGCGCGTCGTGAAAGCGCACACGCCGGTCCACCGTGCCGCTCCGGCGGAACGGCCGGTGCGGAAAATCGGGGCTGGAGCCGGGGCCGGGCGAGCACCGGGACCAATGGGCAGCCGGGACATCGCACGCCGACCCATCCACCCGACCATCAGAGCGAAGGGCAGCAGATCGTCTCCGGCGAACCAGGCGGTCTCATCGACCCCGCGCAACGAACGTGCCCAGTCACCGATCCCGAGCTCTCCCTGGCTCCAGTAGCGACCCGCCGCGATCGGATCGTAGTTCTCGACGAGGAATCGGCGTCCGGTCAGCGGTATTCCACTGGGGATCCCCTGGCCCGTGAGGTCCAGGTAGGACGCGAATGCCACATCGATACCCGCGGTGTTGGTGAAGAGCCGGAACTGCGCTCCCAGCCGCGGGTTGAAGTCCAGCAACTTGTACCGACCGTCGCGCGCGTCATACCGGAAGTCGAGATCCGCGACTCCGTGGAACTTCACCTTGCGCAGCAGTTCGGTCGCGGACCGCCGCAGCGCGGGATTGTCCACACACTGGCCGAGACTGGTCAGGCCGGCGTGCGCCGGGTAGGAACGCTCCTTCACTCCGGTGTAGGCCGGTTCGCAGTGTGCCGACCCATCGCAGTAGCCGTGGAAGAACCAGTCGTGACCGCGCCCGCCCGGCACGAATTCCTGCAGCATCAGCGCGCCGGACTCAGCGTCCACCTTGGATCGGAAGAGCTCGGCGAGATCATCACGGCCGTGGACGATGGAGGTACTCGGCAACCCGGAACTGATACCGCACCAGGGGGTCGCGAGTTTTGCCGCGACCGGGTAGCCGACCCGCTCGGCGAACGAGAACGCCTCTTCCGAGTTCGTCACCAAGTGTGCCTCGGCATGCGGTATGCCCACCCGATGGCAGAGTTCGTGCATCGAGTACTTTCCCGCCACCCGGCGCGGCAACGAACTCGGCGGCTCGGTGAAATCGAACCTCTCCCGCAGGATCGCCCCGCGTTCGGCCAGGAAGATCGCCCCCATGTCGTCGGTCGGACAGAGCACCGCCCGGCGTCCTATCCGGTCGGAGATGGCGAACAATCCCTCCACCACCCGCTCCTCTTCGGCGATGGAGGGATGCCAGAGCCACCTTCCCCGCAGATACCGGGAGTGCGCGGCCGGTGACCAGCGGCTCTCGTGCACCGCGTAGACCGGCACACCGCGTCTGCCCAGCGATCGGATCACGCCCAACCCGCCGTGGTGCAACGCGTTCGGATCGAACTTCAGCACCACTGCCGGAGTCGAGGTGTCGTACTCCTGCGCCGAACTTTCGGTCGCGGTCACCCCAACCCCCTCACACGACCTGGCGGTGGGCGGCTTCGTCGTACTGGTAGGTCGCGTCCAGCACGAGCGGGAACTGCTCGATCCAGCCGTAGTCGAAATCCGGGTGAACCGTGTGAACCACCACCAGGTCCCACGAATCCACGTCCGGGTTCGCTTCGCTGTGCAGCATCCGGCCGTCATCGAGTTCGACCGACGGGACGAGGGGGTCGTGGAATCCGACCTCCACACCGAACTCGGCCAATCCGGACAGCACCGGCAACGCGGGGGAATCCCGAAGGTCGCGCACTCCCGCCTTGTAGCTGACTCCGGCCAGCAGGACCCGCGAGCCCGACGCGTCCAGACCTTCTTCGGCGAGAACCTCCAACACTCTCCGCACCACCCGCCGGGGGCGCTCAGCGATCGCCCGCATCGCCTGCTCGATCATCGGAGCACCATGACCTGTCTGTCGCAACTGCCACAGCAGGTAGTGCGGATCGCAGGGAATGCAGTGCCCGCCCACACCCGGACCGGGAAAGCTGCCCAGGAAACCGTAAGGCTTGGTGCCTGCGGCGATGGTGACCTCGATGGGATCGAGCCCGAGCACTCCGCACACGTCGGCGACCTCGTTCGCCAACGCCAGGTTGACCGCCCGGAAGATGTTCTCGTAGAGCTTGGTCAACTCCGCCGCCTCGGGCGAGCTCACCAGGTAGACGGAATCGGTCAACGCTCCGATGACCCGTCCGGCGCGTTCGGCGCAGCTCCCGGTTACGCCACCGACTATGCGCGGAGTCTCCCGCTGCACGTGGTCGAGGTTTCCGGGGTCGATGCGTTCCGGGCTGAACGCCACGAAGATGTCGGTTCCCACCACCGCCCCGCGTTGCTCCAGCGGCTCGACCAGCAGCTGTCGGGTGGTCCCGACGAAGGTGGTCGACGTCAGGACGATGGTTTGCCCACGGATGGCGTGCTCGGCGAGGGTCGCGCATGCTTCGCTCAACGCCGTCAGGTCGGGTATGCGTTGCTCGTCGACCGGCGTCGGCACGCAAACGATGACCGCATCCGCTCGTGCGAGCACGGACGCGTCATTGGTCAGTTCCAGCCCGCCGGAGGCCAGCATGGACGCCAGCCCTCGGCGATCATCCGGCGGAAGGTCGACTTCGCCGGTCTTGATCGCGCGCAGCCGGTTCTCGCTCACGTCCAACCCGATGATCCGGGCGCCACTGGACCGGAGCGTGTAGGCCGTCGGCAGTCCGACGTAGCCCAGTCCCATGACCACGACCGATTCCTCACTCGACAGCGCACCGTCAGCGTCGGTTCCGGACGGGCGCGGGACGGGCACCAACCGCTCGGCGAGGAGACGTTCCCGCCCGTTCACGGCGAGGGAGAGCTGATGCTCGGTCACGATTCCTCCCACCAGATGCAGTGACGACGGTGTCAACGGTGGCAGTTACCCGCTCCCCGCATCTCCGGCATCGGCGGTAGCGCACCTACCCACTGCGCAGGAATCTCGCCGGGCCGATCTTCACCGCCTTCGGCGCGAATTCCGCTCGTGCCGAAGGCGCTTCGCCACCAAGCGAATCGCGCCGTCGCGGTCCCCCACATACGTTCTCGGGAGTGCGAACCGCCCCTGCGCGGGCCCACGCCAAATGGCCATCCCGTATTCATAACCCTCGTCCAGTACGGCTCCGGCCACCCGCGGGTCGACGTGGCCATACGGGTAGCAAAATCCCTGAACCGGTTGCCCGGAGATCTCCCGCAGGTCGCGGTGGCTGTGCGAAATCTCCTTGGACAGCTCCGGTTCCGCGAGATCCACCAGGGACTGGTGCAGCACACCGTGCGAGCCGATCTCCATACCCGAAGCGGCCACCTGCTCGACCTGCTCGGCCGTCATGAGGGCTTTTCGGGGCCCATCGGCATCCCACGCGTTGTTCGCGCCGAGACGTCCCGACAGTACGAAGACGGTCGCGGTCCAGCCATACCGCACCAACGTCGGTACGGCGTTCTCGGCAAAATCCGCATAACCGTCGTCGAACGTCATGCCCACCAGACCGCGCGCGCCACCACGCTCCCGCGCGCGGAGCAGTTCGCACATCGACACGCCCCGCAGGCCGAGGGCACGCAACCAGGCAAGCTGGCTTTCGAAGCGGACCGGATCCACCGTCACCGAGTACGGATCTTCGGTGTATGTCGAAATCGAGTGATACATCAGGACGTAGGGGAACGCGTCCCCTGCGTCGGCTATCGCGCGCTTGCCCACCGTCTGCGTCATGGCGGCCGCCTTCGTCGGCTGCAGATCACGCAAAACCTACGACCACCGCAACGAACGAGGG
This sequence comes from Parasphingorhabdus pacifica, assembly GCF_054779195.1. Taxonomy (NCBI): domain Bacteria; kingdom Pseudomonadati; phylum Pseudomonadota; class Alphaproteobacteria; order Sphingomonadales; family Sphingorhabdaceae; genus Parasphingorhabdus; species Parasphingorhabdus pacifica. The sequence continues at coordinate 24,001 of NZ_BAAGYS010000003.1, forward strand.
ATCCGCCCGATGCGGTACCGGGGCTACCGCATCGGCAGGATAGTCGAGATCACGTCCGACCAGCGCGCCGGACGGTAGCCGGCCCGGACGCCGGTGGCCGCCCCGAACACACGGGGCGGCCACCGGTTGAGAGCTCGTGGTGTCAGATCGTCCAGGTGTCGTGCCCGGTGAGCAGTGACTGGAGATCCGGTGGATTCTGCTGGGCCGCCCACCGCGTCTGCTCCCGTGCGAGATCGTCGTAACTGTCGCGCTGCACGGAACGGAACACGCCGGTCACGGTCGGATCGAGATCTTGCCCGCCGAGTCGGGAGAGCGCGAACGCGTAGGCGCTGTCGACCTTCTCGGCGTCGTGGACGATCACTTCCGCCTCGTCCACTTCGTTGAGCTTGGCCACTCGCAGATCGCCACCGGCGTCCCGGACCACACCAGAACGCTCACCTTCCGGTCCGAAGGTGATCGGTTCGCCGTGCCGCAGGGGGATGATCCGGCGCTGCTTCTCATCGGCGTCCTTGAGCACGTCGAAGGCGCCATCGTTGAAGATCGGGCAGTTCTGGTAGATCTCCACGAACGCACTGCCCCGGTGCTCGGCCGCGGCACGCAGGGTTTCGGTGACGTGCGCCTTGTCCGAGTCGAGCGTCCGGGCGACGAAGCTCGCCTCCGCACCCAGCGCCAGCGACACCGGATTGAACGGATGGTCCAGCGAACCGGCCGGAGTCGACTTGGTCACCTTGCCGACCTCACTGGTCGGTGAGTACTGCCCCTTGGTGAGACCGTAGATCTGGTTGTTGAACAGCAGAATCTTCAGGTTGACGTTGCGTCGCAGCGCGTGGATCAGGTGGTTGCCCCCGATGGACAGCGCATCGCCGTCCCCGGTCACGACCCAGACCGACAGGTCGGGACGGCTGGTGGCCAGCCCGGTGGCGATCGCCGGAGCACGGCCGTGGATGGAGTGCATCCCGTAGGTGTTCATGTAGTAGGGGAAACGGCTGGAGCAGCCGATGCCCGAGACGAACACGATGTTCTCGCGCTTGAGGCCCAGCGACGGCAGGAAGCTCTGCACCGCGTTGAGCACGATGTAGTCACCACACCCGGGACACCAGCGAACCTCCTGGTCGGATTTGTACTCCTTCGCCGACTGCTTGTTCTCCGCGGTCGGAACTCCGTCCAGTCCACCCGGCGCGGGCAGACCCAGGTCCGTGGTCACGCGGACACCCCCTGCACGACTTCGGTGAACACGTTCTGCAACTCCTCCGCTCGGAACGGCAAACCGGCCACCTTGGTGTGGCTGATCGCGTCGATCAGGTACCGGCCACGCAACAGCATCGCCAGCTGACCGAGGTTCATCTCCGGCACGATCACCCGGTCGTAGTGCCGCAGGACCTCTTCGAGGTTCCCCGGCATCGGATTGAGGTGCCGCAAATGCGCTTGGGCGATTTCCAGCCCGTCGTTGCGCACTCGCCGACAGGCCGCCCCGATCGGACCGAACGATGATCCCCATCCGATCGCCAGCACCCGGGCCCGCCCGGACGGATCGTCGACCTCGATGTCCGGCACGGAGATGCCGTCCACCTTGCTCTGGCGCAGCCGGACCATCTTGTCGTGGTTTTCCGGGTCGTAGGAGATGTGGCCGGTCCCGTCGGCCTTCTCCAGGCCACCGATCCGGTGTTCGACGCCCGGGGTGCCCGGCACTGCCCATTCGCGGGCCAGGGTTTCCGGATCACGCAAGTACGGCCAGAACTCACCCGAATCGTCGGGCGCGTTGGGCTCGGTGGCGAACTCGACCCGGAGGTCCGGCAATGTCGTCACGTCCGGTATGAGCCACGGTTCGGAACCATTGGCGATCGCCCCGTCGGAGAGCACCAGCACCGGGGTGCGATACGCCAGTGCGATCCGCGCCGCGTCGAGGGCGATGTCGAAGCAGTCCGCAGGTGAGCATGGCGCGATGACGGGCACCGGTGACTCGCCGTTGCGTCCGTGGAGCGCCTGCAGCAGATCTGCCTGCTCGGTCTTGGTCGGCAGCCCTGTGGAGGGACCGCCCCGTTGGATGTCGCAGATCAGCAGGGGCAGCTCCATGGTGACCGCCAAGCCGATCGTCTCGGATTTCAACGCGAGGCCGGGCCCGGAAGTGGTGGTCACGCCAAGCGACCCGCCGAACGAGGCACCGAGCGCCGCACCGATGCCCGCGATCTCGTCCTCGGCCTGGAAAGAAGTGACACCGAAGTTCTTGTACTTGGACATCTCGTGCAGCACGTCGGACGCGGGCGTGATCGGGTAGCTGCCGAGGAACAGCCGAAGCCCGCTGCGCTCTCCGGCCGAGACCAAGCCGTACGCGAGTGCCGTGTTGCCGGTGATCTGTCGATACGTGCCCTTCGGCAGCGTGGCCGGAGCGACCTCGTAGGTCACCGCGAAGGACTCGGTCGTCTCACCGTAGTTCCAACCCGCATGGAAGGCCAGCACGTTCGCCTCCGCGACCTGCGGTTTCTTGGCGAACTTCTCCCTGATGAACCGTTCGGTCCCCTCGGTCGGCCGGTGGTACATCCAGGAGAGCAACCCGAGCGCGAACATGTTCTTGGCCCGTTCGGCTTCCTTCCTGGGGAGCCCGGTCGGCTCCACCGCACCCCGAGTCAGCGCGGTCATCCCGACCTTGTGCACCGAATAGCGGTCGAGGTCGACGGATTCCAGCGGGTCGCCCTCGTATCCGACCTTGGTGAGGTTTCGCTTGGTGAACTCGTCGGTGTTGACGATGAGCGTCCCGCCGTGCGGGAGATCTCCGAGGTTGGCCTTCAACGCCGCCGGGTTCATCGCGACCAGCACGTCCGGGCGGTCTCCCGGGGTCAGGATGTCGTAGTCGGCGAAGTGCAGCTGGAAGCTCGAGACGCCCGGCAGCGTACCGGCGGGGGCTCGGATCTCCGCGGGGAAGTTCGGCAGCGTAGCCAGGTCGTTGCCGAAGGCCGCCGCCTCCGACGTGAAGCGGTCACCGGTCAGCTGCATGCCGTCCCCGGAGTCCCCCGCGAATCGGATGACCACCCTGTTGACCTGGCGAACACCGTTCTCCGGCGCACCGGTCGTGACTCCCGTCCCCGGTTCATCCGAGGGCAGACGCCCGTTCGTTGTCACCAATTGCCCTGTTCCCTTTCACCCGCGAGCCCTCATACGCCCTGTGATGGACGATACAGCCCCTGCCACTGTTCCTACCTCCAGCTGAGGACACGATCAAGCCGCAGACCGACTCCGCGTCTTACTCCCGCAGCGAACGCAGCATGGATCTTCAGACCTCCGGGGTGCACTCCCTGAACCCGACCACGGTTCTCCCTCGATCAGCTCGAATTCACGATCGCGGACCGGACCGACCATGGGAATGGTCCTTTCCACACCGGGCTAGGTGAGTACCACGAAAGGGACGCAGACCACCTCCGAACGGTTTGATGCTCGGCATTCGCAGAATTATCCGTGAACCGTCCGGGGCGATATCCCACGTTCCGGACACTTCAGCTTCCCCCCTCCCTCGATCGGGAGAGTCTCGAGAGCGCCAACTTCCAGCGCGGCGTGCGCCGCCTCGACCAGTTGCCGGAGCACGCGCCGGACACCACGTCACGGTCGTCCCGGCGAGCCACGACGAGAATGAGCGGGAAACCTCCGGGGCAGTCGAGAACGATCCCTTGACAGACGGTCACACGGTCCTGCATGAGCAGCGGACTCGATCGCACTCCGATTCCACCAAAGGGGACAGTCGGCCAATCGGATACGTTCCCGGAGAACATTCGGCGGCTTTCACGAGAGTAGCACTCAACAATTCCCGTGGCCGGTTGCATAAACCGCTCCGCACGCCGCTCGACGGCTTGGCCGCAGAGGCAGTCGGCGACAAAATCAGTACTGTGATTTACGCCATACTTCGGTAGGTAATCATTGTTGACTAAACGCCGTATACTCTGACCGGGTGACGCGTGGCGGCAATCGTTCCGAGCTGATCCGAACAATGATCACCAGAACGCCGTCGCAGCCCTTCCTGAACCACTCGGCTGCCGCCATCGAGACCGCACCCCGCACGTTCGGCGAGCGCGGCGTTCTGGTCCGCACGCCGCCTTGTCAACGCCGCCGCCTTGTCAACGCCGCCGCCTTGTCAACGCCGCCGCCTGGTCAGCACGACTGCCGAGAATTTCTCCACCGCGCCGAAGAACGGACCAACGTCCCGCCCGACAGCGTGCGGAGCCACGTAACCTGAGACGCGGACGTGCCCGCGCGGTGGCGCGGAACCGCCGGGGCGGGCAACAACACTTCTCCTCCGGGCCGCGCACCAGTCCGGCCACCCGTTCAAGGGGCAGCACCGCTGGCCGGTCCGCTTCGGAGGGCAGATGCATGTCGACCAGCACGCCCGCGAGCCGACCCAGCACCACTCCCCCGCGCTCGGACAGGACACGAGCCCCGGTGTCGAGCCGGAGATCGGTGAGCCGAGGGTCGATCGTCGCCGCGCTCGTCCTCGTCGCCACCACCTTCTCCGGTAGTCACATGGTCGTCGGCGCAGCCAACGCGGCCGCCCCCGCAGCACGGGAAGGACGAGCCGTCGCCGTCACGGTCCGCATGGCCGAGTACCGCCTCGACCTGCCGAAAAGGCGGTTCATGCCGGGCGCGTATGCGATCACGGCGCACAACGCGGGCACCCGACCGCACGCCCTGGTGGTCAGTGGACCGGGAAACGAACGCAGCCGCACGCCCGTGCTCGAACCCGGCGAGTCGTCGCGACTCGACGTGACTCTGCGCAGCGGCATCTACGAGTTCTACTGTCCGGTCGGCAACCATCGCGCGCAGGGCATGCACGTCGTCGTCAACGTCGGCTGACCGCCGGGACCATGACGACACCTCCTGCGCACGCAGACCGTGCATTCCGCCCATCACTCGTTCGGCCGGCCGGTCCTGCGCCCCACGGGATCAGCCCATCCTGATAAGCCGGTGCACGATCGGCATCGAAACCCGCGCACCTCGATCGGATCATTTCGCGTCCGGAACGACGATCCCCTCGCAGAGGATCTTGATGTACTGTTCGGCGATGATCGGAGCCGTGAGGCGGCCACGCGGGTTGTACCAGTGGACAGCGGTCCACACGGTGTCCCGGATGAACCGGTAGGCGAGTTTGACGTTGAGGTCTTCTCGGATCACTCCGGACCGTTGGCCCTCCTGCAGCACCTTCGTCCAGGTACGCTCGAACTCACCTGCGACCCGGCGCAGGTAGTCGAACCGTTCGAACTGTGCGAGGTACTTCGACTCGTTCTGGAAGATCGCGATCGCCGCTCGGTGCTTGTGCATCGAGCGGAACGACTCCCGGATCAGCTCCTTGATCGTGGTGCGCGGATCCTCGGAGCCCCGCAGCACCTCCGCGTGCACCCGCTGCTGGGACTCCAGGAACTCACGCAGGATCTCGTCGACCATCGACTCCTTGGAGTCGAAGTGGTGGTAGAGACTGCCGGAGAGGATCCCCGCCGCGTCGGCGATCTCCCGGACGGTCGTCGCGAGGAACCCGCGGGTGGCGAACAGGTCCGCCGCGATCGCCAACAGTTCGGCGCGCCGATCGGAGCCACCGCTACCGGCTTCACGGACGCCACGTGCGGGCGAGCGCTTGGTAGTCACAGGACCCATTATCCTCTCCAGAACTTTTCCCACCTGCTGGGGTGAGCCTCACCGACGGATGATGACGATCGCTCGCCGAGACGACCTGTCGGACGGGTAGCGCGAACGGTCGGCGGTAAGAATCACGGTCGTGCTCGCCACTTCCCACGGCTGCGACGTGCGACCGCACGCGTCGCGCCCGGTCGGCCCGGTCGGCAGCTCGTCCGAGGTCGATTCGGACGAATTGTCGTGCCGCACCCAGGCTGACGGCGACCGGGATGATCCGCACGCCCAGGCCGGGGGCGGGTGGCGGTGAACAACTGCTTGCTCGGCCTGGCGGACCGGGCCGGGTTGCGCAGCAGGCCTGCCGTTTGACCGCGACACTGCAGGGGTAGCCGCCGGGAGCACTCGACCGCAAATCACCCCCTGGGCTGTCCCGGCGCCACGTGGGAAGGACCCGGAAATGGACGCGGACATCATGTTGTCGGTCGACGGCCGATGGCACTCACTGACCGTGGATACCCGAGCGACCGTGCTCGATACCCTTCGCGAACAGCTCGGAAACACATCCCCCAAAAAGGGCTGCGACCACGGCCAGTGCGGAGCCTGCACGGTCCTCGTCGACGGACACCGAGTGGTCGGCTGCCTGCTGCTCACCGTCGCCCAAGACGGATCGGAGGTGACCACCGCGGCCGGGTTGGACGACGACGGAGCGCTGCATCCGGTCGCGCGGGCGTTCGTGGAGCAGGACGGCTTCCAGTGCGGGTATTGCACACCAGGACAGATCTGCTCGGCCGTCGGCATGCTGGAGGAGGCCCGCAGTGGAGCGCCGAGCCACGCGAGCGCCGACGTCACGGCCGAGCGCGTCGAACTCGACGACGAGGAGATCCGCGAACGTATGAGTGGGAACCTGTGCCGCTGCGGCGCGTACGTGAACATCCTCGCCGCGCTCCGGGAGGTGTCCCGTTGAAACCCTACGACTACCGGCGCGCGGACGACATCAACGATGCTGTCGCGACGATCACCGACCACCCCGGCGGAAAGTTCATCGGAGGCGGCACCAACCTGGTCGATCACCTCAAGCTCGGCATCGTCGAACCGGACCTGCTGGTGGACGTGTCACGCTTGTCGCTGGACGCCGTCGAGAAGCTGCCCGGAGGCGGCGTGCGTATCGGCGCGACCGTGCGCAACAGCGACGCAGCCGCCCATTCGCTGGTCCGCGTGCGCTACCCGGTTCTCGCCGAGGCGCTGCTCTCCGGCGCCTCCGCCCAGCTGCGCAACTCGGCCACCACCGGCGGGAACCTCCTGCAACGAACCCGCTGCCCGTACTTTCAGGACCTGTCGACCGCATGCAACAAGCGCTCCCCCGGGACGGGGTGCTCGGCGGTCGAGGGGCACCACCGCGATCAGGCGATCATCGGCGCTTCGTCCTCCTGCGTGGCCACTCACCCCTCGGACATGGCCGTGGCGCTCACGGCCCTCGATGCCGACGTGCAGGTACTCGGTCGCGGCGGTGAGCGGACGGTTCCCGTCGGGGAACTGCACCGACTACCCGGTGACGATCCCTCGCGGGACACCGTGCTCGAACACGGCGACCTGATCACCGCCGTGGACGTCCCCGAACTCCCCCGCAACACCCGTTCCGCCTACCGCAAAGTGCGGGAGCGGGCGTCGTACGCGTTCGCGCTGGTGTCCGTCGCCGCGACCCTGGACGTCGAGGACGGCATCGTCCGGGATGCCCGCATCGCGCTGGGAGGGATCGCGCACAAGCCGTGGCGCGCGAGCGTGGCCGAACGCGAACTGCGCGGGGGCCCGGCTTCGGAGGAAGCGTTCCGCTCCGCCGCCACCGCGGAACTGCGGCAAGCGGTGCCACTACCGGGCAATGCCTTCAAGGTGGCCATGGCCGTCAACACCATTGTCGCCGTGTTGCGTTCCCTGAGCGGCGGTGGGCAGACCGACCGAACGGGGGGCCGATGACCGACATCGTCGACGCACGCGCAATGGGCTCATCGCCGGACCGCCGAGACGGCGTGGAGAAGGTGACCGGGGCAGCCCGCTACGCGTTCGAACAACCGGTGGACGACCCGGTGTACGTGCACGCGGTGCGCTCCACGATCGCTCGTGGTCGGATCACCGCCGTCGATACCACCGCGGCCGAACGGGTGGACGGGGTGGTATCCGCGCTGACCCACACCAACGCGCCGCGGCTCCGATCCGGCGCGGACATGGAGTTCTGGGTGCTGCAGGACGAGAACGTGCACTACCGGGGGCAGTACGTCGCCGCTGTGCTGGCCGACAGTCCCGAAGTCGCGCGGCACGCGGCCGGGTTGGTCGAGGTGCACTACGAGCAGTTCGCACACGACGTCGAATTCACCCCGCACCACGACGGGTTGTACCGGCCCGAGACGGGCGATCCGACGTCCCCGTCGGACACCTCCGATGGCGACGTGGAAGCCGAACTCGCCGCATCCGAAGTTCGGTTGGAAGCCACCTACACCACTCCGATGGAGCACAACAACCCGATGGAACCGCACGCATCCGTGGCGCTGTGGTCTCCCGATGAGGAGGACGTGCTGACGTTGCACGATTCCACGCAGGGCGTGTTCGGCGTTCGCAATCAGCTCGCTACCTCCTTCGGACTGGACAAGCGGCGGGTACGGGTTGTTTCGCCGTACGTCGGCGGCGGTTTCGGTTCCAAGGGTTCGCCGCACGCGCACAACGTCCTCGCCGCACTTGCCGCGAAGCACGTGCCCGGACGGCCGGTGAAGTACGCGCTGACACGGCACGAAATGTTCGCGCTGGTCGGCTACCGCACGCCGACGAGCCAGCGAATTCGGATCGGCGCTGATTCCGACGGGCGGCTCACCGCCATCTCGCACGATGTCGTCGAGCAGACCGCGCGGATCAAGGAGTTCGCCGAGCAGTCCGCCCTTTCCAGCCGAATGATGTACGCCGCCTCCGCACGAGCCACCACGCATCGGCTCGCTGCCCTGGACGTGCCCATCCCGTTCTGGATGCGAGCACCGGGAAAGGCTCCGGGCATGTACGCCGGGGAGTGCGCGATGGACGAGCTCGCCATCGCCTGCGACCTCGATCCCATAGACCTGCGCTTGCGCAACGAACCGCCGGTCGACCCGGAATCCGGTAAACCGTGGTCGGATCGCCGGCTTCCGGACTGCCTGCGGAGGGGCGCCGAGATCTTCGGTTGGTACGAGCGCGATCCCGCACCTGGCACACGCCAGGACGGCCGGTGGCTGATCGGCACCGGTGTCGCCTCCTCGACGTACCCGCGTTCCGTGATCCCCGGTTCACGGGCGACGGTGGAATTCGACGGAACCGGCTACGTGGTTTCGATCGGTGCCGCCGACATCGGTACGGGAACGTGGACGGCGCTCGCTCAGATCGCGGCCGATGCCCTGGGCTGTCCGCTGGAGCAGGTGCGGCTCGAGATCGGTGACTCGGCACTGCCCACAGCCAGCGTCGAGGGCGGCTCGTCGGGCTTGTCCTCGTGGGGCGCGACGGTCGTGGCCGCGGCGAGGTCCTTCCGGGACAAGTTCGGGACAGCTCCGTCGGAAGGTGATGCGGTGGAGTCCGCCATGCCGGAGAATCCGGACGAGGACGCGTACTCGATGAGTTCCTTCGGTGCGCACTTCGCCGAGGTGCGGGTGGATGCCGACACCGGCGAAATCCGGGTTCCGCGGATGCTCGGGGTGTTCTCGATCGGCCGCGTGATCAACCCCAAGCTGGTCCGGTCGCAACTCATCGGAGGTATGACGATGGGGCTTTCCATGGCCCTGCACGAGCACAGCGTGGTGGATCCCCGGTTCGGCCACGTGGTCAACCACGATTTGGCGGGCTACCACATCGCAGCGCACGCCGACGTCAAGGGCATCGACGCGGTGTGCCTCTCCGGTGACGACCCGCATTCCGGTCCGACCGGCGCACGGGGAGCGGGCGAGATCGGCATCGTCGGTGCTGCGGCCGCGATCGCCAACGCAACCCACCACGCCACCGGCCTGCGGGTGCGTGGTCTCCCGATCACCCCGGACAAGCTGCTGGTCGCTTGAGCGGCGCCGGGGAACGCCCGGGTTCGTCACCTTCGCCGGAAGCACCGCGGGTCGGTGCCGTCGAATGACCGCGGGAACCTGATGACCCCGACTCCGCCCGCCCGGCCCGCAAGCTCTTGGTCGCCGCCCGCACGCGTCGTACACTCCTGCCGAACATCGATACCCGGTTCGAGGGGGCGCGGTGTCGCCGTTCGTCGCAGGTTATTCGACCATCCGCGACGGCACCGATACCTCCGCGCCGCCTGCCGAACTCCCCACCTTCGCTCGTGCGCCCGTGATCGGGTTCGCGGCCGCTGTCGCGGTACTCCTGATCTCGCTGAGCAACCGCTACGGGTACCTCTCCGACGAGCTCTACTTCCTGGCCGCGGGCAAGTACCACCTCGACTGGGGGTTCATGGACCAGCAGCCGCTGGTCCCGCTGGTGGCCGCCGGGATCGACGCCGCGTTCCCCGGTTCCCTGGTCGCCCTCCGACTCCCCTCAGCACTCGTCACCTCGCTGGGGATCGTGGTCACCGCACTCATCGCCCGGGAGTTCGGTGGCGATCGTCGGGCCCAGCTCCTCGCCGCCTGCGCCTATCCGCTGGCGCCCTGGCTGCTGTTGAGCGGGCATTGGCTGGCCGCCGCGACGATCGAGCCACTGCAGTGGAGCAGCATCCTCTGGCTGCTGGCGCGCTGGACCCGGTTGCGGATCCACGGCATCGACCATGGCGGCTCGCTGGTGATGATCGGGCTGGTCGTGGCGCTGTCACTGCAGAACAAGTTCCAGGTCCTCGTCCTCTGCGTCGCGCTCCTGATCAGCATCGCGGCCGTCGGCCCACGTCCGCTTCTCGGCAGGCCGCCGTTCTGGGCAGGCATCGGAATCGCCTTGTCCGCCACCGCACCGACGGTGTTCTGGCAGGCGCAGCACGGCTGGCCGGCATTCGACATGGGTGTGGTCGTCGGCAGCGAGTCGGACAGGGCCCTCTTCCTGCCCACCGCGTTGTTCTACTGCGGGCTGCCGGTCGGTGCCGTCATGGCCTGTGCGGGCTGGTGGTACCTCATCCGGTCGCCGGCGCTGCGACCATACCGCTATTTGGGTTTGACGGTCGCCATCGTCGTCCTGTTCTACCTGGCGGTCAGCGGCAGACCGAACTATCCGGCCGGACTGTTCGGACTGCTTTTCGCGGCCGCAGCGGTCGGCTGGCAGGCCCGTCGTACTCGACTCACTCGACGAGTTCGCCGATGGCCGCCGATTCCGGTGTATCTGCTGTCGGCGTTGCTACCCGTGGCACTGCTTCCGATATACCCGCTGCCACTGCTCGCCCGGCATCCGGATCTGGTCAGCTACAGCCGCATGTACGAGACCGGCTGGCCCGAGCTGGCGCGGACGACCGCACGCAGCTACCGTTCGCTTCCCCGCGATCTGCGGAACCGGACCGCGATCGTCGGCCAGACCTACTACCTCGCCGCCGCGCTCGAGGTGCACGGTCGTGAACTGGGACTACCCCCGGCCCACAGCCCGGACCGGGGGTACTGGTTCTTCGGGCCACCACCGGACGAGGCGGATGCGGTGCTGTACGTGGGCAACGACCGCGCGCTCGCACCGCACTTCGGACGTGCGCGTCGGCTCGACGTCGTGACCGGACCACTGGTGAACCTCGCGCGGGGCAACACCGTCACGCTCTACGAGGATCCCGAACATCCCTGGTCACACCTGTGGGGAAAGCTTCGGACGTGGTGAGGAAGTACGGTGCGGTACCCGGTACCGGGACGACGCCGGATACCGCCTCGCCCACGGGGTCAGCGTCGCGGCGGCGGCCCCTGCCTGGCCTGGTAAGCGGGCAACCGCACGGTCTGGAGTTCGGTCTGTGGGATGAACCCCGACTGCTGTTGCGCCGCCCACGGGGGAACAGGGGCCTGCGGAAGCCGCCGGAAGAACGCGCTTCGCGCCGCTCCCATCAACCCGAGGATCGCCTCGCGACGGGCATGGAACTTGTCGGGCGCGATCGTCGCCCGCGAGGCGTGGGAGTGCAGGAGAGCCAGCTCGGTAGCGGCCAGCTGGAAGTCACCCATCGCCCGCAGGCCGGTGGCTCCAGCGTTCTGCCGCGCCCACTGCCGCGCCTGCCTCCGTCCGGCCATCGAGCCCAGCATCCGCACATCGTTGGGTTGCACGAGCCCACTGGGCACGTAAGCAGGCAAGTAGGTGTGGATGAGCCCGACCAACTTCTTGCGGTCGACGACCACGATCACCACGAAGACCAGCAGCACGACGAACTCGACGGCGTAGGCGATCAGCACTCCACCCATCCCGAACATCGTCGACCCGTTCCAGAAGGCGTGCAGTCCGACCGCGCCGATCCAGCCACCGACAACGGCGAAGAATCCACCCACACCCCGGTGGGTCGCCGAGTAGGACACACCCAATCCGATCATCGAGGTGTACAGCGAGTGGCCGAGCGGGGCGATTACACCTCTGATCAGAACCATGAACCACAGTCCGGTCTCAGGCCCGTCCAGACCACGCATGTAATAGAGGATGTTCTCCACGAGTGCGAAACCCAGCCCAACCAGGCTCGCGTAGACGATGCCGTCGGTGGGGCCGTCGATCTCGTGCCGCCGCCACCACAGCAGCAGGAGAAGCAACGCGCCCTTGAAGCTCTCCTCCACGATCGGCGCGCAGATCACCGCGGTTGCCATGTGCGCGGCCTGGGCTCCCACCAACGGGACCAACAGGGCGCCGCCGATGCTGTTGACGATCAGCGCCCCGAGGAGTGCGACACCGGCTCCCCAAGCGAACGCGAGCAACAGGTGCGAACGCGGTTCCGGTTCCAAGCGATCGATCAGCAGGATCAATCCGACCAGCACGACCGCCGTCGGCAACGCCAGCAGTGCTCCGATCGCGACGTTCACCGGTCCACCGGTCAACAGGTAGAACGCGATCGCCAGCAACGCGCAGATGCCGGACGCGACGAGGCCGAGGATCACCGGGACGGGCACGCGGTTGCTCGATCGCCCGTCGATGATCGATTGGGGGCTCAAAGTGGACATGACGGGAGGTTAGGAGATGGCTTCCGGCCCCACCTGCGAATCGGCTCAAAGGTGATCGACGCATCACTGCCCGTCGAGCACACCGGCCGCCGCCCCGACCAGCCGAGAGGTTCGCCTTCCAGCCGTACTTCCGGACCGGACATGACGATCGCGCATCCTTCTCGCGTCCCAATCGGGCTCCGAGCTCGAACCGGCCCCCGAGTCGCAACCCGCCCTTCGACCCGCACCCGGCGCACCACGGTCGCCCGCGCTTTCGCGACCGGTCAAGCAGTTGCTTGCTAACAACTTTCCTTGCCGGTTAGTTTTACTGGAATCATGAATGGTTCCGCCTGGACGGTGCGGACCGCGGTGAGGGCCTTCACAGCCGCCGAGGTGCGGTCCGTGACATCAAGCTTGGTGAAGATTCCGTGCAGGTGATTCTTCACAGTTCTTTCGGAAATCCCCAGAGAACGAGCGATTTGCCGGTTGGAACTTCCCCGAACCAGATGTTCCAGCACCTCGCGCTCGCGTCGGGTCAACCGGTTCAACACCGGATCCCCTCCCGGGCTCGGCGACTTGTCCGGCACTCCGTTCGTGCCGTTCATTCGATCGCCGCAGTCGATTTCCGCGTCCGCCCCCTCATCACCCAATTGCACCCGCAGGGAAACCAAGTCGGTTATCTGATCCACGGCGTGCTTGAGCGCGACCGAGTGCTCGATGGCCTCGCGCATCATGGCCGCGATCGCGGTATCCAGGGCCTGTCGGTATGAAGTGGCCATGACGTGACTCCCACTGGTTCTGCGGAACGACAACACAACGGCGACAGTGGTTCGCGGCTCGCTGCTGCACCGACGTTCGACGGCGCCGCGCATTCCGGCCTCGATCGGCCCCGACCGATCGACCCACCCGAACCAGCGCTCAACGGGTCGGCGACGACCCGTCACGCCCGAGCAGGACCCTCCTTACCTGCCCTGGAGCGACCACAACGCCCACCAGCTATGTCGTCAACAGAGGCGCCGGTGGTGACCGCAAATCCGATTATTCGCCCGGATGCCGTTCGGATTAGTACGAACAGACCAACGGAATCGGTTCCGTGGTACCGCCGTACGGAAGTATCAGGCCATTGTGACCATGTCGCGCCAGGTGATCTCGACATAGTTTTCGGAGGTCGGCAACGTTCTCCAAGGAGGTTGACACCCATGCCGTGTCCGCAAGCAGCAAGCCGCGGAAGCGCACACCCGCAGCAGGTTTCGCGCTCCCCCGGGGCCCTTCCGCAACAGGGTCGGACCGCGTCCGCTGCTGCGAATGCGATCCGAACCAGGCTCCGGACCGACATCAAGCCCGAGACCAATCTCGCGACGTTTCTGACCACGTCGATCGATCCGGAGGCCGAGCAGCTGTTCGGGGAGTACCTCGGGTACAACCTCATCGACCGAGATCAGTACCCCGGCGCCACTGAGTTGGAGCAGCAGTGCGTCCGAATCCTCAGCGAGCTCTGGCAAGGCGATCCGGAGCACGTCGTCGGCGGGGCGACCACCGGATCCAGTGAAGCGGCCTTGCTGGCAGGCGCATCACTGCTGCGGAGTTGGCGCAAGCGACGACCGGAACGTGATCCCGACTCCACGCCGAATCTGGTTCTCGGAGCAAACGCGCACATCTGCTGGCACAAGTTCTGCAGATACTGGCAGGTCGAACCCAGGATTGCTCCGGCACGTCCGGGAGCCTTGCACCTGACGCCGGACCGCGCGCGCGATCTCTGCGACGACAACACCATCGGCGTGGTGAGCGTGCTCGGCTCGACCATCGACGGCAGCTACGAGCCGGTCCAGGAAATCTCGGACGCACTGGACCACCTGCACGCCAAGACCGGTATCGACGTCCCCATCCACGTCGACGCCGCATCCGGCGGCTTCGTCGCACCGTTCCTGGACCCGGAGCTGGCATGGGACTTCCGGACCCAGCGGGTGCAGTCGATCAACGCATCCGGGCACAAGTACGGCCTGGTTCCACCGGGGCTGGGGTGGATCCTGTGGCGGAATCGGAAAGCACGTTCCAGCTGGTTGAGCTTCCACACGAACTATCTGGGTAGCACGCGCTCCAATCACGAACTGAGCTTCTCCCGCTCGGCCGCACCGGTCGTGCTGCAGTACTACAACTTCCTGCGGCTCGGCTTCGAGGGTTACCGGGCGGTGCACGAACGGACCAGGGCCACGGCGATCGCGCTAGCCGACGACCTCGAGGAAATGGGTGCCTTCCAGATTCTCAGTACCGGACGCGAACTTCCGGTCGTGGCGATGACCATGCGTCCCGGAAACCACCAGCGGTCGCTACAGGAACTGTCCACGCACCTGGCCGCCAATGGGTGGTCCGTCCCGGTCTATGCGCTGCCGCACGACATGCAGGACACGGACGCACTCCGGGTGGTCGTGCGCAGCGAACTGACCCCACCCAACGTCGAGGATTTCCTGAGTTCGGTGCGCAGCTACCTGTCCGGAAGCATCTCGACCCCCGCATGACCCGTACGCAAAGCAGTCTCGACAGCGGGCCTCCCGAGCCGTGAACGCGGCTGCCCCTTCGAGCAGGGATGGAAAGGAAGATCATGCGCCCAATCCGCGTCGCCTGTGAACTCACGCGCTCCGAACCACCGCAGTCCGGAACGGGAGTACGACTTGCTCTGTTCCAGGGCGAAAACCCGGTGGGAAGTCGCGAAGCGCTCAAGAGCAACCTGCGGCGAATGCGGGAGGCGGCTGCTGTCGCCTCGAGCTACCGATGCCAGCTGGTCGCCTTCCCGGAGTGTTACACCACCGGATATTCCCTCGGACCGGAGCATTGCCGCGAACTCGCCGAGCCCAGCGACGGCAGTGCCGTGCAAGTGGCTTGCGAGGTCTCGCAACACTACGGGATCGGGATCGTGTTGCCCTACATCGAGCACAGCAGTAGCGGCAACGTCCACGATTCGATCGCACTGGTGCTCGACGGTGAACTCACGGCCAACTACCGCAAGACCCACCTCTACGGTGACGCCGAGCGGGAGAACTTCACGCCCGGCAACGAGTTGCCACCCGTGGTCAAGATCAACCAGTTCCCGGTCGGACTGCTCAACTGCTACGAGTGCGAGTTTCCGCCGCTCTACCAGAGCCTCGTCCAGCGTGGAGCGAAGCTGATCGTCGGCCCGACCGCCGCCGATCACCACTTCATCCGGACCGACGGCACCCCCACCCAGGTGGCCTACCCGGACGCGACCGAACACATCATCCCGGCGATGGCAGCGGTGTGGCGTGTGTTCGTCGCCTACGTCAACCGCCGGGGATGGGAGAGCTGGGAACGCGGGCAGTGGCAGTACCGCGGCAATTCGGGAGTGTGGGCCCCTGACGGTCGCGAAGTCATCGCCGCCGGTGCCGAGGAACGCGCCGATGATTCGTTGCTGATCGCCGATTGCCTCCCGGACGAGGTGCCCCCGTTCAGTCCGGAAGGCGACCACTTCTCCGACAACCGGGTCCCGTTGCAGAGCGAACTTCTACCAGGAAGGTGATGCCCATTGCCGACGTTCTCGCGCGGTCCCCGAAACCTACCCGCGGGGGCCGCGCGCTTCCCTCCGGAGTTCTCGCGGCGCGCGTGCCGACGGTTCGCTTCCGAACCGCGGCGCGCGTTCGCGCACGGTCCGAACCGCACGTGCGCGAACGCGCATCACGGCCGGGCCCCGGTCACGGGGCCCGAACATCACCGACTATCGAAACACGGCGGTTACCGGAGCACCCCGGCGGCCGCCGTTGAGGTGAAGCTGCCCCTCGGCCGAGTCAGCTCGACGCCCGTTGGGCCACGACCTCTGCCATCGGCGCCAATCGCACCCCCTCGGATTCGAATCGATCCCGGATCGCCTTGACCACGTCGATCGCGTTCGGCCGGTCACCGTGCAGGCAGATCGTGTCCGCATCGACCTTGATCGGTGCGCCGTTGACCGAAGTGACCTCGCCCTGCAGCACCGCGATCGCCTGATCGGCACACGTCCGTGGATCTTTCGCCTTGGGCTCGGGCTCGATGATGATGTGCCCGTCGTCGTTGTAATCGAGGTCCGCGAACGCCTCCCGCACAACCGGGATCCCCTGGTCCGCTACTCGCTCGGCGGTCGGACCGGCGAGCAGCACGACCCGCAGGTTCGGGTCCGCGTTGGCGATCGCGTCGGCCACGGCATCGGCGACTGCCTCGTCCTTCAGGGTGAGGCCGTACAGGGCCCCGTGTGGTTTGACGTGGGTGATCCGGGCCCCGATGCTGTCGGCGAACGCGCGCAACGCGCCGTACTGGTAGAGGCAGGCGTTCGCCGCCTCCCGGGGGCTCAACGCGATCGCGCGGCGGCCGAATCCGGCCAGGTCCGGAAAGCCCGGGTGCGCTCCGATCGCCACACCGCTTTCGTGGGCACGCGAAACCGAGGCCCGCATCGTGGCGGGGTCTCCCGCGTGCCAGCCGCAGGCGACGTTGACCGAGCTGACCATGGGGATCAACCGGTCGTCATCGCCCAGCTTCCAGCGGCCGAAGCTCTCCCCGGCGTCCGCATTGAGATCGACGAGCGTTTGCAAGGCCATCCACCTCCACTACTCGTTGGACGGCCCGGACGTTTCCGGTACGGAACCGGCCTTCCGCGGACATGCGCGAGGCACGACCGCACCTCGGGCCGTGACGTTGATGGTAAGAGCGATCGAGTTGGCGCGCACAGGCTGATCACGCTGCCCCTTTTGGGGGTGAAACTGCGTGTGATCGTCCGAACCACTTCAGCGATGAACAGCGGTACCGTGACCCGATAGAGCGATTTCCAGTCAACAAATGTCCTCCGTACGAGGAAGAAGACGGGCAAGTGGCCGCGCGATCACCTGCGGCGCCCGTCGCTTCGGCGCATGCTCATTCCACATCAGATCACCTCCATACCGCCGAGGAGGTCGACATGGCAGAGACAACAGCGCAACTACCTCCAGCCCGATACGAATTCGGTGGAGATGAATTCATCTTCGTCGAACTCGATCAAGAGATGAGCCTGGAAGCCAACTTCAAGGCGATGGCCATCACCGGGGCTCTCCGCGAGAAGGACGTCGACGGCGTGATCGACATCTGCCCGTCGAACGCGTCCTACATGGTCCGGCTCGACCCGGACGTGCTGCACCCGCGCGAACTCATGACGGAGCTCAAACGCCTCGAGCACTCAGCGGGAGAACTCCCGGAGAACTATTCGGTTCCGACGCGCATCGTGGATGTCCCGGTTCTGTTCGACGACCCCTGGACGCGTGAAACGCTGTTGCGCTTCCGCGACAACCATCAGGACCCCGAGTCCACCGATCTGGAATACGCGGCACGGATCAACGGCCATCCCAGCGTGCAATCGCTCATCGACGCCATCACCAGCGCGCCGTTCATCGTGACGATGCTCGGGTTCGTTCCCGGACTGCCGTTCTGCTACCAGATGGTCCCGCGCGACCGGCAGATCGAGGTCCCCAAGTACGTCCGCCCCAGGACGGACACACCCGAACGGGCATTCGGGTACGGCGGGGCTTTCTCCGTGGTGTACCCCGTCCGCGGGGCAGGCGGGTACCAGCTGTTCGGGATCGCGCCCGCTCCGGTGTTCGACCTCGCGCAGAAGCTGCCGGACTTCACCGACCACATCGCGTTCCCGAAGCCCAGCGACATCCTGCGCTATCGGGCCATTGACCGCGCCGAGTACGACCGGACCCGAGCTGACGTCGAGGCGGGCACGTTCCGCTACCGGATTCGAGAAGTGGAGTTCGTGCCGAGCGCATTCCTCGCCGACCCGGACGGGTTCAACCGTGAACTGTTGGAGGTGCTGTACCGATGAGCGAATTGATCGTTCACTCCGGCGGGCTCTACACCACGGTGCAGGACTCCGGACGCCCCGGACAGTACGCGATCGGCATGCCCCCGTCGGGCGCGATGGACCAGTACTCCTACGCGGCCGGAAACATGCTCGTCGGCAATGCCCCGGGTGCGGCCGCGCTGGAAGCGACCTACATCGGGCCGCGCCTGGAATTCACGGATTCGAGGACGATAGCCGTCACCGGCGCCGATGCCCCCATCACCGTCAACGGCGAACCCGTACCCGCTTGGGAGACGCTCACCGTGGACGCCGGGGACGTGCTCGGATTCGAGACGATCCGGGGTGGGGCCCGCCCCTACATCGCGATCAGTGGCGGCGTCGCCGTTCCCGAGTACCTGGACTCGCGCTCCACCTACACCCTCACCGGCATCGGTGGGCACAACGGACGCGCCCTGACCGACGGCGACCGCTTGGCGCTCGGTGAACCACCCAGCGGTACAGCTCCGAAGCCCGGCACCTCCGTTCCCGCGGCGCTCCGGCCGGAACTTCCCGGCGTTGCCCAGCTGCGATTGGTGGTGGGCTTGTGCTCGTACCGGCTGACCACCGAGGCTCTGCGGTCCTTCTCCGAAACCACGTGGAAGATCACCAAGGACGCCAACCGCGTCGGTTACCGGCTACGTGGCGGCACGATCGAGTTCGCCGAACGCGAGCAGCCGTTCGGAGCAGGCAGCGATCCCGCCAACGTGGTCGATCTCGGCTATCCCATCGGCTCGGTGCAGGTACCGGGAGGCGACGAACCCATCATCCTGCTCAACGACGCCGTCACCGGAGGCGGCTACGCCACCGTCGGCACGATCATCTCGGTGGACCGGGACCGGGTCGCGCAGACCAAGACCGGGGATCAGATCGACTTCGTCCCCGTCGACGTGGAGGACGCCATGACGGCCCGGCGGGACCGCCGTTCCCGGCTGGAGAAGGTTCAAGCTGCCATATCCGGGTGAATTTGACCGATTTCATCCATTTTCCGCGTGAGCGTTCGTCGCGGGTGAACCACCCTGGTGCCGATGAGGAGGAGTCCCACATGTCAAGCGTGAACGCACAGCTGCCCGGTGTCTTCTACCGCCGGCCTTCCCCGGAACAGGACCCCTTCGCCAAGGAGGGAACCACGGTCGAGCCCGGCCAGACGCTCGGGCTGATCGAGGTCATGAAGACCTTCAGCGAGATCAAAGCCGATCGGCACGGCAGGCTCGGCAAGGTCCTGATCGAAGACGGCGACGAAGTGGAGACCGGGCAGGTCATCATGGAGATCGAGGACACATGACACTAAACCGGCTGCTCATCGCAAACCGCGGTGAAATCGCTGTGCGGATCATTCGTGCCTGCCACGAGGCCGGTATCGAAGCGGTCGCGGTGCACTCCGACGCGGACAAGAACTCCCGGTGGGTCCAGCTCGCCGATCATGCCGTGTACATCGGGGGCTCGCCCGCGACGAAGTCGTATCTCAACCAGGACGCGTTGCTGGAGGCCGCGCTCAGCAGCGAATCCGACGCCGTGCACCCCGGTTACGGCTTCCTCGCCGAGAATTCCCGGTTCGCCAGGTCGATCACCGAAGCCGGGATAACGTTCGTCGGTCCCCCGCCTGAGGCCATCGAAGCGATGGGCGACAAGGCAACCGCCCGGGTCACCGCCGAAGCGGCCGGAGTCCCGACCGTTCCGGGCAGCTCTCCGGTGCGCGATCTCCCCTCGGCGCTCGAAGCCGCCGAGCGGATCGGCTATCCGGTGCTGATCAAGGCGGCTGCCGGTGGCGGCGGGCGGGGTATCCGACCGGTGTCCAGCAGTTCCGAGCTCACGGAGGTGCTGCCCGCGGCCCAGGCCGAAGCCCGGTCCGCTTTCGGCGACGACACCGCCTACCTGGAACGTGCGCTCTCCCGTGCTCGCCACATCGAAGTGCAGGTGCTCGCCGACGACCACGGCAACGTGGTGCACCTGTACGAACGGGACTGCTCGATGCAGCGACGGCGGCAGAAGCTGCTCGAGGAAGCCCCTGCCCCCGGGCTCAGCGACGCGGCCCGAGCACAGATCGACACGGCGGCCGTGAACCTGGCCCGCCACGTCGGCTACCGGAGTGCCGGTACCGCGGAGTTCCTGCTCGATGAAGACGAGAACTTCTACTTCATGGAGATGAACACCCGGATCCAGGTCGAGCATCCGATCAGTGAAGCGATCACCGGTGTCGACCTGGTCGCCGAACAGCTGCGGATCGCCGATGGGCAACCGATGTCGGTTTCCCAGGAATCCATCACCCCGAACGGGGCCGCCGTCGAACTCCGGATCAACGCGGAAGATCCGAGCAAGGAGTTCGCCCCGTGCCCGGGCGAGGTCAGCACGTACGACCTTCCGGGCGGCCCCGGCGTGCGAGTGGACACCGGTCTCGTCCGGGGCGACCGGATCAGCCCGTTCTACGACTCGCTGATCGCCAAGCTGATCTGCTGGGGTGCCGACCGGGCACAGGCGTACGCCCGCGCGGAACAAGCGCTGCGGGAATTCCGCATCGCGGGTGTGGCGAGCACGTTGCCGCTCCACCAGCGGCTGGTGCGAAACGAGGAGCTCCGCGCCGGGCCGGTGCACACGACCTGGTTGGAGGAGCGGAACATCGGCTGCTGAGCCGGTCGGCGGTTCGTCCGGGAGGCTCGGGCGGACCGCCGGCTCCGGCGTCGCCGCCAGGTGAGAGCCACCTCACTTCCGGGAACCGCTCCGTCTCCCCCACCGACCTCTGGGTGTACGAAACACCGAAGCGAGGCACGCCTCGTGAAGGGAACACCCATGTCGACCGAAGACCCGCGAGTGCGCCCGGCACCCCCGGACGGCGCCGGATTTCCCCGCCGGAGCCAATTCTCGCCCCTGCGCCCGTTGTTGCTGCGCCTGCACTTCTACGCGGGAATCCTGATCGGGCCGTTCCTGCTGATCGCCGCGTTCACCGGCCTGCTCTACGCGTTCACTCCACAGCTCGAACAAGTCGTCTACGATCGGGAACTCCACGTTCCCGCGGGGGGCGCCCAGCTCCCGCTGGAAGCCCAGGTCGACGCCGCGCAGAACGCGCACCCGCACGGCTCGTTGTCGGCATTGCGGCCCGGAAAGGACCCGACCGACACCACACAGGTGATCTTCAGCTCGCCCGAACTGGCGGAAAGCCACAAGAGGACCGTCTTCGTCAACCCCTACAGCGCGGAAGTGCGGGGTGTGCTCGAAACCTACGGCAGCGGCCAGGCACTCCCACTGCGCACCTGGGTAGACGAACTCCACCGTGGCTTGCACCTGGGCGATATCGGGCGCTGGTACAGCGAACTCGCCGCGAGCTGGCTGTGGGTGGTGGTCGGCATCGGTCTCGTGCTGTGGTGGAAGCGACGGCGCAACCGACGGCGCGAGCTCGTCCTCCCTGGTCGAGGGGTGTCCGGGCGAAAGCGGACGCTGTCCTGGCACGGCGTCGTCGGAACGTGGGTGGCGGTCGCGCTGGTCTTCCTGTCCGCTACCGGTTTGAGTTGGTCGCAACTGGCAGGCGACAACATCGCGGAGCTGCGTTCGGCCATGCGGTGGGAAACACCCTCGGTTTCCGGACAGGTACATCACCAGGACCATGGTTCCCGGAACGCGGGCGAGCACGCCCGCCATGACGACGTCGGGATCGACCGGGTGCTGGCCTCGGCCAGGGAGGCCGGGCTCACCGACCCGGTCGAAATCCAGTACCCGTCGTCGCCTGGGAGCACCTACGTCGTGCAGCAGACCGGTCGTGCATGGCCGAGCAAGCAGGACTCGGCAGCAATCGACCCCTACACCGGAGAGATCACCGAGGTCCTGCGCTTCGCCGACTACCCGATGATGGCCAAGCTGACCCGCTGGGGGATCGACGCCCACATGGGACTGCTCTTCGGCATCGTCAACCAACTGGTGCTCGCCGCCGTGGCGATCGCGCTGATCACCACGATTCTGCTGGGCTACCGCATGTGGTGGCGACGTCGGCCGGCGGGACGAGGTTTCGGGCCGCCCGTCCGACGCGGTGTCTGGCGGAGCGTGCCACTACCCGCGCTCGGATCGATCGTGCTCGTCGCAAGTGTCGTGGGCTGGTTCCTGCCACTCTTCGGCCTGTCCCTGCTGGCATTTCTCGCGGTCGACGCCCTCATCGGCTTCTACGCGCAGCGCAGGCGTTCGAAGGCCTAGCTCGGCTCGGTCATCCGTTTTGCGGACAACGAAGTCGGTTCGGGCGGCACGTCGCTCCGGGATTCCGGTGCGACGTGCCGCCCGAACCGGCGCGTCAAAGCCGCACGCCAACGGTGTGATCAGTGGTCCGAGACCCGTCGCCCACGCGGTCCGCTCGGTCGGCTCGCCTCCCCGGGGCTGTGCCTCCCGGGACTCACTCCGACCGGGGACTCACTCCGAGGAGTGTGCTTCCGCGCTGGGGCGCCTGCACACGTACGTGCGCGCCGGCGGCACGTTGCGCCAGACCGTTCGTGTGGTGAGCACCTCGTCGAAAGCCACATCGAGGCGGCGGCGGAACGCCTTCGCGCCCGACATCCCCAGTGCGTGCAGGTAGGCGAACGTCGTGAACGCACCGGACGGGGCGAGCACCTGCCCCACCTCGTGCAGGATCCGGTTCTGGGCCGATGCCGAGAAGATCGACCACGGTAGTCCACTGATCACCGCGTCCACGGACTCGATCCCCGCATCCCGCAGAAGCTGCCCGAGGTCGGCCGCATCGCCTTGGAGCACCTCCAGCCACGGCAGTTCGCCTCGCAGGTACCGCAACATCCCCTCGTCCAGTTCGATCGCCACATGGCGACCACCGGTGGGCATGCGGGTGGAGACCGCCGTGCTCAACGCTCCTGTTCCAGGGCCGAGCTCGACCACAACGGGAGCGCCGGAGCTGGGCACGACACCGGCCATCTCGCGAGCAAGCCATGGAGAGCTGGGGGCGACCGCACCGACCAAGGACGGGTTGCGCAGTGCGCGCAGGAGAAAGCGGCGATAGTCCGAACCGATCGCTCCGGCCCCCGACTGCGACTCCGGCATCGTGGCCGGTCGGGGCCGACCGTCACCGGTCGCGAGCTGATCGGCGGTGGATGTGCCTCGAGCTGGCTGCGATGACGTCACGCACGCCACTCTATCGGCCCGCGTTTCCTGGCCCGCGTACACACCGACCCCCGGTGGGGCGGCAGCCGACGAATGGACTCACCGGATGCGATACCGAGCGGGTTCGCGGTAGATACGGCCCCTCCGAAACGAGGGCGCCCACGGGGCTCCGGGAATTCTGAAAACGTGCATCGCGACCGGAAAAGAAGGTGACGCACGAAACTCGGAAAGTTCTTCCCCGCCGGTAACGAAAAGACTCCTGAAAACGATGCGATCGCGTCGGCGCACGAATTGCCGACGCGATTCGGCACGACAGTCACACGGGCTCGCGCTCCACCGGGAGGCAAGCCCGCCGCACGATCATCAGGCCGACTGTTCAACCAACGGGGCGGCCGGCTCCACGAGCTGACCAGGGCGTTCCACCGCCGAATGGCGCACCCACTTGACCGCTGCGCCCGCTACCGTCAGCAGCACGGCCAGCTCGAGCAGGAGAACCACCCACACAGTTGCCACTTCCATTGCCTCCCTTCTGCGAACCGAACCGTCTTTCGGGCGCGCGCCGACACATGCCCGGCGGACACCGACCGAAAGAGGTTTGGGTCGAACACCCATTGACAAATCAACTCTAGGGGGTTGTTTCGCGCGAGTTAAAGGGGGGCTCACGTGTTTTGCGTCGCACTCGAATGGAAGATCCGCGCCTCCGGAGAATGGAGTGATCCGGTGACGCACACGACACCGACCGGACGGTCGGCACCATCCGGTCGGTTCAGGCGGCCACCACCTGTTGTTCCCGCCTGACCTCGCTTCGCCCGAAAGGCCGGACGAACGCCCGCCGGATCCAGCAGCATGCCCCCCAGCGACACGCCTCCGATGCGTCACCTTTGCTGTCGACTCTTCGGCAACAGCACGCGGAAGAGATGGTATCCGGCGACGGTGACGATCGTGCCCAACGCGATCCCGCCCAGTTCGAACGACGGGGTGACCTCGATGGAGATCCCGCCGATGCCGACAACCAGTCCCGCCGCGAGCGGAAACAGGTTGATCGGGTCGCCGAAGTCCACCTCGTTCTCCGCCCAGATCTTGGCTCCGAGCAGTCCGATCATGCCGTACAGCACGACCGTGATGCCGCCGAGAACGCCACCGGGGGTCGCGGCGATCACCGCCCCGAACTTCGGACACAGACCGAACAGGATGGCGACAATCGCCGCGACCCAGTACGCGGCGGTCGAGTACACCCTGGTCGCCGCCATCACACCGATGTTCTCGGCGTAGGTCGTCGTGGGCGGACCACCCACCGACCCCGAGAGCATCGTGGTGAATCCGTCGGCGAAGATCGCGCGTCCAAGGCTGCCGTCCAGGCGCCTGCCGGTCATCTCCTCGACCGCCTTGACGTGGCCGGTGTTCTCCGCGAGCAGCGCGATCACAGCGGGCAGCACCACCAC
The DNA here is from genome assembly GCF_054779195.1 of Parasphingorhabdus pacifica. Classification (NCBI taxonomy): domain Bacteria; kingdom Pseudomonadati; phylum Pseudomonadota; class Alphaproteobacteria; order Sphingomonadales; family Sphingorhabdaceae; genus Parasphingorhabdus; species Parasphingorhabdus pacifica. The sequence continues at coordinate 49,059 of NZ_BAAGYS010000003.1, forward strand.
GATCGCCGCGGCGTCGAATGAGGGCGAATGAAGAGTCGGCAAGCCGACCCAGCCCGCTTCGGCCACTCCGCTGAGATCGACCCGGAAGTGCGAGGTCACAGCACCCGTATCGTCCGGCGCGGTGATGCGCCCGAAGATTCGGTCGAAACCCCAGGACAGCGCGAATCCGATGACCAGTCCCAGGAAGACCGCGATCCGACCCCAGAACCCGCGCAACAGCAAGCTCCCTGCCAGCACCACGAACATCGTGATCAACGCGACCCACTGGTCCTGCGGCCAGTAGTTCTCCGCGACGACCGGAGCCAGGTTGAAGCCGATCAACATGACCACGGCACCCGACACGGCTGGTGGCAACGCCCGGTGCACGGCTCGCGCACCGACGAAGTGGATCACCAATCCGAGCACCCCGAGCACCAGACCGCACACCAGGAAGGCCCCGGTGACCGTCGAACTGTCGCCTCCCCCAGCGTGGATCACCGTCACCGCACCGACGAATGAAGCACTACTGCCCAGGTAACTGGGAACACGTCCCTGCACGATCAGCAGGAACAGGATCGTCGCGATCCCCGAGACCATGATCGCGAGATTCGGATCGAGCCCCATCAACACCGGGAATACGAACGTGGCCCCGAACATGGCCACCACGTGCTGTGCTCCGAGCCCTACCGTTCGCGGCCACGACAGCCGCTCGTCGGGAGCCACGGCCTCGCCCGGTTTCGGGGTACCGCCGTCACCGTGCACGGTCCAACCGAGCCCCAGCCTCCTCAGAACGCCCGGGTTTCCGCCAACCTCTTGCCGCATGACGCCATTCCTCTCCAGCCATACCCTTCCGAGCCGGGTGTTCGGCGATGCGACACGAACTCACCCAAACCGATGTCGCGCGGAACTGTACAAACGAACACCACCGACCGACAGTCGACAGTGGCCGAGATCCCACCTCAGTTCAGCGCGGGTATGATCTCTTCGCCATAGGAATCCACTGTGGATTCGATGGCGTCGTGCATGGCGTACACGGCGAACTGATCGACTCCGACCTCGGCGAGTTCGCGGAGTTTGGCCACGTGCGCAGCGGGTGGGCCCAACAGGCAGAACCGGTCGACGATCTCGTCCGGCACGAAGTCGGTGCTCGGGTTGTCCGCTCGGCCGTGATGCGCGTAGTCGTAGCCACGCCGTTCCTCGATGTACTCGGTCAGCGCGGACGGCACCGCCTCGGCACCGGTACCGTAGCGTTCGACGAGGTCCGCAACGTGGTTGCCGACCATGCCGCCGAACCAACGGCACTGTTCACGGGCGTGCGCCAAGTCGTCGGAAACGTATGCGGGAGCGGCCACGCAGATGGTGATCGACCGGGGGTCTCGACCCGCGGCCGCGGCCGAGCGCCGAACGTGGTCGACCATCCACCGGGTCAGGTCGGGATCGGCGAGCTGCAGGATGAAGCCGTCGGCCAGCCGACCGACCAGTTCCAGCGCCTTCGGGCCGTACGCTCCCATCCACACCGGGAGTCGCCCCCGCATCACCCACGGAAACCGAACGGGTGTTCCGTTGATCTCCACCTCCCGGCCCTCCGCGAGTTCGCGGATGACGTGGGTGGCCTGTTCGAGCTGGGCCAACGTGTTCGGCCTTCCCCCGATCACGCGGACAGCCGAGTCCCCTCGCCCGATTCCGCACACAGTCCGAGCACCGAACATGTCGTTGAGCGTCGCGAAGGCCGACGCGGTCACCGTCCAGTCCCGAGTGCTCGGATTGGTGACCATGGTCCCGACCGTCAACCGCTCGGTGTGCGAGAGGATTTGGCTGTGTATGACGAACGGTTCCTGCCAGAGCACGCACGAATCGAACGTCCACCCGTGGGTGAATCCACACCGCTCTGCGCGGCGCATGCGCTCCACCACGGACCACGCCGGCGGATCGGTCTGCAGCACGACTCCGAAATCCACGATGGCCTCCGATTGCACGGGTACTCCGCGCCGGGACGAGCGGAGCTTTGGAATTCCTGCCCGCCCCGCGATGCCCGTCCTGCCGACGGGCTTCGCGGGGGGCCGGGAAAGCGCGGTCAGGTCAGGTATTGGCAGGTGCTCCGGGGCAGGAATCGTCCACGGCCGGGCCGGCCGCTGTACGCTCCGGCATCCACGATCACTTCACCACGCGAGAGCACGGTGCGCGGTCTGCCGGTCACCCGCTTGCCCTCGTACGGGTTGTAGTCGATGTTCATGTGGTGTGTCTGCACGGACAGCACCTGCTCGGCGTCCGGATCGTAGATCACGATGTCGGCATCCGATCCGGGCGCGATGGTCCCCTTCCTCGGATGCAGACCGAACATGCGCGCCGGCGTCGTACTGGCCAGCTCCACCCACCGTCGACGGTTGATCCGTCCGTCGACCACCGCCTGGTGCAGCAGGTCGATCCGGTTCTCCACCCCGGGCATCCCGTTCGGGATCTTCGAGAAATCCCCCGACCCGAGCTCCTTCTGCGGCGTGAAGCAGAACGGGCAGTGGTCGGTTGAAACCACGGACAGGTCATTGGTTCGCAATCCACGCCACAGGGCAGCTTGGTGTTCCTCAGTACGCAATGGTGTCGAGCAGACGTACTTGGCTCCTTCGAAGCCGGGGCGCGCGAGCTCGTCGACGGTCAGGAACAGGTACTGCGGGCACGTTTCGCCGAAGACGTTGCGACCGGCATCCCTTGCCTGCGCGATCTCACCGAGAGCTTCGGTGGACGAGACGTGGACGATGTACAACGGTACGTCGGCGACCCTGGACAGCTGAATGGCTCGATGAGTCGCTTCCGCCTCCAGCAGCGGGTGACGCACCTGCCCGTGGAAGCGCGGTTCGGTGTTCCCCGAAGCCAACGCCTGCTGCACCAGAACGTCGATGGCGATCCCGTTCTCGGCGTGCATCATCGTCAGCGCGCCGTTCTCCGCCGCCTGCTGCATGGCCCGGAGGATCTGTCCGTCGTCGCTGTAGAACACGCCGGGGTAGGCCATGAACATCTTGAAGCTGCTGACGCCTTCACCGACCAGCGCATCCATCTCCTTGACGGACTGGTCTCCGACGTCGGAAAGGATCATGTGGAAGCCGTAGTCGATCGCGCACTGCCCGTCGGCCTTGGCTTGCCACGAATCGAACCCCTCCCGCGGGGAACGCCCCATCGGCTGGATCGCGAAGTCGATGATCGTCGTGGTGCCGCCCCATGCCGCCGCCCTCGTTCCGGTTTCGAAGGTGTCGGAGGCGAACGTGCCGCCGAACGGCATCTCCATGTGCGTGTGCCCGTCCACGCCACCGGGGATGACGTAGTGGTTCTCGGCGTCGAGCACCACGTCCGCACCGGCTCGCCACTGCTCGGCGAGACCGGACTCCGGTGATGCGACCGCCGCCACCTGTTCCCCTTCGACCAGAACATCGGCGAGCACCTCGTCGGTCGCGGTGACCACCAGGCCACCGCGGATCAGCGTCCTGCTCATCTCGTGGTCCTCCCCGCCTCGTCGAGCGCCTCCCGCAAGATGGCTGCGCCCTCCCTGGCCTCCTCCTCGGTGAGGCTCAGCGGTGGAGCGATTCGCAGCACGTTGCCGTTGAGACCGCCCTTCCCGATGAGCAGGCCACCGGCCTTCGCCTTCTCCAGCACGGCATCGGCCAGTTCCGGCGCTGGTTCCGACGTGCCGGGCCGCTGCATCTCCAACCCGAGCATCAAACCCTTGCCCCGAACATCAGCGACCACCGGTAGCGGCGTTCCCGCCAGCTCCTCCCGCAGAACAGCACCCACTCGACGCGCGTTGCCCTGCAAGTCGTTGCTGAGCAGGTGTTCCAGGTTCGCGAGTGCACCTGCGGTCGTCACCGGGCTGCCACCGAAGGTCGACAGCGAGCTGGCCCGAATCGAGTTCATGATCTCCGCTCTGGCCACCACACCACCGATCGAGAGCCCGTTGCCCAGCCCTTTCGCGAAGGTGACGATGTCGGGTGGTCCGTTCCCGTCGTGTGCCTGCCACCCCCAGAAGTTCTCCCCGGTACGTCCCCACCCGGTCTGCACCTCGTCGCTGATCCACAGAATCCCGCGCTCGTCCAAGACCTCTTTGAACCGGGCGAACAGGCCGTCCGGTGGGGTGGCGAAGCCCCCGACCCCTTGGATCGGCTCGGCGATCAGGCAGGCGACGTTGCCGTGCAACTGATCGAGCACGTCTCGCAGGTCGGCGACGCACTCATCGCTGAACTCCGCATCGGACTTGTTCGCCTGCGGCGTGCCCAACCGCCTGCTTCCGTGCACGTACGAGGTCTGCACCGGCGACAAGCTGGTGGGCGACCAGCCCCGGTTTCCCGTGATGGCCATCGCCGAGAAGGACCTGCCGTGATAGCTGTTCCGCAGCGCGAGGACCTGGTTCGACGTGCGGTAGGTGGTCGCGAGCAGTAGCGCGGTGTCGTTCGCTTCGGTCCCGCTGGAGGTGAAGAACACCCTCGCGTCATCGATGCCGGAGAGCTCCGCGATCCGTTCCGCCAGCTCGATCATCGGACGGTTCAGGTACAGCGTCGACGAATGCAGGATGCGACCGGCCTGCTCGCTGACCGCATCGGTCACTTCCGGCAGGGCGTGTGCGGTCATCGTGGTGAGGATGCCGCCGAAGAAGTCCAGGTAGCGGTTGCCCTCCGCATCCCATACGTGTCTGCCCGAACCGCGCTCGATATCGATCGGTTCCTCGTAGTAGCTGGTCAGCCACTCCGGCATGACCGCCCGCCTGCGCTTCGCCAGGTCCTCGTGCGCTCCCGTACCCATCCTCGTCCTTTCGTTGTCGCCGGGGTGCGCGAGGCCGGACCCGGCGGTTCCTCGATCGGCGGTGTGCTGTGGGAGCGCGGTCAGGGATCGGTCAGCGTCGCGTAGGCGTCCGGACGCCGGTCTCGGTAGAACGCCCACTTGCGCCTGACCTCGTCGACCAGGTCGAGATCCAGGTCCCGCACCACCAGTTCCTCCTCCGTGTCACTGGCGACGTCACCGACGAACTGTCCGTACGGGTCGACGAAGTAGCTGCTCCCGTAGAAGTCGTTCTCGCCGTACTCCTCGGTTCCGATCCGGTTGATGGCCGCGACGAAGTACTCGTTGGCGACGGCGGCGGCGGGCTGTTCGAGCTTCCACAGGTAGGACGACAATCCACGGCTGGTCGCCGACGGGTTGTACACGATCTCGGCTCCGGCCAGCCCGAGCGCTCGCCATCCTTCCGGAAAGTGCCGGTCGTAGCAGACGTAGACGCCGACCTTGCCGACAGCTGTTTCGAAAACCGGCCACCCGAGATTGCCGGGACGGAAGTAGTACTTCTCCCAGAACCCGGGCAGGTGGGGCAGGTGGTGCTTGCGGTACTTTCCGAGGTAGCTGCCGTCGGCGTCGAAGACGGCCGCGGTGTTGTAGTAGAAGCCCGGCCCGTCGATCTCGAAGATCGGTGCCACCACCACCATATTCAGCTCACCTGCGAGCGCAGACATGCGCTGGCCCGTTCGGCCGCCGGGCAGCTCCTCGGCACGGCGGTAGTGCTCGGCGTCCTGTACCTGGCAGAAGTACGGAGCGTTGAACATCTCCTGGAAACCGATGATCTGCGCGCCACGCGCCGCCGCGTCGCGCGCGTACTGCTCGTGCAGATCGGTCATCGAGGAAGCGTCCCCGGTCCACTTCGCTTGAACCAGCGCAGCACGGACGACGTTCGACATGGACTGGCACCCTTCCGGTCGATTCCCCGCGACCTGCGCGGTCGTGGGTTCGAACGCGAGCCCTCGACGGCACCCGCCCGTCGAACATATGACCCGCTTCACGAGGGTGCAACGACCACGACGGAGGCGCCTCCGACCGGGTGATCGCATCGAGGTGTCGCGGACCGGGTAACGACCGGACGAGGCGTTCGGCCGGCAGCGCGGCGGTACAGCCCGTCCGGTCGTCCACGGCCGCGTCTAGTTGTCGAAGAGCACCAGCTGGCGCGCGACCTCTCCGGTCCGCAGCCTGTCGTACGCCTCGTTGATCTCGTCCAGCGTCACCGTAGCGCTGACCAACGAGTCCAGGTCGAGCGTTCCCGACAGGTACATCTGGACGTAGCGCGGCATGTCGATGCGGAACCGGTTCGACCCCATCACCGAGCCTTGAATGCGCCGGTCGGCGAGGAAGGCCGCGCCCGACAACTCGATCTTCTGGCCGGGCGGGATCATGCCGATGATCGTGGCCGTACCACCGGGCCGCAGCATCTTGAACGCCTGTTCCGCCGAGGTGGTCAGTCCGATCGCCTCCAGCGCGTGGTGCACGCCCCCGGAGGTCAACTCGCGCACCGCCGCGATCGAGTCGGCATCGGAGGCGTCGACCAGATCGGTGGCACCCAACCGGCCGGCGAGTTCGAGCTTGTCCGGCACGAGGTCCACCGCGATCACCCGGCCCGCGCCGGCGATCGCGGCGCCCTGCACCGCATTGAGGCCGATACCGCCACAACCGATGACCGCGACGGTTTCACCGGGACGCACGCCCGCGGTGTTGAACACCGCCCCGAGACCGGTGGTGACTCCGCAACCGATCAGTGCCGCGGTGGTCAGCGGCATCTCGCGATCGATCTTGACCACCGCGTGCTCGTGCACGAGCATCCGCTCGGCGAAGCTGCCGGAGTCCAGGCATTGCCAAACCGGTTCGCCATCGCGACTGAGGCGTTGCGGGCCGTCGGTCGGGCGCACCACGCTCTTCTTGGAGCACAGGTATGGACGTCCGCTCAGGCAGAACTCGCAGTGCCCGCAGAACACGGAAAGGCACGTGATGACGTGGTCACCGGGCGCGAGTCCGTGCACCGCCGACCCGACGGCCTCGATCACACCCGCCGACTCGTGACCGAGCACGGCGGGCAACGGGTGCGGATACTTCGCTTCCATGAAGTGCAGGTCGGAATGGCACACGCCCGCCGCGACGGGACGCACCAACACCTCGTTGGCCTGCGGGTGGTCGACCTCCACCTCGCTGATCACGAGTGGGCCGGGGGCGCTTTCCAGCACGGCAGCGCGAGACAGCATTGTTCTCCCTGAGACGGCGAGGCGACACGGCCCCCGGGGTCGGAAACGCCGGAACGGATCGCCGCTTCTCCAATTTTGGAATGCTGTTCTGTTTTAGCGAGCGCCACTGGGCCTGTCAACGGCTTTCGATCGAGCCGTCACCGCCGAACTGCGGTCAGACCTGGGACAATCCGACGTAGTTCTCGGCCAACGATGTGGAAGCCGCCGTCGAGCTGACGACGTAGTCCAGCTGCGAGCGTTGCAACCTCCGCGTAAACGCGTCCGCGTCCGGATCGGTGTGCAACATCGTGGTCATCGAGTACGAGAAGTGCTCGGCTCGCCAGATCCTGCGGAGCGCACTGTCCGAATAGGCGTCGAGCAAGCTCGAGTCGGAGTCCGCGACGAACCCCCGCATCGCCCGGGCCAGCAGAGCCACATCGGCTACCGCGAGGTTCAGCCCCTTCGCTCCCGTGGGCGGCACGATGTGGGCGGCGTCGCCGGCCAGGAACAACCGGCCGTACTGCATGGGCTCGGAGACGAAGCTCCGCATGGGGGTGATGCTCTTCGAGGTGATCGGGCCGCGCCGCAACGTCCAGTCCCCCTCCACCTCGAAGCGCCGGTCGAGTTCGTCCCAGATCCGGTCGTCCGACCAGTCGTCGACCGACGTCTCGTTGGGGACCTGCAGGTAGAGCCGGGTGACCGATTGGGACCGCATGCTGTGCAACGCGAATCCGCGTTCGTGGTTCGCGTAGATCAACTCGTCGTTCGACGGCGGAACCGAGGCGAGGATACCCAGCCACGAGTACGGATAGGTGCGCTCGTAGGTGCGAACCCGCTCCGGAGGGATCGCCTGGCGCCCGACACCGTGGAACCCGTCGGCAGCGACCACGAAATCGGCCTCGAGCACCTGCTCATGGCCGTCCTGCCGGAAGCGAACCACTGGCGCCTCCGTGTCGGCTCCCTCGACCGCCAGCGCCTGAGCCTCGAACAACAGCGGCTCTTCCGCTTGCAACCGCAAGTCGATCAGATCCCGCACGACCTCGGTCTGCGCGTAGACCATGACTTCGCGACCACCGGTCAGGGCGGCCATGTCGATGCGGTGCGCTTGCCCGCCGAACCGCAGTTCGACGCCTTCGTGGGGCATGCCCTCCCGATCCATCCGTCCAGCGGCACCACACTCGCGAAGGACGTCGATCGTGCCCTGCTCGAGGATGCCCGCGCGCTGGCGCTGCTCGACGTGTTCCCGCGAGCGGGATTCCAGCACGACCGAGTCGATGCCCTGGTTGTGCAGCAGTCGGCCCAACAACAGACCTGCGGGGCCCGCACCGATGATGGCAACGCGCGTACGCATCGAGCACTCCCTTGTGTTCGCGGTTCCGGCTCGGACACGGCATCGCCGCCCTCTTGGAACCAAATTAGTCCGTACACGGACGAGTTTTGCTCAGCGTTCACGCCGCTCCGCGGAATGTCAATCGACTCCACCCTGCTCAACCGATCCAGCCGCTCACCCGCGAGAATCGGACCAGACCGGCCGCGCACAATGACAACGCCCGATCCGCATCACCGAGGAACGAGGAACAGCCGTGGGTCCGATCGATCTCGCAACACATCCCGGCCACCTGTTCCGCCGAGTGCAACAAGTACACACCCTGTTGTGGACGTCCCTCACCTCGCAGGACGTGACCCCTCCCCAGTTCGCCGTGCTCAACGGTCTTGCCGCCGATCCGGGAATCGACCAACGCTCGCTGGCCAGGGCCGTCGCCTTGGACCGTTCCACGGCCGCCGACGTCATATCCCGGCTCGTCAAGCGGGATCTCGTGCAACGCGAGCGGGATTCGAGCGACGGCCGGCGGAACGTCCTCCGCCTGACCGAAGCCGGGGCGCAGGTGCACGACGAACTGGTCCACCGAACCGAGCACATGATCGAAATCCTGCTCGCGCCGTTGGAAGGCGACGAACGCGATCAGCTACTGGGCCTGCTGAGCCGCGTCGCCGAGGCAGGCGAACAACTCCCCCATCCCGACGAACTCCCCGGCTGACCGGACAGGCAGGCACCGCCGGAAGCCCTGCGGGCGCTCGACCCACGGGCACTGTGCACGGACGTGCGCTCGCAGGGGCACTGTGCAATCCGAACGACGGTCACTCGTGGCGACACCGTTCGCTCCTCCGTCCGCCCGGTGCGCTCGCCCGTGTCATGTTCTCCCGTACGCGGTGACGGGGAGTTCGTCGACGAAGTTCTTCCCGCCAGCCATGGCAGTCGACTCCGGTTAACGTGTTCAACGTGGCCGGACCACAGGACGCCGGGAGGTCATGCACCTCGGACGACCGCGGCGGGAAGTGGTGCGGGAGGCCGGGATCGAGTCCTGCGCACAGCTGCGCTCACTGGGGGTACGGAGCTGTGCGGGACTGTTGCGAAGACTCGATCCCGGTCGGAGTCGCCACGCCCGCGCAGAAGCGCGAACGCTACGCCGAGCAGAGCGAGCAGATGTAGGCTTGATCCGTAGTGGCCTGCCGCCGTTCGGGCGCCACCCACAGCGACCGGGGCGGTCGACTTGAATGCCCGGCCACTCCCACTCCCGGCCACTCCCACTCCCGGCCGTTCGGGTGGGACGATGGCGGCCTGCACGGAGCATCCGATCCGGTGCTCACCCGCGTCGAGGAAGGCCGACCTTGTCCCCGAACGAGCACTCCGCTGCCGAAGCGGACCGGAGCGGCCTGCGAGCCGACTGCGCGAACTGTTTCGGACTGTGCTGCGTGGCACTTCCGTTCACCGCCTCGGCGGATTTCGCGATCGACAAGGAAGCCGGGCAACCGTGCACCAACCTACTCTCGGATTTCCGGTGCGGTATCCACTCGCAGCTGCGTGAGCGGGGCTTCCCCGGATGTACCGTTTTCGACTGCTTCGGTGCGGGCCAGCAGGTCTCCCAGGTCACGTTCGGCGGTCGCGACTGGCGGCAGGAACCGGGCACGGCAGCTCGGATGTTCGAGGTTTTTCCCGTTGTGCGGCAACTGCACGAACTGCTCTGGTACCTCACCGAAGCGCTCGACCAGCCCCGCGCTCGTTCCGTGCACGACGACCTCCGAGAGGCGCTTGGCGACATCGAGCGCCTCACCCACGAGGACGCGAACACACTCGCGGAACTCGACGTCGCGGCGATCCGTGGCGAGATCAACCCACTGCTGCTACGGACCAGCGAGCTGGTGCGGGCACAGGTCTCGGGCCGCCCGAAGAACCACCGCTCGGCAGATCTCATCGGTGCCGACATGCGAGGCGCCGACCTGCGCGGGGCGACCTTTCGCGGCGCCTACCTGATCGCCGCCGATCTCACCGGGGCCGATCTTCGATGGGCCGATCTCATCGGGACGGACTTCCGGGACGCCAACCTGGCCGGTGCCGATCTCACCGGGGTTCTGTTCCTCACCCAGGCCCAGGTCAACGCGGCCAAGTGTGACTCGTGGACGACGCTTCCCGAAACCGTGACGCGCCCCGAACACCGGTAACCGAATCGCCCTGGACAAGGTTTCGGGGTGGGCTCACCGCCACAATCCCGCGGCGCCGTAGGTCAGTCGCCGCAGCAGGATCTCCAGCGGGCCGCGGCGCCCCAGCCTGCGCAGCCCCAGTGCCAGGACCGTGCTACCCAGCCAAGCCCCCAGTGCCACGCACGACGCGGCGGAAACGCCGACGTCATCCCCCAGTCCACCACCGTAGGCCGCCAGGACCGCGACGAATACGACGGACTGCGCGACGTAGCAGGTCATGGACCGTTGACCGCACGCGATCAACGCCCCGCTAACCCGGCCGGGCCGATCACGGCAGCGCACCGCGACCAGGCCCGCGATCGCGGCATAACCGATACCACCCGCGTAGCCGGTCAGCGTGTGCAGCACCCCTGCGAGCACGTTCGGGACCACGTCCGGCTCGGGCCAGAACGACGCGGCCTTCAACGCCATCGGCAGACCACCCGCGACGGCCAGCGCGGACCCCGCCACCGCAGCGAACCCGAGCCACGTCCGGTACAGCTCGGGTTCGTCGAGCACCCGACGCCGGGCAGTCCACGCACCGAACAGGACCGCGGGAACGAGACTGAGCAGCACCTGTCGAAGAGTGCCTTTGAACCATTCCTCCATTCGAAGGGCGGCCGCGTCCAGCGGATTCGACGTCGACATCGACGACACCAGTGATTGTGCCGCATCGTGTACGGGCAATCCCTGGAGCGCGCCCAAGATCGTCACGGGAATCAACCACAGGCCGGCGACCAGCAGCAGTGTCCGATCGCGCGCTCGGCACAGCATTCCGCCCAGTAGGAAGGCCAGCAGCCCGTAGGCGCCGATGATGTCACCGGAGAACAGCAGTAACCCGTGCACGAAGCCGAACAGCAGGAGCGCCGCCGCCCGGCACAGGATCAGCCGCCGCAGAGTCACCGTCCGCACACCCTCGCTGGTCTGGCGCCGAATGAGCTGGACGAGGCTGTAACCGAACAGCGCTGCGAACATCGGGTAAGCCCGGCCGTCCACCAACATCATCTGCAGCAGCGTGACCAACCGGTCGGGCAGCGTCTCGACCAGCGGGTATCTGCGAACCCCGAGGTCCCCGCCGAACAGGAACACGTGCGCGTTCGCGAGTGCGATGACCAGCAGCACGTAGCCACGCGCCAGGTCGGGTGCCGGTGAGCGTGCTCGGACGGCAGTCGGGCCGGCCGCAGCGGCCGGGAGGCCGTCCACGCCCGACCGCTCACCCATCTGATTCGACATACCCCAGCACGCCAACGCCCCCTATCCCCCGTGCATGCGCGCGAATGGCCGATGCTGGCAGTATCAGCGGCGAGCGCCGTGGTCACCAGTGCACCGGGTTCTTCGTGCCGGGCAGGCCGGGGTGACGCGGGCACGAGAGAGGGCGGGCTTGTGGGGTTCGCCGACTCATCGGCACAGCAGTCCGGGCCTCGTTCGGAAACGTTCGCCGCACACCAGTGCGGCTTTATTGACACGGCGACAACAGGCCGGAACAGTAGTGCCATGGAAGCGCAGCCCACAACTCCTCGCCGCCGCCTGGAACCCGACGCGCGACGCGCGGAGATCCTCAGTGTCGCGCGCCGACTCTTCGGCGCGGGCAGCTACACGTCTGTCTCCACCTCGGACATCGCACGAGAGGCCGGTGTCGCGAGGGCACTGATCAACCACTACTTCGGCAGCAAGCGCGGTCTGTACCTGCAGGTCGTCCGGCAGATGCTGATAGTTCCCGCATCCGTCGCCGAGAACCTTCCGCGCACGACGGTCCAGGAACGCATCTCGATCTCCGTCGACCGCTGGCTCGACGTCGTGGATCGAAACAAGGACATGTGGCTCTCGGCCATCGGCTCTGAAGCCATCGGCCGCGACACCGACATCGAGCAGATCATGCTCGAGTCCGACGAAATCACGACGGACCGCGTGCTCGAAGCCGCCATGATGACCGATGTCGTCGACGGGCGGGAGGAGCTGCGAGCCATGATCCGCGCCTACGGCAGCCTGCTCAAGGCCGCATCCCGCGAATGGCTGGTGCGTGGCACGCTCAACCGCGCCGACCTGCACATCATGCTCACCCAGTCCGTGTTGCACCTGTTGAACACGGTCTTTCCCGCAGTGCGCAAGGCCGACGCGCTCGAGACGTGATCTTCAGCGCAGCAGGCCACCGAGGCGAGCGTTGATGAGCTCGCCGGCTTCGCTCACCAGCTGCCGCACGAGGTCGTCCACGGCCGGAACGTCGCGGATGAGGCCCTGCACCATTCCCGCGCTCCAGATGCCCAGCTCCGGATCGCCTTCCTCGTAGACCCTCCGGCCGCGGGCACCCGCGACCAGTTCGCGGACGTCCTCGAACTGCCCGCCACCTTCGAGGATTTCCACGACCTCGCGGCTCACGCTGTTGCTGGCGACACGAGCGGTGTTCCGCAGCGGACGGAAGATCAGTTCGGTGTCCCGCTCACTGGCCGCGACGATCTGTTCCTTGACCTTCTCGTGCACGGGCGACTCCGCTGTGCACAGGAAGCGGGTTCCCATGTTGACGCCGTCGGCCCCGAGTGCGAGCGCGGCGACGAGACCGCGCGCGTCGGCGAACCCGCCCGAGGCGATCATGGGGATCGTGATCTGGTCGGCGGCCGCGGGGATCAGCACCAGGCCCGGAATGTCGTCCTCACCGGGGTGACCGGCACACTCGAACCCGTCGATGCTCACCCCGTCCACGCCGATGGCCTGCGCCTTCACTGCGTGGCGCACGCTGGTGCACTTGTGCAGGACCTTGATTCCCGCGGCCTTGAACTCCGGCATGTGGTCGGCGGGGTTGAAACCCGCCGTTTCCACGACACCGATGCCCGACTCGATGATCGCCTGGCGGTACTCCTCGTACGGAGGCGGATTGATCGAGGGCAGAATGGTCAGGTTGACCCCGAACGGCTTGTCGGTCATCTCCCGGCACCGTGCGATTTCCTTGACCAGGTCTTCGGGTGTCGGCTGAGTCAGCGCGGTGAGGAACCCCAGCGCCCCAGCGTTGGCTACCGCCGAGACGAGTTCGGCTCGCCCCACCCACTGCATCCCGCCCTGAGCGATCGGGTGATCCACCCCGAACGTCTCGCAGAATCTCGTCGTCAGCATCGACGCACTCCTTCGGTTCTCCACTTCAAGCCTTCCCAGGCTCCGTCACCGTACTTCGTTCGGGTGAGCCCGCGGAGATCAGTCACAACCCGTAGCTCCTTGCCGGTGATGTCTCGCTGGATCTCGCTCGGTCAGGACTCGTGGCATGGAGGTGTCTTCCTCTCAGATGTGCGGTTCGACGACGAGTCTCACCCGTTGTTGTCGCGCTGTCAATAAAGCGGACCCACCGATATCCACCAACCGTGACGATGCGCGAGCACACCAAAGCGACGGCCGAACCGACCGGTTCAGCCGTCGCAGGCGACACGGGTCAGGAGACCGGCGAACCATCCCGTTCCGCGGGCCCCTCCCGCAGCTTGTGGAACTTACGCGGGCCGAGCTGTTCGAGGACGTACCCGTCCGGGTAACTGCGCGGCGCCGGTACGGCCGGGGCGGAATCCGGACGTGGCGACATGTACCGCACGACCTTCCCCCGCGCCTTCAAGCCCAGTCTCGCCACCGCTCGCATCCACTCCGGCGGTTCCGGCAGGTGAAGCGCCCGCAGGAGGTGCTCGTCCATCAACAGCAGTGGAACCCGCCGCGCCACCTCGGAGAGCGGATACGGGAACCACGAGCCCATCGTCTTGAGCGTCGCGTGCGCCACACGCTGCGCCCCCGGGTCGAAGTCGAAGTGGTCGCGTTCGTACTCGTCGAGCAGTCGCTCGAATCCGGCGTAGGTTTCGGGAATCCCGCCGATGTGCATCCCTTCGCCCATCCGCCGCATGGTGTTGGTAATGGCCCTGATCTCCCGTTCGTGCAGCGAACGCCACCCGTACAACTCCAGCCAGCGCACCGGGATCACGACGAAAGTCGCCAGCGTGTAGAGGTAGTCGGCATTGCTGATCTTGTAGAGCCCGTGGATCCGGTTGAGGTGATCGACGGCCGCAGCACGCTTGGCCTCGTCGATGCCGCCGGAATGGAAGATCTCGTAGAGGACCAGCGCGGTGTCGTCGTAGCGCTGCTGCGGACATCCGGTGAACTCCCCGGTGCGGTCGAGCAGCTTTCCGATACTCGGAACCGCGTAGGTGCGGAACAACGCGAGTTCCAACGCCCGCGCGATGTCCCACGGGAACTCGTGCTCGGCGAGCATGCGGTAGATCTGCTCGTAGTCCCGGTCGGGATCCAGGGACAAGATCTGCTCAAGACGAGCGAAACGCTTCATGCCTCGCACCTCGTTCTTCCTCTCACCGACTGAATTTGGAACGCCCGCGACGACGGTTGGGGCGCTGGACGGATCGAGCACTGGTGAGCACCTCCGGGACGAGGTCACCACGACGGGGTCGGGCCGTGTCCAGCGGCCCACGTCATCGACGCCGACCGAAGCGGTTCCAGCTTATCGGCGGGGCACCTCAGCTCAGTCGCGATTTCATGCGGCTTCTCCGGGCACCAAGAGCACAACACATCAATCTCGCGCGGACGGTTCGGACAACCTCGGCATGTTGTTCCGGCGCGAGCTCGTCATGTTCGGCCCGCGGGAAGTACTGCTGACCAGTGATCAGCCCGTGGTCGCCCAGTCCCTCAACGGGAAGCGGCACGGGCCGATCGGGATGAGCGAGGAGAAGGACGCCGCCGAGCAGGCCATGGCCGGACCCGCCTCGAACGAGGACGTCATGAACCGGATCGTCCCGCAGTTGGAGACCGGTCCCGGAATTCCCGAACGAAAGGCCCTCCGGCGCAGGCATCAGCGCGTCCGCGGCATCCTGCACATGCTTCCCGTTCCCGCACAGCGCGAGATTCTCGAAAGCCTGGCGACGGGCTGAATCCCCACCACAGTCGTGGCCGTGACGGAGCACTTCTCAGCGACTCGATCGCAGGTCACCGCGGAGCGCGTGCTGCGCGCTCCAGCTCTCGCCCGGATACATCTCGGGCGAGGCGGTCGCCAGATAGCACGGCCTGCACACCTCACCGGTCGAGGACATGGTCAACGGCGGGGCCAACAGCCTCAATCCCGATTCCGCGGTTTCCCGACAAACCCCGTGGTGCCCCGCCTGACTGCACAGGCACGTGCACATCGAGTGCATGGATCCTCCCGGATGCGGGTGTTGATCGTGCTCGTCCGCTGCCCGGGCCGGCCGATCCGGTGTGATGGACCCCGGGCAGCGGTGCTCACACACCCCCCGGTGCGAGCGTGCAGCGCCCGCACCGGGTCAGTCCCTTAATCGGCGATGTTGCAGATCGTCGTGCCCTGCGTGAGCGCATCGCCCGGCTTGGCCTGCAATCCGCCGACGGTGCCGTCCTTGTGCGCGTTGACCGGGTTTTCCATCTTCATCGCTTCGAGTACCCCGATGAGGTCACCGGCGCTGACCTGCTGGCCTTCTTCGACGGCGAGCTTGACCAACGTGCCCTGCATCGGCGCGGTCACGCTGTCCCCGGACACCGCTCCCGCGCCGCCGCCGGTCGAACGTCGGCGAGGTGGCGCCGAGCGAGCGGGCTGAGCCGCGCCCCCGCCCCCGAACGAAGCAGGCACCGAAACCTCCAACCGGCGCCCGCCGACCTCGACGGTGATGGTCTCTCGAGATTCGCCCTCCGTCGGCTCCGCACCTCCGGTGAACGGCTCGACCGTGTTCTCGAACTCCGTCTCGATCCATCGCGTGTGCACGGAGAACCCGTCGGTACCGACGAAGGCCGGGTCCCGCACGATCAACTGGTGGAACGGCAGCACCGTGGCCATTCCTTCGACGACCATCTCCTGGAGCACTCGCCGCGAGCGCTCCAGCACCTGCTCGCGGTCCCGCCCGGAGACGATCACCTTGGCCAGCAGCGAATCGAACTGGCCGCCGATGACCGTGCCACTCTCCACGCCGGCGTCCACCCGGACGCCCGGGCCCGCAGGCGGCACGAACGAGGTGACGGTGCCGGGTGCGGGCAGGAACCCGCGGCCCGCGTCCTCACCGTTGATCCGGAACTCGATGGCATGTCCCGCGGGTTCGGGGTCCTCGGTGATGTCCAGGTGTTCCCCGGACGCGATGCGGAACTGTTCGCGCACCAGGTCGATTCCGGTGGTCTCCTCCGAGACGGGATGTTCGACCTGCAGCCGCGTGTTGACCTCCAGGAAGGAGATCGTCCCGTCCACTCCGACCAGGAACTCCACCGTGCCGGCACCGTGGTAGCCGGCCTTGGCGCAGATCGACCGCGCGGCTTCGTGGATCTCCCGGTGCTGCGCGTCGGTCAGGAAGGGCGCGGGCGCTTCCTCGACCAGCTTCTGGTGCCTGCGCTGCAGCGAGCAGTCCCGCGTCCCCACCACGACGACAGTGCCGTGCTGGTCGGCCAACACCTGTGCCTCGACGTGACGTGGCCGGTCCAGGTACCGCTCCACGAAGCACTCGCCCCGACCGAACGCACCCTCGGCTTCCCGCACGGCCGAGTCGAACAGTTCCGGGATCTCCTCGATGCTGCGTGCGACCTTCAGCCCGCGCCCGCCACCGCCGAACGCGGCCTTGATCGCCACCGGCAGGCCGTGCTCACGTGCGAACGATACGACCTCGTCGGCGTCGCCCACCGGATCCTTCGTCCCGGGCACCAGTGGAGCCCCCGCCGACATCGCGATCTGCCGCGCGGTCACCTTGTCACCGAGGTCCCGGATCGCCTGCGGTGTCGGACCGATCCAGATCAGTCCGGCGTCCAACACGGCCTGCGCGAAATCCGCGTTCTCGGAGAGGAAGCCGTAGCCGGGGTGCACCGCATCCGCCCCGGAACGCCGTGCCGCCTCGATCACCTTGCCCACATCGAGGTAGCTGTCCGCAGCCGTCGACCCCCCCAGCGCGAACGCTTCATCCGCCAACCGGACGAACAGGGCTTCCGAGTCCGGCTCGGCGTACACCGCCACCGACCCGATGCCCTCATCCCTGCACGCCCGAACCACCCGAACCGCGATCTCCCCGCGATTCGCGACCAACACCTTATTGATCGTCGTCTCTCCAGTGGACAAAGTTCTCAGAGCTCCTCGAAAAAGTCTGGTCGATTCTCAGCGGGGCAGAGCGGAGGTCCGCCAGGTGTGCGGTCCGGGACGCAGCGGCCGGTGGCCCGCGGGGCGGCGCAACGCCTCTGAACGGTCTGCCCAGACCGAGGCCGGGCCTTCCGGTGCGGGTGCGACGCCCCGTGCCGTTGCCGCACCGGCAAGAGCGACGGTCAGCGCGGCGATCTCGGTGTCGTCGGGATTGCCGCGCACGATCCGCAGGACCGGGCGTTCGTCCTGTTCTGGGTCTGGCTGGCTCATGGTGGTGTCCTTCTGCGACAGGTGCCGCCCGAGGCGGCCGCCATGGTCGAACTCCGGGTCACCGGCGGACTCCGGAATCGCCGAACGCGCGGTTCCGGAGCGACCACCGGTCACGGTCGAACGGGATCAGAGGGGGATGTTCCCGTGCTTCTTGGCCGGGAGCGTCTCCCGCTTCTCCCGCAGCATCCGCAGGGAACGGGCCACGTGACCCCGAGTATGCGAGGGCGGAATGACCGAGTCGACGTAGCCCCGTTCAGCGGCGACGTACGGGTTGCAGAGGGTGTCCTCGTACTCCTGCTGAAGTTTCGCCCGGAGCGCCTCGACGTCTTCGCCGTTCTCGGCGGCCTCGGCCAACTGCCTGCGGTAGAGGATGTTGGCCGCGCCCTGCGAACCCATGACCGCGATCTGCGCGGTCGGCCACGCGAGGTTGACGTCGGCTCCCAGGTGCTTCGACCCCATCACGTCGTAGGCGCCGCCGTAGGCCTTGCGCGTGATCACGGTGACCAGCGGGACGGTGGCCTCGGCGTAGGCGTACAGCAGCTTCGCGCCGCGGCGGATGATGCCGTTGAACTCCTGCCCGGTTCCCGGCAGGAAACCCGGCACGTCCACCAGCGTCAGCACCGGGATGTTGAAGGCGTCGCAGGTCCGCACGAAGCGGGCGGCCTTCTCACTGGCGTCGATGTCCAATGTGCCGGCCAGCTGAGTCGGCTGGTTGGCCACGATCCCGACGCTGTGTCCCTCGATCCGGCCGTAACCGACCACCATGTTCGGCGCGAACAGCGACGAGACCTCCAGGAACTCGCCGTCATCGATCACGCGGGTGATCACTTCGTGGATGTCGTAGGGCTGGTTCGCGGAATCCGGGATGAGGGTGTCCAGGTCCGCGTCCGCGCCGGTCACCGAGTCCGCGATCGCCCCCTGGTCTTCCTCACCGGAAGCGTAGATCGGAGCCTCGGAGAGGTTGTTGGACGGCAGGAACGAGAGCAGCTCCTTGACGTAGGACATCGCGTCGTCCTCGTCGGAGGCGAGGTAGTGCGCGTTGCCCGAGCGCGAGTTGTGCGTGTGCGCGCCGCCCAGTTCCTCGAAGGTGACGTCCTCACCGGTCACGGTTTTGATCACGTCGGGTCCGGTGATGAACATGTGCGAGGTCTTGTCGACCATCACGGTGAAGTCCGTGATGGCTGGCGAGTACACGGCGCCGCCCGCACACGGCCCCACCACCAGGGAGATCTGGGGGATCACACCGGAAGCGTGGGTGTTCCGCTTGAAGATCTCGGCGTACAGCCCGAGAGCCGCCACACCCTCCTGGATTCGGGCACCACCGGAGTCGTTGATTCCGATCAGCGGGCATCCGGTCTTGAGCGCCAGGTCCATGACCTTGACGATCTTCTCCCCGAACACCTCGCCCAGACTGCCCCCGAACACGGTGAAGTCCTGCGAGAACACGCACACCCGGCGGCCGTCGACGGTGCCGTATCCGGTGACGACCCCGTCCCCGTACGGGCGGTCGGCTTCCATGCCGAAGTTGACCGACCGGTGCCTGGCGTGCTCGTCGATTTCCACGAACGAGCCGTGGTCGAGCAGGGCGTCGATTCGTTCCCGCGCGGTCTTCTTACCCTTCGCGTGCTGCTTTTCCACAGCTCGCTCGGAGCCGGCATGCACGGCTTCGTGGTTCCGCCGGTACAAGTCCGCCAACCGGCCCGCGGTCGTATGAATGTCGGGCTCGTTCGGAGGCAGTTCACCAACCGGCTCGGTCGCGCTCATGTCCTATCCCGTCCTTGATTCCCCGTCCGCCCAGTGGCGAGGTCGACTGTCCACGGCCCGCCGCGACACCAGTGCCGCGGTGCATTCGGCGGGCGCGCGGACACTATCGCCGCCACACTCCGCGCGTCAACCAGGATGTGACTGGCCGATAGCTGACCACCTCAATTAAAACACCAGGAGAATCGCCCTCCGACACGAGGTAAGTGAACGTCCAATAGTCCACTTCAGGATCGGCTTGGGTGGGTCGTGAGCATCAGACCGTTCCCCACCTGCAGGACCGCGTCGGGATCGCGGATCAAGCCGGTGCGGGCCATGTCATTGGCCAGCGTCACCGCGGCCTGCACGAGCACCCGCGCCTCCGACTGATCCAGGTCAGCACGCACCTCCCGCAGCAGCGCCACCCACTCGGAGATGTACTCCCGTTGCACCTGCCTGGCACGGTGTCGTTCGAAGTCCGGCAGGTGGTCGACCTCGCTGACCAGGATGTCGATGAACTCGCCGTGCCCCGTCGCGAAGCCGATGTACGCGCCGAGCAACCCCCGTAGCGCGTCCCGCACGTCCGACGCCCCGGACAACGTTCGTTCCAGTTCGATCTCCAACCAGGAAGAACCCCTGGTGATCACGGTGTTGAGCAGCTCCTGCTTGGTCGCGAAGTGGTTGTACACGCTCGGGCCCGCGATCCCCACCGCGGCCCCGATGTCCTCGGTCGTGACCGCCGCATAACCGTGTTCGGCGAACAACCTGGTGGCGGCCCCGAGCAGGAGGCGCCGCCGCGAAGCCGTGCGCTCCACCATCGAAGAACGGGATCGTACGGCGACCTCGCTCGAATCGCTGAACTCGAGCGGCGGCTGCGCGACGATATTCAACACCATGTTGCCGAGGAGTTCCTCGAGCCTGCCCCTGCGCAATTCCACGTGATGGTACGAAGCGCTGGTCAGCGCGCTGAACAGGCACCAAGCCCGAAACCGGGCGTCCTGATCGGTCAACTCGGGGCGCTGCGCACGGGTCAACCCCGCGAGCTTGGTCGCCACCACCCGCAGCTGCTCCTTCAACTCAGCGCGTTGAGCGCGAGGCAAATGCCGGGACTCACGCTGCCACAACACCCCGAGCGGCCTGGTGTCCACGGCGATCGCGCCCAGCTTCCGCGCAACCGCGTCCATGTTTTCGGAGCCCACGTCGTCGAGCACGGCCTGGAACGGTTCGAGATGCTCGAGCACCACCTGCATCAGGAGTTGCTGCTTGCCCGCGAAATGGCGGTACAGCGCCGAGGGACCGATACCGACGGCTTCCGCGATGTCGCTGACCGACACTCGTGTGTAACCGTGGCGCGAGAACAGATCGGACGCGGCCGTCAGGATCAGGGCACGGCGGTTCCGCGGCCTGATGCCCCGGACAGCGCTTCCAGCTCCGTCCTTCGGGCTCTCGATGGCACCCGTGGCCATGCCGATCACCTCCACTACTGTTCCGCACCGGCACTACAGTGCCGTACCGATTCACCGCGCCCACCGGTTTCTCCCGCAGACCGGATCGGCTGCGCACACATTACCGGCCGCCTCGGTGAACACCAGGGGCTCCGACCACCGGACGAATCCACAGTGGATCGCCTCGAGACCCGTCACCCGAAGTGGATCAATGGATCCTCGCCCCCGGCTCGTGGCGAGCTCGCGGTCGGACTGGAATCCGGCGACCGGAGAGTCGCGCGCCTCCGCAGTCCGCTCGGTGGTCGGTTCTCGGCAGCACGGAACCACCCGCGTCCCGGGTGGAACGTCGTGGCAGCCGGCTCAGTGCTCCTGGTATCGCACCACCATCAGGGGACACGGTGCCGAGTGCACCAGCGACCGGCTGGTCGACCCGAGGAGCATCCCGGTGAACCCGCCACGCCCCCGGCTACCGACCACGATCAGCTGCGCCCGCCCACCGTGTTCGATCAAGCACCGAACGGGCCGATCCCGCTCGACAACTCGCCACAACCGCACGTCCGGGTATTTCTCCTGCCAACCGGCCAGCCGCTCGGCGAGCACGGCGTTCTCGTGACGCTCCACCGAGTCCCAATCGAGGCCGGTATCGGCCGCGAACAAGTCACCGCTGGCAACGTCGTTCCAGGTGTGCACCGCCGCCAGCGGCACTTCCCGCACCGACGCCTCTTCGAACGCCGCCTCGACAGCCGCGTCCCCGATCCGGGAGCCATCGACGCCGACGACAACCGGGAGTTCACTCCGTTGGGGCGCGCCCGAACCGCGAGCCACCACAACCGGACACCGCGCGTGTGCGACGAGCGCCTCCGCCGTCGATCCGAGCCCGTGCCCGGTGCGCTCACCCAGTCCCTGCGAACCGACGACGACCCGGCGCGCGTGCGCCGATTCGTCGACGAGTATCCAGGCCGGATGGCCGTGCCGGACCTCCTGCTCGATCTCTTGGCACCCCTGCGTCTGAAATACCACCTCGGCGGCGGCCGCCAGGTGCTCGCGCGCACGATCATCCACCGCGGTGTAGACGTGCTCCGGTACCGCGCTGCCGGTCAGCCCGGCCATCGGACCGAGTGAGACCACGCTGAGCAACCGCACCGGCACCCGGTGCAGCGCGGCATCCAGGGCGGCCCACCGGGCCGCCTCCAGGCCCGCTTCCGAGCCGTCGACACCTACCACGATCGGAAAGTTCACTGCCACCTCCACGCTCGGTTGCTCCGGACCGCTTTCGCCTCAAGCCTGCCCGTTCGTTGCCGGATCGGGTCCGCGGTTCACCCGACCGAACGGAATCCCGATTCAATCCAGCACCGGGTCGTTGACGGTGGGCGCCGTCACGCGTTCGCGGGTTTCGGCCGGAACGACGAGAACCGGGCACCGCGCGCGATGGATGCACTCCCACGCCGTCCCGCCGAGCGGTTCGGCATCCCACAGGTTCCTCCCGTGGTCACCGAGCACGAGCAACGCGGCGCGGTCGGAGCAGGCGACGAGCACGTCCGCAGCCCTGCCGTTCAGGAGTTCCGCACGCAGGTGCGGGAGGGGCTCCCCCACCAAGCAGGCCCGAACAGAACCGCTCAAACCGCGCATGGGTGCTTCGTAAGGTTCGAGGGTCGACTGCCGGGACGAGTCGGGGGCGGGCGGGCAAACGGTGATCGCTCGGACCGGGAGGTGCCGAAGACGTGCTTCCTCAATTGCCCAGCGCAGCGCGCGCACTCCGGCCGGGGTCCCGTCGACGCCCACCACGATCGGGTCAGCCTCGGTCATGTCCACCTCACCGGTCAGATCGGCGCGTCCACACCGGTTGGACGATTTCCCACTCCCGGTGCCACGCTCGTCGCGCCCGGACGTCGGCCAGCCACCGCACGACCGCGATGGCCAACGCGCACAGCAACTGGGTGCCGAGCATGATGGTCGCCGCGACCACCACCGCTGTCGCCATCACCTGACCGTCCGTCCGCGGCGGTGGCACGATGTCCTCTTCCTCGTTCACCCAGATTGGCACCGGGTCACCAACCTCGCTTCCCGGCGAAGCTCGGATATCGCCCAGGTGCGTGCTGCCGTCCGAGCCGGTCCAGCGGACCGGAACGCGCGCCGAGGGCGCCTGATGCTGCCGACCGCTGCCGGCCGGTGAGAACTCGGCGGGGCCGCGAACCACCGCGACGACCTGATGTCGCCGCGCAGCCTCCGCCTCGGCCATCCGCGCCTGATCCTCGAAGATCCGATTGCCCACGACCGCGGAAGCGGGGACGGCCAGCACGATTCCGAGTAGCAGGGCCACTGTTGCGAGCGCGGTCACCCGGTCGACCGCTCGTCGCAGCGGGTTCGCCCTGGGGTCGAGCGCCTGAACGATCCAGCGCACATGTGTGCGCGTCGTGCCTCTCGCCATGCCAACACTCCCGATGAACGGCTGCGCCCTGCGGGTACCCAACATCGCGGCGAAACTCGACACGGACGGGGTCGCATCGCCTCGCCGTGGCGGAACGGCCGGTGTGGGCGAAACTCCGGCCGAACCAGGGCGATACCGGAAAACCCGTTCACCATCTCGGACAATTCATGTCCAACATTTCCGAAAGTTGCTACCCGAACAACCGGGTCGTCATTCTTTCAGGCGAACAATATTCCACTAGAACTGATGAAGAAGATTTCCGTGAAATAGTCTCCCGAAGCACTGGTCGACCAATCTCCGCGCGACCTCCCGAGTCGACCGGGCCGACCGGCCAGCCACAGCACCGCAGGACAGGAACAGCTCCTCCTCGCGTCCGAGTGCACAGCGACAGCAGGATCGCGCTGACCGGACAAAACGCGGTGATAGGTTCCAGTCGGTCATGACTCTGCTGGCCGGGCTCGTGATTTTCAGCGGGCCCGGCGACATTTTCCGCGGGTCACGGCGGCCTGACGAATTCGCATCGCACGCCGATGACGAACGACAGAAGGGGAAGCCAACGATGGAGATGGACTTCGACAAGCCCGTACGAAATCAACCTGGCACCGTTCGGGGACAGGCGATCCGCCCGGAGCACTCCGAGGGCGACCGGCTGACCTTCGGCACGAACTGAGACCCGGTAGGCCGATTCACCCATGCCCGGAATGCCGACACCACCCGGCGGCGTCGAGGAACACTTCGTCGTCCTCCCCGACTGCGATGACGCGCTCGCCGCCGCCAAGCGTTTCTCCCGGCCCCGCACCAGAACGGTCCGACACCCTTCGGGCCGACCGTGGCTGATCGGCCGCTGGTCCGATGCGAACATCGTTTTCGCCCGGACCTCACGAGCCTCCCTCATCGTCCTCGGCAGCTGCCCGGTGACCGTTTCGGAGCTGGCCCACAAGGCCGGCGGACTGCGGGACCTCACCGAACTCGACGCGCTGGCTCAAAGCTTGCCCGGAAGTTTTCACCTCATCGGGAGCCTCGACCAGCGGATTCGCATCCATGGTTCCGCAACCGGTCTCCGACGCGTTTTTCACGCGACCGTTCAAGGCACCGTGGTAGCAACCAGCCGGGCGGACACGCTCGCTTCGGCCATCCGCGCGATACCCGATCAGCACCGGATCGCCACTCGCCTGCTGTGGCCGGTACCGAAACCGTTCGACGAAGGCTCGATGTGGCAGGGAGTCGAGGCGGTCGCCCCGGAAGACGCACTGGTCATCGAGCCGGACGGACAGAACAGTCGGGTATCCAACTGGTGGTCTCCACCCGAACCGACACGTTCGGTCGAAAGCGGTGCCCCCGCTGTCCGCGAAGCACTGGCCGACGCGGTCGGCGCCCGAGCGGACCGCGGTGGCACGATCAGCTGCGACCTTTCCGGCGACTCGGACTCCACCACCATCTGCTTCGTGGCCGCGCGATCCTCGGCCAAGGTCGTGGCCAGCACATCGCCCGGGCACGGCCCGGCCGACAGTGATCTGCAGTGGGCCCGGTACGCGGCCGAACACCTGCCCGAGGTGGAACACGTCGTCTGGTCACCCGCGGAGTCCCCGCACGTCTACGGGGAGTTGCTGGAAATCGGCAGCTCGCTGGACGAACCGACCATCGGCGTGCCGGACCGGGCACGGGCGCTCGCACACGTGCCCACCCTCCGTGCGAAGGGAAGCCGTCTGCACCTCACCGCGATCGGCGGCGATCATGTGGCGTGGGGCTCGGCGGCGTACTACCACCGCCTCGTTCGAACCCGGCCACTACTCGCACTCCGTAGATTGCGCGGATTCCGAGCCCTGTGGAACTGGCCGGTGATCGGCATGTACCACGCGCTCGCCGACTCCCGGAGCTACCCGGAATGGCTTTCGGATTCCGCCCGGGACCTCCGTGGACCACTACCCGCGAGCGAACGCAGCGCTCTCGGGTGGGGAATACCGCCGCGCCTTTCCGGCTGGATCACCCCCGAAGCAGCTCACCTCGCGCGAGAGTCGCTCAGTGTTGCGGCCGACCACGCCGCACCACTGTCCCCGGACCGGGGCATGCACGCCGACCTGGCACGGATCCGTTCGTGCACTCGCGTTCTGCGGCAGTGGGACCAGCTGTCGGCCCGAGCCGGGCTTCCGCTGGCGTCCCCGTTCGTGGACGACCGGGTGGTCGAGGCATTTCTCTCGGTCCATCCCGGTCAACGGGTCACGCCGTGGCAGTACAAACCACTGCTCGCACGAGCGATGGACGGAATCGTTCCGGATTCGTGCCTGCGGCGCAGGAACAGGTCCATCGCCGCCATGGACGCCCCCGACGGACTCCGCGAACATCGGGACGACCTCGCGGCGTTGTGGAAGAACTCACGGCTCGCCGAGCGCGGTCTCGTCGATGCTCACGCACTGCGCACCTTGGTACTTCGACCGGAGGGCCCCGGGTTCCGCGACGCCATCCTCCACTCGACGATCGCCTGCGAGGTCTGGTTGCGCAATCTCGAACGAACAGCACGAGCAACGGTCCCGCAGCAGGGCGCGGGCGTGCCCTGCTGATATCTCTCGAAACAGCCCGGACTCCGCCGCGTTCGCGCCCAGTCCACGCGCAACGGCGGCACTCGCCCGGACCGCAGAACTTCCCGGCCGGTGACTCCCCGCTCCCACTCCGGCCGGGCGCAGGAAGGAAAGCGATGGGATCACGAACGTCACCGACCGTCGCGAGGCACGAGGCACGATGCGCGAGGCGAAGCGTGACGCAGTCGGGTGCGACGGTTCGGGCGGGAGCGCGAGCGATGTTGCGGCTGACCACCGGGCACGAACGCGTGATCGCAGTGGCGATCGTGCTTACTCTCGCGGGGGCGGTGTTCGGTCTGGTGCAGCCGCTGATCGCCAAACACGTGCTCGACGCCGGAACGCACGGGACCGCGCTGTGGCCGGTCTTCCTGGGACTGGCTGTTCTGCTCCTCGCCGAGGCGGGAAGCACGGCGTTGAGCCGGCTCTTCCTGAGGAACATGGGCGAAGGGATCGTGCTCGGCCTCCGCCACAGCCTCACCTCCCGGCTGTTGCGACTGGACATGCAGGTCTACGAGCGGCGTCGCACCGATGATCTGATCTCCAGGGTCACGGCGGACACAGCGCTGTTGCGGCAGGCCGTAGCGCAAGGAGTCGTCGACGTCGCAACCGGTGCGCTCACCGCAGCGGGCGCGGTGGTGCTGATGCTCTGGATCGACCCGTTTCTCTTGGGGCTCGTGGCGATCAACGCGGGCATCGCGGCACTGTCGGTCTCCCCCTTGCTCACGGGCATCCGCATCGCGGACGAACGCGCCCGGAGCGCCGTCGGTTCGCTCGCCTCCGAATTGGAAGGAGTGCTGCGCTCACTGCGCATGATCCGCGCGAATCGCGCCGGACGGCGCGTGCTCGAACAGCTCGACGACCGCATCCGCACCGTGTACCAGACGGGCGTCCGTGCCGGGAGGCTCGCATCGGTGCTGAACCCGGCCGTGGAGCTGGTGTCGAAGGGCTCATTCCTGCTGGTCCTCGTGATCGGCAGCGCGCGAGTGGTGAGCGGCGACGCTTCACTCGGAGACCTGACCGCTTTCCTGCTCTACGCCGCCTACCTGGTGGTCCCGCTCTCATCGGCACTTCGTGGCCTGGGACGTGTGCGGAACGGCTTCGCCGCATGGCAGCGCATCGACGAGGGGCTCGGTCTCGAAGTGGAGGCGGATTCGCCCCAGCGTGCCCCGGTCGATTCGCCGCGAGACCCGCCCGCGCTCGAAATCCGGGACGTCTGGTTCGGCTACCGGGCGCATCCGGTCCTGCGCGACGTCTCGCTCGGCGTGCCGCGCGGTCGGATCGTCGCGCTGGTCGGCAGATCGGGGGCAGGCAAGAGCACGATCTTCGCTCTGGTGACGAGGTTCTACGAGCCGGACTCCGGCGAGTTGCACTTCGACGGCCAACCGGCTCACTCGCTGAGCAGGGACGTATGTCGCTCTCGGGTGTCCCTCGTCGATCAGGACGCCCACATCATCGAGGATTCGTTGTGGAACAACATCGCGTACGCGATGCCCGACGCCGCCGACCACGAGGTGGACCGGGTCGTTGAACTCGCCGACCTCCGCGGAGTGGTGCGTCGGCTACCGGACGGGTTGAACAGCGTGATCGGTGCAGGAGGAGATGCGCTGTCCGCCGCTGAGCGGCAGCGCGTCGCCCTCGCGCGCGCTCTACTCCCGCGTCCATCGGTGCTGTTGCTGGACGAACCGACCTCGCACCTGGATGCCATCGGCGCGGCCTCGCTGACCGAAGTCATGACCAACGTCGCCTCGGAGTGCGGCGTGCTCGTCGCCACGCAGCGGCTGTCGGCCGTGCGGCATGCGGACCGCATCGTCGTTCTCGACGACGGCCGAACCGTTGCCGCCGGTACTCACGACGAACTGCTCACGAACAGCGGCCTCTACCGCGAGCTGGTGGCCGGTCAGGAAATCTCGTCCACACCACACCAGCCGCAGAAGCCCTTCCCCTTCGATGCCTTGCCATAACCGTGTGGGGCGGACGGCCCCGAAGCCATCTCCGGGTGGTCAGTACCGGCGGCAGCTCCCGCCTCGGCACGAGGAGACCTGACGCCAGGGCCGAACCGCGTCTACCGCCGTCTACGCCGGACGCGGACGGCTCGCGAACGCCACTGCGCCGACCAGCCGTTGCGTCCTCGCCGAATCCGGAGGGGGCCGATTCTGATGGTGCGTTTCCGTGGGCGAGTCGTCCACATTGCACTCCTCCGCGTGTTCTTGTCAGACGTGGTCACGAGGAATCACGCGCTGCCAGTTCTGCGAGAAGAGCCGTTCCCCCTTCTCGTAGGCATCGAGCCGGGCGTGAAGGTGGAAGTCGGTCGGGGTCGAGGTGAGCATCGTGTAGGTCTCGGTCTCGACCCGCCAACCTTCGCGCTCGAAGCGGATCTTCGTGGTGGTTTCCCCGCTCACCGAGTCGAAATCGTTGCCGATCCGGCCGTAGCGTTCGTAGGTGCGCCTGCTGACCTCCCAGTCGATGTCCTCCATCCGCACCGTCCCCTTGTCGCCGAGCACTTCGAGCGCGCACCCGTCGCTGACCAGGTCGTGGGTCACCGTCCAGCTCTGCCTCCCCGGGAGCAGCTGCGTCTCCGGCAGCGGCGGAGCACCTTCGGGCTCTCCGAACGGTTCCACGATGTTGTCCGGCTCGCCCAGGTCACGGACCGGGAGAAGCAGACTACTGAGTCCACTGTAGACGGTCAGCTTGACCGGATGCGGCGGCGGCCACGCGAGCGGCCAGTACGAAGTCGAGATCGCCAGCCGAATCCGGTGACCCGCCGGGAACGTCTGCGCACACCCGTTCAGATAGACCCGTGCGCGGCACCGCTCGCCCGCAGGCAACTCCTCCGGATGCTCGTGCCCGTTCCGGTGCGTGAGGTTGAGCAACCCGTAGGTCACCCGGGTCGCGCGACCACCAGGCGCCACGTCCGACAGGCGCACGGCCACCATCGCCACCGGCTGGTCGGACTCGAACTCCAGATCGAGCGCCGCCGCACCGAGGATTTCGCAGTCCTCGGTCAGCACATCGCTGTCGAAGACCAACGACCCGCCATCTTCCTGACGCTGGTCGTAGGGAAGATCCGGTGGCGCGTTGTACGAGCACCACTTGCCTGCGAACTGCCCCACCGAGAGCGGGGATTCCACTGTGCGAACGCGCACAGGCACTTCTTCGTCGCGGGCAGCGATCCGTCGCTGCGCCAGCCGGTGCTCGATCAGGCGCACGTGCGGTGTCGGCCAACTCGGCTCACCGACCCAGCGACCCGGTCGCTTCGTGTAGGACGTCGACGGCGGGACGCTGTCCTGCATCCAGGCCGTCAGCATCGGACCATCCATGATCCCGTTGTCGATGCCCTTGAGCCACCGGTCCCACCAGCGGACCAGTTCCTGCAGGAAGCCGATCGCGGGCCCTGGCTGGCCGAGATGCGGGTACTTGTGCGACCAAGGCCCGATGAGCCCCTTCCGCGGCACGTCGAGGTGCTCCATCAATCGGAAGACGCTGTTCGAGTAACCGTCGGCCCAACCGCTGATGGCGAACACCGGGCAGCGGATCGCCGAATAGTCCTCCCGGACGGAGCCGTGCCGCCAATACGCGTCCCGAGTCTGGTGCCGTAGCCACTCGTCCAACCACAAGCCGCTGTGGTTCAACCGGTCCAGCCACATTTTGCGCCACCCGTCCCCCACCAGCGCTGGGTCGGGTGGACACGAGTTGTACGCGAACATCGTCGATGCCCAGGAGAGGTTGTCCCCGAGCAGGCAACCGCCCATGTAGTGCACGTCGTCGGCGTAGCGATCGTCGCTGGAGCAGACCGTGGCCACGGCGTGGAGTTCGGGCGGGCGTCGGGCCGCCAGCTGCAGACCGTTGAACCCACCCCACGAAATGCCCATCATGCCGACCCGTCCGTCGCACCACGGCTGCTCGGCCAACCACTTGAGCACATCCTCGCAGTCCTCGAATTCCTGTTCGAGGTACTCGTCGGTGAGCACGCCCTCCGACTCGCCGCTACCACGCAGGTCGACCCGAGCGCACGCGTACCCGTGTCCGGCCATATACGGATGGTGGATCGCATCCCGACCGGCGGTGAAATCGCGCTTACGGTAAGGAATGAACTCCAGAACCGCGGGAACCGGCGCGGACGATGAGCCCTCCGGCCGCCAGATCCTCGCACCGAGTCGAGTGCCGTCCGACATCGGCACCCACACGTGTTCGTCCTCCGTGACCGTATTCGGAAACTCGGTCACAGTCCGCATTGGATACTCCCACTTCCCCGATTCGCGAACCGCGTCCGTTCGCCTTCTCTGCCTCGAGATCTACCCGCGTTCGCATTCGTCAAACCTGAGGGCGTCAAAGGCGCCGGCGTGGGTACACCGCGAGGTGCACGCTGAAGAAGCGACCGAGAAGGTGCGGCATGGCCAGGAATGTATTCGTATTGGGCTTGGACGAACTGAACCACGAGATCCTCCGCCAGATCCCGCACCTGTCGGAATACCGTTTCGAGCCCTTGCTGACCGTGGACGAGCTCACGGGCCGCCACGAGCTCGACTTCACCGCCCTGCTCGACCGAGCACAGCGACAGCTGGAGAACTTCGACGGCCCGATCGACGCCATCGTCGGGTATTGGGACTTCCCGGTGAGCTCACTGGTGCCGATCCTGTGCCGTCGCCTCGGCCTCCGGGCTCCCCCGCTCGAAGCGGTCGTCAAATGCGAGCACAAGTACTGGAGCAGGCTCGAACAGCAGAAGGTCGTCGACGACCTCCCCAGGTTCGCCCTCGTCGATCTGGCCACGGACCCCGAGGTACCTCCCACGCTGGAAATGCCGATGTGGCTCAAACCGGTCAAATCGTTCTCCTCGGAACTCGCCTACAAAGTCCACAACCGCACGGAATTCGACCGAGCGGTCGAGGAAATCCACCGGGGTGTCGGCAAGATCGGCGGACCGTTCGAAGAAGTGTTGAGCTTCCTCGACCTGCCCCCGGAGATCGGCGAGGTCGGCGGCAAGGCCTGCCTCGCGGAGGAAGCCGTCGAGGGCTACCAGGTCACCGTCGAGGGGTACAGCACGGCGGACGAGGTGCGTACCTACGGGGTGATCGACTCGGTCAACTACCCGGACAGCTCATCCTTCCTGCGATACCAATACCCGTCCACGCTCCCGAACGCGGTGCAGGAGCGCTTGATCACCAGCTCCAAGCGCCTGATCCGACAGATGGGGCTAATGGGAAGCACGTTCAACATCGAGTACTTCTGGAACCCCGAGACCGACGCGATCAACGTCATCGAGATCAACCCGCGGCTTTCGCAGTCCCATGCCCGGTTGTTCACCGCGGTCGACGGCTTCCCGAACCACCTCTCCATGATCCAGCTCGCGCTCGGCGAGGAACCGGAGAGCCACGACCGCGCGGGCGACCACACCGTCGCAGGCAAGTGGTTCTACCGGCGGTTCTCGGACGGATTGGTGCGGCGTACCCCCACCCGCGCCGAACTCGACCGCATCGAGCAGGACATCCCGGGAACGAAGATCAAGATCGTCCCCGCCGAGGGCGAACGCCTGTCCCAGCTCCCCGGGCAGGACGCCTACAGCTACGAGCTCGCCGACATCTTCATAGGTGCCCCGGACGAGGACGAACTCGTCGCTCGATACGACCGGGCCGTGCGGGAGCTGCACTTCGAGTTCGACCCGTGACCGCGGCCGGACATGTTTCGAAGCCGACTCCCGCGGGCAAGCAAGGAAAGTGGAACGAATGAGCTTCAGGCACGAACTGGCCCAGCAGCTGCGGGTGGATTCCGTCCGAGCAAGTGACGCGGGCGGCTCCGGCCACCCGACGTCGTCGATGTCCGCAGCGGACCTGATGGCCACGCTGCTGGACGGGCACCTGCGGCTGAACTTCGACCATGCAGGTGATCCGCGGAACGATCACCTCATCTTCTCCAAAGGCCACGCCTCTCCGCTGCTGTACTCGTGTTTCAAGGCGGTCGGCGCCGTCGATGACGCGGAACTCCTGACCTTCCGCAAGTTCGGCAGCCGGATGGAGGGCCATCCGACCCCACGGCTGCCGTGGGTGGATGTCGCCACCGGCTCACTCGGTCAGGGCCTGCCGGTCGGTGTGGGACTGGCCTTGACCGGCAAGCGGCTCGACCGATTGCCCTATCGGGTCTGGGTGTTGTGCGGCGACAGCGAGATGGCCGAGGGTTCGATCTGGGAAGCGGTCGAACACGCAGGGCACGAGCGATTGGACAACCTCGTCGCGGTCGTCGACGTCAACCGGCTCGGCCAAACCGGTGAAACGATGCACGGCTGGGACCTGAATTCGTACTCCGCCCGCGCGGAAGCCTCGGGGTGGCACACGATCGAGATCGACGGTCACGACCTCGATGAGATCGAGTCCGCGTTCGCCTCCGCCACCGCGACGCACGGTCGACCGACCATGATCGTCGCGCGCACCAAGAAGGGCAGGGGCGTGCGCGATGTCGAGGATGCCCTCGGCGCCCACGGCAAGCCGCTGAAGAACCCCGTCGAAGCCATCGAAGAGCTGGGCGGAAAACGGGACCTGCGAGTACAGCCGGACAGGCCGAGCCACGACCGGCCGGTCCACGAGTTCCCGCTGCGGCAGGACGAGCCCGTCCGCTTCGATCCGGGTACCGAGGTCGCTACCCGGAAGGCGTACGGGCAAGCGCTGCGCGCCCTCGGCAACCGCCGCGGTGATGTGGTCGCCCTGGACGGCGAGGTTTCGAACTCCACGCACTCCGAGATGTTCCGCGAAGCCCATCCCGAACGGTATTTCGAGATGTACATCGCCGAGCAGCAGATGCTCGCCGCTGCCATCGGCATGCAGGCGCGGGGTTGGCGGCCGTTCGCCTCGACCTTCGCCGCATTTCTCGCCCGCGCATACGACTTCATCCGCATGGCCGCCGTCAGCAGAGCGAACATGTCGCTGGTTGGGTCGCACGCCGGAGTCGCCATCGGCGAGGACGGTCCTTCTCAGATGGCGTTGGAAGACCTCGCCGCGCTGCGCGCCGTGCACGGAAGCACCGTGCTCTACCCGTGTGACGGAAATCAGACGGCCGCGCTCGTCGAGCTGATGGCGGATCAGCCCGGTATCTCGTACCTGCGCGCCAGCCGTGGCGCAGCGCCGGTACTCTACGGGCGTGATGAAACCTTCCGAATCGGCGGTTCCAAGGTGGTCCGGGACGGAGACCACGTAACGCTGGCCGGAGCGGGCGTGACGGTTCACGAGTCCTTGCGCGCCGCGGGAATCCTGCAGGACAACGGCATCAACGCCCGAGTGCTCGACCTGTACTCGATCAAGCCGATCGATGCCGAGGCGCTCGCAGCGGCAGCTAGCGACACCGCCGGCATCGTCACCGCCGAAGACCACTGGCCCGAGGGCGGATTGGGTGAAGCGGTCCTCACCGCACTCGCCACCGGATCGACGCGCACACCCGTCCGAACCCTCGCCGTATCCGGCATGCCCGGCTCGGGGACCCCGCAGGAACTGCTCCACGAAGCGGGGATCAGCGCGGAGGACATCGCCGCGACGGCGCTCGAACTCGTGCGCGAGCACAGCGCCGTCTGATTCCGGAGGCGCTCATGACGCAGGCGCGGCACTCGCTCTGGCAGGAGGGCGAACAGCCCGCTTACCCCGCCCTGGACGACAATCGGCACTTCGACGTGGTCGTCATCGGTGCGGGTATTGCCGGATTGACGACCGCGTTGTTGCTCAAACGACAGGGCTGCCGGGTCTCCGTACTCGAATCCGGCGGGGTCGCTTCCGGTGCAACCGGGTTGAACACCGGCAAAGTGAGCGCACTCCAGTCCACGATGTACTCGGCGATTAACTCCCACCGGGGCCGAGAAGCCGCCGAAACGTACGCAGCCGCCTCAATGGCCGCCGTTGGCAAGCTGGTCGATCTCGCCAACGGCGAGTCCATCGAGTGCGGTCTGCGTCATCGGAATGCCTATACCTACGCCACCGACGACGTCGAACTAGGGGCGGTGGTACGTGAAGTCGAAGCGGCGCAACGAGCCGGACTTCCGGTGGAATTCCGAGAAGACACCGACCTGCCGTTTCCGGTGAAGGGCTCGGTGGCGCTGGCCGACCAGCTGGAGTTCGACCCCGTTCGGTACACCGGTGGGCTCGCGGCGGCCGTGCACGGCGACGGTTGCGCGGTTTACGAGAACACCCGAGCGGTCGGACTCGACGAAGGTGCTCCCTGTGGGATCCAGACCACCCGCGGTCTGGTCACCGCTGATCAGGTGGTGGTCGCCACCCATTATCCGATATTCGACAGGGGCCTCTACTTCGCGCGGTTGGAACCGAAACGCTCGTACTGCATCGCCGCCCGAACGCGCGGAGAGCTTCCAAGCGGATTGTCGATCAATCCCGGCAATCCGACGCGGTCGCTGCGTTCCTGCGGTGATCTGCTCGTGGTCTGCGGGGAAGGGCACGCGACCGGCGCGCGCGGCATCAGCGAAACGCGCTACGAACAGCTCGAGGATTTCACCAGGAAGCACTGGGACGTCGAGGAATTCACCCATCGCTGGTCGGCGCAGGACCCCACGTCATACGACCACTTTCCCATGGTCGGCAGTTACACACCGGTGTCCGCACGCGTCTACGCGGCCACCGCGTTCATGAAGTGGGGACTTACCGGAGGAACGTTCGCGGGGATGCTGCTCGCCGACCTGATCGGCGGGCGCGACACGCCGTGGCGCGAGGCCTTCTCCCCCACCCGGCTCTCGGCGAGTTCTTCCGCATCGCTGGCGCGGATCAATTTCAACGCCGGGATGGACTTCGTCGCCGACCGGATCGCTCCCGGGCAGGCCACTGAGGTCGAAAAGGTCGCCCGTGGACAAGCTCGGGTCGTGCGGCAGCACAGTGAGCCGAACGGGGTGTACCGCGACCACGACGGACTCCTGCACGTCGTGTCCCTGCGCTGTACGCACCTCGGGTGTCTGTTGCGGTTCAACGGTGCCGAACTCAGCTGGGACTGCCCTTGCCACGGGTCGCGATTCGACGTGGACGGCGAGGTGTTGGAAGGTCCGGCCGTGCACCCGTTGCGGAAACCCCATGAGGACCGTCCCTGATCCGCGTTCCCTCATTCCGACGCACACCACCGCTCCGACCGGCCCCAAGGTTTCCAACCCGCGCGTTGCTCGATCGCGTCACCTGCCTTCGCCGCTGGTCACCGATCCGCACTCGAACACGTTCCCACCCGGTTTCGGCATCCTGGCGCTCCCGGGACACACAGCGAGCACGCCCACAACATAGGATCCTCACGGACGAGTGATCCACCGAGGAATCCCTGGAGGTTCGGTGCCGAGCACCGCATGGGATCAGTTGACCACTGATCAGCAGTCCGCAGTGGAGAAGGCCGCTCAGGACGAGTTCTCCGCGCGCGGCTTCTCGAACTCGGATCTGCGCACCATCGCTTCCGGCGCCGATGTGACGCTGGACCGGATCTACGAGTACTTCCCGGAGAAGCTCGACCTCTACGCCCACATCGTCGCGCAGACCGCCGGGCGCATTCGCGATGAGATGGTCCGCAGATTGATAGCGCTGGAACCGGAACACCGGCCGATGCTCGCCGTGCTGGAAAACCTGATCACCGAGTGGGTCGACTACTTCGATGATCACCCGCTCGAGTTGGGTATTACGGCCGCGGTCAACCTCGAAGGCGACCCGGCCGCACGGCACATCGTGCGGGAGACCGCCAACGAGTACTACCTCGAAGTGCTCCGCCCGCTGCTGGAGGATGCACGCCAACGCGGCGACCTGCGCTCCGACGCCGATATCGACGCCTTCCTCGCCCTGCTTCTGCTGGTTCTGCCGCATCTGGCGGTCGCGCGGCACGTTCCCGGACTCGACCCCGTGCTGGGGCTGTACGGGATGGACAGCAAAGACGCCGCGCTGATCGCACGCAGGCTCATGGCCGTGTTCAGCTCGGCCTTCGGTCCGCGCTCGATCTGACGACGAACACCGTCCACCCCTCCCCGAGGGCGACAAATCCGGTGCCCGGATCGCGCACTCAGCTGTGCACGGCGCTGCCGACCGGTTCGGCCGGCCTGCCTCCCCGCTCACCGGATACCGCGACGACCGGGAGCACCGCGGCGAGAGCGATCAGCGATCCCCACAGCAGGCACTCGACGTGGCCGAATCGAGGTGCGAGTACCGCCAGCAGGTAAGGAGCCGCGAATCCTACGTAGATCAAAGCGTAGAAGACCGCGGCCAGGCTGCCCAACTCTCCAGGGCCCGCCAACCGCTCGACCTCACGCAGACCCGAGACCATGAGCATGCCGTAGGCCGTACCGAGCAGTACGCACACCAGTGGCACGAACCAGGAGTTGCGCGTCAACCCGGTCAGGGCAGCCAAGCCAAGACCACCGGCGGTCATCAGCAACCCGGTAACCGTGGGAGCCAGCGCACCACCACGGCCGATGCGCCGGGCTAGGGGCTGTACGAGCATGCCGGTGAACAGTGCCAGCCCGGTGAGGGCGCCAGCGAAGGCGATCGGGTGGGCGGGGGTGAGTTCCGGCGCCAGCGTAGGGACCACCGCGAATCCGATCGTCACGGTCGCGAACACCCACGGCGCCCAGATCGCCACACCCCAGACGAACCGGACGCCCCGCGCCGCTCGCGGGAACAGCGGTTGTCGTGGTCCGCCACTCCCTGGCGCGCGCAGCGCGGACGGGTCGGCAGCCGACCACGCGAGTGGAAGGACGACGAGTACGAGCAGAACGTGCACGAGGTAGGGAGTGACCTCCGGAAAGGGCACCCACTGCGCCACGGCACCCGCGATCAGCGGTCCCCCGCCGAAACCACCCGACAGTGAGAGAGCCGCGCGTCGCGCCCCCGCACCCTCGGGCGCACCGGCGGACAGCTCCTTCACCCAGGCGCTACCCGCACTGAAGGACACTCCGGAGGCGACTCCGGCCAGCAGCCGCCCGAAGTACAGCAGTTCCGGGCGAACGACACCGGCGACGAGCACCACCGAGGCGACCAGGGACAGCACCAGGGACAACCGGACGGCGCCCCGACGCCCGTGCCGATCCGAGTAACGCCCGGCGACCACCAGCGACGGGATGAGGCCGAGCGCGTACACGCCGAACATCGCGGTGACCGCCGCTTCGGGTAGTCCCTGCTCCGTCCGGTACACGCCCAGCAACGGCGCGAACTGGTTGGCGCCCCAGCCGACCGCGAACATCGCGAGCGCAACTCGAAACCACGTTCTTCCCGACATGACCCCATCCAGCTGATCGCCCGCAATCAGCTGTCGACGCTAGATCAGCCCCCGCCGGGTGAACACCGTACCGGCGCGCCCCGACCTGTGGCCTTGCTTACAGCTGTCTGCCCGGACGTCACCTGCGTTGATCGGCGACTCTCCGGCAGGCAGCGACATGCCCTCCCAACAGCAACCATCCCGACAACCGACATCGAACGAAGGCCTCGACAGTCGCGGGAGACGAACCACGGGGCCGGCCGCTCTTCCGATCAGCTCAGCGCACCGGGTGGAGACCGGAAACCAACCAGGGCGGCAAGCCGCACTTGTCGAACAACCGCGAGTCGAAGAACGCGGCCACGTGACCGACGCCAGCAGGCGACAACGTCACCACCTGCAGGTGAAAAGGTTCGTAACCACCGTCCGCGCTCCGCATGTACACCCCGAAGGCCGGTTGTCCGTTCGCCTTCGTCGGCATCAATCGGAGATCACCGGGCCCAGCCGGACACCGGGTGTCGACCAGGCGCCCGATATCCGACGGCCCCTGGTACCAGCCGTCGAACGGCGGCATTTCCCACACCGCGTCGGCAGCGAACAGCTCCACGAGAGCGGGGATGTTCTTGGCCTCGAAGGCGGCGACGTAGCGGTCGAGCAGTTCTCGCTGATCCGGCTCGGCCGGTTCGACGATCTCGTCCTCGTTCGGTACCGCCTCGTCGATCTGCGCGCGGGCACGCTGCATCGCGCTGTTGACCGCTGCGACGGTGGTTCCGAGGAACTCGGCGACCTCCGAGGCGCGCCACTTCAAGACTTCGCGCAGGAGCAGCACGGCGCGTTGCCTGGGAGGGAGATGCTGAAGAGCGGCCACGAAGGCCAATCGCGTGCTCTCCCGAGATGTGACGATCGTTGCCGGATCCGTTCGGTCGTCATCGACGAGTACGTCCGGCATCGGCTCGAGCCACGGTACTTCCCGCCGCTCCACGAGATCATCGGCCGGATCGGAACCGGAGCTGCCCAAACCGGTGGGCATCGGGCGTCGCTTGCGGTTCTCGAGCGCCGTCAGGCATACCGTCGTCGCGATTCGGTACAGCCAGGTGCGCAGCGTCGACCGCCCTTCGAACCGGTCGTACGCGCGCCAGGCGCGCAGGTAGGTCTCCTGCACGAGGTCCTCGGCATCGTGCACCGATCCCGACATCCGATAGCAGTGGGCCAGGAGTTCACGCCGGTACGAATCGGCCAGACGCGGGAACTCCGCGTTGGTGACGCCATCGACCGGATCACCCACCACACCGCTCCTTCCGCCGTCCAGGACTCGACTGTAAGCCCGGGGCAAGCCGCGATCCAGCGGAAAGGGCTGTTTCGGCGGAACCGCACTCGGGGACGAAACGGCGATCCCGCAGCGGTCATCCCGCCGGGAGGGGCCGCTCGGGAGGTGCGACAGCGCCGGTCCGCAGCGCTACGTGCCCACCGGACCGATCACCGCTCCCCGGTTTCGCGCGTGAGCTGCATGCCCGTGATATGCCTCAGGTCGTGTCCCCGCTCCGGTAGATGGCCGAATAACGCGCCGCCTGCTCGGCGTGCAAGGCGGCCTTGCTCCGCTTGCGGACGGCTTTACCCGTGCCGAGCGCGTACCCGTGTTTGGCCAGCCGGTATTCGCTGGTGTGCTCCATGTACGAGAGCGAGTACCAAACGGACAGGATGACGCCGCCCAGCAGCGACATGAGCACGATCCACAGCGGCCCGGGCGCGAGGAGGATCAACAGGCCCGGGGAGATCTGCACCAGCGTGCGCGCGATGTGCCGCAGGACCCACGTTCGCGTGGTGATGTCGTGCAGCACCCATTCGCGATGGCGATCCGGCAGGCTTCCGCCGAAGGCGTACCAGATCCACCACAGCGGGTTGGGCCGCAGTCGCTCCCCTTCGCTCATCATCAACCTCTCGCTTCACGGTCGGTGCACGTCGTGACGCTCGCCAGCCGCACTCGTAGGGCCGGCCGCGCCCGTCCGTGCCCCCGGCACTCGCCGCGCCGTGCGGGGAGCACCACCCTCGATCAATCTACCTCCTCCACCAGCACGGACCGAACGGAGTTCAGCATCTCCGGTACCGGTTGATCATGTTTTCGGCTCGTGAAACCCGGCCCGATGGCCTGCGCTCTTCGAGCATTCCGAGCACGGTTCCGGCCGGCACGCGAGAGCGTCGAGAAGCACTCGCAGTTCCTCCGCGAGCGCTGGCAACGGCTGTTCCGCTCGCTCTACCCATCGGTGGCGTCGTCGACGACGCGCTCGCGCACATCACACAGCACTCGAGGTACACGGCTACCACAACACGATCAAAGGCGTCGCTAAGCACGGACGCCGCCACCACGCGCTCGCCCCCGGACCTACTGCTGGGCGCACGCTACGTTCTTCGTCAGCGTCATCCTCATCGCGTAAAACTTCTGCGGAGGCATCACCGCGGAGCGGAAGCGCCGACTCTTCCACGAGCACGTTCAGTGGTACTCGTGGTCAGGCCTCGGCGGGACGACCGAACCGCATCAGCAAGTGCGGCGTCCCGGAAAGCTCGAGCTGGCGAACCAGCGACGACCTCACCTCCGTGAGCTGCAGTGGTTGCGTCATCACCGACGCGGCGAGATCCGCAGCGACCGCTTCCAGCCAGACCCGTTCGGCCACTTCACCCACCCGGAAGTGCGCGTGCGCATCGTCGGCCGGGGTGCACAGCACCAGGACCGCTTCCTCCTGGATCCACGAGGCCAACCGCGCTTCATCGGGAAGCCTGGCCTCCGACGAGACCAATCCCACTGCCGGGAGCCCTGCCTCGCCGAACGCATCCCGCCGTATCCCGCCACCCGCGCCACCGTCCGTGGATCCCGAAGTCCACATGGCCAGCTCACGCTGGTACCGCGAGTCGCCCCGACGAATCCGCGCGGCGTAATCGAGTAGCCGAGCTAGCACCAACGCCTCCTCGGCACCAGCCAACCACCGGGCGTCGACGTCCGGCGACGATGTCGCCCGCTGCAACGAGGCTCGCTCGGGATCGCTCAATCCGTCCCGGGCGAATCGCCGCCGGTAGCTCGTGCGCTGCTCGATCGCACGGTGCAACGACGAATCGTGCGTCGTCGGCTCGTGCGGGCCCACTTCGACGACCGTGGCCACCACGTCGGTTTGCTCACCAACGGCCCACCGAACGTCGGCAAGGCTCCCGATCGCACGCAGGGACACGACGAGATTCGCCACCGCCGCACCGCACGAGATGCGCCGATCCCGCCCGTCCGGATCGTGCCGGACCAACTCCCGGTCCCGCCGTTGGTGCACCGTCACTGCTCTGCCGGTCAACTCCAGCGACCAGGGCTGCATGCTGTGCACGGACGGTGCCTGCGCTACGGCACGCTCGATCGTGTCCCGCTCCTCGGCGGACCACGCTCGATTCTCCGCGGCATGGGCACCGCCATTGGTGGCCCCTACCGACTCCTCACCGCTCATGACAGCACCTCGACGTCTCGTCTCTGCGTGCCTGTGCCTGTGCCTGTGCCTGTGCCTGTGCCTGTGCCTGTGCCTGTGCCTGAAGGAGTACCCGCCCGGACGCACCGGGACACGCGGGCCCGACCGGGTCGGGCCCGCGTGTGTGCTCCGATTCGCCGACTGTCGGCGGTGCTTCTCAGCCCTCGGCGCGGAAGACGAACCGCGCCTTTCCGATCCAGATCTCGTCCCCATCGGTCAGCTCGGCACGCTCGATCGGCTCGCGGTTGAGGTACGTGCCGTTGAGCGATCCGACGTCTACCAGGACGTAGCGTTCCTCTTCGCGAAGGATCTGGGCGTGGTGGCGCGATACCGTGACATCGTCGAGGAACACGTCGCTCTCGCGGTGCCGCCCGAACGAGATGGGCTCCTGGGTGAGGACGAAGCGGTGCCCTGCTTCGGGCCCGCGACTCACGAGCAGGTAAGCCTGGGATTCGACCGTTTCCCTCGGGTGTGGCACGACTCCCGTTCCACGTGCAGCGGGAATCGCAATCCCATCCCGCGTCCGGCTCGGCTCTTCCACACGCCGCTCGTCGCTCAACGTCGACGTGACGAAACGGGCCTCACTCGTCATCGCTTCTCCCCGATAGTTCGGATTCATTACGTGCACACCCGGTCACCTTGCGCGACCAACCCCAGGATGCCCTGCACCTGCCGATATCGGCGAGGTCTTTAGTCCCACGATGCCGTGTGGGGCCGCTCACCCGCGTCGGCGAGTCCGAACTGCACGAGGAGCCGAACGACGCCATCCTGGATCGAACGCTGGCACAGGCCCTGGGGAGAGCGCGAATGCCGGTACCACGCACCGAGTCGGTAGTCGTCGGATTCGATGGATCGCCCGAATCTCGCAGGGCGGTGTGGTGGGCCATGGCCGAGGCAGTGAGCAGGGGGCGCCCCCTACACGTCGTACACGCGTACTCCGTCCCGCTGGAGGAGCTCACCCGCGTTCATCTCCCCAGCGAAGCCTTGGATCTGGAGACTTTGCGCAGCACCGCCGAGCAGGAGATGGACTCGCTGGTCACCGACTGCCGGCGTCGGTTCCCGGACACCGACGTGGCTACCGAGGTCCACATGGGCCATCCCACCCAGGTGCTGGCAGGCGCCGCCGCGGACGCGGAGCTGCTGGTGCTGGGTGCGCCGACACGGAGCCGCACGAGGAGCGTCCTGCTCGGTTCCACCGCGGCGGAGCTCGTCCGAAAGTCACCGGCACCGCTGGTCGTGGTGCGAGAGGAGCTCGATCATCGCGACAAGTCGGTCGACTCGCCGATCGAACATGTGGTCGTGGGCGTGGACGGATCGCGGCACAGTGTCCGGGCGATCGACTTCGCACTGGACTTCGCCGCCAGGCACGGGGCTGAGTTGAAAGCTGTTCTCGCCTGGAACGAGCTGCCCACCGACGCCATTCCCCCTCATCAGGGCTGGCGGGTCGACTGGGCGGACATCACCAATACGTGCCGCCGCGAGCTGGCCGAGTCACTGGCCGGAGCGGCCGAACGGTATCCGGAGCTGGTGATCCACCACGAGGTAACCACCACCCAGTCCCCGGCCGAGGCACTGATTCACGCTGCGGAGAGTGCGGATCTGCTCGTGGTGGGCACCCGCGGACGCGGCACCATCCAGGCTGCGTTGCTGGGGTCCGTGAGCCACGCTGTCGTGCACTACGCACCCTGCCCGATCGCCGTCGTCCGTTGACTCACTCGGGTCGGTAACCGCCTTTCGCAGGACGCGAGTTCTCGTCCCGGTGCAGGTGGACGCATCATCCCCTCATCTTCGTGGTCGAGAATGTGTAGTGGTACGTGAACTCGCCGGTGGACTCCCCGAACGCCCGCGACCCGGACCCACTCTCCCGAGTTGACGACGATCGTGGCTTTCCAACCCCGCTCGTACTTTTCGAGCGGATGTCGGTGAAACCTCCCCCGAGGTGCTCGTGCCACCCGACGGAACGTCGAAATCCGGCACGAAACCGGATCTCAGCCATGCGCCCTTTCCTCCCCCATCGCAGGCAACTCCGGAACGAGTTCGGCGATCGCACCGAGCCGTGCTACCAGATCGATCCGTTCGACCTGGTAGCACTGCAGACAGCTCGCGCGGGCGAACGCATGAACCGTCCCCGGCAGCACGACCCCTACGATCGAACCGCGTCCATTCCCCAGATGTGCGCCGAACCACCTGTAGCGAACGCGCACGGCCGAATGGAGCACAAGGCTGCCCGGTGCTCTCACCCACAAGCATCACGGAGATCATCCGCGTTGCGCACACCGCCGCTACTCCCGCTCCACGACCTTCGGGCGAGTACATCGTCGACCGGTCGCGGCGAGACCACGGAAGGCAGAGGGCCGGCCGTCGAATTCCTGTGGCGCGCGGGAGTTCGACGGCCGGCCCTCGGTGCGGTCAACGCGATTGTCCGCACCGACGAAACGACTCACAGCCAGCCGCTTGCCATCGACTCCAGGCGAGGGTGCAATTCGGCTGCCCAGTCGATCTGGCCGACCCGGGAATAATCGATCCGGAGAACATTGCGCAAATCCCGGCCGTTGGTGAGCAATCCCGCCTTCTTGTCCGCCTCCAACACCACGTCCATGCCGTCCGGGGCCGCGATGAAAGTCACTTCCAATTGCGTGAGCCGCGGATACCGCGGAGAACCGAGGAACTCGATCTCCTGGTAGTAGGGCAGCCCTTGCCTGGTTCCTCGCAGGCTGCCTGCCTCCACGTCCGCCGAATTCAACCGGAACCCGAGACGTTCGAGAGCATCCAGCAGCACGTGCTGCGCAGGCAACGCGCCGATCCCGATCGGGTCGGTATCGGTCGCGTCGAACGCACCACTGATCTCCAAAGTCGTGCGCACGGCTACCACCGGCCCGCGGAGTGGCTGATCCTTGTAGTGCGTGACCGGCGTTTCGAGCGGTACGGGCAGGTTGAACGGAACCTCCACCACTTGCCCGGGTGGAAGTGCGAGATCGCGGTGCACGTCGGTCCGCCCGAACCCGCGCATCAGGTTCACTTCCGCGTCGTCACCCTCGTGCTCCACGCGGGTCACGAACTCGACGTAGACCCCACGGATGTCCTGCGGAACGTCTCCCCCGCGAAGTCGGATCACCCCCTGAACCACTCCACCTGGCTGGACACCCGGCGTGTGCAGGACCGTCTCGACCTCGGCGCCTCCGACCCCGACAGCGGCCATCATCTTCTTGAACATGACCGCACAGTTTTCCGTACCTGCTCCGCTCGCACACCGGAATGGGACAATCGAATCGTCGACTCGGCCACAAGCGCCCGGTCGAAACCTACCGCGGCGAACGGTCCTCCCGGATGATGCGCTCCGCGTCCGTCCCGTCCCGTCAGCAAGCACCGTTGCCGAG
This sequence comes from Parasphingorhabdus pacifica, assembly GCF_054779195.1. Taxonomy (NCBI): domain Bacteria; kingdom Pseudomonadati; phylum Pseudomonadota; class Alphaproteobacteria; order Sphingomonadales; family Sphingorhabdaceae; genus Parasphingorhabdus; species Parasphingorhabdus pacifica. The sequence continues at coordinate 93,186 of NZ_BAAGYS010000003.1, forward strand.
CGAACGCGAAGGGCCACCCCTTCGCCTGTACGAGGAGGGCTCCACCGCGCCCTACCCCGACGAACTCCACTCGGAAACGTCCGCCCCGATTTCGGCGGCACGTTCCAACAATCCTTGCATTCTCAGACTGTGCAATTGGACTTCGTGTTCGAGCCCCGCTTCTTCGGCCTGCACCAAAGCTGCTCGAGCCTCGTGAATGCGCGAGCGCAAGGCGACATGGTCGTTCACCGGTGATCACCCCCGACCCGATTCCTCGAAGCCATCTCGACGCCATAGTGAATGCGGTTCATCAAGCACGCAAATCGATAACCCCCGTTCGATCGAGACCACGCGCGGAACACTCTCGAAAGGCCGCCGGAACGCGTCAACGGACCACCACCACCGGACAGCTCGCGTGCGTCACGCAGTACTGACTCACCGACCCGAGCAGCGCGCCCATGAAACCCCCGTGACCACGACTTCCCACAACCAGCACGTCCGCGTCGCGAGCGGCATCCAGCAGCGCGGTCGCGGCATGCCCGCGCTCCACCCGCTCCCACACCTCCGTCGTGCTGCCCGCGGGCAAGGAACTCTCCACAGCAGCGGACAGGGCGTGCTCGACGGCGTGGGTAAAGTCCGTACCCGGGGGCACGTCGGGACTGTGGACGGACTCGAAGTTCCACGCGGTCAGCGCGGTGACACCACCGTCGAGCAATCCCGCGTGCCACACCGCCCAGCGCAGCGCCGCCCGGGACGGTTCGGACCCGTCCACGCCCACGACAACGCGGTACACCCGTCGACATCCCATATCCGCCTCCACGCTCCCGCGCACCGCCGGGCAACCGAGCGTCCCGCCGCGAGAGCACCGCCCCGAGGGATCACCGCACTCCCCGATTCCGACGGCACCTTCGGCTCCGGACGGCTCGGCAGCAGGTCTCCCGAGTGACCGCAGCGGCGCGTGCGGGTACGCCCTGTTCCCCGGAGAACGGTTCCTCCCGGTTCCGACGAGCGAAAACTCGTTTCGCGCTGCGTCGTCCGCGGAATCCTCCTGGTATCCGGCGAACCTACAAGCGAGGAGCGCGAGATGACCAACTTGATCCCACGACCGGGTTCCGCTTTCCCGGACCTCCTTCAGTGGTTCGAGAACGAGTGGCCCTTCGGCGAACGCCACCCCATGCGGATCGAGAGCTACAGCGAAGCCAACGAGTTCATCGTCCGCTGCGAGCTTCCTGGCATGGATCCCGACGAAGACATCCACATCAACGTCGAGGGAAACCAGCTCAAGATTACCGCGGAGCGCCGGAGCGCAGAACGAACCGACCGGCACAGCGAGTTCCACTACGGTTCCTTCAGCCGAACGCTCATGCTGCCCAACAGCTGCAGTCCCGACGACATCAAGGCGGAGTACGAATCCGGCATTCTCACGATCCACATGCCGCGCAAGGAGGTCGAGACCGGGCGGGAGATCCCGGTGGCGCGCACCGGCAAGTGATCATAGCTCGAAGCACGGTGAACGCTGCCCGATCCGCCCCTACCGGAATGGTGAGCGCAGCGCGGACCGGGTGGCGACCACACCGTTCAGTGGTCGACGCCACCGCCCCCAAGAACACTCCGGAGGGTGGACATGGACGGATCGCAGCCCTACCCCATCGTGGTCGGCGTAGATGGATCGCCCGCCTCTCGAACGGCGTTGCGCTGGGCGCACCGGCAGGCGACGCTCACAGGTGGGAGCCTCACGGCGCTCATGGCCTGGGACAGCCCGTTGATCTACGACTGGAAAGTCCCCGGTCTCGAAGACTTCGCGAACACGACAGCCAAAGCGCTCAACACGGTGCTCGACGAAGTCGTCGGCGAGGGCGGTCCCGTCGAGGTGCGCAAGGAAGTCGCCCAAGGCCACCCGGCGAGAGCGCTGCTGGACGCCGCCGAAGCGACCGAGGCCCGCTTGTTGGTGGTGGGCAACCGCGGCCACGGCGGATTCACCCGGGCACTGCTGGGCTCGGTCAGTCAACACTGCGTACACCACGCGCGGTGTCCGGTGATGGTGGTACGCGCTTCCGAACAGTGACCATCCGCCCCGTGGCGGACCCACGGGGCGGCGCCGGGGAAGCGGCAGCGGAAAAACGGGGATTCAGGGTATTTCGGTTCTTCTGGTGGGGTACTCCGTTGAGTGAGTCTTCCCCTGTGGCGCTTCAACCGGCCACCGCCCCCGGAGGTCTCCCATGTTGCCAAGACACGAACGACGCCGCCTCGAGAAGATCGAGGACCGGCTCCTGAACGATGACCCCGAGTTCGCCCGCCGGTTGACCGACACGAGCGCGAACCGGTGGTGGTCGCTGCGCACCATGCCCCCGCGCGTGATGCTCGAGGTGGCCACCGGAGGTACCGCCGGTTTGTGCCTGATTCTCGCCGAAGGCGCCGGTTTCGCCCTAGCTGGGATGCTCACGGCTATTCTGATCACGATCCGGAAGTGCGGATTCGACTTGCAGGTGGACTGAAGTCACCCCCTGCGGGAACCACGCGGCCACGATAGGCAGGCGCATTGAACGAATCGGTTCGGCTGGGACGGATCGCCGGCGTGCGAGTGGGGGTGCACTGGAGCCTCCTCGGTATCGTGCTGCTCATTTCGGTGGGACTGGCCGTCTACCAGCTGCCGACCGTCCTTCCCGGGCATTCGCACATCGGATACGTGCTCAGCGGGTTGACCGCCGCCGGGTTGCTGGTCGTATCGCTGCTCGGCCACGAACTGGCGCACGCGATCGTGGCCAGGCGAAACGGGGTCGCCGTCGACGGAATCACGCTGTGGCTGCTGGGTGGAGTGGCGAGACTGCGTGGGGAAGCTCGTACTCCCGCGGCCGAGTTCCGAATCGCGGTGGTCGGCCCGGCGGCGAGCTTCGTCATCGCGATCGCTTTCGGTGGCCTGGCCGTGGGGGCGGGCGCACTGAACATGAACCAGCTCGTGGTGGTGGTACTGGGTTACCTCGCCCTGCTCAACACGGTCCTGGCCGTGTTCAATCTACTGCCCGCGGCTCCACTGGACGGTGGCCGAGTACTGCGGGCGGTGCTGTGGTCGTGGAACGGTGATCGATACCGGGCGGCGGTGTGGAGTTCCCGAGCGGGCCGTGGACTCGGTTTCGTGCTGATCGCGGGCGGCGTTCTCCTGCTGTTCAACCAGAACAACGAGGGTCTGTGGTGGATCCTGCTGGGCTTGTTCGTCGTGAGCGTGGCCTCCGCCGAGGAACGGCAGGCACGAGTCGGGGCGAAGCTGACGGGAATTCGCGTGCGCGACGTGATGTCCGGGCCGGTTTCTACCGTGGACGGGCGGCTCTCGGTCGAGCACTTCCTGCGCTTCGAGGCCCTCGATCGGAATCATTCTTCGTTCCCCTTGTTGAACCCCGCGGGAGAGTTCTCGGGGCTCGTGACGCTCGGGCAACTCCGGGCGGTTCCGCAGCAGGTGCGGGATCGGACCGCCTTGATCGATGTCGCCTGCCCGGCGACGGACGTTCCTACCGCCGACCCCGATGACCAGCTTGCGGAAGTGCTTCCCCGCCTGTCCGGTGCTGCCGGAGGAAGACTCGTCGTGCACGGTCCGGAACGAGTGGTCGGCGTGGTTTCACCCTCCGACATCAGCCGCGTGGTGGCCGCCAGAGGGTTGAATATCACCATTCCGGGTGGTGCCGACCTGGTCTGGCAGGAAGACGAGCCGCCACCGCCGGACTGGACGTACCCGGGTCAGGGGCGGCCGCGATGACCCGGTGATCCGCGAGCTCCTGTCGGCCGGCGGGTCGGGGGCGCCGTCACGGGGTCGGCCGGCCACGGATGCTTCGGGTAGCGACCGCGGAGTTCCGCGCGCACATCCGGGTAGCCGTTCCGCCAGAACGAGGCGAGGTCAGAAGTGACCGCCGCCGGGCGCCCGGCAGGAGAAAGCAGGTGCAATCGCACCGGTACCCGTCCTTCGGCGACCAGCGGTACGTGTTGCCAGCCGAAGACCTCCTGCAACTTCACCGGCAGCGCGGGGTGCTCCTCGGAGTAGTCGACCCGAATACGAGAGCCGGATGGCACCTCGATCCGGTCCGGAGCGAGTTCGTCCACGTGTCGCGCTTGCGGCCACGGTAGGAGGCGCTCCAGCGCACGGCCCGCCTGGATCTTTCCGAGGTCCGCGCGTCTTTCGGCTCGCGAGAGCTCCGGTTCGAGCCACTGGTCGGCCGCCGATAGCAGAGCGGGCGTCGCCACATCGGGCCACGGGTCACCGAGCGTCCGATGCAGGAACCCGAGGCGTTGCCGCAGCCGACGCGCGTCTTCGTCCCAGCACAGCAATCCGGGTCCTTCTCGCTGCAGACCGTCCAGCAGTGCCCGGCGAAGCGCGTTCGGAGCGGGTTCGAGGATCGGTCGTTCCGACAGGACGATCGCTCCCAGCCGCTCCACTTCACTCGCCCGCACGTCGCCCTCGAACCATCCGACTTCCCGAGCCGTGGACAGCAGCGCCGGGGCAGCACGTCTGGCGAGTTCCTCGTCTGCCGGTGTCGCCAGCCGGACGACGCCGTGCGTGCGCCCGGGTGAGCGGTCGGCGACCGCAACGGCGAGCCATTCCGACCGTGCCAACCCGGACGTGGTCGGTACCTCGACGGCGGTCCCGGAAGCCATCAGGTAGACCGGGGAGCCGTCCGCCCGCCGGCGCGCCAACCGTTCGGGGTGAGCCAGGGCAACGACAAGCGCGACATCGGGTTCGACGGTTACGCCGGCCCCGTCCAGCTCAGGAAGCAACGCCCGCAACCTGCGCACCTCCCACTTCCAGCGTTGACTACCGGCAGCGCCGTCGCGGAGCCGGGTCAGCGCGGTGGACACGTCGCTCTCCGTCGTCAGGGTGTCGTCGTCGAGCAGACCGATCACCTCGGCAGCGGGACCGGCACCGACCGCAGCGGAACCGTCGAGCATCGCTCGGCCGAGTCGCGGGTGCAGTCCCGTCCGGGCCATCTCACGTCCGCGGTCGGTCACTCCGCCCGCCGAGTCCAGCGCTCCCAGGCCCCGCAAGACCGCGTGCCCTGCGGACAACGCACCTTCCGGTGGGACGTCCCACCAGGTAAGGGACGAGCCATCCGGGGTCCCCCAGCATGCGAGCTCCAGTGCGAGCCGGGTCAGCTCGGCAGTCCGGATCTCCGGTTCAGGGAAGGCCGGAAGGGTGCTGTGCTCGTGTTCCGGCCAGCAGCGGTAGGCGATGCCGGGGCCCTGCCTGCCTGCTCGCCCGGACCGCTGCTCGGCGACCGCAGCGGAAGAACGGACCGTGGCCAGCCCGGAAAGCCCTCTCCGGTTGTCCACGCGCGAGATCCTGGACAACCCCGAATCGACCACCGCATGCACGCCGGGAACAGTCAAGCTGGATTCGGCCACCGCGGTCGCCAGCACCACCCGACGCCGGTCACCCCTGCGCGGTTCACCCCGGCGCAGGGCCGAATCCTGCTGCCGGGCGGGAAGCCTGCCGTGCAGTGGCAGCACGTCGATCTCGTCCAGCCCGTTCAGACGTTCGGTGACCCGCCGGATCTCCGCGGCTCCGGGCAGGAATGCCAACACGTCCCCGTCCTGGTCGGACAGCGCCTTCGAGACCGCTCGCGCCACGCACGCTTCGACCCGCTCGCCCCGGGCCGGGGGCACGTGTTCGGTCCGGACGGGATGAGACCGAACCTCTGCGCGCAGCACCGGTGCGTCACCGAGCAGTTCGGCGGCCCGGTCCGCCGCCACGGTCGCGGAAGTGGCCAGTACCCGCAGGTCCGGGCGCAGGCCTTCCTTCGCGTCCAGCAGCAACGCCAGCAGGAGGTCGGCGTCGAGCTGCCGTTCGTGGCATTCGTCGACGATGACCGCATCCACGCCCGCGAGCTCGGGATCGGACTGCAGTCGCCGCACGAGCAGCCCCGAGGTCACGACTTCGACCACCGTTCCCCGGCTACGACGGCGTTCGCCACGTACCGAATAGCCGACGCTACGACCGACCTCTTCGCCGAGGAGTTCGGCCATCCGTTCGGCCGCGGCGCGGGCGGCGAGCCTACGCGGTTCGGCCACGACGACGCGTGATCCGCGCGCGGCGAGATCCAGGGGGAGGAGGGTCGTTTTCCCGGTACCCGGGGGTGCGACCAAGACAGCGTTGCCGTGTTCGGCCAGGGCGTCGGTGACATCGCCGAGGACCGCACGCACCGGCAGGTCGGGAAGTTCGGGGACGGAGAGCATCAGGTGCACATGTTGCCACCGGCCGACCACGAGCCCGGCCTCGTGGCCCGGCCGTGCGTGCTGTCCCCGCGTCTGTGCCTACCGCCCGGGCGCTGGGCACGGGCGGTCGGCGTGCGATCAGCTCCCCCTGTTCTCTCCCAATTCCTCAACGATCGGGTTGTCCGGGGTCCGGGTCTGGTGCTCGGCAAGTCCGGCCTTCGTGTCCTGGCGTTGCTGCTGCGCCTTGTCCGAATCCGACTGCCCTTCCTCGGTGCCCTTGTCCATCGGAACCGAACGCTGGACTTCCGCGACGTTCTCGTAATCCGCCGGTGGCATCGCCCGCAGGGCACGGACGGTCGCCTGGTCGACACCGTGGTTCTCCGCGTAGGAAACGATTTGTTCCTTGCTCGCCGGAAAATCCATCCCGGACAGCGAAGCCTTCAGAGTTTCCCGATCGGTGGACATAATTCCTCCGTTACCGCGGTTTGATCGGCGCGATACCCACCCGAGCGCGTCCCCCGGATCCGGTGGAACTCCGCTCGGTATGGGTGCCACGACGCTCAGGAGTCGGTGTAGCGCAACACCGCACCGACCCCTTCGGAGAGTTCCATGCTGTCCGCGTCGACGAGCACGAGATCGGCATTGCTCGTGGCCGCCGCTCGCACGACGGCGTCGCTGGCGGCTACCCGGGACACCTGCTCGACCCCCATATCGGACAGTTCCTGCTCGTCCAGGGCGATCTGGCCGCCCGAGGGACCCACCGGCACCTCTGTCTCGGCTCGCCCGGGAAAGACCGTCCACAGCACGGTCTGCGCCTGCTCGCGCTGGAAGGCTCCGATGGTTCCGCGCCATCCCTCGACGGCGCGGTCGTGCTGCCCGCGTTCGCGCTGGAACGTCTGCATCGTCTCCCGCACCCGGCCATCGATCGCGGCGCGGATCTGTTCCCCGAGCTCCGCTTCGAAGGTGTCCTTGGAGGCGTTGCTGTCCCGATGTCCCGCTTCGATCTCGACGACCCGGTCCTGCCAGCCCTTGCTCAACTGCTTGCGAACGAGCTGCCGCTGTTGCACGTCACCTGCCAACACCACCATGTCGGCGCCGACCCGCGAAGCCTGCTTGCCCAATTCCTGGGCTACCTCACTCGCGTTCTCCTCCCGCTTCTCCTCGACGATGTTGCGGTGCCGCTGCTCGCTGCCCTCTGGGCCGGTGCGGGCCTTGTGCACGGGGTGGTCGTCGCCTTCGACGCTGGTGGCACCGGTCTCGCCGGACACGTTGGCCACTCGGATGTCGGCGCCGATGCGATCGATCACGGCTACCACGTACGGCACGTGGGCCTTCCGGAGCCGCAGGTAAGGCATCAGGTGCGGCAACGGGCCGTACTGGGCGAGTTCGTCGTCCGAGAACTCGGTCGGCGGTTGGGGCAGCTCGTCCGAGAAGACCACCTCTCCCCGGGTTGCCACGATCACCTGGCCGTGACGTCCCGTCCTCCAGTCGTGCTCGCCGATCCTGTCTTCGATCGCCTGCAGGGTGGCGGCGTCGGCGCCCTGACCGCTCAGTTGCTCCCTTGCGGACCTCCAGCGGAGCTCGATCGCCTTGGCCGCGTCCTCCGCATCACCCGAGGTGTCGAGGTACACGGTCGCGAAAGGGCCTGGCTGTCCGTAGAGGTCCTGTAGGAAATCGAGTTTCATCTCAGACGTCACCTTACGTCGTCGTGGCGACCATGTTGCTGTTCTCCCTGGTCGGCAGGCCGGAGGCCCCGGCGCAGAGGCCGGTGGGCCGCCTGCAGCGCTGCCCGGCGAGCCGACATCGGGCCTACGCTCTCGGTACCCGGCACCAGCCGGTTTCAAACAGCCGTTCTTACCCACACCGGGCGTGTTGGTGCCAAACGTCGCTACCGGTGGTGCCCTCCCCGACCGCGGTAGGTCGTTCGCGTCACCTAGAGTTGCCTGGCCCCGCCACCCCACAGGAGAGGGACCGCTTTGGCAGCGCAACAGTTCTTCAACCAGCCGAAAACGCTGGTGGCCGAGGCATTGGAAGGCATGGCCGCCGCGCATCCCCGACACCTCCGCTGGGTCCCGTCTCCGGGTTACCTGGTTCGGACGGACGCCCCCACGTCCGGCAAGGTCGGACTCGTCTCCGGCGGGGGCAGCGGCCACGAACCACTGCACACGGGCTTCGTCGGCAGCGGGCTGTTGGACGCGGCCTGCCCCGGAGCCGTCTTCGCCTCCCCGAACGCACTGCAGATCCGGGGCGCCACTCGTGCCGTGCACTCGGACGCGGGTGTCCTGCACGTGGTGAAGAACTACACCGGCGACGTCCTGAACTTCCGGATCGCCGCCGACCTGGTGTCCGAAGACGGCATTCCGGTCGAATCGGTGCTCGTGGCCGACGACGTGGCTACCGACACCGGTGATCAGGGGCCTGGTCGTCGCGGAACCGGCGCCGTGGTCGCCGTCGAGAAGATCTGTGGTGCGGCCGCCGAGGCCGGGATGGAGCTGACCGAGCTCGCCGCGCTCGGTCAGCGGGTGGCCGAGTCCTCCCGGAGCATGGCGCTCGCGCTGCATGCCTGCACCCACCCCGGACGGGACCGCCCCTCCTTCGACTTGCCCGATGGCGAGGTCGAGTTCGGTGTCGGCATCCACGGGGAGCGTGGACGCAAACGCATCCCGATGGCACCCGCGAGCGAACTCGTGGAACAGCTGAGCGCTCCGGTGATCGAATCGCTCGGCCTTACCGGGGGTGAGCGGGTCATCGCCATCGTCAACGGCCTCGGCTCGACGCACCAGCTCGAACTGAACCTGTTGTTCGGTCAGCTGCAGGCGCTACTCGGCGGACACGGGATCGACGTGGAACGCAATCTCGTCGGCACGATGGTGAGCGCCCTGGACATGGCGGGCGTCTCGATCACCCTGGTCCGCGCCGACGACGAGATGCTCCGGTACTGGGACGCCCCGGCGACGGCACCGGGATGGCCGAGTCAGCTCGGTTCCCGGTGACGAATTCGCCGCGACCACACCGAGTCCGATCCACTCGCGGGCACGTCCCGCGCTAGTCTCTCCGAAAGGAATCCCGATGAGCCAGGTGGACGCACTCACCACCAAGGACACGCTGTCCTGGATCGACCGCTACCACGGCAGGATCGGTGACCGGGTCGACGAGTTCACCGAACTTGACCGGGCTGCGGGTGACGGCGACTTCGGCGACAACATCATCGGCGCCCTCGACCACGCACGCTCGGCATTGGACACTTCCGAGCCGAACACACCCTCCGAGGTGTTCACGGTCGTCTCCGAGTCCTTCCTCGGCCATTCCGGCGGAACCAGCGGTGCGCTGTTCGGGATGTGGTTCCGACATTTCGCCCGTGCCACCACCCCGGACCTGCCGTTGGGTACTCGGGAGCTGCTCGCCGCGACGACCGACGGGATGGCCAAGATCCAATCCCTCGGGGGCGCCCAGGTCGGTGACAAGACGCTGGTGGACGCGCTGGATCCCGCCCGCCAAGCTCTGGAGGAAGCGGTTCGAGACGGTTTGCCGGTCACCACGGCGTTCGAACGGGCTGCAGAACGGGCGCAGTCCGCTGCCGAGGCCACCTCCGGGATCCTCGCCAGCAAGGGCCGGGCCAGTTACGTCGGCGAGGTCGGTCGCGGCGTCGCCGATCCGGGGGCGCTCGCCATGGCGCTGTTCTACGCCACGGGTGCCGAGTCGGCTCGCTGACCGGGGTATGAAGGACCGGTGCTGATCGGTCCAGCAGGCTGTTTCCCGGCCGGTGCGGCCCCACAACAGCTGCCCGGAATCACCGTCAGCTGCGCGTGGCGTCGGCCGGTCGGGAACCCCAACCGCCGCCACCGGGCGTTTCGATTCGCACCCTGTCCCCACGACGAAGGTGCCAGGTTCCCTTGCCCGGCAGGTTCTCCACGGTTCCGTCGGCGCGGACGACCGTGTTGCGACCGACCGCTCCGGCCTCCCCACCCCCGACCCCGGCCGGGGGGTGGCTGCGTCGCTCGGACTGCACGGTGAGCGTGCACTCGGCAAGGACCTCGATCTCGCGCACGAGCCCGTCACCACCCGGGTGTAGTCCAGCACCTCCCGAACAGGGGCGCAGCTCGTAGCGCCACACCCGCAGCGGGTAATCGAGTTCCACGGCCTCGGCCGGAGTGTTGCGCGTGTTCGTCATGCCGGTGTGCACCCCGGACATCCCGGCTCGCTCGGGAGTTCCGCCTTCACCGCCACCCAACGTCTCGTAATAGCTGAACGCGGCTTCGCGCCCGGATCCGATGAGCACGTTGTTCATCGTTCCCTGGCTCGAGGCGGGCACTCGCTCCGGAACCGCCTTCGCGAATGCCCCCAGCACGACGTCGACCACTCGCTGGCTGGTCTCCACGTTGCCCGCGGCAGTGGGTGCCGGAAACACCGGGTTGACGACCGTGCCTGGTGGCGCCGACACCCGGAGCGACCGGTAGCAGCCCGCGTTCGGCGGCGCTCCCGGATCGGTCAGCATGCGGAAGGCGAACATCGAAGCCGACAGCGTCACCGCGTACACCGCGTTGCAGTTCACCGGTATCTGCGGATCACTCCCGTCGAAGTCGATCACCACTTCGTCGCCCGCGATCGTCACAGCCGCCCGGATGGTCACACCGTCACCGATCTCCAGCTCGTCCGAGTTGCGATAACACCCATCGGGCATTTCCCGCACCGCTGCCCGAACCCGGCGGTCCGAATAGTCGCACACCGCCGCCATCGCCCGCCGCAATCGGGCGGAGCAGAACCGTCCGGCGATCTCGCGGAGGCGGACGGCACCGACGTGGTTGGCCGCGAATTGCGCCCGCAGATCACCACGGCGTTCTCCCGGCGTGCGCGAGTTCGCGGCGATGAGGTGGACCAGGTCGTGACGTATCCCGCTGGCGGTCGCGATCAGAACGGGAGGGATGCGGAGGCCTTCCATCGCGATCTCGGTGGCGTCGGCGGGCATCGACCCCGGAGCGGCGCCTCCCACATCGGCGTGGTGTGCGCGGTTGGCCACGTAGCCCAGGAGGCGGTCGCCGTAGCCGACACCCGCTACCAGCGTGAGGTCCGGCAGGTGGGTACCGCCCAGGTAAGGATCGTTGAGGCACACCTGCTCGCCGGGTGCCAGTTCTCCGCGGGAGTCGAGCACCGCGCGAACGCTGGCGGGCATGGCCCCGAGGTGTACCGGGATGTGCTCGGCCTGGGCGACCATCTCCCCGTCCCGGTCGAAGACGGCCGCGGAGCAGTCGGCCCGTTCCTTGATATTGGGCGAGTACGCGGCCCGCCGCAGCGCGGTGCCCATCTCCTCGGCGACACCGGCCAAGGCGTGCCGGAATACTTCCAGCTCCACTGCCGAGAGTTCGTGCTCAACCATGCAGGCGCACCACCAGATTGCCCGAGTCGTCCATGACCGCCACTTCCCGTGGCCCCAGCAGCACCGTGGTGTCGGGTTGCTCGACGAGCGCAGGACCGACGATTTCCTGGCCCACGTGCAACGCTGCGCGCGGTATCACCCGTGCCGTGACCTCGCCGTCGCCCAAGTCGATCTTCCTGGAGCTTTCTTCCGCCGGTTCTCCCCGCTCCCACTCGACGGGGACCGCCGGCAGGATCGGCTGCGCCCTGGCGATGACGCGGAGGGTGACCACTTCGACCGTCTCGTCCAACATGGCGTAGCCGTAGGATTCACGATGCGCTTGGTGCAGCAATTCGGCGACGTCCGCGTCCCCGCTCACCGCGATCCGCAGTTCGTGGGCTTGCCCCGCGTACCGGGCATCCACCACCCGCGAGAGCACTACCTCGCCCGGGAATCCCTGCGCTTCCAGCTCTCGGCGGGCCGCCACCTCGAGCTCCGCCCACGCGCCTGCAAGATCCTCGCCGGCGCGAGCCATGACCGTCCTCGACGCCTCGTGCCGAGCGGGAGCGAGCAGCAACCCCAGTGCGCTGAGCACCCCGGGAACCGGTGGCACCACCACCGCCGAGCAACCGAGTTCCCGAGCGAGGGCGGTCGCGTGCAGCGGTCCCGCGCCTCCGTAGGCCACCAGAGCCAGTCCGGACGGGTCGACGCCTCGCTCCGTGCTGACCCGGCGCAGAGCGCGCGTCATGGTCGCCCGGACCACGGCAAGTACTCCGCACGCCCCGCCAGCGGCGGGTGGCAGCCTGTCCAGCGCCTGCCGGGCAGCCTGGATGTCGAGCCGGAGTCCTCCACCCAGTTCACGTCCCGGATCGAGGTGTCCCAGCGCGCAGTGCGCGTCGGTCACGGTCGGTTCGTCGCCTCCCAGCCCGTAGCAGGCAGGTCCCGGTTCGGCACCGGCCGATGCCGGGCCCACCCGCAACGCCCCTCCCCTGTCGACCCAGGCCAGCGAGCCTCCACCGGCCCCAACGGTGTGGATGCCGACTGCCGGGGTCCGGAACGGCAACCCCGCGATCTCCGAGGATGTCGACACCTCGGGATGGCCACCTCTGATCAGGCAGACATCGGTCGATGTACCGCCCATGTCGAACGCGATGGCATCGCTGAACCCGGCGGACCGTGCGACCGCGCCGGCGGCGACCACACCCGCCGCGGGCCCCGACAACAGGGTGTGCACGGGGGCGGACGCGGCGAAGTCCACGCCGGCCGTTCCTCCGCTGGAGGTCATCACGGTGATAGCCGGCCCAGGTAGTCGGGTGGTCAGGTCGGCCAGGTACCGGCGCATGACCGGTTCGATCGCCGCGTTGAGCACGCAGGTCGAGGCCCGCTCGTACTCCCGGAACTCGGGGAGCAGTGCCGAAGAACGCGTGACCGGTACGCCGAGATCGCCCAGCGCTGCACAGATGCGCTGTTCGTGGCCAGGTCCCGCGTAGGCGAACAGCAGGCTGACCGCGACGGACTCCGGACGGAGGTCGGCGACCCGCCGGACGACCTCCTCGATCTCCGCGTCCGTCAGCCGGACGACGACCTTCCCGCTCGAATCGATCCGTTCCCGCACCGTCACCACGAGCTCGCTCGGCACCAGCTGTTCCGGGCGGGTCACCGAAAGGTCGTAGAGCGCCGGACGATCCTGTCGCCCGATCTGCAGCACATCGGTGAACCCTTCGGTGGTGACCAGGACCGATCGCGCCAAGTGGCGTTCCAGGACCGCGTTCGTGGCGGTGGTGCTGCCATGCGCGAGCAGCCGCGGGGTCGCCGACCGCAACCCCTCGACCACTCCGCGCTCGACCCCCACGGCTTGGTTCTCGCGCGTAGTCGGGACCTTGAGCGTGCGCGGTCCGCGCTCGCCCGCATGCACCACGACATCCGTGAAAGTGCCGCCGACATCCACCCCCGCGAACGCCTCGGACCGTTCCACCGTCTTCTCCCCCGCCGGATCCCCGTCCCTCCTCGGGTACCTGCGCGGGTGGACTTCGAATCCCGGGCGAGGTGACCGAACCGCGATCAACTACCGTTCGCGGCCACGAGCGTCCGCGCCTCCGGTGCGGAACGCGTGCGCCGGTTCGCGGTCAGGCGGTCTGCGTAACAGCACGATCGACCGCCTCACCCACCGTGCGGAAACACTCGACGGTCTCGTCGAGCCCACCGATCCGGAGGGCTCGGATCACGGGATGGGAGTCCGCCACCAGTCGCAGATCAGCGGATCCGGGCTGCCGCGCCGCGCGGGCGAGCACTTCGAGCCCGGTGACCGCGATGAACTCCACCGAGGAGAGGTCGACGACCACCTCCGCATCGGAGTCCAGCTGGTTCCGGAGTTCGTCGTCGAGCCGCGCGGCGGTCAGGAGGTCAACCTCGCCCACGACGCGGATCACCACGGTGTCGTTGCGGGTGCGGGATACGCCCAGTTCGAGGGGCGAGGCCGCAACGGACTCGGGAGGAACCGTTGCCGGCGCTCGCGTGCAGGCCCCCCCGGAGAACTGGGGCGAGCGGGGGGAACTCACTTGCTGTTGGGTCATTGCTGCCCTCCTCGAAAGTTCACCGCCGAACGGTTCGGCGCATGACCCGGGTACCAACCGTCAAGGTGGGCACCTCATGCGGCCATCAGCTCGGGCACGAACCGTGTGTCGACCGGTCCGCACCGGCCACTTCCCCACACTATGGAGATCGTCTGGCCTCAGCAATGAACCCATTCGGTTGCCACATGCAATGGAAATCCAATATGGATGGATTACGCACCTGAAACACCGTGATGGCAACGGGTGCGATCAGTCAGGTGCGACCCATATCAGCTCACCACGATTTTGCCCTTGGCCGAATCGGCTCCACTTGGCGAAAGACTTGACGTCCTCAATGGATCAATCCGATCAACGGGATTTCCTCGACGGGGCGTTCCGGAGCGAACGCGGAACTCATCACCCCCTCGGCGCGCTTCGCCGACCGCGCACCCGGTCACGCCGGGGTGTTTGGAACCGAGCGAACCGGGCTACTCCGAACATGATGACCAGCCGCGAACCCGAGGACTCTCCCGGCCCCGACCCGGACCGCACTCCCGGCCTGGAACCAGGCGGGTCGGTACCTCCTGGGGAAACTCCGCCCGAGGCGGCCTCTGCCACCGAGGGGCTCGCGCACCGACAACGCGCGACCGCACGTCCGGCGAAGTACATCTGGCTGGCAGCGATCTTCGTCGTGGTCCTGCTCGTCGCGCTGTTCTTCGCATCGATGGCCGGCTTGCTGCCGTGATGACGACCGTTGCCGCCGTGGGGACGCTATTCTTCTGCAGGGGGACGCTGTTGCTGCAGTGGACGCTGTTGCTGCAGTGAGAGCGGCCGGATTTCGATCACCACGGCTACGAGCTCCGCACCCGCCATCGGGTCGGCCCGTTTGCTGCCCCCGTGTGCTGCCCCCGTGTGCTGCGGAGCCCCGCTACTCCGGCTCTTCCTATTCCGGCTCTTCGCGTACTCGCCGCTGGACCGCCCGGTAGGCACGAGAACGCTCCTCGGCCTGCTTCCGAGCGTGGTCACGACGCACCATGGCTTCCTGGCCCGGTGTCGCGCGCCCCTCGCCCATCGCCAACTCGGCATCCAGGAGCGATTGGTCCTCCGGGTAGCTCTGAGACCCGTTAGCACGCAACTGCTCGTCCGGGTCGGGCCGGTCGTGGCGCACCGGATGAGCGCGGCGATACGGGTTGTCCGGTGGTAGTCCACCGGTAACGCGTCCGTAGAAACCGAAGATGAGCAACAGAAGTCCGGCAACAAGGCTGAAGAACACGTTCGACAACCGGAAAGCGAAGATGTTCCAGCTGGTGTGCAGGATCGCGAGGTGGACCAACCCCGAAACCAGGAAGGCGGCGCCCATACCGATGCTGACCGTCGAGGCCGGCTTGCCGCCCACCGCGGCGCCTGCGAGCAGAAGAATCCCGGCCGCCACCGACAACGCGGACAAAGCGCCGTTGTTCGACAGGCCCAGGACGGTCTGCCCGGTTGTCGAGAAGAACGGTGGCCTGCCACTGAACCCGAGCGCCGCGAAGACCAGCAGTCCGGCGCCCAGTACTGCCGCACTGATTCGTTGAACTCGATGTACCCAGTGCACACGCGTTCCACTCATCGCGGAAACCTCCGTGCCATGCCGAGCTCCCACAGTTGAAATTGCCCATCCACCGTGCTGCTGAAACCTCCGACGGACCCGCTACGCAGGGTCGCCAGTAGCATCCGTCCCGACGACGACCCGTCCCCAGGCGAGCCGTCGCCGTCACGAATCCGTCGGCGCATGCACGGACTCCGCGTGGGACTCCACCCGAAACGCCCCGGTCTCGGAGAACAGCGCTGTGCCGGATCGTTCACTCATCCAGGTGCGGGCGAGATCCGGAGGCAGGCAGGTGATCCCGAGCGCCCAGCACGCCGCCAGCATCCTGCCCTGCTCCGCCGTGCACAACCCATCGAGCACGTCCTCGTCGGCGACCGCCACGGACACCTCGGCAGCCGGCTCGTCCACGATCGCGAAACCCCGCTCCCGCGCCAACGATCGAAGCACGAGAAGGGGCCGCGACGAACCGATAAACAGGACCGCGCCCGGAGTACGTCCGGTTCCGCGCGCACCGCCGAATTCGTCATGCGATTGACCGGCAACCTCGTGGAACAACGCATCCCCCTCGAACTCCCTGGCTGTGACTCGTTGGGCATACCCGCCCACGTCCGGGGAAAACGTCCGAACAACTCGAGCACGGAGCCATCACCCGTTCGCCCCACATACCGGCTCGCGTCCGATTGCCGGAGCGTTCGGCTGGGAACCTGTTGGTACCGGAAGCGATTGGCCCACCACGAGAGGAAACGATATGACGCAGGCGATGCGCATGCTCGAAACGTACCCGCGTTCGGTCGGGACCATGGACCGCGAAGACCTGACGGCGTGCATCGAGGAATGTCTCGTGTGCGCGCAGGCCTGCGTGGCGTGTGCGGACGCGTGCTTGGCCGAAGACGGGGTGGCCGCGCTCACGGCGTGCATCCGGAAGAACCTGGACTGCGCGGATCTGTGCGAGACGGCGGGACGGCTTCTGTCCCGGCACACCGGGAACAACCTGACGACCGTGCGCGCCGCTGTCGAAGCGTGCCGGGAAGCTTGCCGCGCGTGCGCCGCCGAGTGCGAACGCCACGCCGAACACCACGAGCATTGCAGCGCCTGCGCGAACGCCTGCCGGAGGTGCGAGGACGCTTGTGCCACGCTGCTCCCGCAGCTGAGCGCTCAGGATTGAGCACCACGACCGACCCGCGAATCCGTTTCGCGCCTGATCGAGGATTCCGGGCGGATCCGTCGCCAGGACGATCTCACCGTCGAACACGGTAGCGACGGTGCCTGGTGCGATTCTTCTCCGGGAGCGCTGCTGGAGAACGGGGCAAGCCCTCGCGCGCCGTGCCGGATCAGTTGCGCGGGGAGAACTTCGCTGCGTGCTTGGCACGTTTGCCGTATGTCACTTCGGGAATCCGCTTGGTGTGCAGCCCGCGCCCACAGCCGAAGGAGTGATCACCGATGTGCGCGCCCAGTACGCGGCCAACATCCGATGCAGAAGAAGCCACCGATCTCGTCCGGGACGAGAACGTGGCGGATGAGGAAACCGTCGAGGTCGAGGCCGACGACGACAGCGCCATCGCACTCGGTTACAACTGAGGACGCCGCTCGCTGGGTCGGCGCCCGTCCAGGGCCGAACTACCGCGCCGACTCATGCGAGCTGCTGTTGACCACCGTCGTAGACGAGCAACCCGTCGTTACCGAGCCGGAGGCCTTCGATCGGACGGTTCGGGACGAGCTTTCCGTTGTGCATCAGGTGTGACACCCGGACTCCTCTGGCGATCTCCGCGAAGTCGGCGATCATCCTTCGGTGGCAACGCCACCAGACGGCTTCTCCGCACATGACTGCGGTCGTGCACCGCCCGGCATCGGCCAGCAGGTCTTCGATGCCCGCCAGGAATTCGTCGGTCCGCATGTGTGCGGCGTAGGCGCGAAACGATGCGTTCCGCCAGCTCGTATCGGGCGAATCGGCGGGCAGCTTCCGAAACCCGCCCAACCTCTCGTCCCAGCGATAGTCCGTCCCATGCGCATGGAACGTTCGTCGGAGCGCGCTGTGGCCGAACTGCGGGTTGCGGCGGCTGCCCGGTACGGTGCGAACGTCGACCACGACCTTGACGCCGGCATCGTCGAGCAGGGTGAGCAGGTCCGCCGACGAGAGCGTGCCGTGGCCCACGGTCACGAGCTCGATTTCGGACATAACACCTCCGGCGGATTCGGTGCGGAAAGCGGAGCCGTCGCACGGCCACCCCACCAACATGGCGCACCACCGCCCGGCTCGCAGGCGACCGGAGGAATGCGGTGCACACTCGTCGGCGACGCGCACGAGTGATACCAGGGCAGGTGGCACAGGTCCGGTTGGAGGAGCCCTTGCACCGGAGGAACAACCGCACACGAGCCGGACCCGAGGTACCCCAGGAATGGGAACTCACCGGAACCGGTGGACCGTCTCCCTTCACGTCGTGGGCTTCCTACCTGCTTCCGGACCGGTCGCGTTACGTCTGGGAATCCCGCCGTCAGCACAAGCGCTCCGGTCCGTGGACCCACAACGCCGTCCTGAGCGGCCACCGAGCCGTCCGAACGGGGCATCCCGGAATCCGGGAAAAGCCCCTGGCTCCGGTTTTGGGCACCGGACAGGCTCGCCTGGTGGGTCGCCGTGGTGTTCGTGATCGATCCGCGCTGTTCATCGCCGGAGTGGCGGGCTCACTGATGCCACAGCTCTTCGGGGGACACCACCGGATGTCGCTGTTCGCGGAAGCCTGTTATCTCCTCGGAGCACTGCTCTACACCGCGAGCATCTACGGCCAGGTGTTCGAAAGCATGAACGCTGACGTGCGGATCCGCAGCGACCGGACGTCCCAGGTCCCCGAGAAGTTCCGGTGGTTCGCGTTCGAACCCTGGCGACTGGAGTTCCTCACACCGTTCGTGCTGCTGATCGGCTCACTCGTGTTCAACTTCGCCGCGGCACGATCCCGTCGCCTTCCGGGCGCATCCGCGCGGAGCCCGGAAGGAGACGGGACGTCGGCTCCTCAGCCCGCGTGGAGTGGGTTCGGGACGGTCCCGTGAACCGCCGCGTGCGGCCGTTCCGGTCGATCCCGGTACGCATCCAACAGCAGCCGGTTGCGGTTCAGGCACAACCGCTCGATCTCCGGGGTGAACAGGTCGAAGAGCTCGAACCGCTCGGAAAGTTCGGGGAAGCGTTTCTGGTACGCCAACACCTCGTCCCGCACCAATGACCAGAAGGTGTCCTCCGGCACTCCCAGTTGCTCTGCCACCAACGGGGCGAGGTAGCGGAAGTGGCAGACGAACAGTCCGGTCTGGATGAACTGGCGCAAGAACTCAGGAGGCTCCCGCAGTAGCGCGTCATCCACCTCCGGTGACAACCCATCCAGTTCGGGCAACGACGCTTCGCTGATGTTGACGTCGTCCACGAAGTCCTTGACCGCCAACCGGGTGGGCACGTCGTGCTCGTCGAACACGACGATGGTGTTCTCGCCGTGCGGGGAGAACACCACGCCGTACTGATACAGGAAGTGCAGGAGTCCGGGGAGCAGCGCGTTGAACAACCGCTGCAACCACACCTCCGGATCGAGCCCCGAACGCCGGACGAGCTCGGCGACGAACGCGTCCCCGTTGCGATCGACGTGCAGCAGCGAAGCCAGTGTTCGGGCCCGCTCGTTCGGGCGCAGCTTGCTGCTCAGCGGCTCTCGCCAGATCGCCCCCAGCAGCTCCTTGTACTGGTAGGGCACCCCCTTGACCGACTCGAGCGCCTGGTGGCGCACGGTGACCGAGGCGACTTCACCGAGCAGCACGGCCGAGATCTCGTCCCGGAGGAACGGGTCGGATTCGGCGATACCGAGCATCCACGCGGTCACGTCCGGAGCCGCCACAGTCCGCTCGGTGGGCAGTCCTCGCCACACCAGGGTGTTCAGGATCGACAGCGGAAGCTTCACGTAATGCCGTTGGTGATCGTCGACGTTGGCGAAGGTGCGGATCGACTGCTGGGCGGAGTACAGGTCCGGTCCCTCGCCGAGCGGCACGATCCGGCGCGCGGCCACGTCGGGCGCGAACACCGGTAGCACGATCTCGTCCCACTGCCACGGGTGCACCGGCATCCACACGTAGGACTCCGGATCGAGCCCCTGGTCGACGAGGATCCTGGTGAATTCGGCCCGCTCGCGCTCGCCCAGCTCGGTCGCCAGTAGTCGCGCCGCGGGCAGCCCGTCGACCGCGCGGTAGTCGGCGAGCGTGTGGTGCACCGCCATCCAGGGCAGGCGGTGGGTCCGCCGCGATTCCGGCGCGTACTCAGCCGCGTCCGAGGCCGAAAAGCCCATTCGGCCCTTGTTCGGGATCAGCCACGGATGCCCGGTCTGGTGCCCCTCCAGTTCCGCGTAGGACGCATCCGCCAGTTCGGCGGCGGTACTACCGGTTTCGAGGAGCCGCGCATCGGCCGCCAGGGTCGCCGTCAGTTCGCGAATGAGGTGTCCACACGTTTCGCCGCTCATACCCAACGACTCGTAGGCGTCGAGGAAGAACCTCACCGGATCGTTCGCAGCTATGTCCACATCGGACTCTTCGCGCCGGATCGAGTTCGGGTCGACTCGCCAGTCCAGGAACTTCCCGCGGCGAGCTCCGAACGTGTAGGTCACCGGTCCCGGGAAACCGACGCGGTACCTGCCCGGTTCGACTTCCTCGGGTTCGAGGAGCTGTTCGTAGGACAACTCGCCGAGCGACTTCGCCAGCAGCTCACGGCCGGCGACGCGCCAGTTCTCCTCGTTCAGCTCGGCCGGTACGAACAAGGTCATGCAACCCTCCAAAGGAGAAAACGATCAGGAATGGACGCCGAATGTGGTGAAGGCGCTGTGCGACTGCAGGGAGAACGCCTGGCGGTCGGCGATCGAATTGAGGATTCGCGCCGCTCGATGCGCGCCGAGGCCGAGATCCGGGGAACCGACGCCGTGGGTGTGCGTCTCGGCGTTCTGCACGTACAACCCGCCGGACACCGTCGGGTCCGTGGTTACCCGGTAGTCGTCGTCGACCCGGTACCGCTCGTGGTCGTCCCACTCGATCAGTTCCGCGAGTGGATCCAGGCAGGCAGGGCGACCGGTGGTGTACCCGGTGGCGAGCACGACTCGGTCGGTGGTCACGTCGAACGCCCGGTCCTGCTCGACGTGGTGGCACGCCAGCTCGATCCCGCCCGAATCGCGATGCGCGTCGGTCACCGCGACGTTGGGCATCATCGTCACGTCCGGCCGGTGGCCACCGAGACCGCGTTCGTAGAGCACGTCGTGGATCTGGGCGAGGGTGTCCGCGCTGCTCGCCTTGTACAGCTGCCACTGCTCACGGATCACCCGATCACGGGTGTCCTGATCGAGAGTCCGGAAGTACTCGGTGTATTCGGGGGTGAAGTGCTCGAGTCCGATCTTCGAGTACTCCATCGGCGCGAACGCACGGGACCGGGTGAGCCAACGAAGTCGCCATCCGTTCTCCTCCTGCGAGCGGAGAAGGTCCAACAGGACCTCGGCACCGGATTGCCCGGAGCCGATGACGGTGATGTCTTCGGCATCCCGCAGAGAATCTACGTTGTCCAAATAGGACGCACTGTGGAATACCTCCTTGCCGAGGAGGTGCCGCAGTGGTTCGGGAGCGCTCGGAGCAGTACCGACGCCGAGGACGACGTTGCGCGCGGTCAACGACTCCCGCACTGCCGTCTGCACGTCCTCGGAGACCACCTGGAAAACGTCATCCGCCTCGTCCCACGAGACGGAGACCACCCGCTTGCCGAACCTGCAGCTGGGCAGCGAGTCCGCCACCCAACCGCAGTAGTGGCTGTACTCGCGGCGCGAGATGTGGAAGTTTTCCTGGAAGTAGAACGGGAACAATCGCCCGTGTTCCTTCAGGTAGGAGAGGAACGACCACGGACTGGCCGGTTCCACCAACGTGACCAAGTCGGCGAGGAAGGGAACCTGCAGCGTGGTTCCCTCGATGAGCAACCCGGGGTGCCAGCTGAAGGTCGGACTCTCGTCGAGAAACGCGACCGACAGATCCGGTACCTGGTCGGCCAACGCGGCAGCGGACAGGTTGAACGGGCCGATGCCCACACCGACCAGATCGTAGACCTCGGTGTCTGGTGCGGGACTCATGACGGCTCTTCCACCTCGGCGATCGGGTTCGGGATGTCGCAGTACACCGATTGGGTCTCCAACGGGCCTACCAGCTCGTCCAGCCCGTCCATCCTCGTCAGGAGGTTGGCCTTGCAGCGCAGCGTTGTCGACTCGGCCAGGGTGCGCGCCAACGGCAGGTCGGCGAAATCGGCCAACCTGGCCCGCAGGACGGCAAGGATCGCGCGTTCGTCACCGATCCCCTGCGAACCGAACGCACCGACCAACCCGAGCAGGTTGTTGATACCGATGTAGTAGCCGAGCCGCTCGTCGATGACCGCGTCATCGCAACGGTTGTCGCCCTCCAGGCCGACGCCGGGAAGGAAGCGCTCCAACTCGCCCACGCGACGATCCGAGATGTAGAACCCCTGGTTGTCCCGGTACCAACCACCGCACGGCCAACCCGACTCGTCGAGGGCGACCACCGTGTTCTGCTGGTGGGCCTCCAAGCCCAGCCCGTAGGTCCGGTACAACCAGAGCACCGGAGCGATCACGGAATCGAAGTAGCGGGCGCACCACTGCTCGGCGACGGTCGGGACGTCGAGCCCGGTCGTTGCGGCGAGTTCGGCGATGATCGCAGCGATCTCGGAGCTGCCCAGGTCCGGCCGCTCGGCCAGCAGACCCGCCACGCACGCGACTCGGTCGTCGGCCGCGAACGGATCGTTTCGGACGACCACCTCCAGTCCGCTGTCGGGTGCGTCGTCCACCTCCACCGCCAGCCACGCCGGATCTCGCACGATCCCGAAGGTCGGGTGCGCCCGGGCGATCTCCTCGGCGAGGCCCGCTTCGAGAAGCCGGTCGATCTCGACTCCGCGATGCAGTTCCTTGCGCAGGTTCTCCCGCTTCGAGTTGGTGATCGGAAGACCCAACGAGAACTTCAGCATCACCGGTGCTGCCGGGTTGTAGAGCGTGCGCACCGAGGCCGTCGGATACCAATGTTCCCCTGACTCACCCAGCTCCCGCAGCAGGCCGGCATCGAGCAACCTCCGAATACCGGGACGTGCGCGGACCTCGCGTGCCTGCCACGGGTGGGCGGGTACGGCCACCATCCCCTCCGGCACGTCCGGGGCGAGGTCCGCGAGCAGGTCCGGCCCGCCGGAAGAGACGATCGACCGGTCCGCGGCAAACCAGTGCAGCGGGAAACTCCCGCGCATCTCGGGTGAGAACCTGACGGATTCGGTTTCACTCAACCCCAACCGACTCTTCGGTGTCGGGTGCAGCGGATGCCCCAGCACCAACGCCTGCTCCGATCCGAGGAACGGCGAGATCTCCTCCGGGGCTTCCGGGACAGCCGAGCGGAACCGCAGGGTTTCGGCGACGCGTAGCTGGGAGTCGGCGACGCGCGCCACCAGGTCGGTCAGCACACCGGGACCGGCTCCTCGTCCGGATGCCGCCTCCACCGCCAGCAGGGAGGCCACGGTCACCGCGTTGAGCTGTGCCCCACCGGCCATCCGCACGCTGCCGAACCGGTGGTGACCGGTGGCCGAGCGGTACACGATCGTCACCCGCAACCGAACTCCGGCTGCCGGCAATTCCAGGTCCAGGACGTCGCCTTCAGGCAGAGCGATGTCGTTCTCCCGTAACCAGCATCGAAGCAGACCGTTCACCGCGGCCTCGTCGGCCACGCGGTCCCCGTCGACGGTTTCCCGCCGGCTGCGCTCCATTGTTCCGGTCATGCCGTGGTCGTCTCCTTTCGCCCGGTCTCGACCACGTCGTCGAGCAGCACTTCGATGTCGTTTGCTGTCGCCTCGGGATTGAGCACGGTCAACTTGAGCTGGACCGTGCCGTCGAATTCCGTGCGCCCGACGACGGCCCGTCCGCCACCGAGCAGCGCGCGCCGCAGGTTCGCATTGGTCGCGTCCGCGTCACCGTTCTCGGGTAGGTACCGGAACACGACGGTGGTGAGCACGGGGTCCTGGTACAACTCCAGTCGCGGATGCGCCGATATCTTCGATGCCGCGTGGCGAGCGAGGTCGTGGCAGCGGTCCACGAGTTCTCCCAGTCCGCTCTTGCCCAGTCCGCGGAGGGTGACCGCCATCTTCAGCGCATCCGGCCGGCGCGTCGTGCGCAGCGATCTGCCGAGCAGACTTTGATAACCGGCGGACTCGTCGTCCTCGGTATTGAGGTAGGCCACCCGGCGTTCCAACGGCTCGAAGGACTCGCTCCGCCGAGCCAGCAACACACCCGCGGCGACGGGCTGCCAACCCAACTTGTGCATGTCCAGCGCCACGGTGTCGGCGCGGTCCATTCCTCGCAGCAACGGCGCCAATCGTTCGGAGAACAGCGCCCCACCGCCGTACGCCGCGTCGACGTGCATCCACATCCCGGCGTCCTCCGTGATGTCGGCGATTTCCGGAAGCGGATCGATCACGCCGAGGTCGGTGGTTCCCGCGGTCGCCACCACCGCGCCCGGAATCTCCCCGTTCTCCCGGGTGCGCTCGATGGATTTCCGGAGTTCCACCGGATCCATCCGGTGTTGCGAGTCCACGGGCACCTTGATGACCGCGTCCTCCCCGATTCCCAGCACACCGGCCGCGCGGGCCACCGAGAAGTGCGCTTCCGCGGAACAGAAGATTCGCATCCTTGCGGCGCGCCGCATTCCGACCGCCGCGGGGTACGCACCGCCGCTGTCGTCCCGCAAGGCGTGCTCTCTGGCGAGGAGGATTCCGGTGAGGTTCGACTCGGTGGCTCCGGACGTGATCGAGCCCGTGGATTCGGCTGGGTCGAAGCCGATCAGACTCGCGAACGCGCGAAGGACCGAGGATTCCACGACGATTCCGGACGGTGCCTGATCCCAGGAGTCCAGTGACGAGTTCATCGCTCCCGCGACCAGGTCGGCGGCGACCGCGATCGCCAACGGTGGCGCGTGCAGGTGTGCCGCGCACGCGGGATTCGCCGGGTCCACGGCTCCGGCGGTGAAGGCACGCGACAGCTCCGACAAAGCCTGTTGCGCCCCGATACCTTCACCGGGAAGTGCTTCCTCGGTGCATTCGAGCAACCGCTCGACCGCCTCCGGTCCCCCGGCCGGGAGCGGGCCATCCCGTTTCACAGCTCCCTTGTCCAGACCTTCGAGCGCCGTCGCGAGCAGCGGACGCAGGTTCTCGGGGCCGCTGGTCCCACCCGCGAGCCGGGTACTGGCCGTCACGCGCACCTCACCTCAGTTCCCCTGATTCCGATTCCCTTTCGGCGTTGGCCGTGCCGCACTGGGACGGCCACCCGGTTGGCACCACCGGTCGTCGCACCAGCAGATTGACCGGACAACCACCCGGAGTCACATTAGGTTTGCCTTACCTTCTTCGGCCACCGTAGCCGGAGATCCAAAGCGCCACAAGTGCCGGATCTGCGACCGCGAGCGCCACGGCGCGTCCTTGAACCCCCGAAACACGCAAATCGGTGATGGCTCGCTGACTCACGGGAAGTCCCGACCCCGGCTGAGAACCAGGTCAGCCCATCGCCGAACACGGTCCGGATACACCACGGGCCGCCGCGGCGATGAGACAAAGCCCACGAACCACTACGACCGGGGCGGCAAGCATGTACGCGGTCACGCGGGCACCAGGTACGCACCAGCGCCCGCCTCACTTCCCGTCCAAGTCCAGGAAGACCCGTGGGAGTTCGGCGCCAACCCGCTCAACCTCTTGCCGCAGTTCTGCAATCACCTCGGTCCAGCGTCTCGTCGGCCACCCCAGTCTCGATTGCCCATGCACGTGCCACGCGAAGCGTCGTTTCGGCGCGGGCATATTCCGCCCAGAAGGGGCCGAGCCCGACTCGACGATGTCGGCTCCATTCGCCGAACCAACCAACCCGGCCCGAGGCCTTGAGCTCCGATCGTTCTGCGGCATGATCGGTGGTCGACGATGGAACCGGACAAGGTGGTGGCGTGGAGTACTCGGAATACCGCGAGCACGACGGGGTCGGCCTGGCGCACCTCATCCGGACGGGCCAGGTCTCGGCGGGCGAAGTCCTGGAGGCCGCGGTGGCACGTGCCGACGAGGTCAACGAACGGCTCAACGCGATCACGGTGGCGCTGCACGATGAGGCCCGCGAGCGCGCTCGCGGCGAACTCCAAGGTCCGCTCTCCGGAGTTCCGTTCCTGCTCAAGGACCTGCACCAGGAGATCGCCGGCGTCCCTTCGAGTAGCGGCTCGCAGGTTCTGAGCACCATTCCGGCAGCGGAGACCGCCGAAGTCGTCCGTCGGTGGACCGCCGCCGGTCTCGTCCCGTTCGGTAGGACCAACACGCCGGAGTTCGGAGCGAAGCCGATCACCGAGCCCGCCGCGTTCGGTCCGGCGCGCAACCCCTGGCGACTCGACCGCACGCCCGGCGGCTCTTCCGGTGGTGCCGCTGCCGCGGTGGCCGCGGGCATCGTCCCCCTGGCCGGAGCCAGCGACGGCGGTGGCTCGATCCGCATTCCGGCCGCGAGTTGCGGTGTATTCGGGCTCAAAGCGGGTCGAGGTCTGGTCCCGGCAGGACCCGCCCGCGGCGAGGAGTTCCACGGTGCGGCTCTGGACGGGGTCGTCTCCCGCACTGTCCGGGACAGCGCTGCGGCCCTCGACGCGCTCGTCGGTTTCGACCCGACGGGTCCGTTCGCCGCTGCCCTCCCGGAACGAAGCTTCACCGACGAGATCACTCGTGAGCCGGGCACGCTGCGCATCGGCTTCAGCGCACGTTCGGCACTGGGGACACCGGCCTCGCAGGCCGTCGAGGCCTTGACGGACGCCGCTGAAGTGCTGGAATCCCTGGGGCACGAGGTCGAAGCCGTGGACCCGCCGGTCGACCTCGCCGCGCTCACCGTGGACTTCCTCGAAGCGTGGTCGGTGAAGCTCGCGTCGGCGATGGACGAAACCATCCGCCGGACCGGAGCTCCCCGGAACGCGTTCGAACTGGACACCCGTCTGCTCGCCGCGGTCGGTCGCAGCATGAGCGGGCCGGAGTACGTGGCGACGCTGGAGCGGTGGCACGAGCACACGCGGCGGTTGGCCAAGTTCCACCAGAACTACGACCTGCTGCTGACCCCTACTCTCGCCGGACCGCCCCTGCGAATCGGGGAACTCGACACCCCGAAGGCGTTGCAGATGATCGGCAGGGCGGCGCTGCGTTTACGCGGAGGACCGATCCTGCGCCGTTCGGGTGTGGTCGACACGGTTGCGCGTCGAAACCTGCGGCACGTTCCCTACACCCAACTGGCCAACATGACCGGCCGTCCGGCAATGTCGGTGCCGTTGTACTGGACACCGGACGAACTGCCCCTCGGTGTCCAGTTCGTGGGCCCGCTCTCAGGGGAGGGAACGCTCTTCCGGTTGGCCGCGCAGCTCGAACGGGCCCGGCCGTGGGCCGACCGCCGACCACCGCTGTGACCCGAGCACACCAGCAGCGCACCTGCCCGGCTCCGCAGCCGACATCGTCGGCAACCTCAAGCCGAGGAAGCAGGCGGTTTGCGCGCAACGAGTCGTTCCACGACGCCGAGTTTGAAGCGTTCGACGTTCTCGACGACGAAACCGAGGGCCCGGGCCCGCTCCAGCGGTCGGCGGAGGAAGTGCTCACCACCCACCGGAACGCTGACCACCTCGACGGCCCGCTGGAGAAGCCGAACCGGCAACCACGAACTCGCCACGTGGTCGGCCAAGAGCAACCGACCACCGGGGCGCAACACGCGTCGCATCTCCGCGACGGCTTTGCGCTCATCCGGTATGGCGCACAGCGAAAACGTGCAGACCACGGTGTCGAACACGGCTTCGGGGAATGGCAGGGCCTGCGCATCCGCTTCGAGGAGATCGACTGGGACGGACAGTTCGGCCGCGCGCAGCCGGGCGAGTTCCAGCATCCGCCCGCTCCACTCGATGCCGGTGACCCGCACGTCGCTCGGGTAGGCGGGCACGTTCAGGCCGGTGCCGATGGCCACTTCCAAGACGTCCCCGGACGCCTGCGAGCACACCCAGTTCCGGCTGTCACCGGCGAAGAACCGTTCGAAGAGGCGCATCTGCCTGTCATAGGAACTCGCCGCGTCGTCCCAGAACGTGCGCAGTTTCGCGGCGCGCTCCGTGCTCGACCCCATGGACCGAAGCTACCGCATCGGCGACCGGCAAAGCGCGGGCTTCACCGACAAGATGCCGAAACACCGGTTCGGTGGAGGCGTTGTCCGCCGACGGGCCGCCACCGCGCACCGGCGCCGCGGACGGCCGCAGCGGGCGACCGCGAGACGGGTGCGAGTTTTCAGGGGCCGAGCCGGAACGGTGGGTACCGGTCGGTGACGAGGATGGCCGCGTAGGCGATCACGCGGTTGTGCCAACGGATCACCCCGACAACAAAGTCGAACGCACCCTGCGGGTAGCGGCCGGTGAACAGGATGGCGAACCACGCGATGACGACGGCGATGGTCGCGGCGATGTCCAGAAAGACCAGGATGATCACGTGTGGCAGGACGAGCAGCCATTTCACCAGCGGCAGCCACCGGTTGAGCGCACCTCCGTCGGGGACGGGGAGGTCCAACCGCACTGCTTGCTGCTCGTCGGTGGACGGGTACCTGTCGTCGAGCAACGCCATGTAGACCAGCACCCGGTTGGTGAACCGCAGGAGTTCACGGTTCCATTCGAACCACCACCTCGGGTACTTGCGCCGGAACAGAATCATGAGCAGCGGCGGGAGGAACAGGAGTCCGCCCGCGACGACCAGCGGCCGGCCTTCTGCCGCGGTGGGAACCGTCGCACCGCTGACCGTTCCCAGGACGATGCCGATCGGTATGACCAGGATCAGGCGGAACGCGGTGCCGACCCGGTCCAGTTGCCGCTCCGGAAAAGCGACGGAGAATTCCAAGGGTTCCGGCCCGAGTAGGCCGCCCGCGCCCGAGCGCGGATCCGCATCACTCATCGCACACCTCCCGAACGTTGACTTCGTGCGCAATCCTCGCCGAAGGGCGGCCAGGAGGCATGTGCGCAGCGGGACGCTCGTCAGCTCACCGATGTGCGATCTGGCGGTGCGGCGAGTACATCTGGAAACGCGTTGTCCGGCCGAGTGCCCAGACCGCGAGATCGGGTTGACCGGTCATCGGTTCCACGACCAGGACCGAGCGGCGCATCGCTGATCTCGCGCACGTCGCCCCGAGGTCGTGGCAGCGTGCGGCGCGGGCACATCTCCGCGAGGTCGAGGAGCGGAACGTGGTTTCCAAGCAGCCGGTGCTGGTGGGTGTAGACGGCTCGTCGCACTCGCTGCGGGCGGTGCAATGGGCCGCCGCGGCGGCCGAGCGCCACCGGACGAGGTTGCACCTGCTGCTGGTCAACGATGACCCGGCGCGCACCGCGTACAACGAACGAGCGATCGCCGACCTCACCGCGCGGTGTCGTGCCTCGGATCCTGATCTGAACATGGCAGGAGACGTCGTCAGCGGACATCCCGTCGAGGAACTCGTGCGCCGTTCCGCGACGGCGCAGCTGGTCGTGGTGGGGTCGAGAGGACACGGTGGGTTCGTGAACGCGCTGATCGGGTCGGTGGGCGAAGGCGTGGCCATGCATGCGATCTGCCCGGTCGTTGTCGTGCGCGGCGAGAGTCGCACCACGGGCCCGATCGTCGTCGGGGTGGATGCGGACGCACGCGGCCAGCCCCCCGGCGGTGAATCGGCGCTGCAATTCGCGTTCGAGACCGCCGACCGGTGGGGAACCGATTTGCTGGCGGTGCAAGCATTGCCGGACGCCCATTTCGTTCCCGACCCGTTCCCACGAGCCGACCGCAAGGAGATCCAGCAGCAGGCCGACCTGAACTTGGCCGAATGCCTCGCAGGCTGGAGCGAGCGGTACCCGGACGTCCCGGTGCGCAGGACCGCGACGAACGAGCACCCGGTGGACGCGTTGCATGCCGCTGCCGGTGAGGCCCAGCTGCTCGTCGTCGGTCACCGAGGTCGGGGTGGTTTCGCCGGACTGCTCCTCGGCTCGGTCGCCCGCGGTATCCTGCACCACTCGACTTGCCCGGTGGCCGTGGTACGCACCGGAACGCCGAGCTCTCACGGTTTCCGCGAGGGACTCGGTCAGGCGCCGACGTAGGCCGCCAGGTGCTCGCCGGTGAGGGTGGAGCGGGCGGCGACGATCTCGGCGGGGGTGCCCTCGAAGACGATCCGGCCGCCGTCGTGGCCTGCGCCGGGACCGAGGTCGATGATCCGGTCGGCGTGCGCCATGACCGCCTGGTGGTGCTCGATGACAATGACCGACTTGCCGGCGTCGACGAGCCGGTCGAGCAGGGCGAGCAGCTGCTCGATGTCGGCGAGATGCAACCCGGTCGTCGGCTCGTCGAGGATGTAGACGCCGCTGTCGGCGGCCATGTGGGTGGCCAGCTTGAGCCGCTGCCGTTCTCCGCCGGACAGGGTGGTCAGTGGCTGGCCGAGGCGGAGGTAGCCGAGCCCGACGTCGGCGAGCCGGTCGAGAATCTTGCGCGCGGCCGGGATGCGTGCCCCGCCTGTGCCGAAGAAGTCCTGGGCCTCGGCCACCGACATCGCGAGTACCTCGCTGATGTCCCTGCCCGTGTCATCGCCGGTGCCATCGCTGCCGAGTCGATATTCCAACACCGCTGGCTGGAATCGCTTCCCTTCGCATTCCTCGCAGGTGGTGGCGACCCCGGCCATCATCGCCAGGTCGGTGTAGACGACGCCGGCACCGTTGCAGTTGGGGCAGGCTCCTTCGGAGTTGGCGCTGAACAGCGCCGGTTTCACGCCGTTGGCCTTCGCGAACGCCTTGCGGATCGGGTCGAGCAGCCCGGTGTAGGTCGCGGGGTTGCTCCGACGCGAGCCCCGGATCGCGCCCTGGTCGATCGACACCACGCCCTCGTCGGCTGGGATCGATCCGTGGATCAGTGAACTCTTGCCGGAGCCCGCCACACCGGTGACCACGCAAAGCACCCCGAGCGGGATGTCGACATCGACGTCCTGCAGGTTGTGGGAGGCGGCGCCGCGGATCTGCAGCGTGCCGGTGGGCGTCCGCACCGTGCCCTTGAGTGCGGCCCGGTCGTCGAGATGGCGGCCGGTGACGGTGTCGCCGGCCTGCAGCCTCTGGACGGTGCCCTCGAAACAGACGGTGCCGCCCGCCGCACCGGCGCCGGGGCCGAGGTCGACGACGTGGTCGGCGATCGCGATCGTCTGGGGCTTGTGCTCCACGACGAGTACCGTGTTCCCCTTGTCCCGCAGCCGCAACAGCAGGTCGTTCATCCGCTGGATGTCATGGGGATGCAGCCCGATGCTGGGTTCGTCGAAAACGTAGGTGACGTCGGTGAGCGAAGAGCCGAGATGACGGATCATCTTGGTGCGCTGGGCCTCGCCGCCCGAGAGCGTGCCCGGCGACCGGTCGAGCGAGAGGTAACCCAACCCGATCTCCACGAACGAATCGAGGGTCTCCCGCAGTGCCGTCAGCAGTGGCGCCACGGAAGGTTCGTCCAGGTCGCGGGCCCATTCGGCGAGGTCGCTGATCTGCATCGCGCAGGCGTCGGCGATGTTGATTCCCCCGATCTTCGACGACCGGGCCGCCTCGTTGAGCCGAGTGCCGTCGCACTCGGGACAGGCGGTGAAGGTGACCGCCCGGTCCACGAACGCCCGGATGTGCGGCTGCATCGACTCGCGGTCCTTGGACAGCATCGATTTCTGCAGTTTCGGGATCAGACCTTCGTACGTCAGGTTGATGCCGTCGACCTTGATCTTGGTCGGCTCCTTGTAGAGCAGGTCGTGCAGCTCGTCGTCGGTGAACTCGCGGATCGGCTTGTCCACGTCGAAGAAACCGCAGCCGCCGTAGATTCGGCCGTACCAACCGTCCGCGCCGTAGCCAGGAATGGTGAAGGGGCCCTCGTTGATCGACTTGCTGTCGTCGTACATCGCGGACAGGTTGAAATCGGTGACCGAGCCCCGGCCCTCACAATGGGGGCACATGCCGCCGGTGACGTGGAACTCGCGCCGCTCCTTCACGGTCTTCCCGCCCCGCTCGAACGTGACCGCACCGGCTCCACTGATCGAGGCGACGTTGAAGGAAAGGGCCTTCGGCGAGCCGATGTGTGGCTGCCCCAGCCGGCTGAAGAGGATGCGCAGCATCGCGTTGGCGTCGGTGGCGGTGCCGACCGTGGAGCGGGCATCGGCACCCATCCGCTCCTGGTCGACGATGATCGCGGTCGTCAGACCGTCGAGCACGTCGACCTCGGGCCGTGCCAGCGTCGGCAGGAAGCCCTGCACGAAGGCACTGTAGGTTTCATTGATCATCCGCTGCGACTCCGCGGCGATGGTGCCGAACACGAGCGAGCTCTTACCCGACCCGGAGACGCCGGTGAACACCGTCAGCCGGCGCTTCGGGATTTCGACGCTGACGTCGGAGAGGTTGTTCACGCGCGCGCCCTGCACGCGGATCAGATCGTGGCTGTCGGCAACGTGCAGCGCAGGCGACTGCGCGTCCACCCTCGTGGCCATGCTCATGGTGTCTCCATCGGTTGCTCGGACGCCTTCACGGTCTCCGTCAGCGTCGCCTGGCTCGATTCAACCAGTTTTCGAAAGTACGCCTGATTCGCCTCCACCGTCCGGCGGAGGCGTGGTACCCGTTCATCCGGTCGCAGACAGAGGGGAATGATCGAGGTCGGGCATGTCGGGTGGTACGCCCGGTTTGTGTGTTGACGCTCCCGGAGGTCCAAGCCACCATTGCGCCATAAGCAATGCGATGCGTCATGGGGAACAGTCGGCCGTTCCGGAGTTCCCCACGTCGCGTGCTTGCGGCCGTCAAGCCCGGTGCGGGACCACCAAGTGGAGTTCAGCGATCGCATAAGAGGGGTGGCTCATGAGAATTCTCGTCGCCGACGCGTTCCCGCAGGAAGCTCTGGCGGAGCTGGCTCAACTGGGCCACGTCTGCGCCTACGAGCCGGATACGACCACCGATCAACTCGCGGACGAACTCGCCGGGTACGAGGTGCTCGTCGTCCGAAGCACCAAAGTGTCCGCCACCGCCCTGGAGAAGGCCGGTGATCTGCGGATGGTGATCAGAGCGGGCTCGGGCACCAACACGATCGACTCCGAAACCGCGTCGCGTCACGGCATACGTGTCTGCAACGTTCCCGGGCGCAACGCGGACGCGGTCGCCGAGCTCGCGTTCGGGCTGCTGCTCGCCCTGGACCGCCGCATCCCCGACAACGTGGCCGACCTCCGGGCCGGGCAGTGGAACAAGAGGCACTACTCGAAAGCCACCGGGATCCGGGGGCGCCAGCTGGGCGTGCTGGGGCTCGGCGAGATCGGGATGGCCTTCGCCGAACGAGCCGCCGCATTCGGCAGCGACGTCCACGCCGTCGAGAAGTCGGGGCGCGACGAGCGGACGCTCCAACGCGCCCGCGCACTCGGAATGCGCTTCCACGAGACCGTGGTCGAACTCGTCCAGGCCTGCGATGTCCTGTCGCTGCACCTCCCGGCGACCGAAACCACCCGGAGCTTCCTCGACCGTGACCTACTCATGCACGTCCACCCCGGCTCGATCATCGTGAACACCGCGCGCAGCGAGCTCATCGACGAGGACGCGCTCATCGAGGCCATGGACGACAAGGACATCCGCGCGGGGATCGATGTCTTCGCCGACGAGCCCGGTGGTGGCACCGGCACCATCGATTCGAGGCTCGCCACCCACCCGAACGTCTACGGCACCCACCACATCGGGGCGTCGACGGAACAGGCACAACACGCGGTCGCCTCCGAAGTCGTGCACATGATCGACGCATTCGCGGCGGGACGGGTGCTGCACTGCGTCAATGCCGACGGCGTTCCCGGCCCCAGATCCGGCGAATTCGCACCGACCGGGGTTCTCTCCGACTGAGCGAGATTCACGTCGTGGGCGGCCCAGAATCGGAATCCTCCCAGCGGCGTTCCCGAATCGCCCCGACCGATTCGGGATTCAGTGGTTCGGACGCGCCGACTGTCGCCGACCGCCCCGAGAACACATCATGAGACGATCCCCTTCCTCCCACCGGCGGTGCTCCATGAACACTCCACAACCACCCCGGGTCATCACGGCACCCGAGCCGGTTCAACTCGCCACCGCGCCGCGCACCCGGCTCCCACGAGAACTCCTGGTGAACCGGTGGGCCGCAGACTCAAGCATGGGAGCAGACCGCGGCCAGCGCACGCCCGGTATCGACGGATACGCGCCGCTGCCCTCACCCGCCCTGGTCGTGTACCGGATGGACACCGGAGAACACCAGCAGACCGGGGTGGTCGCCGAGGTCTCGGTGGCGGACTACCGCGACGGCCGGGTTCGCCGGCACGAGGCGACCCACTGTGAACGCGCCCGAAGGCACGGCCGGTTCCTCGAGAGCAGCGGCGTCGAGCGGATGCCGGTCGTGCTGACTCACCCGACGCGAACACGGCTTCGATCGTTGCTGATCGAGATCGCCGACGCCGAACCGGACATGCGGTCCACGTCCTCCGGTGGCACCACCCACACGCTGTGGTTCAGCCAGGATGCCGAGGTGGCGAGCGCGGTGCGGGCCGAACTCGGCCACATCGACGCGCTGTACATCGCGGACGGTCACCACCGGATGGCGGCCGCCGACGCCTACGCCCCCCGTACTCCCGGGCTGAACCTTTCCGACGCGTTCACCCTCGGTGCGTTGTTCCCCAGCGACGAGATGCTTCTGCACAGCCATCACCGCTGCTTCCCGCTGAAGGGGGCAACGCCGGCAGCCGAGCTGCTCGCGAGACTTGCCGAACACCCGATGGTCGCGTGGATCAAGGCCTGCGATCCGGCCGAGGCGGCACAACCGGATCCGGGCACGATCGCGGTCGAGACCGAGGGCCGGTGTTACCGGATGCGGCTGCGCGTGCCCGCGACCTCCGACCACGTGCGCGAATCACTCGAAGTCGTCGCACTCGACGAGCGGATCGTTCCGGACCTGTGGGATCTGTTCGGGCCGGACGGGAGCAGCGGCGCGGGCGATGCCGGCCCCGAATCCGATGTCTGCTGGTGCTCGGAACGGAATTCGGTCCGCTTCGTCCCGCATCCGGTGAGCATCGAACAGGTCATGGCCATCTCGGACGCCGGTTTGCTGTTGCCACCGAAGTCGACCTGGTTCGAACCGAAGGCCAGCGCGGACCTGCTCGCACGGAAACTCCGCCAATAGGATTCCGCCAGGAGTTCTAGAACTACCCAGAATTCGAGAACCACCCGGACTCACCAACTACGGGGTGAACTCCCTCGGCACATCGATCGATGCCGCCCCGCAACGCCGAGCCGGGGAGCGAGGCACCCCCGGCAAGGCCCCCGCCTGAGATGCCAGACTCGACGCGTACCACCGCAATGCCGGCGTGGAGCCATGCTGCCGAAAACGAGGGATTGGATCATCGATGGCCCCCAAGATCGCAACGAACACCACGGTGGCCCTACCCGAACTGCTGGAATTCGTCCGTCCGCGGCACCGAGCGATCCTGCTCACCACCCGCACCGATGGACGCCCTCAGGGTTCACCGTTGTCGTGCGGGGTCGACGACGCCGGTCGAATCGTCATGTCCACGTACCCCGAGCGCGCCAAGACCCGGAATGCCCGACGCGATCCTCGGGCGAGCTTGATCGTGCTCTCGGACGAGTGGGACGGGCCGTGGGTTCAGATCGACGGGACCACCGAAGTCCTCGACGCCCCGGAATCCGTCGAACCGCTCGTCGAGTACTTCCGCAGCATCTCCGGTGAGCACCCGGACTGGGAGGAGTACCGCGCAGCGATGCTCCGGCAGGGCAAGTCGCTGATCCGGCTCACGCCCACCCGCTGGAGCCCCATCTCGACCGGCGGGTTTCCCGCTCACCTCGTTTCGCAGGACTGAGGGCATCGCCCCCTTGCGGCACTCGCACCGCGGGGCGGCGTGGCCGGAGTCGATCCTGGGCCCGACACGTGCGGCTCGGATTTCCGGGCGCAGCGAGGTACCGGAATCGAATGTCCACCCTTCCGGGCAAACCATCTTAGTTAAGCGCTTACGCAAGCGTTTACGTGTGCTAAGTTCTCCCTCGTCCAGCAGAGCAACTGCTCCGTCCGCGAAGGGGGCCATGCGTGGTCACGATGGCTGATGTCGCCCGGACGGCCGGGGTGTCCGTCGCGACCGTCTCGCACGTGCTCAACGGCACGCGCGCGGTTCGACCGGAGACGAGCCAGGCCGTGTCGGCGGCCATCGAGCAGTGCGGCTACATCCACAACACGCTGGCCCGCTCACTGGCCACCGCACGGACCCACTCGATCGGGGTAGCGATCTCGGCGATCAGCAACCCCTACTTCACCGAGATCCTGCACGGCATCGAGACCGAGGCGGTGCAGCACGGCTACACCCTGCTCGTCGCGGACCCCCGCGACGAGCCCGAACACGAGTTCACCGTGGTCTCCGACCTGCACCAACGTCGGGTGGACGGGGTGATCCTCGCACCGTCCGCCGAGCCCGGGCGCACCGTCGACTATCTGGCGAACAACGACGTGCCGACCGTCCTGGCCGACCGGGTACTCAGCAGCGCGTACGACCAGGTCAGCGCCGAGAACACCGAACCGACCGCCGCACTGGTCGATCACCTCGCCGCGCTGGGGCACGAGCGCATCGGCTTCATCGCGGGAATCCTCGGCCTGAGCACCACCACCGAACGGCTGGCAGGCTACCGCGAGGGGCTTCGCCGCAACCGGCTGCCGGTTGATCCGGACCTGTATCGAGAAGGCGCCTCCGCCTCCGAAACAGCACGACACGTCACCGACGAACTGCTGGGACTGGACGATCCGCCGACCGCGATCATCGCGGCGAACAACGCCATGACCATCGGGGCGATGCAAGCCTTGCGGAATCGGGGCCTGGTGGTGCCCGACGACGTGGCACTGGTCGCCTTCGACGATTTCCCGTGGGCCGACCTGTTCGCACCGAGACTGACCGTGATCGCACAACCCAGTCGCGAGATCGGTGCCGAAGCCGTCCGATTGCTGCTGGCCCGGCTCGACGATCCGGACCGAGGTCCCGTCGAACGTCGGCTGGGTTCCCGTTTCGTGCATCGCGACTCGTGCGGTTGCCGCACCGGAACGCCTTCGTCACCGAGGTGCGGGGCCAATCGCACCGGAGAGGAGTCCGCATGATCGTCGTCGGAGGCGAGGCGCTCATCGACCTGGTTGCCGACGGTTCCGCCGCCGTCCCGGCACTCTCGCCGCTCAGGCCGAGTCCGGGGGGCGGACCGTACAACGTCGCCATCGCGTTGGCCCGCCTACGAGCACCGGTCTCGATGCTCTCCCGCATCTCCACCGATGACTTCGGCGCAGCGCTGCACGAAATCCTCCACGAGTCCGGAGTGGACACGTCTCTCGTACAACGGGGGGACGAACTCAGCTCGCTGGCCGTCGCGATTCCTGATTCCGACGGTTCGGCGAAGTACAGCTTCCACGTGCGAGGGTCCGCCGATCGACTCGTCACCGATCCCGGCCCGCTCCCCGAGTCGACACGTGCGGTCTCGCTGGGAACTCTCTCGCTCGTCCTCGAACCCGGTGCCACCGTCTACGAATCAGTGCTGCGCCGGGAAAACGGACGCGGAGTACTCGTCGCACTCGATCCGAACGTGCGGGCCGAGCTGATCGACGACCCGGACGCATACCGGCGGCGCTTCGCGGCCTGGCTTCCGTACGTGGGGTTGCTCAAACTCTCCGCCG
The DNA here is from genome assembly GCF_054779195.1 of Parasphingorhabdus pacifica. Taxonomy (NCBI): domain Bacteria; kingdom Pseudomonadati; phylum Pseudomonadota; class Alphaproteobacteria; order Sphingomonadales; family Sphingorhabdaceae; genus Parasphingorhabdus; species Parasphingorhabdus pacifica. The sequence continues at coordinate 130,634 of NZ_BAAGYS010000003.1, forward strand.
AGGACGCCTGCTGGCTCGACGAGGGCGACGATCCACTGCGGGCAGCCCAAAAGTGGGCTCGGATGGGACCATCCGCGGTGGTGCTCACCCGAGGCGGGGACGGACTGGTCGTCTTCACCCGCGCAGGCGAGCGGATCGAGGTCCCGAGCGTGTCCTCCACTCTCGTGGACACCATCGGAGCGGGCGACACCGTGCAGGCGGCGCTGCTCGACTGGTTGCACCGAAACGACGCGCTGAGCATCACCGGTGTCGCGGGTCTCACCCCCGAACTGTGGCGGTCGGCCTTGGATTACGCGGCGACCGCTGCCGCCCTGACGTGCGCCCGCCCGGGTGCCGACCCACCCACCGCGGACGAGCTCCGCGCAGCAGGCGAGCAGCCTGCCCGTGCCGCAGCGCGGTAATCACGGACTCTGCCGTGCGAACAGCGGCTCCGGCCAGCGACGCCGGTCAGCGCTCACCGGCCACTACGGATTCGTCGAACGCGGGCCGAGGCCACCGTTAGGGTTGACCTCACATGAGGCATGGACCGACCCCGACACTTACGGCTGCGAAGCCGCAGCGGGACGGGTGAGTGGCAGCCTGTCGATCCAGTCGAGGGGCGTTCATCGCGAACTGCGGCTGCGCGAGACAAACTCGGCGGACACGACGACCAGTGCCGCCGTTCCACATAGGGTCGTTGAACAGCCGATTCGAGAAGAGAATACTCTCGGTCGATACTACGCATTGTTCGTCGACGGCGGCCTCGAAGAGGGCGTCAAGTCCCGGCCTGTTTTGAGACAATGTTCTGGCCAACTCCTACGAGCGCGACGAACTAACCTGTACTGACGTTCGGGGTGTCCGGCCCAGCCCACCAAGACGGGGACCAGACTTCCCTCTCGGCAGCCTGTAACACATGCAGCACTCCGGCGTCAGCGAGTCTGATTCTGCCGAGAACGCCCACGAGACCTCGGTGGGCCGTGTCTGAGCGTTGCGAAGTTCCACGGCCGCGTACCACCCGGCGCAGGCATCGTCCTTCGGTTTCTACGCACCCCGGTCGATGGTGTCTCCTGCCGGGTTCTGGTGCGACACCTCCCCTTTCCTTGTTCCTGGCCTTTTACGTGCTTCGTCGCTGATGCGAATGGCGGAGTCTCCCAAGTCGGAGGTGTACGGATGGGTGTTCCGTGGAACGACGTGCGAGGGCGCCACGGCGCCCTTGCCGCGGTAGCACTGGGTATCTTTTGTATCCAGCTCGATTCTTTTGCCCTCAACCTGGCTTTGCCCACCATGAGCCGCGACCTGGGAGCGGCCGATGGCCATTTGCAGTGGGTGATCAGCGCTTACCTGCTGTCGGTGGGCACCTTTATGCTCGGCGCCGGTCGATTGGGTGATCTATACGGTCGTCGCCGCCTTCTGAGAGTAGGTGTGGCGGCGTTCGGGGGCGGCTCGCTGTTGTGTGCGGTGGCCCCAACGCTCGCGTGGCTCGTGGCGGCCCGGGTGCTTCAAGGTGCCGGGGGCGCGTTGATCATGCCCGTCGGTCTGGCCCTGTTGACGAATGTCTACCCCCCGGAGCGCCGGGGTCGCGCGACAGGATTGGCGATCGGGCTAGGTGGCCTCGCAACGGCATGCGGGCCGTTCATCGGCGGCGCTCTCACCGACATCGGCTCCTGGCGGACTATCTTCTGGATCAATGTACCTGTCGCTCTGGCAGCGGTCTGGAGTCTGGGCGAGACCGAGGAATCGCGTGACAAGAGCAATTCCAGGCACCTCGACGTCCGGGGACTGGCGCTCGCGACTCTCGCGCTGGCATTCGTCGCCACCTATGTCGATCGCGCTCCTGTTTGGGGTTGGCTCGCCGCATCGTCCATCAATCTCCTACTCGGCGTGACCATCCTCGGTGTGGCTTTCGTCCGCTGGGAACGGCGCACAGCATCTCCGCTCGTGAATCTGGTGCTGTTCGCGAATCGCCCGTTCGTCATCCTGACCTTCTCGGGGGCGGTAGCGAACACGGCTACTGTTGTTTTCCTTTTCGTCGTACCGCTCTCGCTGCAGGGGTTGTGGGGGCTGACGCCCCGTCGTTGCCGGCCTCGCCTTCCTCGCACCATCGGTGCTTATGGCAGCGGCCGGCCCTGTCGCGGGTCGAGTGCACCCCGAGCACTCAATCGCCGTGATGGCGGTGTCGCTTCTCGTGTCCGCCGCAGCGCTGTTGACGGCCGCACATACGGTCATGCTGGCCGTCTACGTTGTCGCCATCGGTGCTTGCGGGACGGCGCTGGGGATCGCGAACGCGCTCACGTTGGTCGCCACACAGGGAATGGTCAACCCGAGGCGAGCCGGGGAGGCCTCTGGCGTGACAAAGACGGTCATCACGGTAGCGGCAGGGCTCGGAGTAGTCCTCGCGGCGCCAGCCGCCGACCCAAAAGCACCTGCGTCGACCGACGCTGTTGTCCTTACTTCCATTGCTCTCGGCGCCCTCGTGACCGTCGTGATCCTCGGCGGCATACTCGCAGCAGCTCGTCGCTCCTCTCGCACGGTGAGGTTCGACATCAACTGTGGCGGCAACCGCGGCACCCACGACGGCTAAGCTGTGGGACCTGCACTCCCCGGCCAGCGACGCCGGTCAGCGGCTCACAACGGCGGCAGCGTCTGTTCGACCTCCAGGAGCGGCTCGAAGGGGTCCCCTACCGTCCGCAATCGGCCGGGAACGCTCCGGATGTTCCAGCCGTCCGGCTGGAGGTCTGGATCGTCGAGCTCGTCCCAGTCCAGCGGCACCGACACGGGTGCACCGGGACGCGGGCGGACGCCGTAGGGCACGACCAGTGTCTTGTTGATGGCGTTCTGGGTGTAGTCCAGCCTGGCCCGACCGCTGCGCTCTGCCTTCGACCACGACCAGCTCACCAGCTCGGGCACGGTGTTTCCGATAGCTCGGGAGACCCCCTCGACCCAGGCCCGCGTCTCGGAGAAGGCGTAGCGGGGTTCGATCGGCACCCAGATCTGAATGCCGCGCTGCCCGGACACCTTGGGCCTGCCTTCGATTCCCAGGTGGTCGAGTGCGGTCCGGTGGAGCCGCGCGAGGACGAGTACGTCGTCGAACGACGTGTTGGTTCCCGGATCGATGTCGAAGAGTGCCCAGGTGGGGTGTTGGGGAGCGGCGACCCGGGACGTCCACGGATGCAGTTCGAGCGCCCCGTAGTTGGCGAGCCAGACCAGAGACGCGGTGCTGTCGGGAACCAGGTACCACTGGGTTTCGTCCGCCGCCGCCTGCTCGTACCGCCACCGGTTCAGCCAGTCCGGAGCGTGACCGGGTACCTCCTTCTGCCAGAATCCGGCCTTGTCCACACCGTTCGGGAAGCGGTGCGTGTTGACGGGTCGATCGGCGAGGTAGCGCAACACCACGGGAGCGACCGAAGCGTAGTAAGCGATGAGCTCGCGCTTGGTAACCGGTTCCTCGTCACCGCCGACCGGGAACAGGACCTTGTCGAGGTTGGTCAGCTTGAGGTCGTGGCCGGCGACGCGCCAGGTACCCCCGTCCCCCAGCTCATCGAGAGCCGCCAGCTCGTCACGGCTGACACCGGTCCCAGGACGAACCTTTCCGTCGGTCTCGGTCTTGGCGGTGGGCCCGCGTTCGTCGGCGCGCCGTCCTCGCTCGCGAACGGACGACGGCCCGGAAGTGCCCTTCCTCGACGACCCGCCTTTCCCGGACGATCCGACCTCCCGCGACGACTCGCCCTCTCCCAACGACGTGCCCTCCCCTGACGATCCGGCGCCCGGGAGGGACACTTCCGCATCGCCGGCAGGACGATCACTCCGCCACACGGCGTCCGGAGCCGCGGCCACCTCCTCGTTGGTCCGCCCACTCTTCACCGAACGAGGGTGGTCCTCCGGGTCCCACCCCGGTCGAGCTTGGTCATCCCGCTTGTGGAGCAGCAGCCACTGTTCCTTGCCCGAAGCATCTCGCCGGGGACGGGTCAGGACGAACCGCCCGGCGAGCTTCTCGCCGTTCAAGTCGAAGTGCAGGTTGCCTGCCTCGATGGCAGCGGTCGGGTCGTCCTCACCCGCTTGCCACGTTCCCCGGTCCCACACGATCACGTCACCACCGCCGTACTCCCCGGACGGGATCACTCCCTCGAAGTCGACGTATTCGACCGGATGATCCTCGACGTGGACGGCGATGCGACGAACCGAGGCATCGAGCGTCGGTCCTTTCGGCACCGCCCAGCTCATCAGAACGCCGTCCCACTCCAGGCGCAGGTCGTAGTGGCGGCTCCGGGCGCGATGGCGCTGCACGACGAACCGGTTGCGGGTAGCTGTCCCGTTGTCCTCGCCGACCGGTTCCGGAGTGCGGTCGAAGTCCCGCTTCGCCTGGTACGCGGTCAGCCGGGCCGACCGCGTCGCCGCGTCATCACTCATCCCCTCCGCTTACCCAGGCACGCGGTGTCCGAAAGCAGGTCAGACGTCGTAGTCGACCGTGACGTTCTCCGAGACCGGCAACGACTGGCAGGTCAGCACGAATCCTTCGTCGATCTCGGACTGCTCGAGGGCGAAGTTGCGCCGCATGGCCACTTCCCCATCGGTGACCTTCGCTCGGCAGGTCCCGCACACGCCGCCCTTGCACGCGAACGGCAGGTCCGGTCGGGACTTCTGGGCCGCGTCGAGCACCGGCACGTCACGAGGGAGCCGCAACTCGGTGGTGCGCCCGTCGAGGACTACCGAGACATCACTGGTTTCGCCGGTCGGGGCGGTCTCCTCCCGGCGGACCGGATCCGGGGGAATCTCGTCGACATAGAACAGCTCCTGGTGCACCCGCTCCGGGGCGACACCGAGCTCGGTGAGCACAGCCCGCGCATCGGTGACCATCCCGTACGGACCGCACAACCACCAGTGCTCATCACCTTCGACCGGGACGAGCGCGTCCACCAGCGCACGCAGCTTGCCCGCGTCGAGCCGCCCGGACACGAGGTCCGATTCACGCGGCTCGCGGGAGAGCACGTGCACCAGTTCGAATCGTGCCGGGTACGCGTCCTTGAGGTCGGCGAGCTCATCGGCGAACATGACCGTGTCGCTGCGGCGGTTCCCGTAGACGAGGGTCACCTGCGAATCGGTGTCCTGCAACAGGGACGCCGCGATCGACAGCGTCGGCGTGATGCCCGATCCCGCCGCGACGAGCACGTGGTGTGCCGAGCGTTCGAGATCCGGGGTGAACGAGCCGACCGGTGGCTGGACGTCGATCTCGTCCCCTACCCGGATCTCGTTGACCAGCCAATCGGAGAAGTACCCACCGGGTACCAGACGCACGCCGATGCGGGGGCGCGAACCCCGCGCCGCGCAGATCGAGTAGGAACGCCGGTGCTCGCCTTCGGCTCCGGACCGGCGCAGCGTCAACGACTGGCCGGGCCGGAAGTCGAACTCCCCCGTGAATTCCTCGGGAACGTCCAGACTGATCGCGACCGCGTCATCGCACAAGCGGTCCACGGAACCGACCCGCACCTTGTGGAACGCCGCGCGCCGGTTCGTGGCACGCTTCGGCGTGCTCGAACCGTCCACTGCGGACTTCGTCGTGATGCTCTCGGTGGTCACGGTCAGATCTCCTTGATGTGCTCGAAAGGCTCGGCGCAGGCCGCGCAGCGGCGCAAGGCCTTGCACGCGGTCGCGCTGAAGCGGGAGAGCTCCTCGGTCTCGGCCGAACCGCAATTCGGGCATGTGATCGTCCGGCGGGGTGGCGCCAGGGTCAGCGGAACCGGACCGGATGGGTTCACCGGCGCGTCGCCGGGTGGTGCGATGCCGTGCTCGGCGAGCTTGCGGCGCCCCTCCGCGGTGATCCAATCGGTCGTCCACGGCGGACTCAGCGCGGTGCGCACGTCGACTTCCGGGTAACCGGCCTCGGTCAGCTTGCTATGCACGTCGGTGCGCATCTCGACCATGGCCGGGCAACCCGAGTAGGTGGGGGTGAGGGTGACGACGATCGTGCCGTCATCGGCCACGTCGACGTCGCGCAGCACACCCAGGTCGGCCAATGTGAGCATGGGCAGTTCCGGGTCGGTCACGGTCTCGGCGACCTTCCGCGCCCGCAACCGCACGGTCGAGCGAGGCGGGCTCATCATCACCACGTCGCCTCCGGGTGGGCTCGTGCCAGCTCCTGCATCTCGGCCAGCAAGGTCTCCAGGTGTTCGGTGTGCACACCGTCGCGGCCGGGGTGTGCTTCCACGCTCCGCCTGCTCTCCGGCCTGCGGAGACGAGAAGCGACGAAGACCTGGTCCAGGACCTCGTCGACTTCGGCGCGGACGTCTGCGGGGTCCACTCCGATACCGGCTTCGGCCATCCGCCGCTCGGCCGGGTGGGTGGCGAACAGTTCCTCGTAGTGCTGCCAGACCGAGTCGATCCCGGTCCGCGTCCGCTCGTGGGAGAGCTCGGTGCCGTCGCCGAGTCGCACGACCCACTGTGCGGCGTAGTCGCGGTGGTAGGTGAGTTCCTTGACGCCCTTGGCCGCGATCGCGGCGAGCACCGGGTCCCGGGATTCGATCAGTCGGCCGAACAGCGCCAGTCGCCAGCTCGACAGCACCAGCATCCTGGCGACCGTCTCGGCGAAGTCACCGTGCGGCGGTTCCGTCAGCTGAACGTTGCGGAACTGCCGCGCGTCGCGGAAATAGGCGAGTTCGTCCTCGCCACGTCCCGATCCGTCCGCCTGCCCGGCTCGGGACAGCAGCAGGCGTGCCTGACCGAGCAGGTCGAGCGCGATGTTGGCCAGCGCCACCTCGTCTTCCAGCTCCGGTGCGTGGGTGACCCACTCGGTCAGTCGTTGCGAGGCGACCAGCGCATCATCGGCCAACATCAGGCAGTAGTCGGCGAGGGACTCGCCGCCCACTCCGTCCGGGACTCGGGTGTCCACACCGGACAACGGGTCGTCGAACCCGGTCCCGAAGGCCCACCGTCCCTCACCGCCCGCGTCAGCGGCGGCCAGGGCCTCGTAAGCATTGTCGAACGACACGGCTCACCTCACATGTGCGGAACGTCGTCGGGAATGGTGTAGAAGGTGGGATGCCGGTAGACCTTGTCCGCGTTGGGTGCGAAGAACGAGTCCTTCTCGTCGGGGCTCGATGCGGTGATCGCGGCGGCGCGCACCACCCAGATGCTGACGCCCTCGTTCCGGCGCGTGTAGAGGTTGCGGGCGTTGTGCAGCGCCATCTCCTCGTCCGGTGCGTGCAACGAGCCCACGTGCACGTGGTTCAGGCCTCGCTTGCCACGCACGAAGACCTCGAACAACGGCCAGGACGAGCGGGGGCTGCTCTGGTTCGGCTCGCTCATACCGCTACCACCTTCCGCGCGGCTTGCTTCGCGGCGTGCGCCGCGGCCGCCTCGCGAACCCACGCACCCCCTTCGTGCGCTGTCCTGCGGCGTTCGACGCGCTCGGCGTTGCACGCGCCGTCACCGCCGATGACCCGTTTGAGCTCGGACCAGTCCGGCTCGCCGAAGTCGTAGTGCTCGCGCTCGTCGTTCCACCGCAGTTCCGGATCCGGCAACGTGACGCCCAGCTCCTCGGCCTGCGGAACCGTCATGTCGACGAACTTCTGGCGGAGTTCGTCGTTGGTGTGCCGCTTGATCTTCCACGCCATCGACTGCTGGGTGTTCGGAGAATCTCCGTCCGGCGGCCCGAACATCATCAGCGAGGGCCACCACCACCGGTCCACCGCGTCCTGCACCATGTCACGTTGAGCGGCGGTGCCACCCATCATGGTCATCAGCAGTTCGTAGCCTTGGCGCTGGTGGAAGGACTCCTCCTTGCAGATCCGGACCATCGCCCGCGCGTACGGGCCGTACGAACTCCGGCACAGTGGTACCTGGTTGCAGATGGCCGCCCCATCGACGAGCCAGCCGATCACTCCGATGTCGGCGAAGTTCAACGTCGGGTAGTTGAAGATCGACGAGTACTTCTGCCTGCCGCTGATCAGTTTGGTGGTGAGGTCCTCGCGGTCGACGCCGAGCGTCTCGGTCGCCGAGTACAGGTACAGCCCGTGCCCGGCCTCGTCCTGGACCTTGGCGAGCAGGATCGCCTTGCGGCGCAGCGATGGTGCCCGCGTGATCCAGTTTCCCTCCGGCTGCATCCCGATGATCTCCGAATGCGCGTGCTGCGCGATCTGGCGAACCAGCGTCCTGCGATACCCCTCGGGCATCCAGTCCCGCGGCTCGATGCGCTGATCGCGCTTGACCGTCGCGTCGAAGTGCCCCTCCAGCTCGGCCTCGTCGAGCGATCCCGGCTCACGGGAGACGGTTCCACCGGTCATCGCTGACCACCTCCATCCACTACCGACCATTCGGTCAGTAATTAGTTTCTCTCAGGTCACGCGCGGACGCAACCCTCCGCCGGGTCGCCGCGGCCGCTCCGGAGCCGCGACGACCCCGATCACCTCAGCTCGCGGCGACCTCGCGCTTGGCGACCAAGGTCAACACGTCGTACTTGGCCACGGATGCGCCGTCCTGGTTCGTCACGTCCGCGTCCCAACGGACCTCGCCGTAGTCACCACCCTGCCGCGGTGTGATCTGCTTGGCCGTCAAGGTCACGGTGATCTCGTCACCGGGATAGGTCGGCGTGACGAACCGCAGGTTCTCCAACCCGTAGTTCGCCAGTACGGGGCCGGGCTCCGGGGAGACGAACAACCCGGCCGCGAACGAGACCACGAGGTAGCCGTGCGCCACCCGTCCGCCGAAGAAGGGGTTCGCTCGGGCCGCTTCCTCGTCCGTGTGGGCGTAGAATGTATCGCCGGTGAACTCGGCGAAATGCTCCACGTCCTCCAGCGTCACCTGGCGTGCGGCGGACACGACGGTGTCACCGAGACGCAGGTCCTCCAGGTGCTTGCGGAACGGGTGCACGTCGGTGGTCGTGCGAGCGCTGCCGGGAACCCACTGCCCGCTCACGGCCGTCAGGGTCTGCGGATCGCCCTGAACCGCCGTGCGCTGCATGTGGTGCAGCACCCCTCGAATGCCGCCCATCTCCTCGCCACCGCCTGCACGCCCCGGACCGCCGTGGACCAGCTGGGGCAACGGCGAGCCATGTCCCGTGGACTCCTTGGCGTCGTGCCGGTTGAGCACCAGCAGGCGTCCGTGCCTGGACGCCGCATCCAGCACGACTTCGCGGGCGAACTCGACGTCCGCGGTCACCACCGAACCCACCAGGCTTCCGCGACCACGATGCGCGAGCTCGACGGCCTGCGCCGCGCCGTCGTACGGCAGGATCGTGCTCACCGGGCCGAACGCCTCGACCTCGTGCGGCTGCGGCTGCTCGGGATCGTCACAACGCACCAGCATGGGCGACAGGAACGCGCCCCGTTCCGCGTCCGCACCGACGGGTTCCACCTCGTCCGGGTCGCCGTAGACCAGACGCCCCACTTCCAGCAGGGCCTTCAACGACCGCCGGACCTCTTCGCGCTGCTCCAAACTGGCCAACGCACCCATCCGCACGCCCTCCGCGTCCGGGGCGCCGATCACGATCTTCGACAATCGGTCGGTGGCAGCCTCCACCACGTCATCCACGAGATGCGCGGGAACCAGCGCACGACGAATCGCCGTGCACTTCTGCCCCGCCTTCACCGTCATCTCCGTGACGAGCTGCTTGACGAACAAGGCGAACTCTTCGGTGTCCGGACCCGCGTCCGGGCCGAGGATCGAGCAGTTCAACGAATCCGCCTCGGCGTTGAACCGCACCGACTCGCCGACGACCACCGGATGAGTACGCAGATGTCGTGCGGTGGCCGCCGACCCGGTGAAGGACACCAGGTCCTGATCGGTCAGGTGGTCCAGCAGGTCACCCGCGCTACCGCACAACAGCTGCACGGACCCCTCGGGCAGCAATCCCGACTCCACCATCAGCTCGACCAGGCGGTGGGTCAGGTATGCGGTCTGGCCGGCCGGTTTGATCAGGCTCGGTACGCCTGCCAAGAAGGCGGGCGCCAGTTTCTCCAGTGGCCCCCACACCGGGAAGTTGAACGCGTTGATCTGTACCGCCACCCCACGAAGCGGTGTGCAGATGTGTTGGCCGAGGAACGTGCCTCCCTTGCCCAGTGGCTCGACCGGCCCGTCGACGTAGACGGTGTCGTTGGGCAGTTCACGCCGACCTTTGCTGGAGTAGCCGAACAGCACCCCGATACCACCGTCGATGTCGAACTGGGAATCCCCGGACGTCGCACCTGTGCGGGCCGACAGCTCGTAAAGCTCTTCGCGGTGCTCGCGCAGGTAGGAGGCGAGCGACTTGAGCAGCGCCGCGCGCTGGTGGAAGGTCAACCGCCGCAACTCCGGGCCACCGGTGTTCCGACCATGTGCCAGGGCAGCGGCCATATCGATGCCCGTCGACGAGATCCGTGCGACCTCCGCACCGGTCACGGCGTCGCACAGCGGCGTTCCTTCGTCGGACGGTGCCTGCCAACGTCCGCTGACATAACTACGCAGAGCACTCATGGCCTGGATACCTCCTCGCCGGTCAACTTCGCTGACCGAGTGGTGGACGAATGCATGCGAGCGGCACGAACACGTCCGCTCGTCCGGTGGTCGATCAACTGGAACAATCCGGCTGCCGTTCGGCGCGGACGCCCCGGCAGCGACTCGCGGTGGCCGGCGGACGCGCCGACCCGAGCTGCACCTCGCCTTTCGATCAGTCGTTCCACTCGTGGAATCCGTAACCGCTCTTGCGACCGAGGTCGCCACGCGCGACCTTGTCCCGCAACAACTGCGGTGGCGCGAACCGCTCGCCCAGAGTGCTCCGTAGGTATTCGGCGACGGCCAGCCGCACATCGAGGCCGACCAGATCGGTCAAGCGCAGCGGCCCCATGGGGTGCCGGTAGCCGAGTTCCATGGCGGTGTCGATGGATCCGGCGTCGGCCACCCCCTCCTCCAGCATCCTGATCGCCTCGAGCCCGAGCGCGACCCCCAACCGGCTGGTGGCGAATCCCGGTGAGTCCTTGACCACCACGTCGGTCTTGCCGAGTTCACGCGCCCAGTTGCGGGCGGCTTCGACGGTGCCTTCTTCCGTTTCCGGAGTGACCACTACTTCGACGAGCTTCGAAGCGGGGACGGGGTTGAAGAAGTGCATGCCGAGGAAGCGCTCCGGGTGTTCGAGAACAGCTCCCAACTCGGCGATGGAGAGCGAACTCGTATTGCTCGCGACCACCGCCGTCGCCGACACTGCCCGTTCGACCGAGGCCAACATCCGGACCTTCAGTTCGGGCTGCTCGGGCACGGCCTCGACGACGAGCTCGGCACCCGCGGGCAGTTGTTCCGGCCCGGTGAGCGTGCGCAGACGCTCCAGCACCGCATCGGGTCCGGTGTCGAGTTTCCCGCGCTTGGCAGCGCCTTCCAACCCTTCACGCACCCGTGCGCGGGCCGCTCGTGCGGCGGACTCGTCGCTCTCCACGACGAACACCTCGGCACCCAGCATGATGAACGCCTGGGCTATCCCGGCCCCCATGCGCCCGCCGCCGACAACTCCGACCAGCTGCACCGTTCCACTCACCGCGACCCCTCGAGCCGTCGTTTCCCGTAGTCGTTCACGCTTGCTCCACCAGCATCGATACTCCCTGGCCGACGCCAACGCACAAGGTGGACGGGGCGGGTTCCGGCCAGGGCTTCCCCGCAGCGACCTCGCGAGGCGCGCACCCCATCGACCACGAACACGTCGGGCATGTCTGACGGTCTCCTCTCATTCGGACCCAGGGGCCGGGCGGGGCGCGAACGGGGCACCGCCCACGCCGCCGAAAACCTGCAACCGCAGCGTCTTGACATCGCGACCGCCGGGACCAACACTGCAATTAATAACCGACTGTTCGGTCAGTATGCAAGGTGGTGAAACGCTGTGGAGCCGGCCGCACCCACGGTGTCGAGCTCGACGCGGGCGATGCTCGACGACGATGACGCCTCAAGAGCACTCGGCATCGAATTGCACGAGGCGGTTGATGGCCGCGCAACCGCGCGCATGCGCGTCACCTCGAAGATGGTCAACGGCCACGGCATCGCCCACGGCGGATACGTCTTCCTGCTGGCCGACACCACGTTCGCCTGCGCCTGCAACAGCCACGGCCCGGTCACCGTGGCCGCGAGCGCGGACATCACCTTCGTCGCTCCCGCCCACGAAGGTGACGTGCTGTACGCCGACGCGGTGGAACGCACCCGATTCGGCCGCAGCGGGATCTACGACATCACCATCCGCAGGGGCGACACCCCCGGCGAAGTGATCGCCGAATTCCGCGGCCACAGCAGGAGCGTCAAGCAAGGGAAGGAAGCACGAGCATGACTGAGACGAGAGCGGCTTCGCCGGCAGCAGCGAAACGGCTCGGCCGACCTCCCATCGCGACCGACCTGGACGCCGCCGAACGGTTGAGCCGTGACGAACTCGCTGCCCTGCAGCTCGAACGTCTGCAGTGGACCCTCGATCACGCGTACCGGAATGTGCCCTTCTACCGACGCAAGTTCGACGAGGCCGGCGTGCGTCCCGAAGACTGCCGGACGCTCGACGACCTCGCGAAGTTCCCCACCACCAGTAAGAACGATCTGCGCGAGAACTACCCGTTCGACATGTTCGCGGTGCCACGCTCGGAGATCCGGCGGGTGCACGCGTCCAGTGGGACGACCGGCCAACCCACCGTGGTCGGGTACACACAGGACGACCTGGACATCTGGTCCGACGTCGTCGCCCGGTCGATCCGGGCAGCCGGTGGGCGCCCTGGCCACATGATCCACGTCTCCTACGGGTACGGCCTGTTCACCGGCGGGCTCGGCGCCCACTACGGAGCCGAACGGCTCGGTTGCGCGGTCGTGCCCGCTTCCGGCGGGATGACCGCCCGCCAGGTGCAGATCATCCAGGACTTCCAGCCCGAGATCATCATGGTCACACCCTCGTACATGCTCACCCTCATCGACGAGTTCCGGCGCCAGGGCATCGATCCGCGCAGCACCTCGCTCGAGGTCGGCATCTTCGGCGCCGAGCCGTGGACCGAGGAGATGCGCCGCGAGATCGAAGAAGCACTCGACCTCGACGCCGTCGACATCTACGGCCTATCCGAGGTCATGGGACCCGGTGTCGCTTCCGAATGCGTCGAAACGAAGGACGGCCTGCACATCTGGGAGGACCACTTCTACCCGGAGATCATCGACCCGGTACTCGGTGACACCATGCCCGAGGGCGAAACCGGCGAGCTGCTGTTCACCTCGCTGACCAAGCAGGCGCTGCCGATCATCCGCTACCGCACCCGCGACCTGACCCGCCTCCTGCCCGGCACCGCACGACCGAACTTCCGCCGGATGGAGAAGGTCACCGGACGCAGCGACGACATGATCATCCTGCGGGGCGTTAACGTCTTCCCCACCCAGATCGAGGAGATCCTGCTTCGGGCCGAAGGACTGTCCCCGCACTTCCAGATCACCCTCACCCGCGAGGGGCGAATGGACCACATGGCCATCCAAGTCGAAGCCCGCGAGGACACCACACCGGAACAACGCTCCACCGCGCCGAATCTTCTCACCAAAGCTGTCAAGGACGATGTCGGCGTCACAGCCGACGTATCCATCGTGGACCCGGACACGCTCGAACGCTCGGTCGGCAAGCTGCGAAGGGTGCGCGACCACCGGGAGAAGTGATCCGCCCGAGCTGGGAAGCTGGTGCACATGACGGCGAAAACGGTCAAGACCAACAACCGAGGAAGACCGGGTCATGACCTGGAATCGCTGCTTCGCACCGCGGCGGTGGTCTTCCACGAGCGCGGCTACGACAGCACGAGCATGGAAGATCTCGCCAAACGCCTCGGCATCACCAAGTCGGCGATATACCACCACGTCTCCAGCAAGGAGGAGCTGCTCCGGCTGACCGTGAACCGGGCGCTCGACGCGCTGTTCGCGGTCGCCGACGAGCCGGGATCGCGCGAAGGTCCCGCGATTCTCCGATTGCAGCACGCCCTCCGGCGAAGTGTGCAGATCCTCGTAGACGAACAACCCTTCGTCACGGTGCTGCTGAGACTGCGTGGGAACAGCAAGGTCGAACGGCAGGCCCTCGCCCGCCGAAGGGAGATCGACGGCTTCCTCGGCGAGCTCGTCGCCGCCGCCGAGCAGGAAGGCAGCATTCGCCCCGATCTCACTCCCGCACTGACCAGTCGGCTGCTGTTCGGCTTGGTCAACTCCATCATCGAGTGGTATCGGCCGCACCGGGGACTGGACTCGGAGGAGCTCGCCGACGCCGTGGTCAAGCTCGCCTTCGAAGGTCTGGAACACCAGCCGACGAACGCGGATGTTCGAACCCCGCGCTGATCTCTCGTCCCCGGCGGAGTCTCCTACGACCCGGCGCGGCGGCGGTGCTCAGCGGTGGCCAGTGATCATCTCGGGTCGACGTAGGGCAACTCGACGTTTCGGGAGGAACCTCGAGCAAGCTCAGGTTCCTCCCGATCCGCGTGCGGGGACCGACCAGCGCGCCACCGAGTGAACACGGTCTCGGGCACGTGGCCGGATTCGGACGCGTGGCGCTTCCGAGTTCATCGAAGCATCCGCCATGAGTCCGCTATGGACACCGGAGTCGAGGAGTGGGCGAGGAGCTCGCACGAGGCACCGGCCTCACCGCGCCTGCCCGGATTTCACCCGGTCAGCGGCGATCCTGACCAACGCGGAATAGCGCAGCGGTCGGTGGCGTTCGCGCGGATATGCCTCTTTCCGGAGAGTACGAACCAAGCACGTCCGAGTGGGTACGCGATCAGGTCGAACTCTACGAGAGTTCCGGCGGAACACAGGGCACCACCATGCACGGGCTTCCCGTCATCATCCTCACGACGCGAGGCGCGAAGAGCGGCAAGGTGCGCAAGACCGCGTTGATGCGCGTCGAGCACGAGGGGCGTTACGCGGTTGTCGCCTCGCTGGGCGGCGCGCCCAGCCACCCGCTCTGGTACCACAACATCGTGGCCGACCCGCACGTGGAACTGCAGGACGGGCCGGTCAAAGAAGACTACACCGCCCGGGAGGCCTCCGGCGCGGAGAAGGACAGGTGGTGGGAACACGCGGTGAGCGCCTTCCCGCCCTTCGCCGACTACCAGGAGAAGACCGATCGCGAGATTCCGCTGTTCGTGCTGAGTCCACTCGACGCAGCGGGCGCGGACGGCGAACTTTCCGGCTGAACCAGCTCCCCTCCGGGCCCCGAAGCACCGCATACTGCGGAAACCGCGCTTCGCGGCCCGGAGGGGGCGCCGCTTCGGGGACGAGATCGATCCCGAGGCTCACCGCCGTGAGCACACGGTCAGAACCAGTTCTTCGCGAGGAGTTCCATCGAACGCATTCGGTCCGCGGGATCGAACGCATAGGTGGTGGCGATCAACTCGTCCACCTGGGTCGACTCGACGAACTCCTCCAACGTCTTCCGGGCCGTATCGGCCGAACCCACTGCCCGGACGCTCAGCATCGACTCCGCGAAGTTGCGCTCGCTCGTCGTCCCCATCTCCTCCGGGGCGACCGGCGGCTGCAACGCCCGCCGCTTACCGGTACGCACGCCGACGATCATGCGCTGGGCGGTGGTCCACTGGCGCATCGCCTCCTCGTCGGAAGGCGCGACGAGCACGTTGATCCCGGCCATCACATACGGCTTGTCGATCTGCGCCGTCGGTGCCGAGGGGTCGAACGACCGCCGGTAGACATCGAGCGCCTCGTGAAGCTGAGTGGGGGCGAAGTGGGACGCGAACGAGAACGGCAACCCCAGCTGGCCGGCTATGGACGCGCCGTCCACGGTCGATCCGAGCACCCAGATCGGCACCTCGGTTCCGGCCGAAACCCCGCCGGAAATCGGCGTGCTCTTGGCCTTTCCGTCCGCACCGAACCAGCCGGTGAGGTCGTAGATGCTGCTGGCGAACGACTGCGGGTCGGCACTCGTCCGGCTCAGGACCTGCGCGGTCATCTGGTCGGTGCCCGGCGCACGGCCCAGCCCGAGGTCGATCCGGCCGGGGAAGAACTGGGCCAGGGTGCCGTATTCTTCGGCGACCCGCAGCGGTGCGTGGTTCGGAAGCATCACCCCGCCGGAGCCGATGCGGATCCGTTCGGTGAGCGAGGCGGCACGTCCGATCAGTGTGGATGTCGCGCTGGCACCGAGGTACTCGGTGTTGTGGTGCTCGGCATACCAGATCCGGTTGTACCCGAGTTCGTCCGCCGACTGCGCGGCCTGCATGGACGCGGCGAGAGCGTCGTTGACGTTCCCGCCTTCGGACACGGGTACCAGGTCCAGGATGCTGACCGGGACGTGCGAAGACATACGAGCAGGATCCTTCCACTTTCGTTTGGAAGACTAAACACCCTCGCCCGAGCTTCTATTCCTGCTCGTTGACGATCGCAGCGTCTTCGGAGCATCGCAGCGTCTTCGGAGCATCGCAGCGTCTTCGGAGCATCGCAGCGTCAACGACTCGGGCTCGTCGACCGAAACCCGCCCGGAGCGCACCGCGACCGACTCACTCCGTGGTCACATGAGCGCCCTTCGCAGCGGCGTTGTCGATCTCGCGCTGCTGAGCGATCCGCAAGCAGACTGCGTCGAAAATGAGGTGCGTGCACTGATCGAACAGGCTGGACAGCGGCTGGATGCTCGCCGCCTCCCCCGCCCGGCGGTGCTTGGTCGCGGCCGGGATCGAGACGACCGTGTCCGCGAGGGCACCCAGCTTGGATTCGGGGTCGGTCGTGACGGCGAGCACTCGACTTCCGACTCGACCCGCCTCTTCTACCGCGCGCACGGTTCCCGGCGTACTTCCCGAGCCGGACACGGCAACGAGAACATCATCGGAGGACATCGTCGGCGCGGTCGTTTCACCCACCACGTGGACCCGCGACCCGAGGTGCACCAGCCGCATCGCGAATGCGCTGGCCATGAAACCCGAGCGACCGGCACCGGCGACGAAAACACGCTCCGCCGCGTCGATGTCGCGGGCCGCGGACTCGACCGGTTCGGGATCCGTGTTGGCCAGCACACCGCCGATCTCGTTCTGAATGGTCTCGAGCAGGTCGGTGCTCACTGATGTTCTCCTCGTACCTCGTTGGACGTTTTCCTCGCCGTCTCAGCGGGATCCGACGCCTGGGTGATGGCTGATCCGATGATGACGCGCAGGTGCGGGTGGGAGGTTCGCAGGCGTGCGCTGTCCGCCGCGGCAAGGCCACCCGCGACGGCCACGGAACGCCCACGGACCCAGGACCCGAGCGTCGACTCGATGTCCTGGCCCGCAGCCTGTGCGTCCTTGCCGACGTGCGCGGCGAATACCACTCCACCCGGCAGTCTTTCGAGCAGGTCGTCCCGGCGCTGTGACGAGACCTCCAGCAGGTCGAGCACGGTCTCACCGCCGGCGTCGTTGGTGAGCTGGACACAGCGATCGATCGTCGCGTCCGCGGCCGCGGCGAGCACGGTTGCCGCCCGGGCCCCGTGGTCAAATGCCATCCCGAACTCCGTTGCCGCATCGTCCGCCGTCTTGAGGTCCGCCAGTACCGGCGTGTCACCGGCGGACGCGACGACCTCGGAGACGCTGCGCATGCCGAATCGCTTGATCAACGAGGTTCCGACCTCGATCCAGTCGGCGTGCGGAGCGACCTTCGTGGTGATGTCGATCGCCGCATCCAGCTCGATCCGGTCCAACGCGACCTGTAGTTGCACCGTTCTGCCTCCTCTCGAGATGTCCGTTCAGGCGATCTGCAGTTCGCGAAGCCGGGCCAGCGTCGGCAAGCCGTCCTTGTCCCCTTCGCTGGTGGTGGCCATCGCGCCGACCACGCAGGCGCGGCGCAGGGCGCTCGACTCATCCAGCCCGTCGAGTCGAGCGCTGATCCATCCGGCGGCGAAGCCGTCGCCCGCTCCCACCGTGTCCACGACGTTCACCGGGAAGGCAGGTTCGGCCGTGGTTCCGTGTCTGCTGTGCAGCACCGCTCCTTCGGTTCCCAACTTGATCACGACCTCGCTCGCACCGTTGTCGAGGTAGAACTCGGCGATCTCCGCGGCAGTGGCTCGCCCGGTGGTCAGCTCGCCTTCCGCGAGCCCGGGCAGCACGCAGTCCGCGAGGGCCGCCAGCTGGTTGATGGTGGCCACCATTTCGCGGGTGTCCGGCCACAGCGCGGGGCGGAGGTTCGGGTCGAATGAGACCGACACCCCCGCCTCCTTGGCCGTCCGCATCGCGTTGAACGCGAACTCGCGGGTCGCCGGCGTGAGCGCAGCGAAGACGCCGGTGACGTGCAGGTGCTTCGTGGACCTGACCGCCTCTTCGGCCGACGCCGACCACGTCGACCGCGACGCCGCCGACCCCTTGCGGAAGTAGACGACCGCGGGATCTCCCTCCTGCACTCGACTTTTGAGCTGAAAGCCGGTCGGTGCGGACCGATCGGTGACCAGCCGACTGATGTCGATGCCCTCGCCGGCCAGCTCGCGTCTGATGCGCGTTCCGAACGGGTCATCGCCCACGGCACTGAGGTACCCGACCTCGTGACCGAGTCTTGCCAACCCCACCGCGACGTTCATCTCGGCACCGGCCAACCGGACACCGAAGTTCTCCGCCTCGTCGAGGGACCCCTGTTCGGCGGCGACGAACATGGCCATGACCTCGCCGAACGTAATGACGTCAACCATCCGAACTCCTCACAACAGGGCAGCTCAATACTCCGATACCTTCGATCTCGGCTGCCACCACGTCACCCGGTCGCACCGTCGCGGAGGTGTTCGGTGCACCGGTGAGCACTACATCGCCGGGTCGAAGCTCGACCAATGTGGACACGTAGGAAATCGCTTCGAACGGCCCTCTCGCGAGTCCGGCCGTGGTTCCGGTCGCGACCTCTTCGCCGTTGTGCCACAACCGGATCCGCGCGTCGTCGGCATTCAGATCGGTCTCGATCCACGGACCGATCGGGGTGAACCCACTACGACTCTTCGCTTCAGTCCATAGCGGATCGTACTGTTGCGCGTCCCGCCCTGTCACGTCCAGGCCGACGGTGTATCCGAGCAGCGCCGACGGCACGTCTCCGGGGCCGGCATTGCGTAGTGGCTCGGAGAGCACGGCGCACAACTCGGCTTCGGCGTCCACCCGACCGATGCCGTCCGGTAGCGGGATCGACTCTCCCGGCCCGGCGACGCTGGCCACTGCCTTGAGGAAAGCAGCGGGCGGCAGCTCACGGTCCGAAGGTCCGGTGTTGTGGGCCATCCCGAACACGGTGCCCGGTAGAACGGGCGCCAGCAGTTCCTCGGGCATCACCGATCCGGCGCCCTCGCCGGCCACCAGGTCGGCCACCCGCGGGACATCGGCCACGTGGTGAATCTGCCCGTCGAGCACGCAGCCGGTGACCGGCTGCGTGCCGTTCAGGTAGCGGAGAACCTTCACGCCGGACTCTCCTGCAGGGTGTTCCCGGAACGTGTCGTGCCGCCGGTAACCAATGGACTGATCAAGGCGGCGGCGACCATCGAAGCTGCCATCATGACGAACGAGGCAGCCGTGCCACCGGTCGACGAGTTGAGCCAGCCGACCAGGTAGGTGCCGAAGAAGCCGCCCACGGACCCGGCGCTGTTGACGCAGGCGACGCCCGCACCGGCGAAGTTCTTCGGGAGCACCTCGGAAACGTGGGCGAAGTAGGGCCCGTAGGGCGCGTACATCGCGCCACCCGCCACGACCAGCAGGAGGAACGCGAGCCAGAACTGGTCCGGGCCCAACAGGTAGGACAAGTAGAAGCCGATCCCGCCGAGCAGCAGCCAGGGCCAGACGAAGCTCATTCGGCTTCCGGAACGGTCGGACATCCGCGAGTTGAGCACCATGAGCAGCGCGGCCACCCCGAACGGAATCGCCGAGAGCAATCCGCTCATGCCGATGCCCTGGCCGGTTCCCGCGGAGACGATACTCGGCAACCAGAACACCAGGCCGTACACGCCGATGCTCCACAGCAGGTACTGCACCGACAACAGCACGACCGGGCGGGAGCGGAATGCCGCGGCGAACGTCTTGGCCGGAGTGGCCTGCTTGCGCTCTTCGGCCAGCTCCGTGGTCACAGCGTCCTTCTCGGACTCGTTCAGCCACCTCGCCTCGGAGGGATGGTCGGAGACGAGCGCCCGGAAGATGAACGCCCACACCACGGCGGGCAATCCCTCCAGGATGAACATCTCCCGCCAGCTGGTCAGCTCGACAATGTAGCCGGAGACCGCGTTGAGCCACATGACCGTGATCGGATTGCCCAGGATGAGGATGGCGTTGGCACTGCCTCGCTCCCGTTTGGTGAACCACCGTGCCAGGAACACGACCATCGCCGGGAGCACCGCTGCCTCCGAGGCCCCCAACAGGAATCGCACGATGATCAATGGCCACGCGCTGTGCAGCAGTCCTTGCACAGCGGCCAGCAATCCCCATGCGAGCGTGCACCAGAAGATCAGCCCGCGAACGCTGCGACGTTCGGCGTAGAGGGTTCCGGGGATCTGGAAGAGGCAGTATCCGAGGAAGAACGAGGCGCCGATCAACGAGGCCATCCCGCCGCTGAGGGCGAGATCCTCCTTCATTCCCCCCGCGACACCGATGGAGAAGTTCGACCTGTCCAGATAGGCCAGCGAGTAGGTCACGAACGCGACTGGGAGCAGGCGGAGCCAGCGTTGCCTTCCCAGTTCGGCGGGTGATGTCAAGGCGGACTCCTTTGTCGCCCAGCATTGCCGGGGCATGCGGTAGCACCGCGGTTGTCCACGCCCGGATCCGGTTTACCGCACACAACCAAATTGGATGTTTACCGCGATGTGGTAAGCTTTGCTTTATCGTGGAAAACGATATGCAGTGGTGCAGGTCGTGTCAATCTGCCCCGGTAACATCCGCGCAGCCGCCTGCAGGCGGCGCGGCAGCAGAAGGAGGACCCCGTGCCGGAGCAGTCCGAGACGTCGAGCACCCCGCGCGACGACATGGTGCGCAAAGCGCTGCGCCTGCTCGTCCTGCTGGGAGAAGCGCCGCACGGCACCACGCTGTCCGACCTCGCACGGCAGGCCGGATACCCGGTCAGCACCACCCACCGGTTGCTGAAATCGATCGCGCAGGAAGATTTCGCGGTTCTGGACGAGGAACGCCGGTGGAACCTGGGACTCCGGTTGTTCGAACTCGGTCAGCGGGTGTTGCACGCACGCGGATTCACCGAGATCGCCACACCGGCTCTCGAAAGGGTCACCCGGCAGACCGGGGAGCCCACGCTGATGTCCGTGCTCGACGGACACGACCAGCTCTACGTGCACTTCGTCGAAGGCACGCAACAGATTCAGATCACCGGTGAGCCGGGCCAACGCGGGCCTCTGCACTGCACCTCGATGGGGAAGTGCCTGATCGCCTTCGCCGCGGAACCCGAACGCGACAAACTCGTCGCCGAACTCGACCTTCCCAAAATGGGGCCCAAGACGATCACCGAGCGGGACCCGTTCAGGACGGAGATCGAACGAGTCCGCGAACAGGGATACGCGCTCGCAGACGAGGAGCACGAGTCCGACATCATCGCCATCGGCGTACCCGTGCTCAATCCTTCCGGGGTGGCTGTTGCCGCCCTGTCCACAGCAGCTCCGGCGTTCCGCAGCTCGCTGGAACAGCTGCGGACCTATCTCGAACCGTTGCGCCGGGCCGCCAAGGAACTCGCGATCGGCCTCCCCCGGCGCTGACCCTGCGTCCGGTGGCCGCGGCACCCGTGCGGATCTCCGGCGAAACACCGAAGCCGGCTGATCCCTGGACGAGTCGCACGTCCACGGTCAGCCGGTCTCGAAGGTCACATTGAGATTCGGTTGGGGTCAGCTTGATTCGAGGGAGGCCTCCGGGGACTTCGAAGGTGCCCGCGCGGGAGTGTTCCGCATGAGCACGCGGCGCAGCCCGACGACCCCGACCATGCCGAGCAACGACACGGCGACGAGGAAGAGCAGTCCGGTCAGCGGAGACCCCGTGAGGTCCACGATGGCCGCGATCCCGAGAGGACCGAATCCCCCGCCGAGGTTGCCGATTCCGTTGATCACGCCGATACCGGCGGCCGCGGCCGCCCCGGTGAGGAACCTGGGCACCATTCCCCACATCACCGGTTGAGCGGCAAAGCCACCGATCGAGGCGACGCAGATCCCGACCATCTGCAACCACGGCGATGCCGTGAACGCGGCGATCAACAGCCCCGAGGCGGAGAACCCGAGCATCAACGCCAACCAACCGAACGGCGTGCCCCTGGTTTTGGCCATGCGCGGCACGACGAGGAGCGCGATCATCACGCACACGTACGGAATCGTCGAGATCACGCCGACGCTCGTCCCGGAAAGACCTCCGAAACCTTCGACCACCGTGGGCAGCCAGAACGCCAATCCGTAGGTCGCGAGTGGGAAGCACAGGAAGAACAGCGCCAGCGATACGACCCTGCGGTCCTTGAGCACCTTCCAGGGGTTGTGCGGTTGTTCGCCGGCTTCGGCGGCCTCGGCATCGAGCCGCTGGGTCAGCCAGGTGCGTTCGGCAGCGGTGAGCCAGCCCGCGGTGGCGGGCTCCCTCGGCAGTGCCCACAGCACGACCGGGGCGAGGAGCACGGCGGGCACACCGGTTGCGATGAAGATCCACTGCCAGCCCTGCACGCCCCACACCCCGTGCAGATCACCGAGCGCACCCATCACCGGATTTCCGATGATGAACGAGACCGGCCCCGCCAACATGAACATACCGATGGCCGAACCGCGCTCGGAGGCGGGGAACCAACGAGTCAAATAGTAGATGACCCCGGGGAAGAATCCCGCCTCGGCGGCACCGAGCAGGAACCGCGCCAGGTAGAACTGCCACGTCGTGGTCACCAACGCGGTCGCGATCGTGACGATCCCCCACGTGAGCATGATCCGAGCGATCCATCGATGGGCACCGAACCGGTGCAGCGCCAGATTGCTGGGCACCTCCAGGACCGCATACGCCACGAAGAAGAAAACCTGCCCGAGGGCGAACACCGTCGCTGAGAGTCCGAGCTCATCCTGCAACGTCAGCTTCGCGAAGCCCACGTTCGACCGGTCGATATAGGCGATCACGTAGAGCAGCCCCAGCAACGGGAGAAGTCTCCAGGTGATCTTGCGCATGGTGCCGCGAGCAGCATCCGCGGTCAGAGGGGGCATCCGTCCGACTCCATCGTCGTGTCCGAAATTTCGAACTGCGTTCGTTATTGCGTTCGGCGCAGAGTAAGCTGGGCCACTTGGGCTGTCAATGACACAGCCCTCAGCTTGTCCGCTATAACGAACTGCTTTCGATATTTCGAACCAGGTTGAACCACCCCCATGTCCTCGCTCGCCGGAGCTGCCGGGACCGTCCGAGCTGGCGGGACCGCCAAGACTGCCCCGAATCCGCGGAATATCCAGAACAGCGCCGAGCGGTCTCCGGCGGAATGGCGTGTCCGGAACGACACCGGTTTCGGCGTGCGCGGCACCGCTTCACCCAGAGAGCGCCGCCCCTTCACGAGGAGGCCGTCCATCCACAACAGACGATCACGCAGCGGGATCACGACAGCGGGCGACACGAAACGAACAAGATGGAGGAGGACGGAGCCCGAAGTCTCCCCTTACCACCGGGTCGTGCCCCGGGTTGCGCACCCGGGGTACGACCGTTCACCACTCCGCGAAACTGCCGTCTTCGTGGCGCCAGATGGGTGAGCGCCAACGGTGCCCCACCTCGGCCGCCTTCTCGACGGCTCGTTCGTCGATCTCGACGCCCAACCCCGGCGCCGTCATCCGCTCCACCGATCCGTCGGCGAACTCGAACACCGACGGATCGGCGAGGTAGTCCAGTAAGTCCGACCCGGTGTTGTAGTGGATTCCCAGGCTGGTCTCCTGGATGAGCGCGTTCGGGCTCGCGAAGTCGACCTGCAGGCAAGCCGCGAGCGCGACCGGCCCGAGCGGGCAGTGCGGTGCGAGGCTCGCACCGTACGCCTCCGCGAACGCGGCGATCCGCCGGCATTCGGAGATGCCGCCCGCGTGGGACAGGTCCGGTTGGACCACCGCCACACCGGCCGGTAGCACGTAGCGGAAGTCCCACCGGGAGAACAACCGCTCGCCCGTGGCGATAGGGATCGTGGTCGAGTCACAGATCCGACGCAGGTCGTTCGACAGCTCTGGAACCAGGGGCTCTTCCACGAACATCGGCTGCAGCGGCTCCAGTTCGCGGCAGAGCACGCGTGCGACGGCTGGTGAGATCCGGCCATGGAAATCGACCGCGACATCCCGGTCGGGACCCATCACCTCGCGGACGGCGGCGACCCGGTCGACGGCGGCCCCGATCTGCGCCGTGGTCTCCAACGGCCGCATCCGCCCGGTTGCGTTCATCTTCACCGCGGTCAGACCGGCATCAACCTGTCGAGCCGCTTCCTCGGACACCTCGGTGGGTTCGTCGCCGCCGATCCAGCAGTAGATGCGCATCCGATCCCGAACCGCCCCGCCGAGCAGCTCGTGCACCGGGACGCCGAGCGATTTCCCGCGGATGTCCCAGAGCGCCTGGTCGATACCGGCCACCGCACTCGACAGGATCGGGCCACCCCGGTAGAAGCCACCCTTGGTCAGCACCTGCCAGTGGTCCTCGATCCGACGCGGGTCGGCGCCGATCAGATAGTCGGACAGCTCGTCGACCGCGGCCGCGACCGTGTGGGCGCGACCCTCCACGACCGGTTCACCCCAGCCCACGATTCCATCGTCGGTTTCCAGCCGTAGGAACAGCCAACGGGGTTCGATCAGGTACGTCTTGAGGCTGGTGATCTTCACTGGTCGACTTCTCCTGTCCGGTTCTGTCTTTGGGTTGGTCGGGGCCGAGTCAGCTCCGATATCCGAGGTCGGCGGCGATGGCGGTCGCCGCGGTGACGAGCCGAGGCACCAGCCCACGGAGCTCTTCGTGATCGGGGTCGGCCTGAATGGTGGTCACCGAGACCGCCGCCTTGACTCCCGACACGTCGGGCACGGGGACGCCGACGCAGTGCACCAGGGGTTCGAACTCCCCGGAGTCGGTCGCGTAACCGCGTTCCCCGGTTGCCCGCAGCTCGGTCAGCAATTCCTCGCGCGTGGTGATGGTGGCCTCGGTGTGGCGTTCGAAACCGCACTCGTCGATCAGCCTGTCCCGTGCGGCGGGGGCGAGGTCGGCGAGGATCGCCTTGCTCACCGCCGAGGTGTGCAGCGGAACCGGACGGCCGATCCGCGACCACGTGCGCACCGTCGCGGAACTCTCGATCTTGTCGACGTACACGATCGCTCCGTCGATCAGCTGAGCCAGGTGCACGGTCGCGCGGGTCGCCTCCGCCAGCGGGAGCAGGTGTTCGCGCGCCGTGGCGTGCAAGTCCAGATTGTCGATGACCTGCTGGCCCAGTTCGGCCAGCCGCAAACCCAATCGATACCTCCCGTCTCCGCCGCGCGTGATCAGGCCTGCTTCGGCCAGCGGCTGGACCATGCGCAGCACGGTGGACGAGTGCACACCCACCGATTCGGCGAGCGCCGACAGCGACTGAGGACCTTCGGCCAGCTCGTTGAGCACGACCACGGCCTTGGCAACGGTTCTCGACATCTCACTCCTTGACCTCTGACCAGGCAGCCTACAGACTAGTGCAACATTTACACAGACTTTGCAAATATTGCAATTCAACGAAGGTCAGGGAATTTGAGCTCGAATAAGATCCCCCTGGGCGAAGCGCTTCGGCGAACTCGGGTGATCGCGATCCTCCGAGGACGCTCCGCCGAAAATCTCGACGCTGTCGTGGACACGCTCGTCGAGTCCGGTGTGCGCTGCCTCGAAATCACGATGAACACCCCGGGCGCGCTGGACGCCGTTCGCGCCGCCGGGGAACGGCACGGTTCCACCGTCGAGTTGGGCGTGGGCACCGTACGCACCCCGGAGCAGGTGGACCGCGCAGCCGACGCCGGAGCCCGTTTCGTCGTCACGCCGGGGACCGACGAGGACGTCGCAGCCCGCGTGAACAAATACGACCTGGCCTACTTCCCCGGCGCTTTCACCGCGACCGAGGTCTCGTCGGCCGCGAAGCTGGGTGCCAGCGCCGTCAAGATCTTCCCGGCGAGCCTCGGCGGGCCCGGTTACGTGCGAGAGCTCCGCGCGCCCCTCGACGACATCGCGATGCTCCCGACGGGGGGCATCTCATTGGAAACCGCGCGGGCCTACCTCGACGCCGGTGCCTGCGGTGTCGGTGTCGGCGGACCGCTGCTGGGTGATGCCCTCGACGGTGGAGACCGCACCGAGCTGAGCCGTCGAGCGCACGCTCTGCTGTCCGAGACGAGGTCCGACGCTTGAGCGGGCACCTGGTCACGCTCGGCGAGGCGATGGCCGTACTCACCTCGCCGATCACCGGACCGTTGCGGCACGCCCCGAATCTGGCCCTCGGTGTCGCCGGAGCCGAAGCCACCGTCGCCATCGGGGTCAACCGCCTCGGTGGGCGAGCCACGTGGATCGGTCGCGTCGGTGACGACGAGTTCGGCCGGCTGATCCGGATGACGCTGGCAGGCCAGGAACTGCCGCCCGAACACGTGCTGGTGGACGAGCACTCCCCGACCGCCATCATGGTCAAGGAGCGGCGGACCGGCACCCGGACCCGCGTGTCCTACTACCGCCGGAACTCGGCAGGTTCGCGGCTGTGCCCGGCCGATATCGACGAGACGCAGGTCCGCGAAGCCGGGGCGCTACACCTGACCGGCATCACGCCCGCGCTCAGCGAATCCGCACGTGCGGCCACCCACGCCGCCGTCGACGCCGCACGTGCCGCGAGCGTGCCGATTTCGCTCGACCTCAACTACCGGAACGCGTTGTGGAGCTCGGTCGAGGCGGCCGAAGCCCTGCGTCCGCTGACCGCCGCGAGCACGGTGCTGTTCGCCACCGAGGACGAGGCGCGGTTGCTCGTCGACGGTGCCGGCCCCGAAGAACTGGCGCGTGCTCTGGCCGACCTCGGACCACGCGAGGTCGTCGTCAAGCGCGGCGAGAAGGGAGCGGTCGCACTCGCCGACGACGAGCTGTTGTCGGCGCCACCCCGCCCCACCACCGTTGTCGATCCGGTCGGAGCCGGCGACGCCTTCGCAGCCGCATACCTCGCCGCCCGGCTCGACGGTCAACCGTTCGGGCAGCGACTGGACGATGCCGCCGCGGCGGGCGCGTTCACCGTCGCGGTCACCGGCGACTGGGAAGGGCTTCCGGATCGCTCGGAACTGGCGAACACGAGCGGGTCCGACGTGAACCGCTGACCGTCCCCAAGACCCGGCGTCATCACCGGCGCCGAACATCGCCCCACCCGGGGTGCACGACCAGATCGTATTCGCTCAGTGTTGAGGAATAACCACAATGGAAACGATAACTCCGGCCTACGGAGTAGGTCCGCTGCTGACGATCGCACTCGCGTCCGTCGCGTTGCTGCTGGTGCTGATCATCAAGTTCCGGCTGCACGCGTTCATCTCGCTCGTGCTCGTCAGCGTCCTGACCGCACTGGCCACCCGCATTCCGCTGGACGAACTCGTCGACACGCTCGTCGGCGGCTTCGGCGATACTCTCGCCGAAGTCGGCCTGCTCGTCGGGCTGGGCGCGATGATCGGCAGACTGCTGGAAGTCACCGGCGGTGCCGACGTCCTGGCCAACACGTTGGTCAACCGGTTCGGCCCTCGCCGAGCTCCGCTGGCCCTCGGCGTCGCCTCGTTGATCTTCGGTTTTCCGATCTTCCTGGATGCCGCCTTCGTCGTGTTCGTTCCGATCATCTTCAGCGTCGCCACCCGCTTCGGCGGTTCGGTGCTGCTCTACGCGCTGCCCTCGGTGGGCGCGTTCGCGGTGATGCACGCGTTCGTTCCGCCGCACCCGGGCCCGGTCGCCGCGGCGGAACTGTTCGGCGCCGACATGGGGCTCGTCCTGCTCGTCGGCCTGGTGCTCGCGATTCCCACCTGGTATCTGTCCGCCTACGTCGGCGGGAAGTTGATCGGACGACGGGTGGACGTGCCGGTCCCGTCCATCGCGGCTTCGCCCAGCAGTGAGGACGATTCGCTGCCGTACCCGGCTTTCGGCACGGTGATCGCGCTCCTGCTGCTGCCGATGCTGCTGATCTTCCTCAACACCGGACTGGATACCCTGGACACCGTCGGAGTCGTCGATGCCAACGCGGTCTGGGTTCAGGCGTTGCAGGTACTCGGAGCGACTCCGGTGGCTCTGCTCGTCACCGCCGTCCTCAGCATCGCCGTCCTCGGACGTGGGCGTTCCCGGGCCAGCGTGGAGGGCATCGTCAACGGTGCCCTGGGGCCGGTCTGCGCGATCATCCTGATCACCGGTGCCGGCGGGATGTTCGGCGAAGTCCTGCACGTCAGCGGAATCGGGAACGCCCTCGCCGACACGCTGAGCTCGTTCGGCTTCCCGCTCATCCTGGCCGCGTTCATCATCTCCACCGCCCTGCGGGTCGCCCAGGGCTCGGCGACCGTCGCGCT
The DNA here is from genome assembly GCF_054779195.1 of Parasphingorhabdus pacifica. NCBI lineage: Bacteria > Pseudomonadati > Pseudomonadota > Alphaproteobacteria > Sphingomonadales > Sphingorhabdaceae > Parasphingorhabdus > Parasphingorhabdus pacifica. Next base: position 159,012 of record NZ_BAAGYS010000003.1, read on the forward strand.
CACCACCACAGCCGGACTCCTCGCACCGACCGTCGCCGCCACCGAGGGCATCTCCCCGCTCTACCGGGCACTGCTGGTGCTGACGATCGCCTGTGGTGCCACCGTCCTCTCGCACGTCAACGACTCCGGTTTCTGGCTCGTCGGCCGCTACCTGGGCATGGACGTCAAGACGACGCTGAAGACCTGGACGGTGCTGGAGACGCTGATCGGTGTCATCGGTTTCGCCCTGGTCCTCGTGCTGAGCCTGTTCGCCTGACCGACTCCGCACGATCTGATCCGCCCCGGTTGCGCTTCCACATCCGCACCGGGGCGGATCGCGTCTCAGCCCCGGCGGAAGCGCGACGGCCGCCCGTCCGGGTCGAGCACCACACGGTCCAAGAGCGGCGCCCACAACTTGGTCCCCGAGGGCACTTCCGGGGTCGGGTGCGTACGCAGGTGACCTACCGGCCGTGGCCCCTGTTGCCCGTGTGCGTGCCACTCGTCGAGCCGTCTGGCGGACTCGCGCAGCGTCGCGGCTCCGGATTCCGGGCCGATCAGGTCACTGTCCGGACCGGCACCCGAATCGCCGTCCCGGCCGAGGTGCTCGCTCCACAACCGCAACCTGAGATCGCGGGCGAACCCGCCCCGCTTCCGACCGTCGTGCACCGCCGCGGTCAGCTCGGAGTCGTGGGTCCACGAGCGTCGATTGAGGTTCGCCGAACCCACCGCCGCCCACTCGTCGTCGACGACGCAGACCTTCGCGTGGACGTAGATCGGGCGCCCCGCGGTGTTCTCCAACTCGTACACCTCGACCCGACCGCCACCCGCGCGGTACAACAGGCGTAACGCCCGCCGGTGCGCGCGGTCGCTGGTTGCCACCTGCACCTTCCCGTCGCCGTCCGGGGCGTGCGGCACCACGGCGATCATCCGCAACCGGGGCTGTCGCCGAAGCGCTTCGGCGAACACCCTCGCGACCATCGGGGACCACAGGAACTGGTCCTCCACGTAGACCAGCTCGCGCGCCCGGCTCAGGACCTTCGCGTATCCCCGGGCCACACTGCGTTCGCCGCGCGGGGCGAACGGGTAGCGCGGGACCTTGCTCGGGTAGGTGCGCAGCAGCTGAACGCGGTGCTGCCCGCACTCCGGTGGTGGTGGCAATGCGGGTGGTAGGGGGCGCTCCTCGCGCTTTCGCAGCTTGTCGTAGAGCCAAAGCCACGGTAGGTGCTGTAGTGCGGTCGGGTCGTCCCACCGCTCGCGGAAGCAATGCTCGACATCCACGACCGCAGGTCCCCGGACCTCCAGGTGGGCGTCGTGCCAGGCTGGGCGCTCGCCAAAAGCAGCCGCCATCGGACGCTGCGGTTGGGGGTCGCCACCGTGCTCACCGTCGTCGCGGCGACTGTGGCTGAGGTCGATTCCGCCGACGAAAGCCACGTCGGTCCCGGGACGTTCAGGTCGGCGGATCACCACGAATTTCTGGTGGTGCGAACCCGCCGCCCGGACTCGCTGATCGAGTACCACCGCACCACCCAGGACCTGCAGCATCTTGACGAAATCACGGTTCTCCCGCGCATGCCGATTGATCCAGTCCAGGTGGGAGCGCCAGACCAGGCCGTGCACATCGGCCCCGGCACTGACGGCCCGGGCCAGCTCCACCGAGACCGCTGTGCCGGGGCCGTCCAGCCGCTCAGCCGGATCGCCGCGCCATGAAACGAAGTACACCTGATCGCCCGTACTGCAATCGCGCAGCTCGGCCCGCAACCGCGCGAAGTACTCCGCCCCGTCGATCAACGCGCGCACCGCGTTGCCCTCGCTCCAGGCTTGCCCGGCCGGGCACCGCTGATCGATGTCGCTTGCGGTGTTGCCCCGTTGCGCGGCCGTGAGCATCCAGTCGGCCGGACCACCGGTCGTCTCGCCCATGTCCGTCCTCGTACGTCCGGCTCTCCTCGTTCGGCCCCACTCGCATGGCGGAACCCACCTGCCATCGTGCCTTCCCGGCACTCGAGTAACACCAGCGGCTTTTCGTTCCCGGACGCGCGGCGACTCGATCGACGACCACGGTGGCGGTCGCTCACGTCGAGGGGACCACGCGAAGTCCAGCTGATCCGACCAGACCATTCTCGGACCGAAAAGAGCAGCTTCCCGCGCATCGGCCACACGCGAGACGAATCGCTGCTAACGATGGGAGGACCGGAGCATCCCGTGCAGAATTCAACACGGTTCATCGGACGAACCATACCTCACCACTTGACCGACTCGGTGTGGAATTCGCCGCCCAGGCAGGCACCTCGACCGAGAATGGTGATCACTCCACCGCCCCCGGCCTGGCACTCGTCCTCGGTGACGCTGCGGGCCGAACTCTCGGCGACGGCTGTCCCGGTCCCGGTGAGCACTCCCGCGAGCGCGAAACCGGTCAACACAACGGCGATGCGGGTATGACGCATGGACGATCACTCCTCGGAGCACGGGTCGGTTCGACGGACCGGGGCGAACCCGTGCGCGGGGGCCACCCGCAGGTGACCCCCGCACCGACCCCGGTTCCGTGATCGATGGTGCAGCGCCGCGTGCCTCCCGCCGTGGTCGCTTTCCACCGGTGTCGCGATGTTCACCGCAACGGATGGTCGTCCAGCCCGCCGGTGATCCGTCCGGGCGGTCGCAGGCCTCGGCCCGTTCAGCTGAGGTGGTGCACTTCCTGCAGGCCGTACACCGGGGTCGGGATGCCCTCGTAGCGGGCCTTGAGCTGAAGTCCGAGGTACAGCGAGTAGTGCCGCGACTGGTGCAGGTTGCCGCCGTGGAACCACAACCCGTCCTGCTGGGTCGGCTTCCACATGTTCCGCTCCTCGCCCTCCCAAGGGCCGGGGTCCTTCGCCGTGCCGGAGCCGAGGCCCCAGCACTTACCGACCCGGTCGGCGACCTCCTGCCCGATCAGGTCCGCCGCCCAGCCGTTCATCGATCCGAACCCGGTCGCGTACACGACGAGGTCGGCCGGGAGCTCCGTGCCGTCCTCCAGCACCACCGCGTGCTCGGTGAGTTCCGCTACCTCGCCGTGCGCGAGCTTGATGTCGCCGTTCGCGACGAGCTCGGCGGCTCCGACGTCGATGTAGTACCCGGAACCGCGCCGGAGGTACTTCAGGAACAGTCCGGAACCGTCCTCGCCCCAATCGTGCTTGAAGCCCGCCTTCTCCAGCCGCTCGTAGAATTCGGCGTCCCGCTCGGCGATGGCCTCATAGATCGGGATCTGGAACTCGTGCATGATCCGGTATGGCAGCGAGGCGAACGTCAGGTCGGCCTTCTGCGTCGTCATCCCGGCGGCGACCGCCCGCTCGGAGTAAAGATCACCCAGTCCGAGTTCCATCAGCGAATCCGACTTGACGATGTGCGTCGACGAACGCTGCACCATGGTGACGTCCGCTCCGACCTCCCACAGCGCGCCGCAGATGTCGTGCGCCGAGTTGTTCGAGCCGATCACGACGGCACGTTTGCCCGCGTACTGCTCGGGCCCCGGGTGCTTGCTGGAGTGGTGCTGGTCGCCTGCGAACCGTTCATGGCCCGGAAACGACGGTTCGTTGGGCTTTCCGGACATGCCGGTGGCGAGCACCAGCTGCTCCGGTCGCAGCGTTATCTGCTCACCGTCCCGGTCGACCTGGACGGTCCAGTGCCCGGTTGCGTCGTCGTACGAAGCGGAGGTGCACGTCGCTGACGTCCAGTACGGCACCTCCATCACCTGGGTGTACATCTCCAACCAGTCGCCGATCTTGTCCTTCGGCGCGAACACCGGCCAGTTCTCGGGGAACGGCAGGTACGGCAAGTGGTCGTACCAGACGGGGTCATGCAAGCACAGCGTCTTGTACCGGTTCCGCCACGAATCACCGGCGCGTGCATTTCGTTCGATCACCAACGCGGGCACCCCGAGCTGGCGCAGCCGCGCACCCAGTGCGATGCCACCTTGTCCACCACCGACCACGACCACGTACGGCTGACGGGTGTAGCCGAGCTCGGCGTCTTCTCTGGCTCGCTGATCGCCCCAAGTGACCCGGTCGGGGTCGGCTCCGTGGGCTGTCCCCCTCGGCCGGCTCGTCCCCCTGTTCTCCTCGAAGCCCTTCAGCTCGTGCATCGTGGTCAGCAACGTCCAAGCACCCTCGTCGGTCAGCCGCAGGTGCCCACGCCCGCGGCCGACCGATGTCTCGAACTCGATCCACGCCGAAACCACGCCGTCGGCTTCGTCGGGTGGTTCACTCGTGTGGAAGCCGGCGGGGTCCGTTTCATCCAACCGGGCGGCGAGCATGTCGGCCACGCCCTCGCGCCCTTCGACCGTCTTCAGATTCCAGGTGAACGCGATCAGATCGCGCCAGAAGCTGTCGACGGCGAACAACTCGGCGGCCGCCCGCACGTCGCGGGCTTTGAGCGCGGTCTCGAACTCGGCGAGCCAGGCATCGACCCGCTGCTGCGGCGTCACACCTTCACCAACCTGCAGTTCCGACATGTCGGGTTCGAGCGTCTCGGTCATCACCTCTCCTATCGCCTGTGTGACCGGGAGCACACACCGGCTCGCGGCGATCGGCAAGGGTTGCACCGGGTTGCACCGGGGGTTGCACGGTGCGGTGACCTATGGCGCAGCCTGCGGAGCCGGGGTTATGGTCACCGCGTACCCAGCGGCGGGGCGGTCATCGTGAACGACTTCAGCGCGATCGAGCAGGTCACCGACCTTCCTGCGTACGCGCGCGCGCTCACGAAGACCCACGATGCGGTTCTCGGTGGCTCCCGGCCCCGGATGCGCCCCCGCGACGTTGTCGCCCGGTCGTGGAAACGCGTGCTCGCCCTCGGACTCGATCCCGACGGCCGGAACTCACGTGACCCACTGCCCGTTGACGAGGTCGAACGGCTGCGCCGGGAGTCGCCGCTGCAAGCCGTCATCGGCGAGCTGACCGGGTTGATCTCCTCCGTCGCGGACGCCTCGCAGTTCCTGCTCGTGGTCACCGATGCCGAGGGCACCATCCTCTGGCGGGCCGGTGCGACGAAGACCAGGACACGAGCGGACGGTCTCGGTTTCGTCGACGGGGCGCAGTGGACCGAATCGGCCGTCGGCACGAACGCCATCGGCACCGCGCTCGCCGAAGCCGCCCCCGTGCAGCTCTTCTCCGCCGAACACTTCGAGCAACCGCAACACCCGTGGTACTGCACGGCCGCACCGATTCACGATCCCCGCACCGGCGAACTGCTCGGCGTCGTCGATGTCAGCGGTCCCGCCATGACACTGCACCCCACCATTGGGGCGCTGGTGGAGACCGCGGTGCGACTCGCCGAACTCCGGCTGTGGCGGCACCACCAGGACTCGCTGGAACAGTTGGGCGCCGCCGCGGCGCCCAGGCTCACCGGCATCGAGACGCCGTTCCTGCTCGTCGACGACCACGGTTGGGTCGCGCGCAGCGAGGGCATCTCCGCTCGCGAACGCATCGCCGTACCCGGCGGCGGCAGGGCGATCGCCGTACCGGAACTGGGCATGTGCGTGCCCGAACCGCTCGCGGGCGGGTGGCTGGTCCGACCCGCCGGTTCGGACACCGCACTGCGGATCACCCTCGACCTCACCGGAGAGCCGCTGGTCGAGGTCAGCGGTGGCCAGTCCCGCTGGCGCAGTTCCCTGACGGCACGACATGCCGAGATCCTGCTCCTGCTGCACCGGGCCGGGCCGGATGGGACGAGCGCCGCGCAGTTGAGCACCGCGCTCTTCGGCGACTCCGGGCACATCGTGACGGCGCGCGCCGAGGTCTCCCGGCTGCGAAGGGCACTCGGCACGGTCGTGGCGACCCGGCCCTACCGCCTGGCGGACGGAGTCGCGCTGCGGCTCGAACTCGGCGCCGTCGACGGCTTGGCGGGGTGCGCCTTCGTCCACGGATCGACGGCCCCCGGTGTACGTGCCCTCGCGCGCCGAACGGCGGATGCCGGCTCGACCTGAACCTGTCGTTCACCGCACCGGGACGTGACTGCTCGCAGTCACGTTCCGGCTTTGGCGCGTCGCGGTCACCGGGAGTTCGTCGACGAGGCGGTAGCTCCGGGGCCGCTTGTTGGGCGGCCGGCATCGGGTGCTGCCTGCAGTGCCGTTCGCACTCCCGCTCCGGAGCCACTGGGAATCGTCCGCGATCTCCCGTCGTCGCCCGGAAACGATTGACATCGGTACGCGGTCGACAGAACATGTCGCCGGACCCGATCACAGCACGCGATCCTCCGCAGGAACGACGACACAGCGCTCCGCAGGAACAACGACGCAGCCTCAGGAACGACGACACAGCCGAGCCCTGGAAGAACTCCCAGAGACAGCGAGGTCCTCGAATGGTTGCCCGGCTGTTGATCGCCAACCGCGGTGAGATCGCGATCCGAATCGCCCGCGCGGCCGCCGAGATCGGCGTGCACAGCATCGCGGTAAACGCGCGGGACGACACCGATGCGTTGCACCTGGCCAAAGCCGACAATTCCGCAGCACTCAAGGGTTCCGGCGTCCCCGCGTACCTCGACATGGACGACATTCTGGACGCGGCCGAACGCGCGGGCGCGGACGCGATCCACCCCGGCTACGGATTCCTCAGCGAGAACGCGGAGTTCGCCCGCAGGTGCACCGACCGGGGAATCACCTTCGTCGGGCCGAATCCGGACCTACTGGAGAGCTTCGGAGACAAGACCCGCGCTCGGGAACTCGCGCGTGCGGCGGGACTTCCGGTGCTCACCGGATCCGACGGCGCCGTCACCCTCACCGAGGCAGACGCGTTCCAGCGGTCGTTGCCCGCTCCCGGTGCCGTGATGCTCAAGGCCGTCGCGGGCGGCGGAGGACGGGGCATGCGGCGCGTACACCACGTCGACGAGCTCGCGGAGGCGTACTCGCGGTGCCGCTCGGAGGCGCTGTCCGCATTCGGCTCCGCCGAGGTCTACGTCGAGGAGCTGCTCCCGGGACCGCGCCATGTCGAGGTTCAGATCCTCGGTGACGGTTCAGGAACGGTAACCCAGCTCGGCGAGCGCGACTGCAGCGTCCAGCGCCGCCATCAGAAGCTGGTCGAAGTGACGCCCGGCCCGGGACTGTCCGCGGAGCTGCGGGCCGAGGTGCTCGCGGCCGCGGTCCGCCTGGGCGAGTCCGTGCACTACAGCGGGCTGGGCACCGTCGAATTCCTGATCAGCGGCGATCGGTTCGCCTTCATCGAGGTCAATCCCCGGCTGCAGGTCGAGCACACGGTCACCGAGGAGGTCACCGGCGTGGACCTCGTGCGCACCCAGCTGGCGCTGGCGGGTGGTTCCTCGCTCGACTCGCTCGGGCTCACGCCGGACGCCGCTCCCCGGCCGACCGGCTCGGCGCTCCAGACCCGCATCAACCTGGAGTCGATGCGGGCGGACGGCACCACGGCCGCCTCCTCCGGGACGGTGACGGCCTTCGACCTGCCCTCCGGACGTGGCGTGCGGGTCGATGCGAGCGGATATCCGGGCTACCGGGCGAATCCCCGCTACGACGCCCTGCTGGCAAAGCTCGTGATCCACGACCGCTCAGCCGACTTCCCCGCCTTGGCCGCGCGCGCCTACCGGGCGCTCTGCGAGAGCCACGTGGACGGCGTCGAGACGAACATCGACGTGTTGGCGGGCATCGTCGCCCACCCGGAGTTCATCGCGGGACGGGCCACCACCGACTTCCTCGACGAGCACCTCGCCGAGATTCTCGACGGCCGGGACGGACACCCCCGCCACTACATCCGGCCCCCTTCGGCTCCGGACGCCCCGGAGGCACGACCGACCGCGACCGTGCCCGAGGGCATGACCGGACTGCGCGCCGAAACACCGGGTTCGGTCGTCTCGGTCGGGATCTCCGCCGGGGACGAAGTGCACGCGGGTGACCCGTTGCTCGTACTCGAAGCGATGAAGATGGAGCACGAACTCGCGGCCCCGACCACCGGCGCTGTCCACCGGGTGGAGGTCGCGGCGGGTGACACGGTCGCCTCGGAGGACCTGCTGGTCGTCCTCGCCCCGGCCGACGTCGCCCCCGGCGCGGCGGAGGCGACGGCGGAGATCCCGCCCGAACACGTTCGGCCGGACCTGGCCGAGGTGCTGGAGCGGCACGCGATCGGACACGACGAACAGCGCGCCGAATCCGTCGCCCTGCGTCATCGCACCGGTTTGCGGACCGCGCGGGAGAACTTGGACGACCTGTGCGATCCGGGCAGCTTCGTCGAGTACGGGCCGCTGGCGATCGCATCGCAGCGCCGACGCCGCTCGCTCGAGGACCTCATCGAGCGCACACCGGCCGACGGCCTGGTCGGCGGGACGGCGACGGTCAACGCCGACCAGGTCGGGTCGGAACGCTCGGGTGCCGTGGTGATGTCCTACGACTACACCGTGCTTGCCGGCACGCAGGGACATGCGAACCACCGGAAGAAGGACCGGCTTTTCGAGGTCGCCGAGCGGCGGCAGCTGCCTGTGGTGCTGTTCGCCGAAGGGGGCGGTGGTCGCCCGGGCGACACCGACGGCAACTGGGTTTCGATGCTCGACGTGCCCGCGTTCCACCTGTTCGGTCGGCTCAGCGCGCTCGTGCCGCTGGTCGGTATCGCCGCCGGTCGCTGCTTCGCCGGTAACGCCGCGCTACTGGGCTGCTGCGATGTGGTCATCGCCGTCGAGGGCGCGAACATCGGGATGGGCGGGCCCGCCATGATCGAGGGCGGCGGTCTCGGGGTCGTCACGCCCGAGGAGGTCGGGCCCACCAGCGTGCAGGTGCCCAACGGTGTGGTCGACGTGTTGGTTCCGGACGAGGCCGAAGCCGTGCGGGTCGCGAAGCAGTACCTCGCGTACTTCCAGGGGCCGGTGGACAAGTGGGCGGCTCCCGATCAGCGCGCGCTGCGGCACGTGTTGCCCGAGAACCGGGTGCGCGTCTACGACGTGCGACGCGTGATCGACGGTCTCGCCGACGAGGACTCGGTACTCGAACTGCGCGCCGGGTTCGCTCCCGGCATGGTCACCGCGTTCGTCCGGGTCGAAGGTGAACCGATGGGGTTGATCGCGAACGATCCCGCTCACCTCGGTGGCGCCATCGACCGGGACGGTGCCGACAAGGCCGCTCGCTTCCTGCAGTTGTGCGACGCGTTCGGGCTGCCGGTCGTCTCGCTCTGCGACACCCCGGGATTCATGGTCGGCACCGACTCGGAGAGCCAGGCCACGGTGCGCCACTTCAGCCGCCTGTTCGTGATCGGGGCGAACCTGTCCGTGCCCATCGGACTGGTCGTGCTGCGCAAGAGCTACGGGCTCGGCGCACAAGCGATGGGCGGCGGCAGCGTGAAGGTGCCCGCGTTCACGGTCGCGTGGCCGACCGGCGAGTTCGGTGGCATGGGGCTCGAAGGGGCGGTACAGCTGGGCTACCGCAAGGAACTCGAAGCCATCACCGATCCCGAGGAACGGCGCGCGCTGTACGAACGGATGGTCGCCGAGTCCTATGAACGCGGCAAGGCGGTGAACACCGCCAGCGTGTTCGAGATCGACGACGTGATCGACCCGGCGGACACCCGCCGCTGGATCTCCTCGGCGCTCACCGCGACGCCTCGCGCCCAACGCGGGCACAAGACCCGCCCCTGCGTGGACACCTGGTGACGACCGGGCGCGGGAGCGCCACTAGCCCCCGATGATCGCCCACGCGAGCACGACGATGACGCCGCCGGTGACGGCGCTGGCGGTCGCGTGCCCAGGCAGTCTCGGGATGCCCGCCGACGACGGGCCTTCGAGGTGGGCCAGGAAGTCCAGCGCGACGTGCAGGAAGAGCCCGGCACCGAAGCCGAACACCATCGCGGTGGACGCCGTGGACAATGGCCAGCCCAGCAGTCCGACGACGAGAGCGGCGATCCCGACCGCGCAAGCGGGCAGCACGACCGGCACCACCGATTGCCCGGCGAGGTGCAGCGACCGCGCCGCCGCATAGCCGGCGGGCCCCTTGTGCGAGACGATCGACAGTCCGAGCAGCAGGCCCACGCTGGGCATGTTCGCGTAGACGGCGCCGATGACGATGCCCGCGGCCACGGAGTGCACGGTCAACCGGAGCACGCAGTCGTCCAGCACCGCCGCCCTGGTGCGCAGTCGGTCGCCTGCGATGTGCATCGCGAATCCGGCGAGCACGCCCACCGCGATGCCGAACCCGCCGAGCTTGGGTTCCTGACCGATCGCCGTGGGCAGCACGAAGGCGCAGGCACTCGTGACCATCGCTCCGGCCGTGACGCCGTAGGCCCAGGTGAGCGCACGCGGGTCCAGGATGGTGCGGCTGCCGAGCACGCCACCGGCGACCATGGACAAGCAGGACACCACCGCGATGACCACGAGTTTCCACAGCTGCGCCGCTCCCGCGAGCACGCACAGCCCCGCGAGTGTCCCGACCGTTCCCACGGCGATCACGCGTTCGCTCGACCGGAGGCGGTCCGCCGTCGTCAGAGTCATCTACCTCGTCCAGCTCGATCCGTTGGTGCTCGAAGCCGACCTTCCGTCGACACTCCAGCACACTATAGATAATGAAAACTGTTTTCAATCCGCGGGTGGGAATAGACCACCCGCGCGACGGGTAGTTGGGGACAGCAGGCGTCGACCGGTCCGTCGGCGCGGCAATCGACGACACGAGGAGATCCGAAGATGGAACAGCGCCGCTTGGGCAGCCAGGGGCTCGTGACCTCCGAGCAAGGCCTGGGCTGCATGGGCATGAGCTTCGCCTACGGCCAGGGCAACGACGAGGAATCGGCGGCCACCATCCGACGCGCCCTCGACCAGGGGGTCAACTTCCTCGACACCGCCGACGTGTACGGCCCGGGCAGCAACGAGCACCTGGTGGGCGCGGCGATCCGCGACCACCGGGACGAGGTCGTGCTGGCCACCAAGTTCGGCAACGAGGTCAACAACGACGGGCAACTCACCGGGCGGGTGAACGGACAGCCCGACTACGTCCGCCGCTCCATCGACGCGTCCCTTCGCAGGCTCGGGGTCGACCACATCGACCTGTACTACCAGCACCGAGTGGACCCGGAGGTGCCCATCGAGGACACCTGGGGAGCGATGGCCGAACAGGTCCAAGCGGGCAAGGTCCGCTTCCTGGGCATCTCGGAGGCCTCGGAGGACAGCCTCCGCAAAGCTCACGCCGTGCACCCGATCTCGGCACTGCAGACGGAGTACTCGCTGTTCAGCCGCGACCCCGAAGACTCCGGACTGCTCGCCGCCGTCCGGGAGCTCGGCATCGGATTCGTCGCGTACTCACCGCTCGGACGCGGCTTCCTGTCCGGCAAGATCCGCAGCATCGACGACCTACCCGAGGACGACTGGCGCCGGAACGCGCCCCGCTTCCAGGGCGAGAACTTCGAACGCAACCTGCGGGTGGTCGACAAGGTCCGCGAACTCGCCGACGCCAAGGGCGTGACGGCGTCCCAGCTCGCACTGGCGTGGGTCCTGGCGCAGGGCTCGGACATCGTCCCCATCCCGGGAACCAAGCGGCGCAACTACCTGGACGAGAACATCGCCGCCTCGGACGTCACGCTGACCGATGACGATCTCGCGGCCATCGACGAGGTCGCACCACGTGGCGTCGCAGCAGGTGAGCGCTACAACGAGCATGGCATGCGCACCGTTGGCGTCTGACCCGGACGACTCCGCCGCGGGTGAATCGCCCGGGAAGAGCGGCACGGCGGTACCGCTCTTCCCGTCCAGGGGACAATGAGCGCATGCGGATCTCGACCAAGGTGGACTACGCGATACGTGCGCTCGTGGAGATCGGGCAGCTGGAGCCTGGTCGAATAGCCAAGGCCGAGGACGTGGCCAACACCCAGCACATCCCGCGGAACTTCCTGCTGGCCGTGCTCGCGGACCTGCGCAAGGCGGGGATCGTGAAGAGCAGGCGGGGCCAGGCGGGTGGCTGGGTGCTGGGCAAGGAACCGGCCTCCATCTCGGTCGCCGACGTGATAAGAGCCACCGACGGCCCGCTGGTGAGCGTGCACGGGCTGCGACCCGAAGAGGTGGACTACGAACCCTCGGTGGCCGTGCTCCAACGCGTCTGGATCGCGGTCCGCAGCAGCCTGCGCGAGGTGCTGGAAGAGGTCACGGTCGCCGACCTCATCAACGACGACCTCCCGCCGGGTGTGTCTGATCGCACCACCCCGTCTGAAGTGTGGCAAAGCCGCTGACCAGCTGATTCCTAGTTCGTGAGAGCCGTTGTCCAAGTACGCTACTTATCTGTACCTTTTCTATCGACTTAGTAGCTAATCCCTTCGCAGGGATGGACACCGAACGACTCACGGGGAGAACAATGGCCGCGCTGCTGCTCGTCGCACTGGCGGGATTCGCCGCCCAGTTGATCGACGGCTCGCTGGGCATGGCTTTCGGCGTGACCGCCACGACGGGACTGCTGGCCGTGGGGACCGCACCGGCGGTCGCCTCGGCGTCGGTGCACCTTGCTGAGCTCGGCACCGCCGTATCCTCCGGTGTCTCGCACTGGCGAATGGGCAACGTCGACTGGCCGGTGGTGCGCTGGCTGGCCATCCCGGGCGCCGTGGGCGGCTTCCTGGGCGCCACCGCGCTGTCCTCGCTCTCGACCGAAGCGGGCAAGCCGTGGATGGCCGGGGTGCTGATCGCACTCGGGATCTACGTGCTGCTGCGGTTCACCCTCTGGCCCCAGCCCGTCAAGGCACGCGGCATCAGCCCGTCGGGACGGCGCTGGTTGGCGCCGCTGGGTGCCGTCGCGGGATTCGTCGACGCCACGGGCGGCGGTGGCTGGGGGCCGATCTCGACCTCCACGCTGCTCAGCAGTGGGCGACTCTCGCCCCGGCGCACGATCGGCTCGGTCGACACCAGTGAGCTCCTCGTCTCGCTGGGCGCCAGCATCGGCTTCCTCGGCGCGCTGGGCACCCAGGCGCTCTCGCCCACGATCGTTTTCGGTCTGCTCATCGGCGGGGTCATCGCGGCGCCGCTGGCGGCCTGGCTGGTGCGCATCCTGCCCACCCGCATGATCGGCGTCGGGGCAGGCGGCATGATCGTGCTGACCAACCTGCAGCTCGTGCTCGACACCTTCGAAGTTTCCGGCACCGTCCGCACCGGGGGCACCGCGCTCGTCGCCGGGCTGTGGATCGCCGCCCTGACCTGGGCGATCCGCGAGACCCTCGCCGAGCGCCGCGCCGCCACCGTCGCCGAGACCGAGGAGGCCGCTGCGGAGGAGCCCGCCGGGGTCTGACACCCACACCGCACGCCAACCGGCCGGTCGACACCCGATGTCGACCGGCCGGTTTTTTGCGCGATCGCCGGTGGCGTGGCGGTGGCGTGGGGTACGTCAGCTTGGGTGGTGGGTTGGCCTATGCGATTCGCACTGAGCACCCCGATAGCAACCCGTACGTCGTATACGGCGGGAATCATCAGGGTCTGGCACATCGAATGCGCAGCCCTGAGCTCTTCCGGATCGATACCACCATCGCCTTGGTCAAGAGGGGTAAAGCATCTCCGACCGTCGGGCTCTCGACGTGCAAGCTAGATTGCTCGCTGCTGCTCTCATCGACGAAGAGAGCGGCCCTGTCGCCGGTTCCAGAGCCGGTCACCCTTGCGACAGGACGGCGAGGGCGAACTGCCCACTACCTGTCACCGCTCCCCCAGCGGCCGCCGCTACCTCCCCGCCGACCCCGAACCGCACCACCGCCCGCGGCCGAGGTTCTAGGATGTGATCGGCAGCGTGTAGTGAGGGGATGCATGACGGAGACATCGGCGGTTCGGTTACGCCCGCCCAGGAACGAGGTCGACCGCAGGTCGATCGGTTGGTGGCGCGCCCAGTTGGGCATCAGCGTCGGCGTGGTGGTGGCCGTGCTCGTCATCAGCGCGACGCAGGTGCCCGTGTGGCTGCTGCCCGTGTGGCTGCTGCCCATGACCATGGCGGGGCTGGCGGTGTGGGCCTTGCCCACCTGGTGGTACCGGGTGCGGCGCTGGGAGATCACCGATACCGCCGTGTACATCCGCACCGGCTACTTCTGGCAGGAGTGGCGGGTGGCTCCGATGTCGCGGATCCAGACCGTCGACACGTTGCGCGGTCCGATGCAGCGACGTTTCGGGCTGTCCACGGTCACGGTCACCACCGCCTCGGCCAAGAGCGCGCTGAAGATCGAAGGGCTGGACGCGCAGGTCGCCTCCGACCTCGCCGACCAGCTCACCGAAACCACCCAGGCCACTCCGGGCGATGCCACATGAGCAGCGCTGAACTGCCCGAAGACGCCGCCTGGCAGCGGCTGGACGAACGCACCATCCTCGCGACCGCCGTGCTGATGTGCGGTTTCGCGATCAGCGCTGCGGTGCCCGCCACCATCGGCATCTCGCGCGGCACCGGGATCGGTGTCGCGCTCGCGTGGGTGTTTCCCGGTGCGCTGCTGCTCATCGCGGCAGGCACGGTCATCGAATGGTTGCGTTGGCGGGCCACCACCTACCGCGTCACCGACGAGCGACTCGAACTGCGCTTCGACCTGATCGCCAGCTCCCATCGGACGCTGCGCCGGGAACGAGTGCGCACCGTTGACGTCACGGCCAAACCCGTCTTCCGCTTGTTCGGCATGGCCGAGTTGACCGCTGGCACCGGGCAGGGCAGCGACGAGGGGGACCGGATCAAGCTCGCACCGCTGGCACGTGGGCAGGCCGAGCGGTTGCGGCGCGAACTCCTCGGATATTCCCAACCGGACGAAGAACCACGGCCACCACTGGCCACATTGGACTGGCGTTGGATGGCGTATGCGCCGGTCTCTTTCCTCGCGCCGGCGCTCGGGTTCGCCGCCCTGTTCGGTGTGCTGCAGGTCAGTGACTGGATCGGTCTGCGTGGCTGGCTCGTCGACCAGTCCGTCCAGGCGTGGCAGACCGGCGCGCTCGTGTTCGTCCTCATCGCGCTGGTGGTGGTCAGCGTGCTGGTGGGTGTGCTGGCAGCGCTGGCACTGTTCATCGAGCAGTGGTGGAACTACCGGCTCGAACGCGAGACCGAAGACACGCTCCGGGTCCGTCGAGGACTGTTCACCTCCCGGTCCATTTCAGTGGAGGAACGCCGACTGCGTGGTGTCGACCTCGCCGAGCCGTTGGGCAACCGGCTCCTCGGTGCGGCACGCGTGCACGCCGTCGCCACCGGGATGCGCCAGGAGAACAACAACAAGGGCCCCGACTACGGAACTCTGCTGCCTGCCGCGCCGCGCCGCGTCGCCGACCGGGTCGCCGCCGACGTGCTGCGTGAGCCGGTCGCACCGACCTCCAGCGCCCGCCTGCGCCCGCACCCGCCCGCTGCACGTGCGAAGCGGCTGCGCTGGGCGGTGGCCGTGGTGCTGGCGGTGTGTGCGGTGCCTGCCGTGCTGGGGCTGTTGCTGACCACAGTGCTACTGCACGTGGCGTGGATCGCGGCGGTGGTGCTGCTGCCGATGGCGGTGCTGATCGCGTTGGACGCGTACCGGAACCTCGGCCACGGCATCAGCGGTGACTACCTGGTGGTGCGTTCCGGCACGGTGCCCTACCGCAGCACCGTCGCGCTGCAGCGCAGTGGAGTGATCGGCTGGCGACTGAAGCAGTCGGTGTTCCAGCGCCGTGCCGGGCTGTTGACCGTAACCGCGATCACCGCTGCCGGGGCGGGCGGGTACGCCGCCTACGACACCGACGAACAGGACGGGGTGTCCTTCGCGGACGCCGCCGTGCCGGGACTGCTGGAGCAATTCCTGGAACGGGACTGAGTTCGCGTTCGGTGTTTCGCCGCGGTCGGACCACGGAGTGCGCGCTGCGCCGGGAAGGTGCCGAACCCAAATCCGCTGTGGAACGACGTCGAGCCACCGGCGACTCTCCCCTGCGATGGGCACGGGCCGGAACCCGTATGTGACGTAGTTTCATACTTGGCCATCCTCGTTACTGCCCGTGCGCATCCGGTTGACACCTTCAGCTCGAGATCACCACTCCAACGGGCGAGTAAGCCGCCCGACCACGACGCAGTGTCCACCCAGCAGTCGAGGAACTCGCGCCACACGCGCCAGGTTGTTTCACTCGTTGCCCGATCGGGAATCCCCAGATGGAGCCGAGCGAAAGGAGAGCCACCATGTCTCTCGTCCAGGCACAGGGTGGAGGTATCGGGCAGGGCTTGATGAGTGGCTTACAAGCCATTCTCGGATTCCTCCCGACGCTGATCGGCGCCCTGATCATTCTGCTCATCGGCTACGTCGTGGCCAAGGTGCTGCAGAAGCTCATCCAGAAGGGCATGCACAAGACCGGCGTCGACTCGAAAATGAAAGAGACTCAGGTCGGTGGTT
This sequence comes from Parasphingorhabdus pacifica, assembly GCF_054779195.1. Taxonomy (NCBI): domain Bacteria; kingdom Pseudomonadati; phylum Pseudomonadota; class Alphaproteobacteria; order Sphingomonadales; family Sphingorhabdaceae; genus Parasphingorhabdus; species Parasphingorhabdus pacifica. The sequence goes on from NZ_BAAGYS010000003.1 coordinate 175,268, forward strand.
ACGTCGACCGGATGGGATCGAAGAACTCGCCTTCCCGGCTCACCGGCCGGATCGTCTTCTGGGTCGTGTTCCTCTTCTCGCTGGTCTCGGCCATCGGCGCACTGGGCATCCCAGCGCTGAGCGGGTTCATGAACCAGGTGCTCGGCTACCTGCCGAACGTGATCGCGGCGCTGGCCATCTTCGTCATCGCCGGTCTGGTCGCCGGAGCGGTCAGCAGCCTGGCCACCAGCACGTTGGGTGACACTGCCAGCGGCAAGATCGTCTCCACCGTGGGCCCCACCCTCGTGATGGCGATCGGTGTCTTCATGATCCTCACCCAACTCGGCATCGCCCCAGCCATTGTTCAGATCACCTACACGGCTCTGATGGGTGCGATCGCACTCGGGCTCGCGCTGGCATTCGGCTTGGGCGGCCGCGATATCGCGGCCGACATGCTCTCCTCCGGCTACCGCAAGGCCAAGGAGGAGCAGCCCACCGACACCGGAACCGCCGGTGCGCCCCGGACCACGAGCGGGACACAGGGTGGCGTCTCCGAGGATCAGGGGTGGAGCACCACTCCGGCTGGAGAACGCAGCGAACCCGGCCACCGCACCACCACCTGACCGCCACCCCACCGGCGCCGCTTTCACCGGCGCACCACGAGGCCCGCGCGGCCGCCGAAACCGGCGACGGCGCGGGCCTCGCAATGTCCGGCCGGACCACGCATGGATGACACCTACATTGCATTCCATAGTGGACTTTCCGCTGTGCGCCCGTTATGCACCGAACGCACCAGTTCCTCGCAACGGCCCGTTGATTCCGACCGTCGGCGTCGACTTCGCCTTGACACGCTCGCGGAGATCCCGGCGAATGCGTTCGCAGCACTCGGCACGAGCACACGGTCCGCTTCGCACGGGATGGACTCGGCTTCCGCTCCCGTCACGAGCTCCGAGGAGCGCAGGTGACCACGACACCGAGCCCGCCGACGCGGTCGATGGGGGCGCTGCTGCGCTTCCTGCAGGGCGTCGAACGTATCGGCCTGCAGGGCGTCGAACGTATCGGCAACAAGCTGCCACACTCGTTCTGGCTGTCCACGATCATGGCCGGTGCGGTGATGCCGCGGACCCAGCCCGGCAGCCAGCCGCCGCATCGGCGGGAGCAGTTCCGAACCGCAAACGCAGGGAGAGCCATGAGCGCACCAGTGCCACCCGACCTCGTCCCGATGGTCGAGCGCGAGCTTCCCTCAGTGCTCGCCGACCTCCGACGCTTGGTCGAGGTCGAGACGTTCAGCCTCGACCGACCCGCGTTGCAGGAAGGTCTCGACCGGCTGGACTCGTGGTTCGTCGAGCGACTCGGCGAGCCGGTCGCTCGTGCCCGCCACGACGGCGGCAGCTACGGGGACGTACTCGACCTGACGTATCCGGGTGGCACCGATGGCACGGTCCTGCTGTTGTGCCACTACGACACGGTGTGGCCGATCGGCACGCTGGCGGAGTGGCCGTTCGCCGTCGACGGTGACCGGGTGACCGGCCCTGGCTGCCTCGACATGAAGTTCGGCATCGTTCAGGCCGCGTGGGCGTTGCGCTCTCTGCGCGAGCTGGGTGTCCCGCGCCCGTCGGTGCGGTTGTTGCTGACCGGCGACGAAGAGATCGGCAGTCCGGCCTCGCGCCCGCACATCGAGCGAACGGCAGAGCAGGTCGACGCGACGCTGGTGCTCGAACCCAGCAAGGACGGCATGGTCAAGACCCGCCGCAAGGGCATGGGGCTGTTCGAGGTCGCCGTCCAGGGCATCGAGTCGCACGCCGGACTCGACCCGGACGCGGGCGCAAGCGCCATCCACGCGCTCGCCGAACTCGTTCCCGCGATCACCGCGCTGGCCGCCCCGGAGCGCGGCACGACCGTCAACGTAGGCACCATCACCGGTGGAACCGGTAGCAACGTGGTGGCCGGCCACGCCTCGTGCGAAATCGACGTGCGCGTCCAGGACCCCGCCGAGATGTCGCGGATCTCGGATGAGCTGGCCGCGCTGTCCCCCACCGATGACCGGGTGAAGGTCACGCTCGGCGGGGCGTGGAACCGGCCGCCGATGAACCCGAACTTGGCATCGGAGCGGTTGCTCGACGGTGCCCGCGAAGTCGCGCGCGAGCTGGGTTCGGAGCTGGGGACGACCGCGGTCGGCGGGGCAAGCGACGCCAACTTCCTGTCCGCGCTCGGTCACCCGGTGCTCGACGGGCTGGGTGCCGTGGGCTCCGGCCCGCACTCCCGGGACGAACACGTGGTGGCAAGTGCGCTCCCGCACCAGATCGCGCTGCTCGCGGGCATCCTCGGCCACCTCGGCGGCCACCGATGACCCACGGTCCGAGGGGCCGGCAGCAACGTCGGACCACCACCGTTCAGCCGCCCCCGGACAGCGGCCGAACGTTGTCTTCCAGGGCCACGTCGGGCGGGGGCGGATCGGTCCGGTCGGTTGCCGCGTCCGGCGATCCCCGCACCACGTGCACCGCCAACAGCACGGCCAGGTTGGCCCCGAGTCCGATCAGTCCCGCACTGATGCCGTAGAAGCTGATCCCGAACGCGGCGAACCCGATGACGACCAGCTCCCCGGCCACCACACCGGCGAGCACGGCGCTCGCTCGGACACCGACTCTGCTGCGCAGCGCGATAAGGTTGCCGGGCGCGAGCTGGATCATGCCGCTGTAGGTGAGCAGGTACAGGTTTGCCATGAGGTCCGGACGGCCCAACGTCATCGCCAATACCAACACCGAAACCGCACCCGCCGTGATGCGGCTGGTGCGCAGGCGCGCGGCGGCGGACATCCGTTCGGGCACGAGATTGCTGGAGACCAGTGTGGACACCACGATGAGTCCGCCCGCAGCGGGGACCATCGCGCATGCCGCGCCCGCGATGACCACGACCGCCAGCAGCCACGGCGGCAAGGTCTCCCGCGCCATGGCGAGGATCGCCGAATTCCGCTCGTCCGCGCCGAGATCCAGGTACACGACCGCGTAAAAGCCCAACATGACCGGGATGGCCACGGCCACGGTGTACAGCGGAAGGAAGACGTGGTTCGACGCCACGGCCCGGGACGACTTGCCGGAGAGGACCGCGGGCCAGCTCGCGGGCAGCGTCATGCAACCGAAACCGAGCGCACTGACCAGGATGCTCGTGGTGTACCAGACATATCCGTAGTCGCCGCCGGGGTGAATGGTCAGCAGTTCCCCGGCCCCGGAGGCGACAGCGGCGTGCAGACCACCGTCCGGTTGGTGGGCCAGCAGTACCCCGAAGGCGATGATCACCAGGGCCACCACCATCAGGACGTCCTTGAGGTACGACGTCGCGGCCACACCGTGCAGTCCGGCCCACACCACGAAGACCAGCACGAGAGCCATCGCGACGATGATGCTCAACACGCCGGACGAGTCGTCCCCGGTCATGAAGGACACGATGGTGCCGAGCCCCACCAGCTGAACCTGGACCACCGGCATGAAGAACACCACGGCCAGCAGGGCGGTGAGCTTGCCCAGCGCGGGGCTGGCGAACCGGTGATGCAGATAGTCCGAGTTGGTCCGGTAGCCGTACTTCTTGCCCAGCTTCCAGACCAGCGGTCCGACCAGGAACATGCCGACGTAGCCGAGCACCAAGTACGACGGCATGTACATCGCGGCGACGCCGCTGCCGAGGACGAGCCCGGACATGCCGAGGAACGTGAAGGTTGTGAAGATTTCGCCCGCTTGCAGGAAGAACGTCGCGGCGCTGCCCAGTTTCCGCCCGCCCACGGTCCACGCGGCGAGGTCGAACCCACCGCTGCGTCTGCCGAGCATACCGACCGCGCCGATGAGGACCAGGCCGATGATCGCGGTGCTGATCATGCTTCCGGACCACCCTTCGCGCCCGGGACCCGCCATTCGCCCTCGGCTTCGGACACGGCGTCCGGGTCGTGCGACAGCCGGCCCGCGCGCTCTTCGGCACGCAGCATCCAGGCCAGAATCAGACTGGTGATCACGCACCACGCGCTCACCCACACGACCACGGCGGGGAGGCCGAACCACGGGTCAGCGGTGTTGACGAACGGAAAGAAGGGCGTTCCGATCAGTGCTATGACCGGGAGCGCCAGCAACAGGTGGAAACTCTTCATGGCCCGCTTTCGGCTCGAATCGGTGCTTGCCCGCTCCGATTCTGGTGCCTCGTGGTCAGCTGCCGTGAACCTGCTCGCCGGAAACGAACGTCGCCCGCACCCCGGTCGCTGCGATCTCCCGCGCCGGGATCGCGGTGATGTCGCGTTCGAGCACGGCGAAGTCGGCGCGGTAGCCGGGTTCGAGGCGTCCGAGCCGGTCGCCCGCACCGCAGGCGGTGGCGGCTCCGCTGGTGAACGCGAGCAGTGCTTCCTCCACCGGAATCCGCTGGGCCGGGCCGACCACCTCGCCGTCGTCCATCCCGGCGCGGGTGACCATGCTCTGGATGCCGACGAGTGGTTCGAACGGGCCGCAGGGGTAGTCGGAGGACCCGACCACGGGCAGTCCCGCGTCGCGGAAGCCGCGGTGGGCGAACATCCGGTCCGCGCGGTCGGGGCCGTACCAGCGGTTGAGCGCACCACCGTGGTAGGCCGGGTAGCCACCGAAAGGAACCGGAACGACCTCGCACGCGGCGAGATCGCGGAGGATGTCGTCGTCGACGACCGAGCAGTGCTCGATCCGGTGGCCGGGCGCGGGCCGTGGATGCCGCCGCTGAGCACGCGCGATGGCTTCCAGCACGATCCGAATCGCGGTGTCTCCGTTGGCGTGGACGCAGGCGCGGTCGCCCGCGGCGTGCACCCGATCCACCTGCTCGTGCAGCGTCGCGGTCGGCGTGGTCTGCACGCCTCGGAAAGCGGTGCCGGTGAACGGTTCGCTGAGCAGGCAGGTTCTGCCGCCCACCGCTCCGTCCGCGAACATCTTGACGCCGATGACGCGCAGCCGGTCGTCGCCGAACCCGGACCGCACGCCGAGTGCGCGCATGGCGTCGTAGTGGTTGATGGACAGCAGCAGGTTGGTGCGCAGGCTGAGCTGGCCGCCGGTGCGCGCCTCCTGGTAGAGCTCGATGTCGTCCGGGGAGGCGAGCGCGTCGCAGATCGTGGTCAGTCCGGCCGCGTGGAACATCCGGTTCGCGCGTCGAACGCCTTCCAGCCGGTCGGCCCGCGAGCTCTCGGGAATGGTGACCGGGCCGGTCCCGGTGGCAGTGCCCATGACGTTCATCAGTGCGCGTTCGTAGAGCGCACCGTTGAGCCTGCCGTGTTCGTCGACCCCGTAGCTGCCGCCTTCGGGTGCGGTGGCGGGGTCGGTGATGCCGAGTAGTTCGAGTGCGCGGGTGTTGAGGACTCCCCAGTGGGCGGAGACGTGGTGGACGAAGACGGGCAGCTCGGTGGTGACGTCATCCAGGTCACCGCGGGTGATCATGCCTGTTTTGGCGTCGTCGTAGCGCGATCCGCGCACCCACTGCTCGGTCGCACCCGAGCGCACTCGTCCGGCTTCGGCGCGGAGGGAGCTGAGCAGATCCTGCTTCCGGGGAGCGGTCTCGGCGGACAGGTCGAGGTGGAGGAGGTCTTCGGCGGCCATGCCCAGGTGCATGTGGGCGTCGATGAAGCCCGGTGTGATGGTCGAGCGGCCGAAGTCGGTGATCTCCGCGCCGGGGAACGCCTCCCGCAGTTCGGTGATGTCGCCGGTGGCCAGCACCGTTCCGTCCGCGACCGCGAACGCGCGGGGAGCGTCCGGGCCGACGAGCACCCTGCTCGCCGTGTAGATGTCGATCGGGTAGCGCCGCACGGCCATCATCGGGCGCGACGGGCGACGGTCGGGAACAGCCGGGCGTGCGCGCGTGTTCGGGGGCGTGCGGCTCCGGTGCTGCGGGAGCGTCGGACTTCACCCATCGGCTTCTCCGTGTCGTGACTCGGTGTGCAGCGGGCGGGGCTCGGCGGTGATGGTTCGCGCACCGGACTTGCACCGCTGTGAGTCGCAACACTAGGAAGCGGGCTCGCTGGTGGCAATGGTCGATCTATCAGGTAGCCGGGGAACGCCTTCCGCCGAGGGGCTCCCCAGCACGAGTTTATTAGCTCGCAGGAAAATAGTTTCTGCGAAAGACTTTTGCTAAGCTGGCAGTGTCGGCGCTCCCCGCGACCGGCTGGACGACCATTTCGACGTGAGCGAAGACGCCACACCCAGGAGGCTTGTCATGGAGTTCGGGATCTTCTCGGTCAGCGATGTCACGACCGACCCGACCACGGGCAGGACCCCCGGCGACACCGAACGCGTGCGCTCGATGCTCAAGATCGCGCAGCACGCCGACCAGGCGGGACTCGACGTCTTCGCCACGGGTGAGCACCACAACCCACCGTTCGTCGCGTCCTCCCCCACCACGCTGCTCGGCTACCTCGCCGGAACGACCGAGAACATCACCCTCTCCACCTCGACGACCCTGATCACCACCAACGACCCGGTGAAGATCGCCGAGGACTACGCGATGCTGCAGGTGATCTCCGACGGCAGGATGGACCTGATGATGGGCCGGGGGAACACCGGTCCGGTCTACCCGTGGTTCGGCCAGGACATCCGCCAGGGCATCAACCTCGCGATCGAGAACTACGCGCTGCTCCGGCGACTGTGGGACGAGGAGGTCGTCGACTGGGAGGGCAAGTTCCGCACCCCGCTGCAGGGATTCACCGCCACCCCGCGCCCGCTCGACGGGGTCCCGCCGTTCGTGTGGCACGGCTCGATCCGGAGCCCCGAGATCGCCGAGCAGGCCGCGTACTACGGCGACGGGTTCTTCCACAACAACATCTTCTGGCCGATGTCGCACACCAAGCAGATGGTCAACTACTACCGCCAGCGCTACGAGCACTACCAGCACGGCCGCGCCGACCAGGCCATCGTCGGCCTCGGTGGCCAGGTGTTCATGCGCAAGAACTCGCAGGACGCCTGGAACGAGTTCCGTCCCTACTTCGACAAGGCCCCGGTTTACGGCCACGGGCCCACGATGGAGGAGTTCACCGCGGCGACCCCGCTGACCGTGGGCAGCCCGCAGCAGGTCATCGAACGCTACGCGAGCATGCGTGAGGACGTCGGCGACTACCAGCGCCAGCTGTTCCTCGTCGACCACGCGGGTCTGCCGCTGAAGTCGGTTCTCGAACAGATCGACCTGCTCGGCGAGGAGGTCGTTCCCGCACTGCGCAAGGAGATGGAAGCCAAGCGGCCCGCGCACGTGCCCGCCGACTCGCCCAGCCACGCGCAGCGCGTCGCCGAAACCCAGAGCCGTAGCGCTGACCAGCAGGCCGTTGCCGGGAGCGAATGAGCACGACCCGCCCCGCACAGCCCGCCAGTCGAGGAAAGGAAGTGACACCGGCATGCACGAGCGCACGATCATGGCCGTATCAGCAGGCCTGGGACAGCCCTCCTCCACCCGGTTGCTGACCGACCGGCTGGCCGAGGCAACCACCACCGAGCTCGAATCGCACTCGGTGACCGCCACGGTCGAAACCGTCGAGCTGCGCGACATCGCACACGACGTCCTCAACCACACCCTCACCGGCTTCCCCAGCGATCAGCTGCGGGCGGTACTCGAAAAGGTATCGGCCGCGAACGGCCTGATCGTGGCCAGTCCGCTGTTCAACACGAGCTACTCGGGCCTGTTCAAGTCGTTCGTCGACGTGCTCGACAGCGAGTCGTTGGCCGGAATGCCCGTGCTGCTCGGTGCCACCGGCGGCACGCCACGCCACTCCCTGGCCTTGGAGTACGCCATGCGCCCGCTGTTCACCTACCTGCACGCCGATGTCGTGACCACCTCGGTCTTCGCCGCCACCGACGACTGGGCCGGTGACGGTGACCGGACCAACCCGCTGCCGAAGCGCATCCAGCGCGCAGGCCGCGAGCTGGCCGAGATGGTCGCCGAACGCGAGAGCAGCGGGCCGGCCGATCCGTTCGACAACGTCCCCAGCTTCGACCAGCTGCTCGGAGGCGCCTGAGCGCTCACCGAGTAACGAGCGCCACACACCGAACCGCGTGGTTCGGCGGAGTCACTCACCAGCTGATGCGACACTGTACGGCCGGAACAAACCGATTCGAGGAGGACGGCGTGAGCACCGACCCGGACCAGTCCGTCGACCCGTCCCGGGATCCGACTCCCGGCGTGCCCAACCACGCGGCGCCGGACGGCGCCGAGGTGGACCCGCTGATCGACCTGTCGAGGGATCCCAATCCCGGCGTGGCCGATCACGCCAAGCAGGAAGACGACTGACCTCCTCTCACGGGAGTGACGACCTGCCGGTTGGGCCGCCGCCCGTCCCGGACGGGCGGCGGCGATCCGCCGAGCGGGCCGAAATACCGGCTCGCTGGGCGATACGCGTCATCGGGGCCGGACCGGACCCGCACTTCGGCGGTGATGTCCAGCTCCGCTGCGGCACGGCGGAGGTTGACCGGGTACCCACGGGCGCTTCCTGCAGGTTTACGACGCCCCCGTTTCCCGGTCGACGAGCCAGAGTAAGACGTGCGCCCGTTCACCGGTTCCGGAAACGATCAATGTGGTCTTCGGAATCCCGACCAGTTCGAGATCGCCCAGGGCAGTGGTCGCAGCCTCGGTCGTAAAGGCGTGCGGATCCCCGGCGGGTTCGCTGCGCGGTGGACAACGGCCCGCCGGTCACGCCCGCGCGGCGTCCTCTCGGCTCGGCACTCCCGCGCCCGCGGTGGCATCCACCCGGCGACGGAGGTACGGCGTCCACCGGCCGTGCGGGTGCTGTGTCCGGCCCCACTCCGGTCCGCGTTGCAGGGCGTTCCGCCACCCAACTATGCTACTGGTCAGTAACTTACTGGAGAGGGGACTGCGGGAATGAACATGCTGTTTCGCTTGATCGTGGTGCTCATTCGCACCCGGACGCGCGGAGAGGCTCCCCTTCTCAGCCCCAGTCGGGTACCGCTCCGGGTTCGCCTGCGCGACCTGGACCCGCTCGGGCACATGAACAACGGCGTGTACTTCTCGATCTTCGACCTCGGCCGGATCGACCTGATGCTGCGCTCCGGGCTGTACAAGCGAATGCGGAAGCGTGGCTGGTTTGCCGTGGTGACGGCGGAGACCGGCTCGTTCCGCCGCGAACTGAAACCGTTCCGCCGGTTCGAACTCGATTCCCGGGTCATCGGTTGGGACGATCGGCACCTCTACTTCGAACACCGGGTCTTCAGCGGCGGACGACTCGCGACCAACGCGGTCATCCAGCTTCGGTTTCTCGCCAACAACGGGGAGCGTCCCACGCCGGAGGAAGTGGTCGGCCTGCTGCCCGACACACCGGACCGCCCCGAACTGCCGAACTGGGTCACCGACTGGGCGAAGTCGGCCTATGAGCACACTCGCTCGAACGAGATGAACGTCGCGAGCTGACTCCCAGCCGTCGGTCCACGCAGCCGACAGGCTCCTCTACCCCACCTGGTTGGGGACCCGGCGTTCTGTGGACCCGGTGCTTCGTGGACCCGGTGCTTCGTGGGCGGAGCGGCTCCGTGGGCGAAGTCCGGGTGGCGGCCTCGATCCGTCGGACGAGGACGCCACCCGGAGCGCCGGCGGCGCGATCAGCCGATCACGCGCAGAGCTTCCAGGAACCGTCCTCCTGGATGAGCTTCAATTCCGTGGTCTGCGGTGGCTGACCTGGCATGCTCGTTTCGAGCTTCGCGGTCCCCGTTTCCCCGTCCTGCTGAACACCCTTGAGGACGGTCTTGGACTGCTTGATCTGCTCCAGGTCGCTCGGCTTGGCGACCTGGAGGAACTTCTCCTTCTGCTTCTGCACCTGCTCGATCTGCGGCATCGCCTTCGAGCACACGACCTGCCGGTAGTCATCGGCCGACACGCTGCGCGGATCCTGGACCTCGCGGTCGGCGATCTCGACGTACTTCTCGGCCGCCGCCTCGGCCGAGTTCGCCTGGACGTACGCGTACGCGAGTCCGGCACCGCCGAGCACCACGACGAGCGCAGCAGCGATTCCGGCGATCAGCGCCACCTTGCGCTTGGACTTCCGGCCCTTGCCTTCAGCCTGCTCGGAGTCTCCCTGGACGGCTTCCGGGTCCTCAGGGGTTTCCGCAGTCCCGGAGGTTTCCGCGGCGGACTCCTGCGCGCTTCCGCCGTGCTGCTCCGAAGCCGCGGGCTCCTCCGAATCCGAGGCCTCGCTCGCAGCGCCCACTGTCCCGGCTGCGGCATCCTTCCCGAGTGCGGACTCGTCGGAGTTGTCGTCGGCTGTTTCGGTCTCGCCGTCCTTCTCGGACGCGGCGACCTTCTCGGTCTCGGCCTCGTCGTCGGCATCGCCGTTCTGTTCCACGGCGGATTTCTCGGCCTTCTCCGTCTCCCCGGAGTCCGCCTTCGGTTCACCCGATTCACCCGAGGAGTCGGAGCCGTCCGAGTCGGAGCCGTCCGAGTCGGAGCCGTCCGAGTCGGAGCCGCTCGCCGACCCCTGTTCGACGTTTCCCGCGTCCTTGCCGGACTCCTCCGATTCGCCCCCGGAATCGGAATTCGCGATCGTCGACTCCGAGTCCTGTGCGGACTGGTTACCGGTTCCGGACGTACCGGCCTCTGCCGGCTCCTCCTCGGCGTCGCCGTGATCGGGTCGTTGCGGTGGTGTCGTCATGTAACTGCCCTTCGCCAGGGGTAGTCCGCCCGTCCTGGCACGTGAAGTGCGACTTGACCGCGAGCAGCGCACCCGGTAGCCGCTGGGCGACGCCGGCGAGGGCTTCACGACCTGTTGCCACGACGAGACCGGCGCACCGGCCGAGTCCCGTGGTCCAGGAGGGCAGGTATTTCTTCTTCACGGGTCCCGCGTCCCGGACCCTATCTCGTGCTTTCCACCACCCACTGTCCCCTCGCCCGCCGCTGGTGTCGACCAATCGTTCGGCGTTTCGCCATCCCTGACCGAAAAAGCGACGAACCGGACCACCGTTCCGGGTGGAACCGCGACCCACGTCCCGGCACCCCCCTGGAACTTCCGCAACAGGCGTATTCAGGGGTGCCACCTGCACCAACACCGCCCGCCACCGAGCAGAGCACGGCAGCGGGCGAATGCCGATCAGCTCAAGTGGTTGAGCCGCTCGTGGTACTCGTCGGTGCTGATCTCGCCACGGGCGTACCGGTCGGCGAGCAGGTCCCGCGCCCGATCGGTCCCGGTCTGCGCACGTCCGCGCCCACCGCGAACGGCCAGCCAGGTCACCAAACCGACCAATGCGACCAACAGCAGCAGCATCAGCGCACCGAAGAGGAACGGCGGTCCGCCCGCGTGCGGTCCCCATCCGCCGTATTCGGCCAATGCGTTCGTGGTCAACGCCGTCACCATCGCGATCCCTCCTTCGAATTCGCCCCGTGCTCAACGGGAACTGATGACGACCAGCGTGCTCCGGATCGACCCTCGTGTCGTCGGGCCGGAAGCGGCTTTCCGGCTACGCGTGGACGCGCAGACCGGCTCGACGCGAACGGTAGCGGGACAGCCTGCCCGTGGTACTCAACCGACGAGTCCGGCCTGGAACGCGAACACGACGAGTTGAGCCCGATCGCGCGCATCCAGTTTGACCATCGCACGACTCACGTGAGTGCGTGCGGTGGCCGGGCTGACCACGAGCCGGTCGGCTATTTCCTCATTGGACAGACCGTGACCCACCAGAGCGAGTATTTCGCGCTCGCGTGCGGTGAGGGAGTCGAGCGCCGGATGCGGTTGCGAGTGGACGGTCGAGTCACCCGCGAACCGGCTGATGACCCTGCGGGTGATCGCAGGTGACAACAGGGACTCGCCCGCCGCGACCACCCTGATGGCGCGCAGCAACTCGGCGGGCTCGGTGTCCTTGATCAGGAATCCGCTCGCGCCGGCGCGCAATGATTCGAAGATGTACTCGTCGAGTTCGAAGGTCGTCAGCACGACGACCTTGGTAGTCGCGAGCTCCGGGTCGGAAACGATCGCGCGCAACGCCTCGATACCGTCCAGCACCGGCATCCGCACATCCATGAGCACCACTTCGGGTCGGTGGTCCCGAACGAGCTCGATCGCCGCCGCACCGTCCCCTGCCTCGCCGACCAGTTCCACGTCCGGTTCCGCATCGAGCAGCACTCGCAGTCCGAGCCGGATCAGGTTCTGGTCGTCGGCGACCACGACGCGGATCACCCCGCTCCCTCCAACGGCAGGTGCGCGTGCACCCGGAATCCCCCGCCAGGGCGGGGCCCCGCGTGCAAGTTTCCGCCCACGGCCCTGGCGCGTTCCCGCATGCCCGCGATTCCTTGTCCTTCCGAAGCCGGGTCGACGGACATCCGTGCCTTGCCGTTGTCGGTGATCTCCACATCCACCCCGTCGTCCCGGTACTCCACTCGCACCGACGCGGACGACGGCCCCGCGTGTCGCACCACGTTGGTCAGCGACTCCTGCACGATCCGGTAGGCGGCGAGGTCCACGGTCGCGGGCAACGACCTCGGTTCGCCGTCGACGACGGCTTCGATCGGAAGACCGGCCCGGTCCATCCGCTCCACGAGCGCGTCCAGGTTCGCCAGGCCCGGGGTGGGAACGCGTTCACCCGGCTCCTCGGGCTGCCGGAACACCGCGAGCGTCCCGCGCAGTTCGTCCAGGGCGTCCTTGCTGGTCTGCCGGATCGCGGTCAGGGCGGGCCGAGCCTGTTCCGGCTGCTGGTCGAGCACGTGCAGAGCCACCCCGGACTGCAAGTTGATCGCCGAAAGTCCGTGCCCGACGACGTCGTGCACTTCCTGGACGACTCGGAGGCGCTCGTCGTAGGCGCGCTTGCGCGCTTCGTCCTCCCGCAGGCGGGATTCCGATTCGCGGTGCAGTCGGACGACGGTACCGACCGCCCACGGGGCCACCATCAAAGCACCACCGCCCAGCAGCATCGAGAGCGCGTCGGTCACGAACGCCTCCCAGGTCATGCCGGAGAGGTGCCCCAACGTCAGCACCAGGACTGCCGACGCGGCGGCCAACGCCGAACGTCCCATGGGCAGCATGCACGCCACCGAGTAGATTGCCACCACGCCGGTGAGGAAGACGGGTCCCGGCGGGTACTGCAGGGCCAGGTAGACCGCGAGTGAACCGACCGAACCGGCCAATGTCACCAACGGCCAGAACCGCCGTGGCACCAGGGAGGCCGCGGCGATCACGATCAGCGTGGTCGAGATCCAGTCCGGCGCGGTGTGCGGCGGGACTTCGCCTCGGGCCGCGAACGGTGTGATGAGCAGGATCGCGGTGCCGAGAACGATGGCCAGCGCGACGTCGGTCCCCAGGACGCGCAACAACCGCCGGGCCGGGAAGTTCATGTCACGACGATAGGGCCGATCATCGACCGGTCGCATCCGCACGAGGGCGCAGCTCGGGCCTACGCCCGGGCGCGTAGCAGCCGTCCGAAACTTCCGGAGTGCGTCTGGTGCTGTTTCGCATCGAGTACCGCACCCGGCGGACAACCATCGGGTGCCGTCACGTTGCTCTTGTGGCGGAACGAGGTGTTGGGCGCCCACCGGCTCATCGGGTCACCCGCTGTCGGGAGGCGTCGGCTCCCTTCCCACGAAGTGCTCCGACGGCGACGAGCCCGAGGGCCACCAGGGTCGCGAGGGCGCAAGCGCCGGTGAACATCGCCGTTGGTGGTGCTGCCGAAAACGGCGAAATGCGGTTGAACGATTCGATCGCCACCACGACGGTGAGAACGGTTTGACGTCCTGTCCCGCCTGAAGGCGGGAGATTCCTACCACCGGGCCGTTTATGCGGCCCGGTCTCGGTGGGTTCCTGCTTCGTCGACCTGCGCCCGCGTAGCGGGTCTTACCTGGTCTTCACAGGCGTTTCGCCTCTCCGCCCGTCCGGCGGCGAGGATGTTGCGTGCAGCGTTGGTGTCGCGGTCGTGGACTGCTCCGCAGGGGCATTCCCACTCACGTACCGACAGGGGTTTCTTCCCGTCGACGCTTCCGCATACCGAGCAGGTTTGCGAGGTCGGCAGCCACCGGTCGATGACGACCAGATCACGGCCGTACCGTGCGTACTTCTCGGTGAGGAGTCGTCGGAAGGTGCCCCATGATGCGTCGTGCACGGACTTCGCCAGCCGGGTGCGGGCGAGGCCGGAGACTGCGAGGTCTTCCAGCACGATCGTTTGGTTCTCACGAACGATGCTGGTCGTAGCCTTGTGCAGCCAGTCGGCTCGGGTGTCGGTGACCTTCGCGTGCTGACGTGCAAGTTTCTTGCGTGCCTTGGTGCGGTTGTTCGAGCCGCGCTGTTTCCTGCTGACCGCGCGTTGGAGCCGTTTGAGCTTGCGTTCGGCGCGGTGCAGGAAACGCGGGTTGTCGATGACGCGGCCGTTCTGGTCCACGGCGAACGCCGACAGTCCGAGGTCGATACCGATCTCAATGTCGGGGCCGTCGACACCGACGGCGGCCGGGAGGGTCTCGTCCCCCACCTCGACCACGAACGAAGCGAAATACCGACCATCGGCCGTCTTGACCACGGTGACCGATGACGGCGTCGAGGGCAGGTCCCGCGACCACGCCACCCGCACGTCACCGATCTTGGCCAGCGACAACCGGCCGTTGCCCCGGACGGTGAACGCACCCTTGGTGAACCTGATGGCTTGACGATTGTCTTTGCGGGACTTGAAACGAGGCACGCCCATCTTCCGGCCTGCGCGCTTGCCCTTGAGCGAGTCGAAGAAGTTCTTGTACAGAGTCACTCCCTTGGCGATCATCAGTGCGCCGACCACCATCGACACGAACAGCATGGCGAGTCCGAATCGCCGGGGCAGGGGGAGTGTCACCGAGCATGCGAAGCGCGGTGCGATCCCGGTCAGGAAGAAACCGGCGATCGTCAGCACGATGATCGCACCGCCGACGGCCAGCGTGCTCGACACCGCGGCGTCCAGGGGCGTTTCGAGGTTGAAGTGCGACGGCACGCCCCGCCACGCCTGCACGGTGATCAGCGCGGTCTCCAGAACGCTGGTGACCATGAGAATCCCAAGAAGGAGCGGTCTCAGCCGCCGTCCGATGTGCAGGGGTGCGGTCGCCCAGGTAACGGCGATCAGCGTCAAGCCGAAGGACCCCGAACGTGGCCGCTTTGCGCAACGACACCGGTCCGCTCCACGAACCTCCGGTGACCAACAGGACGCACACGTGCGCCAAGCCGCTGGTGCCCAGGAGGGCACCGCTCACGTAGGCGATGCGTTCGGCGTGCCTGCCCCCGGTCCACGCTCGCACCAGTGCCGGAAGAACTTCACTCATGCTCCGAGCATGCGGCTGCGGAAAGCCTCGGCACATCGTCCTTGGAGCGGCTCACGTCTACGAAAGTCCGCGTAGACATGCGCTCGGTTGCCCGCGTTGTTCGACGTTCCCCCTGTTCCGCGACAACCGCGGACTTCCCTGCGTGCCCGCTGCCGAACGCGACCACGCGCGGAGTCAGCCGTCCAGCGCGGCCCGGCATTCCCGGACGACAGCGGCCGCCTCCTCGAGATCCCGCCACATCGGGTCGACCACGACCTCGTCGAAACCGATCGCCGCCAGCTCGCAAGCCACCTCGGGAAGCAGTTCGAGCTGGTCAGGACCCACGCCGATCAGTTTCACCGCCGCGTGGAAGTCGCCCCGGTCGCGGCCGATAGCGGCCAACCTCGCTTCCAGGTCGGCCAACTTCGCGGCCAACCTGGCGAGGCCGTCCGCGCGCTGCCGACCGCCGAGATCGCGATGCAGGTCAACCAGCGCCAACCATCCGTCCCCGACTCGGGCGGAGCGGCGGAACGCGGCTTGCCCCATGCCGCCGATCAGCAACGGAACCCCGCCGTCCCGCACCGGCAGCGGGCGGCAGTGCACGCCCGCGTCGAACTGGAAGTGCTCCCCGTCGAAAGCAGCGGTGTCCCCGGTCCACGCTCGGCGCAGCACCTCGATGGACTCGTCCATCCGGCGACCGCGCGTCGCGAAGTCCCATCCCAGTGCGTTGAATTCCTCGGCGAGCCAGCCCGCTCCCACACCGAGCACCATCCGACCACCCGACAGGCGGTCGATGGTGGCCACGGTCTTGGCCAGTGCGAGGGGATGCCGCATCGGCAGCACCAGCACCGACGTGGTCGGCCGCAGAGTCTCGGTCGCGGCGGCGATCCAGCCGCAGGCCACCAGCGGATCGTAGACGTCGAGGTCGTTCGGCCAGGGCAGGACGCCGTCGGCGGAGAACGGGTAGTGCGACTGCGAGCCCTCCACGAGGACCACGTGATCGGAGATGTGTCCCGACTCCGCGCCGTTCTGCTCCGCTACCCTGGCCATCGCCGCCATTCCCGGTTGGTCAAGGGCCTGCTCTCCGGTATTGGTGATCTTGACTCCAAGCGTGGTCATGTCCCGACAATAGACAGAGCGCCCGGGCAGGAGCGCAGTCGCGACGCAGCGATCACGCACGGTTCCATGGTCACGCGCTCAGTGATCAGGTGCCTCGGGGGTCAGGCGGCTGGTCGGAGCAGCTCCGAGTCGATGTCGCCGACCTCGGCACAACCCGCCAGGCCCATGGTCAGGTCGAACTCGGCGGCGAGGTGCTGCATCACTTCCACCACGCCTGCCTTGCCCGCCAGCGCGAGCCCGTAAACGTACGGGCGTGCCACCAGCACGGCCCGAGCTCCCAGCGCCAGTGCCTTGAACGCGTCCGCTCCCCCTCGAACACCGCTGTCGAACAGTACGGGAATCCGGTCGCCGACCTGCTCGACAACCTCGGGCAGCGCGTCCAGCGAACCGACCGCGCCGTCGACCTGCCGACCTCCGTGGTTGGACACCACGAGACCGTCGACTCCGTGGTCGAACGCTTTGGCCGCGTCCCGGGAGTCCTGGATTCCCTTGAGCAGGATCGGCAACTTGGTACGTTCGCGGAGGAAGGCGAGATCGTCCCAGGTCAGCGCCGGGTTGGAGAAGACGTCGAGGAACGTTTCCACGGCCGCACGCGGTTCGGGCGAACGAAGGTTGTCCCGGAAGCGGCCCGGGTGGTGTCGCGCCTGGGAGACCAAGGTCCGCAGGGCGGTCAGGGTGGGACGCACGCTCTCCGCTCCGCGCGTCCTGCCCGTCCGCTGCCGGACGAGATCGCGGAACACCGGATCACTCGTGTATTGGGCGATGCCCTGCCCTCGGGCGAACGGCAGGTGGCCGAGATCGAGGTCCCAGCTGCGCCAGCCGAGCAGGTTCGTATCCAGGGTGACCACGATCGCCTTGCTGCCGCTCGATTCCGCCCGGTCGACGAAGCTGGTCACCAGTTCGCGTTCGCTGCTCCAGTAGAGCTGGAACCAGTTCGACGTCCCGCCCAGCCCGGAGGCGATCTCCTCCATCGGAGCGGAAGCCTGGGTGGAGATGACCATGGGCGTTCCGAGTTCCGCCGCGGCGCCTGCCACCGCGAGGTCCGCCCCGGCGTGCGCCATCTCGAGGACGCCTACCGGTCCCAACAGGAACGGGCTGGCGAGTCGCTCGCCGAACAGTTCCACCGACGTGTCCCGGACCGCGACGTCGCGGAGCATTCGCGGCACGATCCGCCTGCGGTCGAGGGCTTCCCGGTTCGCCCGAGCAGTGCGCTGGCTGCCCGCCGATCCTGCGACGTAGGCCCACGCCCGGGGCGACATCCGCTTGCGAGCGGCCTGCTCGAGACGCGCCGGCGTGACCGGCACGACGGGGCGTCGTCCGAGCGCCCCGGCGCGGTAGATCCGCGACTGCACTACTCGCCCGATGGATTCGGCGCTGTTCATTTTGGCCAACCCGTCTCCTCCGCGAGAACTCCGGTGGGGCCGGTTCGCGGTCGCCACCGGGAACCGGAGACGGCTCCGGGTACCGGCGGGTTCGGGACGCGCCGACTTCCGTGCTCGGACCGTCGGGCCGGAATCCTCTCCCCTGGGAACGAAGGGCACAAGAGGTCGCAGGAAACCACGACATCCGGAGTGTGCGCTGCCGGGCCGAACGGCGTCGCCACCGGGGCCCCCGGTCTACCCGTAGGCGCTTCCCGGTGCGTTCGGTCCATATCGGACACGTCGCCTGGATCAGGCCGGGCGGCGGTGCACGGACACCGCGTAGTCACCATCGGCGAACGGATCGCGTTCCCACGTGGCGAACCGCTCGACGAGTTCCAGACCGGCCGATTCGGCGTGGGAATCGTAATCGGCCACTCCGTAGCCTCGATCGAGGCTGAAACCGGACACCAGGACACCCCCTGGCTCCACGTGCCGAGTGGCGCCCGCTACGAGCGCGGATTCGGTGCCGGGTGCGGTGAACAGCGGGACGTTGCCCGCCAGCAACACCAGGTCGAACCGGCGGTCGAGGTCCAGTTCGGCGAGATCCGACTCGACCCACGCGATGTCCGGGGCGATGCGGCGGGCGGTAGCCAGCATCGAGGCATCGACGTCGGTCCCGACCACGTCGATACCCCGCCGGGCCAGTTCGATGGCTACCCGGCCCGTGCCGCAACCAGCGTCCAGCACGCTCGACGGCGAGTACGCCTCGACGAGGTCGGCTTCACCGTGGATGTCCATGCCCGACGACGCCAACTCGTCGAACCGGCGCTGGTAATCATCGCCATCCCACTTCACGAGAACTCTCCGTTCGCACGCGGCTAACCGGACCGCGACCCCAGGGCCGCACGTCGATTGTTCCAAGCGGCCCCCGTCACCGGCACCGCACCCGTCGGGTGGCGATCCGCAGCGCCGGGGAAGCAGCCGCGGGGAACCGGGGCCCGGCAGCGCGTCGAGACCCGCCGGAAGTGTCAGCCCGGCACGTCGAGGTAGCGCCGCGGATTCTCGACCAGCATCGTGGTGATCTGCTCGTCGGTGACGCCCTGTGCACGCAGAGCGGGGAGAACGTCCTCGGTGATGTGCAGGTAATGCCAGTTCGGTGCGGCCTGCGCGAGCGCCTGCCTGGCGGCGTCGTCCGGAAAATAATCCATGAAGCACGCGGCGTCGTGGGCGAGCACGATGCGGTCGGCATACCCCTGCGCGCACAGCGCCGCGACGGTGCGGACCCGGTTCTCGGTCGTGTTGTACTGGTCCAGTCCGAACCGGTCGCAGCCGATCGATGCTCCCTGATCCATGATCCACTTGAGGTAGTCGAGGTCATTGCTGTCACCGGCGTGCCCGATCACAACCTTGGTGAGGTCGACACCGCTGCGGGCGTAGAAGTCCAACGCAAGCCGACCGGTTTGTCGGGCGGAATTGGTGTGGACGGTGATCGGTGCACCTGTCTCCCGGTGGGCATCGCAGATCGCCCGTTGAACCCGGGTCTGGTCCTCGGTGAGTCCGGCCGCTTCGATCACGCACTTGAGTAGACCGGCTTTGATCGTCGTCCCCGCGATCCCGTCGCGGATGTCTCCGATGAACATCTCGGTCAGCGGCTCGGGGCCGCCCAGCACGGTCCCCGGCCCTCGGTAGGTGAAGAGGTGCGGAAGTTCGGCGAACGTGTAGAGGCCGGTGGCGGCCACGATGTTGATGTCGACGGCGTTGTTGATCCGTTCGACCCTGGGGATGTAGCGCCCGAGTCCCACCACTGTCGGGTCGACGATGGTGGTCACGCCCGCGGCCCGGAGCCGCTGCAACTTCTCGATGGCGTCGGCGACCCGCTCCTCCTCGTCCCAGTACTGCCAACCGTAGTTCTGCAGGACGTCCGGCGTGAGCACGAATACGTGCTCGTGCATGAGGGTCACACCCAGATCATCCGGATCGACCGGCCCCCGGACCGTTGCCACCGATGCCATGACACCCTCCTCGCCAGCGAGCCGCCGGTGACGACTGTCACCCCCCGTCGCGACAAGGTCAAGACTCGACGACGAACCCCATTCGCGAAGCCCGCCCGGCACATCGCCTGCGGTGCGTTGATCACGTGGGGTGAATTCTCGAGAACATCGACCGGTTCTTCGCTCTCCGGTTGGGACTCGACGACTCGGAGCGATGGATGCCGGGTCGATGAATGCCGGAGCGATGGATGCCGGGGCGGGCGTGCGCGCCAACCGGCGCCGCCGTTCGACGGAACCGCCGTTGCTCGCCGTACAGCACACCTGGAACAAGCCAGGGGTTGACGGGGTGAGGCACATCACGCCAAGGTGTCGTACCAACCAGTCGGTCTGTACTGATTCACCCTTCGTTGCCCGACCCGCCCCAGGGAGCCAGCGAATGCCCGCATCTGAATCGACCGCCCCCGGATCCCCCTCCACGAAGAAATTGATGTTCGCCGCCCTGATCGCCAGTTCGATCGAGTGGTACGACTTCTTCATCTACGCGACCGCCGCCGCCCTCGTCTTCGGCACGGTCTTCTTTCCCAGCAGTACGCCGATCATTGGCGTACTGCTCTCGTTCGCCACCTTCTGGGCCGGATTCGTCGCCCGCCCGATCGGCGGACTGGTCTTCGGACATCTCGGTGACCGCATCGGGCGCAAACCCGCCGTGGTGACCTGCCTGATCATGATGGGCACGGCGACGTTCCTCATCGGCGTCCTGCCCGGCGCCTCGACCATCGGAGTGCTCGCCCCCGTCCTGCTCGTGGTCCTGCGCTTCTTGCAGGGCATCGCCGTCGGCGGGCAGTGGGGCGGGATCATCCTGCTGCTGACCGAAAACGTGCCCGGCGGACGACGCGGCACCGCGGGAACCTTCGGCCAGATGGGCGTTCCGTTCGGCGTGATCCTCGGAAACGTCGCCTTCCTGATCGTCGGGGCCGCGATGGGCCCCGAAGCCTTCATGTCGTGGGGCTGGCGCATCCCGTTCCTGGCCAGTGCCGCGCTCGCGCCCGTGGTGCTGTTCATCCAGCTGCGCGTGGAAGACACGCCGGTGTTCCGCGAGCTCAAGGAACGCAAGGAGGAACAGGCGCAGGAAACGGAAAAGGCACCGCTGATGGAGGTGCTCCGGACCCACAAGCGTACTGTCCTGCTCGGATGCGGTTTGCTCTTCGCGACGAACTCCGTCTTCTACATCAGCATCTCCGGCCTGCTGGACTACGGGACCCGTGAACTCGGCATGCAGCGAACATCGCTGTTGCTGATCACGCTGGTGTCCTCGGCAGTCGGGATCGCCGTGATCTTCATCAGCGGTGCGCTCTCCGACCGCTACGGGCGCCGGCCGATGATCCTCTTCGGCGCCGGGTTGCTGACCTTGTGGGCGTTCCCGTTCTTCTGGCTGGTGGACACCGCGACACTCGCGGGCGTCGCGATCGCCGCCTCGGTCGGAAGCATCGGGTCCAGCCTGACGTACGGGCCGCTGGCGGCCTACCTCAGCGAG
The DNA here is from genome assembly GCF_054779195.1 of Parasphingorhabdus pacifica. NCBI lineage: Bacteria > Pseudomonadati > Pseudomonadota > Alphaproteobacteria > Sphingomonadales > Sphingorhabdaceae > Parasphingorhabdus > Parasphingorhabdus pacifica. Next base: position 196,465 of record NZ_BAAGYS010000003.1, read on the forward strand.
CTGTTCGAGCCGAGGGTGCGCTACTCCGGTGCCTCGATGGCCTACCAGCTTGCCGCGATCCTCGTGAGCGGTGGCACGCCGTTCCTGATGACCGCACTGCTGGCCATGACCGGTTCCTCCGCATCGGTATCGGCGTTCCTGATGCTCATGGGACTGGTCACGCTGGGATCCACCCTGCTGCTGCGGGAAACGCACTCCACGGGTCGTACCGAGACCGTCCGGCCCGTGACCGCCGCTAGTGGCGGGTCACCACGTACCGGCCGGGAAAGCGGCTGACCGCCGCGCCCACCACAGTGGACTACGAGGGAGCGCGGGGACTCGGTTCCCGCGCTCCCGCACTGTCCCGAGATCGCCACGCCGTCCCGTGAACGCCACCCGTGAGCGTCGGCCATGCGTCCGACGCTGACGGGATCCTCGTCGTTCAGGAAGTGACGGCGCACTGGCCCCGATCGGTGTGGACCGGACCGTCCTCGGTGGGGCGGATGTCGAAGTCGAAGATCTCCACCGGCAGGTAGAGCGAACAGCACGCGTTCGGAATGTCGACGATCGCGCTCACCCGCCCCTCGATGGGCGAGGCACACAGGATCAAGTATGCCTGCTCACCGGTGTAGCCGAACTGCTTGAGGTAGTCGATCGCGTTCAGGCAGGCCCGCCGGTAGGCGATGGTGGCGTCCATGTAGTGCTGAGTTCCCCGCTCGTCCACGGAGATCCCGGTGAAGCAGACGAACTCGCTGTACCTGGGCTCCTGCCTGCCCGGGCTGAAGATCGGCATGATCGTGTTGTACTTGCGCATCCCGTCCTTGATGAGTCCGATGCCGATGTCGACGTAACCGCCCATCTCCACCGCGCCGCAGAAGCTGATCTCGCCGTCGCCCTGCGCGAAATGCAGGTCTCCGATGGAGAAGTTGGCTCCGGGAACGTAGACCGGGTACAGGACCCTGGACCCGATGCCGAGATTCTTGATGTCGACGTTGCCGCCGTGCTCGCGTGGGGGCACAGTGCGCGCGCCCTCCTGCGCCACCCGGTCCAGCCGCGGACCGGACAGGCTGCCGAGCAGGCTGGCGTTCTCCTCCGGGGGAAGTGCCAGTGGCGGCACCCGGTTCGGATGGGTGTCGATGAGTTCCTTCTCCCGCCGGTTCCACTCCGCGAGGAGCTCGCCCGAGGGAGCACAGCCCGCCAACCCGGCGTGAATGTTCGACTGGATCCGTACCCCCGGCAGATGACGCGAGGTGGCCTGCCTACCGTGGAAGTCCCAGATCGCCTTGCCCGCCTCGGGAAAGTGATCGGTCAGGAAACCGCCACCGTTGCTCCGGTCGAAGATCCCCGTGTAACCCCACCCCTGACCGGGTTCGCTGCCCGGATCGCGATCGACGTTGTGAGCGGGGCCGAAGTCCAGGTAGTCGACCACGAGCAGATCACCCGGTTCGGCACCCGCGACCGAGATCGGGCCGCTGAGCATGTGGTTATGGTCGAGGACCATATCCCGAACGTCGTCGGCCGAGTCGGTGTTGCGGACCTGGCCGTCGGTCCAGTCCTTGCACTCGACGCGGAAATCGTCACCTGGGCGCACCTCAGCGGCGGGCGGAATGTCCGGATGCCACCGGTTGTGCCCGGGTACGTCCTGGTCGCGCATGGACTTCTGCTGGTCGACGCGAAACACGGTTGCAGGCATAAACCCCTCCCAGAACATCGGGGGCACCGGGACACGGTGTTCGCTCGCCGTCACCGACCCTCGCGCGGCGCTCCCCGGAGCCGTTCCTCCGGTCTTAACACCGCCGCGGGCCGTCCGCCCGGCCAGTGATCGCAGCGCATCCCTCGATGACGCCCCACGGAAGGGGATGACGACCACGGACAGGAGTCGGCGGCTGGAACCGATCGGTTCGAGCCGCCGACTCCACCGTCCGCACTCAGGCGCTCGCTTGTTCCTTATCTAGGTCCCGGCCGTTGAACGCCTGGTCGAGGGCGTAGCGACCGCCGTTGAAGCCGAGTGCGAGCGCACCGGCGGCCAGCACGAGCACGTACTCGAATCCACCGTCGGATACGAACAGTCCCTGCCCGAGGTGGGCCAGGGCCAGTGCACCGAGCATGGTCAGAGCGAGCAGCACGCCCGCGAGTGGGAGGGCGAGCCCGAGCAGCAGAGCCGCACCGCCGACGACTTCGATCAGGGCGGTCGACCACGCCGAGATACCCGGAACCGGAATGCCCATCTGGCCGAACGACTGCGCGGTACCGCCGATTCCCCACTGCAGGAACTTCTGCAGACCGTGGGCGATGAACACGACACCCAACGCGATCCGGGCCAGCAAGAGCACGAGGTCACGAATCTGTTGTGGTGGCTGCGGCATTGTTGTTTCTCCTTGCGTTGATCGGTCGATTCATTCCGGCTTTGAGCCGAACTGCACGGATCGCTTCGACAGTCCGTGCCAGAACCCGTCGATGGCGGTCCGTTGGTTGGACAGCTCGTCTTCGGCCGCACCGAGCGTGACGAACAGCGGTGCGAAGTGCTCTGTCCGAGGGTGTGCGAGGTCGCTTGCCGGAGCCTTGTGCCGGAAGTCGAGCAGGCTGTCGACATCGCAGGCACCCAGCGCGTGGCGCCCCCAGTCGTCGAATTCGACGGACCAGTTCGGCGTGCTCGGCGCTTGCAACGCTCGCAGGTTGTGGGTGAAGAATCCGCTCCCGACGATGAGCACTCCCTCGTCGCGGAGCGGAGCCAGCGCACGGCCGACGCGCAACAAGTCTTCCGGCTGCAGGGTGGGCATCGAGATCTGCAGCACCGGGATGTGCGCGTCGGGGTACATCTCCTTCAACGGCACGTAGGCGCCGTGGTCGAGCCCACGGGCGGGGTGGTTCTCGACCGGCAGCTCCCGGCCGCGCAGCAGGGCGCGCACGCGCGCGGCCAGCTCCGGCGATCCCGGCGCCGGATACCGCACCGCGTAATAGCGCTCCGGGAAACCCCAGAAATCGTAGATCAGCGGAACCGTGGTCGTGGCACCGATCGCCAGCGGCGCCTGCTCCCAGTGCGCGGAGATCATCAGGACCGCATGCGGTTCGGGCAGGTCGCCGGACCACTCGGCCAGTTCCCGGGTCCACACCGGGTCGTCTGCCAGCGGCGGGGCTCCGTGACTCAGGTAGACCGCGGGCATCCGCTCCGGACCAGCATGGTTCACGACGACCACCCCCTTCGTTCGAATTTGAACAACTAGCGGAACAGTAGCAGAGTAGTTCAAATTCAAACAAGAACTAGAATGGGGCCATGTCCGAATCGAGGTGGCTCGACCAGCGGGAAATGGCAGCGTGGACGGCGTTCCTGGAGGCGAGCCATCTGGTCTCGCGCCGCGTGGAGCAGCAATTGCGCGAGCAGGGCGGGCTCTCACACCCGCAGTACGAGATCCTCGTCCGCCTCTCCGAGGCTCCGGACGGCGAGTTGCGCATGACCGAACTGGCGGACGACGTGGTGACCTCGAAGAGCGGACTGAGCTATCAGGTCGCCCAGCTGGAGAAGAACGGACTCGTCCGCAGGTCCCGGTGCCCAACCGACGACCGCGGGATCAACGCGGCACTCACCGAGCAGGGACGGGAGAAACTCGCCGCGATCGCGCCCGACCACGTTGCGCTCGTGCGTTCCTCGCTGATCGACCTGCTCAGCGGGGAACAGCTGACCGCGCTGACCGATGGGATGAGCACGGTAGTGCGCGCCTTCCGAGCGAGCGACAACCAGTAAGCGGGCGCGTTCGACGGCAGTCGGCGCGACCTCCCGGTAACCGCCTGGACGGGGATGGCACCCCGGACCAGGCGGCCAATTCCATCGGGTGATCGTGCCAGGACTCCCGGGATCAGCGCGGACCGGCCGCCCGCCGTCCCCGCCGGCGGGCCGCTTCCTACCGACTACTCGAACAGGTCGGTGTCACCGGCACCACGACGCACGATCTCCGGCTCGGAATCGGAGAAGTCGATCACCGTCGTCGGCTCGATACCGCAGTCACCGGAATCGAGCACCGCATCGACCTCGTTGTCGAGACGCTCCTTGATGTCCCATCCGTTCGTCATCGGCTCTTCCTGATCAGGCAGCAGGAGGGTGCTGGAGACCAGCGGTTCACCGAGCTCTTCGAGCAGCGTCTGCGTGGTGACGTGGTCCGGTATCCGGACACCGACCGTCTTCTTCTTGGGGTGCAGCAGCCTGCGCGGTACCTCCTTGGTACCCGGAAGGATGAACGTGTAACTGCCCGGCGTCGCCGTCTTGATCGCGCGGAACACCGAGTTGTTGATGTGGACGAGCTGTCCGAGCTGCGCGAAGTCCCGGCACACCAGCGTGAAGTGGTGCCTGCTGTCCAGTCGTCTGATCGCGCGGATCCGCTCGATGCCCTCCTTGTTCCCCGGCTCACACCCGAGTGCGAAGCAGGAGTCGGTCGGATAGGCGATCAGACCGTCGCTCCGGAGGATGTCGACCACCTTGCCGATCGAGCGCCGTTGCGGGTTCACCGGATGCACATCGAAGTACTTCGCCATGTGTCGAGCTTAGGCGCGATCACAATGAGGACCCGCTGGTGGCACTCGTCACCGCAGTCGAATCTTCCGACACGCGACGAGATTGTTCTCACTGGAAACACTGCATGCCGTCCGGTCGGTTCGGAACCACTCCGAGATCGACACGTGCGGTGATCCACATTCCCGGGCGAGTGAGCAGGGCGCTCGCCGTGACTCCCCACCGAGCGAGCGACCGACCGACCGCCGCGACGGACACGCTCGGCGATCGAGTGTTCACCCGGCGACACTGTCCCGAGGCGTTCAAGCAGCACACGGGGCCCCGCGTTCGGCGGGCCCCGAGCCCCTTGCAACACTGGTGTTCGGTCGACACATCCATGTCGGCTTTTCGCTGATCCGCGCACCGCCCTCAACCGAGGAGACAACTGTGCCCAGCAAGACCGAAAACAGCGGTTCCACCGCGCGCCCCGCCAACGGCGGTCGGGCCTGCCCGCTTCCCGAGAGCCTGGTCGTGCCGAGCGGCCCGTTCAAGACCCGCAGGCCGCAACGCAAGTTCGCTTCCACCGGCGTGGTCACCGCCGACCTGCTCGGCCGCGCGTTCCACTGAACTCGCGGGAGCGGCCATTGCCGTGACGCGTTCGTCCGGGCCGGCAGCGATCCCGCCCGGACGCTCAGTCGAGATCGTCCTCGGCGATCACCGCGTCCAGGCGCTGCTTGATCCGGGCACGATCAGCCGGAGCGATGCTCACCCAGTCGCCGTCCCGAACCATGAGGTATCGCCCCGAATCGGTGTCGAACCAGGTGACCATGGTCGGAACGCGATACATCGTCGAGCGGCTCTCGCGAAGGCTCACGCCGAACTGACCGCCGCTGCGACGATTCTCCGCCGCACGGAGCAACCACACCGCGTTCTCTGGATCGACGCCCGCGCGGACCAGTGAGTCGTGCTCGGAATCAGCGCCCAGCGCCCCGTCGTCCGCACCGTCCTGCCCGGTCGCGCTCAGCAGGTCGTCGTGCCGTAACGACATGGACGGTCCCCGCCCCATCTCGCGGTCAGGAACGGTCTCCACGATCGAGCGAGGCAGCGCAGTCGGCCGAATCCCCGTCAGTCCGATACCGCCGTCGACCACACGAGCCAGCACCCCCGCCTGACCGTTCCCGCAGGCGACCGCCCGCAACGTGCCTTCGGCGTATCCGACCACATCGATGACGACCTCGGGCCGGGACAACGTCCCCAGCAGGTCGTCCAGATCCGGATCGAGCTCATCGTCCTCGACGAGCTTCCTGATCCGGAGTGCGTCGTACACCTCGGTGCGCATCCTGTCCCGCTCGGCGCCCGTTCCACCGTGGCTGGACACCTCCAGCGGGAACGGGGCCGCCCCGGACCCCAGATCCGACCACAGGACCTCAAACTCCCGTTCCGACAGCAGGAAATCCACCGACTCCTCCACGCACATCTCGCTTCCCGCCGTCGTCGGCTAACCTTCGTTCTTTTTCTTCTTCTTGAATTTCTCGTCGATGACCTGCGGCGCGCTGCGCTCGTTCCCGTCGAAGAGTTCCTGGTCCTTCAGGTAGCCCGGAGCCTGGCGATCGCCGGATTCCCCGCCGCCCTGCCGCGCCCCACCGGCGCCTGCTCCCATCGGCATGCCGGCTCCACCCGCTACGCCCCCGCCCGCAGCAGCGGCGCTGGAAGTGGCCGCTGCCTGCGGTGCGCCGGACGGCTCCGTCACCGGGGTCGCGCTGCTGCTGCCACCGGGTTTCAACGGTGGCGCGGCGGCGCCGTCTCCGGTGGGCGGAATCACCCCGGCACCCGCACCACCACCGCTCGGCATTCCCGATCCTCCACCGGAGAATCCGCTCAGTTGCTCGCCGTCCGGTACCTGGCCCGACCCTGGAACCTTGCCCATCTCGGGAACCTGGCCCATCTCGGGAACCTTTCCGAGATCAGGCATTTCGCTCCCTTCGGGAACCTTGCCGGGCTCCGCCGCCGTTTTCGCGACTCCGGAAGACCTCTCCGCTTCGGGATCCCTCCCCGGTTTCTCGGAGCGTTCCGCTGCATCGACACCTTCCGACAGGTACTCCTCGGGAGAAGGCACCGAAGCGCGCGCCTCTTCGAGGTCCTTCCGGGCCGACTCGCGCTCGGATTTCGTCGACGAACCGGATTTTGTCGCCGGGATGGTCCCCTGCCAGCCGCTGTTCCGGCCCGCACGCGCGCTCTGCGGGGCGGCGACCTGCTGTTGCGTGATGCCGACAGTGCCACCGGGTGATGACATCGCCCGGGTGGTGGGCGCGGCTTCGCCCTGGTTCGCACCGGCCGACGCGGGTGGCACGGTCGCGGCCGATGCCGACTCGGTGGTCAACGGTGGAGTCGGGGTCGTCGCATCAACGTGTTTCGACGGGTCGACATCGACAGGCCCACGTTGTTCGGTATCTCGTTTAGCGGGAGCTTGCACGCCGGCAGCAGCTGTACCGGTAGCAACGGCTCCGGAAGTCGCTGCGGCCACACCTTCGGTCGCCCCGGTCGACCCGGATGCCGGCTGCCCGGGAGCAATCCCGCTCGCAGGCTGACGTGCCGCTGCCGCAGCGGTGGTCCCGGAAAGCTCCGAACCCGCCGACGCGGCCACCGTCGCGGTGGTTCCCCCGCCTGCGGCGGCGGAACCACCGCCCGCCGATGCGACACCCGTCGACACGACACCCGTCGCGCCGGGATTCCGCTCGGGCGAAATCGACGCGCCGAACGAATCCGTCCCGAAGGCAGGTGTGGTCTCGTCCAGGTGGCGTGATTCCGCCTCCATCCCGGTCATGACGTCGATTGCCTGCTGGTGAGCGGAGTCTGCTGCCTCGCTGAGCGGTTTGATTGCCACCATCGCCAGGACGAGACCCCCCAGCCCGCCTCCGGCGAAACCGGCCTCAAGTACCTCGTCGAAGTCGAAATCGCGCGGTTCCGGCATCGCCGCCTTGGTGCGCTCCACCAAGTCGCTCTCGTCGGCGACCCGTTTACCGACGCCATCGGACGTCTCGGCAACCTTCACCCCGCCTCGCGCCAAGTCCAGCAGGAACTCACGGGTGGCCGCGGCCGCTTGCCCCCGCCATCCGGCCTCGCTGGCCCGTACCGAATTCTCGAACTCGGCGGACGATTGCTCGAGTCGCTCCGCCAGGTCGCTCCACTCGCGAGCCAGCTCGTGCCCCTTCGCAGGCTCGTTGTGCTCGTGGATCGCGGCGAAAAGTTCGCGGTGCGACATGGCCGCCCAGTTGACCGAGTCGGTCAACGCCCGATCGTTTTCCGGTGCCTGCTCGGTCCCGGTGCCAGCCGGGCGCGCAGCCGGCTGCGACACTTCGTCGCTCACGGAATCTTCCCTCACATGTCGGCGGCGAGTGCACCGCCGCTGGCAATCAGCTGCAAGAGCTCACAACGACGTGAACTCGGTCGGTGGCCGGGCAACGCCGTCCCCGACCCGCTCTTCGCGGTGCTGGGGACTCGAAACATGGCCGGAGTGGTTGTGATCTTCACACCTCGATGCGCTCGAACTCCGAGGCCCGTTCCCGTTCTTGCTCGGCATAGCCGTCCATGGCCTGACGTACACCGTCCCGGGCCGCTTCCAGCGCCTCCCGATACCGTTCGAGGGACGCGTCCAAGGAACGCTGCTCCCCACCTGCTCGATCCCGGAACTTCGCGGCCATCGCGAGACCGACGGCGTTGTTCCCCAGCGGTGCTTCTCTGGCCATGTCATGGGAACGCCGGGAGCATTCCGCCACTGTCTCGATTTGCCGGTCCAGAGCAGCCAGCAGTTCCTTTCCCACTTCCGGGGCGAGAACCAGACCTTCTTCGACCGTCTGGGCGGACTCGATCCCGCGTCCGCCGATCATCCTGTTCCCAGCCTGGGACCCGGCCGCTGGTGCGGCGTGTCCTGCTGCTTCCGGATTCATTGTCTCCCCAGGCAACAACCCGTTGCTCTTCTGCTCGATGTCTGTGGAGGCGCTGCCGCCCCGGAATCGCCCTTCCCTGCTACCGATCGTCCACGACCGTGCTCCCGCCGTTACGAGATGCCCAGCTCGTCATGGTGCTCGGAGCGTCACCGTTCTTCCCCCAGCGACCGTGCTCAACAACCCGGGGACCGAACGAGGGACGAGCCCACATGCGAACGCGCATCCGGCCATGCGCTCCGGAAGCCACAGCCGAAACCGGCGCGATCACCCTGTTTCCCAGAGGGTCACCACCGCCGTCACCGTATCGGGGTGGACGTCTCGCAACCAGGAAGAAGAACCGGCACAATTGGCCCCGGCGAGTTCTGCCGATTGTCTTTCGCCCGATGGCGTCCGCGCCCGACGCCCGTCTCGGCAAGATCAGCTGCTAGCCTTCCAACTCTGTGGAAACTTCCGAAAAGCGCTTGGTCAACGACGAGTCGAACCGTCCCGAGCCCAGCCTCGGAAGGTTACTCGCGCGATACCGCAAGTTTGCCGGATGGACCCAAGAGGAACTGGCCGCGGAATCCGGGGTCAGCGTTCGCGCCATCAGCAATATCGAGCGCCGGCGGACCCGAGGGCCACAACAGCACTCCGTCGAGGCCCTTTCCGAAGCACTGGCGCTCACCGGTTCCGACCGCGAGCGCCTCCTCCAATCGGCACGACATGGTCGGCGCCGGTCCGCGACGCGGGAAAGCACCGGTCACGAGCATCGATCATGGCCGATCGGCACGCTCTTCTCAGCTCCCAACCCGCTCGGAGCGCTGATCGGACGAGGCACCGAGCTCGGCCAGCTGCTCAACATCACACGTATGACTACCGGGTCGACCTCCCACGGCCCGGTTGCGATCGTCAGCGGGCTCCCCGGCGTGGGCAAGACGAGGTTGGCCACGGCGTTGGCCCAGGAAGGGCAGGAGGACTTTCCGGACGGAAGGCTGTTCGTCGACCTGCGCGGTACGGACGAGCGGCCACTCGCTCCGTATGCCGTTCTCGAACGACTGCTGCGGGCGGCGACCGCTTCCGACCCGCACATCCCACGGGAACTCGACGAGCGCGCCAGCTTGTGGCGATGGCTGGTCGGCGATCGCCGAATGTTGCTCGTACTGGACAACGCCTCCGACGAGGCACAGGTGCGCCCACTGATACCGGGCGGCCACCATTGCACGACGCTGGTGACCTCCCGGCGGTCGCTGACCGGTATCGACTCGACTCACCGCATGCAGCTCGATGTACTCGCCCCACACGAGAGCGTCGCCCTGCTGACCGATGTCATCGGTGATGCGCGCGTGCACATCGAACAGGCAGCGATCGCCGACATCGCCGCGCTCTGCGGGGACCTTCCGCTCGCGTTGCGAATCGCGGCCAACAAGCTCACGGGTCAACCACAGTGGACTGTCCGGCACCTTGCGGACCGGCTCGACGATCCGCGACAAGCCCTTTCGGCGTTGGTGGCGGGCGACATCCAGATGAGGTCGGCATTCACCGCCTCGTACCGCACGCTCGACAGCGTGGCGAGAATGGTCTTTCGCCGCCTGGGCTTGGTACCGGCTCCGACGGTAACCGCTCCGTTGGCGGGTGCGGCGGCCGGACTCGACCTGTGGACCGCGGAGGAGGCCCTCGCGACACTTGCCGACAACGGCATGCTGCAGCTGGACACCAGCACCGGTTGTTACCGGATCCACCACCTAGCGCGCACTTTCGCGGCCGAGCGACTGTCCGAAGAAGATTCAGAGGCGGCAATCGACGCTGCGGCCGAGCGTGTTCGGGCCGAGCACGGCGCGTAGATGTAGGCGCCGGGAGTCCGTTCGGCGATCAGCGTGGGAACGCACTCCACCCCAACACCGATCGAAACACCGACTCGAGCCGTGCGACCGGATCATCGGCGAGCCGCGCACTGCGGAAGCACACGTGGTTGTCCGGACGGACGAGCAGGCATCCGGAGTCCGTGATCTCTTTGACCCGGAACCAGTCTCCGTACGGATCTTCGTAACGCCGGCCCGGACCGATCAATGCGGTCACCAGCGGAACGCCCCATGCCTCGGCCAACGCGCTCACGGCATCCAGCCATGCTTGCCCGCCCGGTCCGGTGAACAGCGCGAAGCGTCCGCCGCCCCCGACATCCAGTGTGGACACGGAACGGCCGTTCTCGGTCAGCCAAGCATGCGGCAGCTTCACCCCTGGCGTCGTCGTGGGCACGTGACGCAGCTCGGGGTCGTCGCCGAACACCTGCGACCGGTCCGAATCCCCCGCCACCACCGCACCGGAGACGTAACGGTGGTTGAGTTCCACTCCGTGGGCGTCGAACTCGTACTTCTTGAAGTCGATGGCCTCCCGCAGTGCTCGGCGCTGCTTCTCCGCCTCCGGAGTCGACTGCTTGCGCGCGGCCACGTTCTCGCGCATTTGCTCCGGGTCTTCGGTGGAGAGCAGACCGAGCGCGTCGAAGATCCGCGAGGTGTCGAGGATGCTCCGGTTCGCCCGGTCGACCACCTGCTCGCCGACGGGAACCCGCTCGTCCGAGTAGCTGTCCAACAGCGCGGGCGAAGCTGTTCCGTTCAGGACGAGTTTCAGCTTCCAGGCCAGGTTGTAGGAGTCCTGGATGGAAGTGTTGGAACCGAGCCCGTTCGACGGCGGATGGCGGTGGACGGCGTCTCCGGCGCAGAAGACCCTGCCCGCGGAGTAGCTCTCGGCGTGCATGTGGTTGACCGTCCACGCCGATGCCGACTTGATGTCGACCGGGGTCTCGTCATCGCCCAGCAGCAGGCGCACGACCGATTCCGCGTATTCGTCGGTGAGTTCCGGCGGCCCCGCTTCGACGTCGTAGCCCCAGGTGACCAACCATTCGTTCCACGGTCGCACGCAGCGAACGAGACCCATGCCGATTCCGCCGACGTCCGCCCCGGTCTGCAGCACCCAGTACAGGATGCTCGGACGGTGCTCGACGTACCGGGCCAGGTCTGCTTCGAAGACGATGTTGATGCTTCCTGCCACACCCATTTGGCCGACCATCGACAACCCGGCGTCCGCCGCGACGGAACTGCGCGCTCCGTCCGCGCCGATGAGGTACTTCGCCCGGATGCGGTACTCGTCGCCGCGCAGTTTGTCGACGACCGTGGCGGTCACGCCTTCCTCGTCCTGCTCGAGCGAAAGGTACTGCGTGCTGAAGCGCAGCCGCGTTCCCCTCGCGACCGCCGCGTTCACCAGGATCGGTTCGAGTAGGTGCTGGGGAAGATCGCACATCCGGGATGGGCTGGCAAGCTCGTGGTTGGCACGGGTGATCGGATCGTTGCCCCACGTGCGGATGCGGCCCAGTTCTTCACCGGCGATCGTCGTACAGAAGGTGGTGTTGCCCATCAGGTGTTGCGGCGTGGCCTGACCGGCCGCTGCCTGTTCCAGCCCGAAGTCGCGCAGCACCTCCATCGTCCGCTGGTTGGTGATGTGTGCTCGCGGCGTGCCTGCGAGCTGCTCTTCCCTGGTGATCAGGATGTTGGGTACGCCGTAGGTACTCAGAGCCAGGGCTGCGGATGCACCTGCCGGTCCGCTGCCGACAACCAGCACGTCGGTCTCGACGATGGTCACGTGCGTTTCCCTCCTCGGGCCGACACCGCACGTTGACGGCGCACGGTCTGCTCAAACGCAATATCTTTCGCGTGAGCAGACTACCGACGGAGCACCCACGGAAGCAGGGCCGGGTGATCTTGATCGCGGCGCGCGTCGTCGTGTGCCGTGGAGGCTGATGAAGGGTGCTCCCGCCGGTTCCACGCCCGAACGTGATGAAGATTCTGTCGAACCACACCAACCACTTCGCCGACACCCCGGTCGACGAAGTCTTCCAAACCCACACCCGGAACGCGTGATCGGCACGATGGGCTCGGGCGGAACCGGCCGTCCCGCCCGAGCCGCTGATCTCGGGAAACCCCTCCGAGACGAGCCGTCTCAGGTCAGGTCGGCGAAGTGTTCCACGTCGCGGTCCCGGCCGGAAATGATGATGATGTCCCCGTGGTTGAGCACGGTGTCCTGGGTGGCGTAGGTGAACCCCTTGCCCGGGTGTTTGATGCCGACCACGGTGACGCCGTACTTGCTGCGAACTCGGGACTGCCCCAACGGGTAACCCACGGCTGCGTCCGGAGCGCGGGTCTTGACCAGGGCGTAATCGTCTTCGAACTCGATGTAGTCCAGCATCCGCCCAGTGACGAGGTGTGCCACACGCTCGCCCATGTCGTGCTCGGGCAGCACCACCCGGTGGGCGCCGACGCGTTCCAGGATGCGTCCGTGCTGACGACTGACCGCCTTGGCCCAAATGTGGGGAATCTCGAAATCGGCCAGGATCGAGGTGGTCAGGATACTGGCTTCGAGATCATCGCCGATGGCGACGACGGCGCGCCGGAAGTCGGGAACGTCGAGCTGGCGCAGTGCCTCCGGGTCGGTGCTGTCGGCAACGGCGGCGTGGGTGACCTCATCCGAGAACTGCTGCACCAGATGCGCCCTGGTGTCCAGGGCCAGTACCTCGGAGCCGCGCTCGACGAGTTCCAGGGCCAGCGAGCTGCCGAACCGACCCAGGCCGATGACCACGACACGCGACCGCCGATCGCTGTTGCTGTTCCTAGCCAACAATGGGGCGCTCCTCCGGTAGATCGTAGCGGCGGCCGCGCTCACGCAGGGCGAGCGCGGAGGCCAGGGTGATGGGCCCGATTCTGCCGGTGAACATCAGCACGACCAATACGAGCTGGGCCGACGCGGGTAGTTCAGTCGTGATTCCGGTGGACAGTCCGACGGTCCCGAAGGCCGAGACCGACTCGAACAGAACGGCGTCGAGCCCGAACGGACTGAGCACCAGCAGGGTCAGGGTCGCGACGAAAACCATGCCGACGCCGAGCAGCACGACGGTCAACGCTTGGCGGTGCACGAGAACGGGGATCTTGCGCCCCATGATGTGCACGTGCGGCTCGGCGCGAGCTTCGGTGAGGATGACGAAGGCCAGCAGCGCGAAGGTGGTCACCTTGATTCCGCCCGCAGTACCCGCGCTGCCACCGCCGATGAACATGAGGACTTCCGTGACCAGCAGGGTCGCCGAGTGCATGTCCCCCACCTCGACGGTGTTGAACCCGGCGGTGCGCGGGGTGAGGCCCTGGAAGGTTCCGGCCAGGAGCTTGCCCCCCACGCTCAACGGTCCGAGCGTGTCCGGGTTCGTCCATTCGAGTCCGAGCACGGCAACCGCGCCGACTCCCACGAGCGTGCCGTAGGTGATCAGTGTGATTCGCGCGTGCAATGACCAGCGGCGGCCTTGCCGTCGCAAATGGCGTCCGAGCTCGAACAGCACCGGAAAGCCGAGGCCGCCGAGCACGAACGCGACCAGCACCGGCACGCTGATCCACGGGTCGGTGGCGTACCGCACGAGGCTGTCCGAGTACAGGGCGAACCCGGCGTTGTTGAACGCCGAGACGGCGTGGAAGACGCCGAGGTACGCAGCCCGACCAGCCTCTTCCCCGTAGCCGATGGCAAATCGAACGGATAGTGCTATCGCCGTGAGCGCTTCCACCACCACGCTCAGCACGATGACCCCGGCGATGACCCGCCGTACTTCACCGAGTCCGAAACTCTTGGTCTCGGTCTGCGCGCTGCGCTGCATCCGCAGCCTCAACCGCCGGGTGACCAGCAGGCCCAGCAACGAGGCCAGGGTCATGATGCCGAAGCCACCGATCTGGATCAGCCCGAGGACGACCAGCTCGCCGAAGGTCGACCAGTACGCCGGAGTGTCGACGACGATCAGGCCGGTCACGCACACCGCCGAGGTCGCGGTGAACACCGCGGCCACCAACCCCGTAGCCGCGCCGCTCTCACTCGCGATCGGCAACATCAACAACAAGGTGCCGATCAGCACGGCCAGACCGAAACCGGCCACGACTACCCGTGCGGGATGCTTCCCGTCTGGCATGAGCCGGCGGGCCGCACTCCCGATCACCCTCAGCCCGGACAGCGTCGGCCCGAGTGCCCTACGCACGATCACACAGGCTCCCAGCCGTCGCGCAACACGCCAGTTTCACCGAGCGGGGAACCTACTCTCCCCTATCCGTACACCGCACAGCACGTCGGCGGGCACCTGTCGTAGCTCACACCCGGCCACGGACCCGTCACACGGCGCGCGCCTCTTCGTTGCGGACGAGGGTGACCGCCCGCGACCGAACGCACCCTCCGACGGCAGTCAGGTCGCCCGTGGCACCGCAGAACGGCACGGGGACATCGCCGGTCAGGCAGAGGGACCGGTCTTCACCCGTGGTCCGCAGGCTCCGGTGACCCCGCCGACTTATCGGAGCACAGTGATGCTGCGACGAATCGGGCGTTCCTCGGCACCGTCGACGAAGAGGGAGGGAAACTCGGCACGGACGCGTTCGACGTCCTCGAAAACCGCCCGCAGGTGCTGACGCAGGGCCACCACGCTGCCCTCCAGGTCGCCCGCGGCGAGACCGTTCACGATCTCGGCGTGCTGGTCGATCAGTGCCGAAACCGGACTCACGGTTCGCAGGCCGAGTCGACGGGCGCGGTCCAGGTGCGCCTTGGCCGACTCGACCGTGGGCCAAGCGTTGAGGTGCCCGCCTGCGGCCAGTAGTCGCTGATGGAAGGCCTCATCCAACTCGAAGAACCGCTCCACGTCATCGGTTGCCGCGCGCTGCTGCCGCAGGATCTCGCGCAGCTCGGCCAGATCGGCATCGGTACAGCGGACGGCCGCGTCGGTCAGCGAGGTGACCTCCACGGCTTCGCGGATGAACTGCGCATCGGCGATCCGCTGCGGATCGACGCGGGCGACGAACGACCCCAACTTGGGAAACACCCGCACCAGGTCCTCTTCGGCCAGCAGCAGCAAGCTCTCGCGCACCGGCGTGCGGGAAACCTCGAGTTCGCCTGCGAGTTCGTTCTCCGACAGCGGATGCCCGGGTGGCAGTGCAAGGGTGACGATGCGCTGCCGGATCTCGCGGTGCACCGTCACTCGTGCCGAAGGTTTGCCTGCGTTCGCCGCCATCCCGCAGAGCCTAGCGATAGCCTTGACTTCTGACATCCCACCCCTTGTATGGTAGCGCTGGTATGTCAAACCTGAGGAGGGTCGATGCCGGCTGACCTCGCATCTCGGGCCGGCGGTCCGACTCCGGAACCGCCAGCTACCGAGGGCCGGAAAACGCTGCGCCGCACGGTCGCCGCATCGGTGCTCGGCACCATCGCCGAGTACTACGACTTCTTCATCTACGGCACCGCCTCGGCATTGGTGTTCAACGAGGTCTTCTTGCTTCGGCGCCGGGGGAGAACAGGGCCGCGCGCTGCTGCTGACCGCCGAAGCGGCGCCACCGGGCAAGCGCGGTTTCTACGCCAGTCTCGTGCAGATGGGGTCCCCGGCGGCCTACCTGATCCCGACCGTGCTGTTCGCCGTGCTCGAATCACAGCTGTCCGAAGCGGCGTTCATATCCTGGGGTTGGCGCATCCCGTTCCTGCTCAGCGCCGTGGTCGTGGTCATCGGCCTGTACATCCGGCTGCGAGTACCGGAATCGGAGACCTTCCGCGCGGTCAAGGACCAGCAGAAGCCGCAGCAGGCGCCGTTGAAGGCACTGCTGCGCGATCACCGCCGCGAGGTCTTCGGCGGCATGCTGGCCAAGTTCGTCGAGGCCGCCGTCTTCCCGCTCTACACGATCTTCCTGGTCTCCTACGCCGAGGCCCACGACGTGGACAGCGGCATCGTGCTGGACGCGGTGATCATCGCGATCATCGCGGAGCTCGTCATGTTGCCGTTCTGGGGCAGCCTCACCGACCGCATCGGCCGCCGGACCACCTTCATCGGCGCGGCGGTGCTCAACCTCGTGCTGGTGGTGCCCGCGTTCCTGGCCGTGGAAGGCGGAAACACCGTGGTGATCACGCTGTTGATGATCGCCGGATTGGCGCTCGGGCACGCCGGAACCTACGCACCGCAGGCGTCGTTCTTCCCCGAGCTGTTCCCCTCCAGCGCCCGCTACAGCGGCGTGTCGGTGGTGTGGCAGTTCGGTGCGATGATCGCGAGCGGCCCGTTCACTGTCGTCGCTTCGGCTCTGCTGGTCCTGGCCGGCGGCGGATTCGTCTGGGTGGCCGTGTACGTGGCGGCACTGATCGTGCTGAGCCTGGTCGGACTGCTCTGGCTTCCGGAAACCGCGCCGAACCGTCGCGGCGGCAACGAATATGCCGACTGGCCGCGTTACGAATCCCATTGAAGGAAAGGACCGAGTTGTCCAAGATCGTCGACGCGAAGGTCATCATCACCGGACCAGGGCGCAACTACGTCACGCTCAAACTCACTACCGCCGACGGCGCGGTGGGTTGGGGGGACGCCACTCTCAACGGCCGCGAACTGGCGGTCGCCTCCTACCTGCGCGACCACGTATGCCCGATACTGCAGGGGCGCGACTCGCAGCGCATCGAGGACACCTGGCAGTACCTCTACAAAGGCGCCTACTGGCGGCGTGGTCCGGTGACGATGACGGCCATCGCCGCGGTCGACCTCGCGCTGTGGGACATCAAGGGCAAGGTAGCGGGGCTGCCCGTGTACCAACTGCTCGGCGGCGCCGCCCGCGACGGCGTCATGGTCTACGCGCACGCCAGCGGCGAGGACATCCCCACGTTGCTCGACGATGTGGCCGCGCACCTGGAGCAGGGTTATCTCGCGGTGCGCGCGCAGGCATCGGTGCCCGGCGTGGACAAGACCTACGGCGTGCCGGGTAAGGGCCAGCAGGTCTACGAGCCGGCCTCGTCCGCCGTTCCGGAGGAAAGCCGCTGGGACACCGATTCCTACCTCCGGCACGCGCCGAAAGTGCTGGGCGCGGTCCGGGAGCGGTTCGGCTTCGACTTTCACCTGCTGCACGACTCGCACCATCGGCTGAGCCCCGTCGAGGCCGGCCGACTGGGCAGGGACCTGGAAGAACACCGCCTGTTCTGGATGGAGGACCCGACCCCGGCCGAGGACCAGAGCGCGTTCCGGCTGATTCGGCAGCACACCACGACACCGATCGCGGTCGGTGAGGTGTTCAACTCGATCTGGGACTGCCAGCAGCTGATCACCGAACGTTTGATCGATTACATCCGCACCTCGGTGTCGCACGCGGGCGGAATCACCCACCTGCGGCGGATCTTCTCGCTTGCCGAGCTCTACGGGGTTCGGACCGGTTCGCATGGCGCGGGTGACCTCTCGCCGGTGTCACTGTCAGCCGCGCTGCACATGGACCTGGCGGTGCCGAACTTCGGCATCCAGGAGTACATGGGCCACGCCGAGCCTGCGTCGGAGGTGTTCCGCACCGGCTACACCTTCGAGAACGGCTACCTGCATCCCGGAGAGGCACCGGGTCTCGGTGTGGAAGTGGATGAGCATGCGGCGGCGAAGTTCCCCTACGACCCCCGATATCTCCCGGTGAACCGGCGACGCGACGGAACGGTGCACGACTGGTGAGCGAACGATTGTCCGCACGAACCGCGCCGAGCGGACCGATACCGGAGCAGGTGGGGGTGGCGCACCTCGGACTGGGCTCGTTCCACAGAGCTCACCAAGCGGTATTCACCGAGGACGCCATGTCGGCGACCGGTGACCTGCGCTGGGGAATCTGCGGTGTCACGCAGCGCAGCGGCAGCGCGGCCGCACGGCTGGCCCCGCAGGACTGCCGTTACACGGTGCTGGAACGAGGTGTGGGCGCCGCACCGGCGCGAGTGGTCTCGGCACTGTGCGAGGTGCTGGACGGCAGTTCCGCTCCGGCGGCGGTGGTGGCCTTGCTCGCGCGTGCCGAGGTTCGCGTCATCACGCTGACCGTGACGGAGAAGGGGTACCGGCACGATCCTGCGACCGGTTCGTTGAACCTCGACGACGCCGAGGTCGCGGCCGATCTCACCGGGCGCGCACCCCGCACCGTGGTGGGGCAGCTGGTGCGCGGTTTCCAGCTCCGCGCCGAATCCGGCGCCGGGCCGGTGACCGTGGTCAGCTGTGACAACCTGCCGTCCAACGGCCAGGCTCTGCAGCGGCTGGTGCGCGAGTTCATCGACGCGGCGGGGTCGGTGGAGTTGGTCGACTGGATATCCGAGAACGTCCGCTTTCCGTCCACAATGGTCGATCGGATCGTGCCGGCCACCACCGAGGAGGACTTGAAGGCCGCACAGCAGGCGATCGGACCGCGGGACGAGGCGGCGGTTGTCACCGAACCGTTTCGGCAGTGGGTGATCGAGGACGACTTCGCCACCGACCGGCCACAGTGGGAGGCTGCGGGCGCGGTGCTGGTCCCGGACGTCGCACCGTGGGAAACGCTCAAGCTCCGGGTGCTCAATGCCAGCCATTCCGTTCTGGCCTACCTGGGTCTGGCCCACGGGTACAGCACGATCGCCGAGGCCGTGGCCGATCCGCTGCTGAGCGCGGCCTGCCGTAACCTGATCAACCAGGACGTCGCCCCGGTGCTCGAGGCACCGTCCGGAGTGGACATCGGCGAGTACGGCGAGGCGACGTTGGCCAGATTCGCCAACCCGGCGCTCCGACACACCACGGCCCAAGTCGCCATGGATGGTTCGCAGAAGCTCCGTCCCCGATTGCTGGAAACCGCCGCGTTGCGGTTGGCCGCAGGGGCCACTCCGAACCGGGTGGCACTCGGGGTGGCTGCGTGGATGCGGCACGTGACCACCGCCGAACATCTCGACGACCCGCTGGCCGATCTGCTCCGTGCCGAAATCGACGGCCCGCCCGCGGCTCAGGCCGAACGACTGCTGAGAATCGATCAGATCTTCACCCCGGAACTCGCCGAGAATCCGGAGTTCCGCCGAGCGGTCATCGACGTCTACGTCCGGCTGCGCGAGGACGGGGTGGCCGCGGTCCTGGCCGGAGAACTCTGACACCACGCGTCCTGACCCGAGTCAGCGCGAGGCGGTCCCCTTCCCATCGCGGAGAGGGGCCCGCCTCGTCGTGCCTGGAAGTCGGACCTTCGGCGCTAATACTGCGCGACGCGTACGATACTTGATTGATTATAGAAAATAGTTCAGACTGCCTACGTGCAACCGACGACTGCGGACTTCGAGCACATGTTGCGCGAGGCCGCGCTGCGTGTGACGCGCCCACGCGTAGCGGCGCTGTCCGCAGTTCATGACCTGCCACATGCCGACACCGACTCGATTATCGGTGCCGTTCGCAGAGATCTCCCCAAGGTGTCCCACCAGGCCGTCTACAACGTGCTGCACGCGCTGACCGACGCGGGCTTGCTGCGCCGCATCCAGCCGATGGGTTCGGTGGCTCGATACGAGGCACGCGTCGGGGATAATCACCATCATCTCGTGTGTCGGTCCTGTGGTGCCATCGCCGATGTCAATTGCGTAGTCGGCGACGCGCCGTGCTTGGACGCGTCCGAATCCCACGGCTTCGAGATCGACGAGGCCGAAGTCATCTACTGGGGACTGTGCCCCGCCTGCTCCCCCGACTCAGTTCCTGAACACACCCACTGATCCTGAAAGGATTCTCGTGACTGACAGTTCTGACACCATTGTTGGCGAGAGCCAGGAGGCGAGCGGCGGCCAGTGCCCGGTCGTGCACGGACGCGCCCCGCATCCGACCGAGGGCGGGGGAAACCGCCAGTGGTGGCCGAACCAGCTCAACCTGAAGATCCTCGCGAAGAACCCCCCGGTGGCCAACCCGCTGGGTGAGGAGTTCGACTACGCCGAGGCGTTCAAGAACCTCGACCTCCCCGCCGTGAAGCGGGACATCGAGGAGGTGCTGACGACCTCGCAGGACTGGTGGCCGGCAGACTTCGGCCACTACGGCCCGCTGATGATCCGGATGGCCTGGCACAGCGCGGGCACCTACCGCATCAGCGACGGACGCGGTGGCGCCGGCGCCGGGCAGCAGCGTTTCGCGCCGCTGAACAGCTGGCCGGACAACGGCAACCTGGACAAGGCCCGCCGTCTGCTGTGGCCCGTCAAGAAGAAGTACGGCCAGAACATTTCCTGGGCCGACCTGCTGATCCTGACCGGCAACGTCGCGCTGGAGTCGATGGGCGTCAAGACGTTCGGCTTCGCCGGGGGCCGGGAGGACGTCTGGGAGCCGGACGAGGACGTCTACTGGGGCCCGGAGACCACCTGGCTCGGCGATGAGCGCTACAGCGGTGACCGCGAGTTGGAGAACCCGCTGGCCGCGGTCCAGATGGGTCTGATCTACGTCAACCCGGAGGGGCCGAACGGCAATCCGGACCCGTTGGCGGCGGCCCGCGACATCCGCGAGACGTTCGGCCGCATGGCGATGAACGACGAGGAGACCGTCGCGCTGATCGCCGGTGGCCACACCTTCGGCAAGACCCACGGTGCGGCGCCGGACAGCAACCTCGGCGCGGACCCGGAGGGCTCCCCGCTCGAAGCGCAGGGTCTGGGCTGGCAGAACGCCTTCGGCTCCGGCAAGGGCGCCGACGCGATCACCAGTGGCCTCGAGGTCACCTGGACCAGCACCCCCACCCAGTGGGGCATGGGCTTCTTCGCGAACCTCTTCGGCTACGAGTGGGAGCTGACCCAGAGCCCGGGTGGCGCCAACCAGTGGAAGCCCAAGGACGGCGCGGCTGAGGGCACCGTCCCGCACGCCCACGACTCGTCGAAGAAGATCGCACCGTCGATGCTGACCACGGACTTGGCGCTGCGTTACGACCCGGTCTACGAGCCGATCGCCCGCCGGTTCCACCAGAACCCGGAGGAGTTCGCGGACGCGTTCGCCCGGGCGTGGTACAAGCTGACCCACCGTGACCTGGGGCCGAAGTCGCTCTACCTCGGCCCGGAGGTGCCGGACGAGACCCTGCTGTGGCAGGACCCGCTCCCGACTGTCGACCACGAGCTGATCGATGCCGAGGACATCGCCACCCTGAAGGCGCGGATCCTCGACTCGGGCCTCGACGTCTCGCAGTTGGTCTCCACCGCGTGGGCGTCGGCCTCGACCTTCCGCGGCAGCGACAAGCGCGGCGGCGCCAATGGTGCGCGCATCCGCTTGGAGCCCCAGAAGGGATGGGAGGTCAACAACCCCGCACAGCTGACGACGGTGTTGACCACCTTGGAGGGCATCCAGGAGTCGTTCAACGCCGCTCAGAGCGGGAGCAAGAAGGTCTCGCTGGCTGACTTGATCGTGCTCGGCGGATGTGCCGCCGTCGAGAAGGCCGCGAAGGCCGCCGGTCACAACGTCGAGGTGCCGTTCACGCCGGGCCGCGTCGACGCGTCGACCGAACACACCGACGCGGAGTCCTTCGCGGCGCTCGAGCCCGCCGCGGACGGGTTCCGCAACTACCTGGGCAAGGGCAACCGGCTTCCTGCCGAGTACCTCCTGCTCGACAAGGCGAACCTGCTCACGCTGAGCGCGCCGGAAACAGCCGTCCTCGTCGGTGGTCTCCGCGTTCTCGGGGCGAACTACGACTCCTCGCAACTCGGTGTCCTGACCGATACTCCGGGTGCGCTGACCAACGACTTCTTCGTGAACCTGCTCGACCTGGGCACCACGTGGACGTCAACGTCGGAGGACGCGCAGACGTTCGAGGCTCTCGACGCCTCGGGCGAGGTCAAGTGGACCGGCAGCCGTGCCGATCTGGTCTTCAGCTCGAACTCCGAGCTGCGCGCGCTCGCCGAGGTCTACGCCAGCGACGACGCGCAGGCGAAGCTCGTGCACGACTTCGTTGCGGCGTGGGACAAGGTGATGAACCTCGACCGCTTCGACCTCGCGTGATCCGGACGTGCCGGCCACCCCGAGTGGGGTGAGCTGCACGTCCTGATTCCGAAACGGTCGACGAGACCCCGTCCGCAAGGGCGGGGTCTCGTCGTGTCCGTGCCCACCCGCGAAACGCCGGGAGCGGAACGCTCGTCAGCGCGCCGTTCCCGACCTCGCCGCACGGTGGCCGCCAACCCGCACGGTTCACCGGTCGAAGCCGGCAGCCTCACGCCCCGGGCCGGACCGACGGCCCCGCGCTCCGCGCTCCCCGTCGCTTCGGGCTACACCGCCTCGAACGCCGACACGCCCGCCTGCGCCACGGTCTGATCATTGTCGACGGTGCTGCCGCTGACGCCTACCGCACCGACCACCTGGCCGTTGCCGTCCTTCACCGGAATGCCACCGGGGAAGGTGATCAGACCGTCGTTGGAGAACTCGATGTGATAAAGGGGCTGACCGGGCTGGGCGAGCGGCCCAAGGTCCCCGCTCGGCATGTCGAAGAACCGCGCCGTGCGCGCCTTCTTCACCGCGATGTCGATACTGCCCAGCCAGGCCCCGTCCATGCGCAGGAACGACTTCAGATTCCCACCCACGTCGACCACGGCGACGCTCATCAACAGGCCCAGCTCGCGTGCTTTGCCCACGCTGGCCTCCATGATCGCCTCCGCGTGTTCGACCGACACGTCCGCGATCGTCGCGACGTCCGCCATACGAACCCCCCGTTCGTCGATGTGCGTTGAACCAACCCATCCGAGTGTGATCCGTCTGACAAAGGCACGAAACTCGGGCTATTCTGCTTCTGCGGTGGAACGCACGCGACGAGGAGGGTCGGGTGGCTCGAGCGAGGTCGACGGGTTTGCCGGTTGCGGTTGGAACAGTCGGCATCGGTCACCTCGCGGTCAGCTCCGGCTTCCTCACCCGTTCTGCGCTGTCCGGTGTTGACAACGCGGTGCGCGCCCATGACAGGGCGGCGGCGAGCCGCCGAACATCGACGCGGACGGAACGCGATCCCGTCCGCGGTCGGAGTCGCTGGCTGGACCTCGCGACTGCGCAACACGTACCGCGGATCCCGCGACTCCGATCAGGACCGGTCGTCCGGACGGACGCCGCCCGGGCGGCAGCACGCTCGCACGTGGGGGACCTCGTCCGCGAGCAGTCGCCAACAGGCGTCTCAAAGAGGGAGTGCAGGCCGGTAGTAGGCGGGCTGATGCAGCAGCGTCAGCTGGATGGGGCCGTCTGCACCGACTGTCGACACGGGGGCCGAATGCGGGTGAGGGCCACTTCGTAGGGCCGGCGCCGGAACTCGTCCGGCCGAGTGGTCTCCAATTCCGCTGAGCCGCGCTCGACCGGGTGCGTCAACTGCAGATATCGACCTCCGCTCGTCCCGCACTACAAGACTCGCCGATAGCGGCGGTGACGCCGCCGACGGGTACGAGTTGAAGACTCGGGAATGGCAGGTGAGGTCGATGACGGCCGCAGCGGATCTATCGACGCTGGTGAACGAGATCGGATTGGACAAGCAGAACCACGCGACCTTGGGTCGACTCGTGACCCACG
This sequence comes from Parasphingorhabdus pacifica, assembly GCF_054779195.1. Taxonomy (NCBI): domain Bacteria; kingdom Pseudomonadati; phylum Pseudomonadota; class Alphaproteobacteria; order Sphingomonadales; family Sphingorhabdaceae; genus Parasphingorhabdus; species Parasphingorhabdus pacifica. The sequence goes on from NZ_BAAGYS010000003.1 coordinate 220,169, forward strand.
GCCGCCTCAGGCATGCGGAAGAGGGAGCCGAGGGGCGCATGCAGGCCACGCTCCGGATCCCGCCGGACGAGCTGATCTGGGATCCTTCGATCCTCGTCCTGCCGCGTGGTGGCGACCTCGACCTCGAACTCTTCAACGATGACCAGAACACGCACTGCATACTCCTACCGAGCAACGGTGACCGGCAGTTCCTCTGGTTGCCGGTCTATTCGCACGGAACGGCCAGCCTCAACCTCGACGGCCCCGGCTACTACTGGTTCAGCTCCCCCATCGGCAACGACGAAGGTCGGGGACTGATCGGAGCGATCGTCGTGCTGGGGGACGTTCCGCAGCAGGCTCGCCTCGACCGCCCGCACCAACCGCGCCCGTAGAAAGGACTCGGGTGATGACGGAATACGTACAAGCAGGGCACGCAGTCAACCAGACTTCGTTGAGCGCGATCGTCGGCAACGCGCCGTCGGCGGTCCAGGACGTCACGTACGAACGCATCCTCGAAGCCCGCTCGGAACCGCAGAACTGGCTGACGTACTACGGCACCTACGACGGGCAGCGGTACAGCACCCTGGATCAGATCAACACCGAGAACGTCCGGCGGCTGACACCCGCATGGGTCTTCCAGTTCGGCTCCGCAGGCATGTACGCGGGCCCCACGACCTACTCGTTCGAAGCAGCACCGGTCGTCGTGGACGGAATCATGTAAATCTCGGGCTGGGACGGCTGGGTGTGGTGCCTGGACGCCCGGAACGGGAAGGAACTGTGGCGGTACAAGCACGAAGTGCCGTACGACACGTCGCTCTGCTGCGGCAACGTGAATCGCGGAGTGGCCGTGGCGAAGGGGAAGGTCTTCGTCGTCACCTTGAACGCCCACGTCCTCGCGCTCGACGCCGCGACCGGGGCGTGTCTGTGGGATGCCACGTACGGGGACGTTCGGGCCGGTGAGAGCGCAACCGTCGCTCCCCTGGTGGTGAAGAATCTGGTCGTCGTGGGGAGTTCCGGCGGGGAGTTCGGCGTGCGCGGGCACCTCGACGCCTTCGATCTCGACACCGGGCAGCCCGCCTGGCGCTGCTACACCGTTCCGAAACCCGGCGAGCCCGGTTCGGAGACCTGGCCGGACGGCCCGGCTTGGGCACGTGGAGGCGGGAACCCCTGGGTTACCGGCACCTACGACCCGGAGCTGAACCTCATGTACTGGGGAACCGGCAATCCCTCACCGGACTTCGACGGCGCTGCCCGTGAGGGTGACAACCTCTACACCGACAGCGTGATCGCCGTGGACCCGGACAACGGCGAAATCCGGTGGCACTACCAGTACAACCCGCACGATCTGTGGGATTACGACAGCACCATGGAGAACATCCTGTTCGAAGAGGACGGGCGGAAGCTGCTCGGGCACTTCGACAAGAACGGGTATTTCTTCGTCCTGGACCGCACGAACGGCGAGCTGGTCCGGGTGGCACCTTTCGTCGATCGGATCACATGGGGCGAGATCGACGCCAACGGAGCGGTGACTCCCCAGGTGTATCCCGAGAAAGAGGGTGAAATGGTGCGCTTCTGGCCGGGGCCGGCCGGCGGCAAGGAATGGGTGCACGCGGCGTACAGCCCCAGGACGGGGCTCTTCTACGTGCCGGTGCAGGACGTCGGCGCCGAAGTCACGCTACGGCGCAGGGAATTCCGGGAAAGCATTCCGTACTGGGGTGCGAGCGTCACCGTCGACTCCACGGACATGCGGGGCTCCGTCAAGGCCATCGACCCGTCCACGGGCGAGGAAGTGTGGCGTTGGGACAACGATGTGCCGATGTGCGCGTCGGTGTTGGCTACCGCGGGCGACCTCGTGTTCACCGGCGAACCCACCGGGGAGTTCAACGCGTACAACGCGCACACCGGGGAGCTGCTGTGGTACTTCCAGACGGGCAGCGGGCACCACAGCAGCCCGACGACGTACAGCATCGACGGACGGCAGTACATCGCTGTTCCGGTCGGGTGGGGGAGTTGGGTCGAAGGTTTCCTGCCCGGGTTGCTCGGCGCGCCGCACGGAGACGCGCTCTTCGTGTTCGCCCTCCCGCAGGACTAGCTCGTACCGGAGCTCGTACCCGAAGAGCACGGAGAGGAGGTGCCAGTCATGGATTCCGCTACCGCTCCACCTGAGGTCCTCGAGTGGGAGACGCCCGATTTCGAGGAAGTCGGATGCGCGGCCGAGGTCACGATGTACGTCGCGCAATGGGAGGACTAGCAGCGGCGGGAGGACCAGCCGGTGAGGAACGGGCGCCGGACGTGGAATTCGGCGCCCGCGCCCACCCCGGTGGAGCCCTCGGGGCGCGGAGGAGAACCGAAATGGGGGTACGGGTGTTCGAATCAGCTGCAGGCGGGAGGTTTCCACAGTGGAACCGCGTATGCCCGAACACCGGTAACGAAACCCACGTCCACATCGACGCGAATCCGGACGACGCCGCCGAGCGTGGCGTCCTCGAGCGGCGTGGCATGGAAGTGGCCACCGACGGGCTGGAGGTGTGAATCCAGCCGTGACAACGCTCTCCGATACCGACGGGTTCGTCGCCGCGCTGCGCGCTCAGTCGCAGAGCTACCACGACCAGCACCCGTTCCACGTCGAGATGAACGCGGGACGCCTGAGCCGCCGTCAAATCCGGGGCTGGGTGGCCAACCGCTTCTACTACCAGGCGAACATCCCCCGCAAAGACGCGGCGATTCTCGCCAACTGCCCCGAGCGTGACGTACGTCGGCGCTGGATCCGGCGCATCGTCGACCACGATGGCGCGGTGGGTGCGGAAGGGGGCATAGACGCGTGGTTGCGGTTGGCCGAAGCGGTCGGACTCAGCCGCGAGGAAGTCCGCGAGGAACATCATCTGGTCCCGGGCGTTCGGTTCGCCGTCGACGCGTACGTCAACTTCGCCCGCGCCCGGCCGTGGACCGAGGCCGTGGCGTCCTCGCTGACCGAGCTCTTCGCCCCCGACCTGATGGCCGAGCGGCTCGTCGCGTTCGAGCGCTTCTACCCGTGGATCGACGACGATGGTCTCGCCTACTTTCGGGCCCGCCTGGCTCAGGCCCCCCACGACTCCGAACACGCGCTCGAGTTGGTGACCGGATACTGCCGGTCAGCCGACGAGCAGGAGCGCGCCGTGGCGGCCCTGTCGTTCAAATGCGATGTCCTCTGGAGTGTTCTCGATGCCATCGACCAGGCGTACGCGAGCTGACCGCGCCGAGACCGCGACGGACGCGATTCCCCTATCGGGCCGCCCGAAGCTGGTACCGCACGTACGCCTGATCTTCGACCGGGTGCGCGGGCGGCACGTGCTGCTGGGGCCGGAGGCGGTATCCGTCCTGAACCCGACTGGCGCCGCCATCGTGGGGCTCTGCGACGGCCGACGCACGCTCGCCGAAATCGTGGCGGAGCTGCGCGGCCGGTACGACCGCGTCGCCGGCGACGAGGTGGCGCGTTTCCTCGCTCGTCTAGTCGCCCACCGATGCCTGGAGGTCGAAAATGACTAGCTCGACGCCGCCCCCGTTCGGATTGCTGGCCGAGCTCACCTACGCGTGCCCGCTGCACTGCCCGTACTGCTCCAACCCGCTGAACCTCGCCGACTATCGCGACGAGCTGACCACGGAACAGTGGCAGCGGGTGCTGACCGAGGCCCGCGACCTCGGTGTCCTACAGCTCCACCTCTCCGGCGGTGAACCGCTCCAGCGCCACGACGTGGTGGATATCGTGCGCAGCGCCAATGAGCTGGGTCTGTACACGAACCTCATCACGAGCGCGCTCGGCCTCTCGGCGCGCCGCGCGGAGCAGCTCAAAGCCGCCGGCCTCGACCACGTGCAGATCAGCATCCAGGCCGACGAACCCGCTGATTCCGATCGCATCGCGGGTACCGCCTCCTTCGAACGCAAGATCGCCGCGGCTCGCCTGGTCAAAGGGCTGGGCTGGCCGCTGACCGTGAACGTCGTCCTCCACCGGCACAACATCGACCGGATCGGCGAGATCCTGCACCTCGCCGAGGAGTTGGACGCCGACCGCGTCGAGCTGGCCAACACGCAGTACTACGGGTGGGCGTGGCGCAACCGCGATGCGCTCCTGCCCAGCAGATCGCAGCTGGAGCGGGCGGAGCCGGTCGTGCGCGCCGAGCGGGAGCGGCTGGCGGGACGGATGGAGATCATCTACGTCCTCCCCGACTACTACAGCCAGTACCCGAAACCCTGCATGGGCGGCTGGGGACGGCAACAGCTCACCGTTGTCCCCAACGGTGACGCACTGCCCTGCCCGGCCGCGCACAAACTGCCGCTACCGCGCGCGAACGTTCGCGAGGCGTCGTTGGCCTGGATCTGGACCGAATCGCCCTTGTTCCAACGATTCCGCGGAACGTCCTGGATGCCCGAGCCGTGCTCGAGCTGCCCACGCCGCGAGATCGACTTCGGTGGGTGCCGCTGCCAAGCTTTCCAGCTCACCGGCGATGTGGCTCGGACCGACCCGGTCTGCCACCTGGCACCCGACCATCACCTCGTCGCCGACGTGGTGCGAGCAGCCAACGAGTCGACCGATTCCGATGACGCGGAACTGGTGCCCCGGCCGCATCCGGGACGGTCGGCGGGGCAGCGCCCGCGCGGGGCCCGCCCCGTCAGTCAACCTCGACCGGAACAGCCCCGAACACGAGGAAGCTGACGATCCAGTAGACGATGTAGAGGCTCAGCAGCGCGAAGCCGTGCCAGCGCTTCAGCCGCCCCGTGAGTAGGAACATGGCCGCGAGCCCGGTCAAAACGATGAGCGCGGGCAGATGCCAGCTGAGCACGTTCGGCCCGACGACGAGACCGCCCGCCAGCAGGATGATCCCCAGTTTCCCGGTCACCGAGAAGACGACGCTGCCGATGACGTTTCCGATTCCGATCTCCGGTGCACCCCGACGGGCGGGTTCCACGGTCAGGAAGACGTCCTCGATGGTCAGCACCAGAGTCGCGATGGTCGCGCCGAACAGAGTGCCTTCGATTCCGTGGCTCTCCAGGATTCCCGCAGTCCCGATGCCCGTGGTCGCGGCACCGATGACGAGACCGGCGACCGCCAGCATCGCCAGCCCGAGTCCGATCCAGCCGGAACCTCGGCGGGCTTCGGCGAACGGCACCTGTTCGGAGAGGCGCTTCGCCGACCCCCAACCCGGCAGCTCTCCGGACCCGTCCTGTTCATCCGCTCGCGAGCGGGTACCCGGTGGCCGAAGCGCCGTCCGCCCGTTCCCGGCCTCTCGGACGGCGGCGTACGCCTCGTACATCTCGGCGTCTCGGAAAACCGGGGTCTCCCCCTTCGACTCGCGGACGGCGACGTAGCCGAGGAACAGTACGAACACCCCGAGGAGCAGCATGCCGTCCACAATCGTGAGCGGCGCCATCAGGGTGAACGCGATCATCACGAACGGTGCGAAGGCGAAGACGGCGACGTAGTCGCGCGGAATCCTGATCGCGGTGGGTGTGAGGATCGCCGCGAGCGCGAGCACGATCCCGGGCAGCGAGAGCGCGGTGCCGAACACGATGCCGAGCGCGACCCCGTCGAGTTCTTCCAGGTTGAGCGCGACACCGAGGAAGATGTCGTCGAACTCGATCCCCGTGAACACGATGGCGAGCAGGAACACGGAGACCTTGAGCCCGCTCGCGGCCCCGACGAGGTAACCGATCAGTTTCTCGGCGCTGTATATCAGCAGGACAGCTCCGGAGATGAAGATGAGTATCGAATCCATACCAGCGCCTTCTCCCTCCACCCGAGCGACCCGAAACTTATGCATGGAATGATCCCGCGGTGCAGCTTCGCTGGTCTCGTGACGGATCGGGCCGATCCTCGCTCGCCGGGTTGGCGGCGGGGACGCTCGCTGTGCGGAGGGCCCGCCAGGTCGTGGCCGAGGGTTCCCATCGGACCCTCGCTGTCGGAATCCCCCAGTCAAGCTGCGTCAGGAACGATTGTGGTGTTGATGTCCGTTGCGGGCCAGCCCGCCGGGCCCCGGGGAGTGCCGACAACCGGGTGAAACTACGGAATCTTCGCAAGGACCGCCGAGTTTCCGGCGAATCCCGGGCTCCGAGCGCGCGAGCACGCCGAGAAACCTCCGGGGCCTACCGGAGCGGCTCTGATTCGCCGGACCGTGGACCTTCGCCGCTGGGGTGATCGGCCGTGGTGGTGAGACCGCAGACCCGCTGGACCACGGTCAGCCCGAGTTGTGTACCCGGCCAGTGTCGGGCGACGGGCTCCAGCCCGGCCTGCCGGACGACCATGCGCAGCACCGCGGCGACGATGATGGCGTCGTCGGCGTAGCCCAGCACCGGGATGAAATCGGGCACCAGGTCGATCGGCACGGCCAGGTAGACCAACAGCAGGCCGAGCCACACGCGCGCGGCGCGCGGCAACGTGCGGTCCCGACCCAGCCGCGTGAGCAGCCGAACCATGTCCGGGGCCAGTCGGATCGCGTCCCACAGCAGTGAGCCGCGCGGACGCACGATCAACAGCACCACGATCAGTGCGAGCCACAACACGAACAGGCCGATCCCTGCCGCGATCAGTGCTTCCAGCACGGCTACTCGACCTCCCGCAACCGGGCGGGCGAGTCCGCCGGGCCGGGCTCACCCGCCGCCGTGTCGGCATCCAGGGCGGCTGCTTCGAACTCGGCGAGCGCCCGCGCGGCGCGCTCCATCTCGGCGGCGACCGCGGCACGCTGGTGGCCGTCGAAGTAGTCGCGGGTCTCGATACGCGTGACCCAGCGGCGGAAGCGCTCCATGTCCGCCTCGGACTCCTCCAGTTCGGCGAAGGTCATTCGCCCGCGAGCGGTCTCGGCCTCCAGCTCGGCGAACAGCTCCGGCAGCCGTTCGAGCACCTCCGCGTACTCCTCGTCCCGCGCCGCCCGGGACCGTTCCACCGCCGTTTCGTGCTCGGACTCGTCCACGAGCTGAATTCGCATGCATCGGCCCTCACCACCGTCCCTGGCGACGCGCTCCAGGAGTCGGGCGATCGATTTTCGCGTCTGCGACGTCGCGGGAAGCATCGAGACACCCTGATGCACCGGCAGCGCCCCGAGCTCCTTCAGCCGCCGCCATACGTGCATCCGCAACGATGCCTGGGCCCCTGCGGTGGAAACCACCACGAGCAGCCAAAATCGATCTTCCGATACATCCGACACTCCCCGATGTTACAGGCGTAACAACGCGAACCACATCGCTGGGTAGGCGGATGCTCGGCAGTTGATCGAGATGGGCTCGCTCGTCGCGGCGCGTGCGACCGACGCCAGACAGGCGCGCCGACCGTACGCACCGCACGGGCACATCCAAGACCGGACGTTCAGGGTTTCTTCCCGTCGGTCCGGCCCGGCCACCGACCTATCCCCGGCTCCCGGACGGCACCCGGGACGTGCGCGCCGCGGATCACTCGGCATCGGCAACGGCGACGACCTCGAACGGCATCAGCCCTTCTGGCGGACCTCCTCGGCGTACTTCTCCGACATGCGGCTGACCGCGCTCCATTGGGATTCCACGTGTTCACCTCGGGTCTCGGCAGCGCGTTGCTTGGCGTTGCGGGTCGACTCCGCATGCGTTCGGACCGAGCCCTGGAAATGCGGCATGACGTGTTGGGCGATCAGCTCGTAGGACCGGCGCGTGGCCTCGGGATTCGCCCACTCGTGGCTGAGCAGCAGCATGGCTCCGAAGCCGCCGGATTGCTCGCGCAGGCGCTCAACCTGAGCGCGGGCATCATCAGGAGTGCCGATCGCACCGACACCCGCCTCGTTGATGAAATCGACCATCTCCCGTACGTCGCCGCCCTCGACCGCCATCTGCGGGAACGCCGCCACCTTCTGGAAGTAGCGGAACCATTGCTCGATTCCGTATTCGACGTCGCGGTAGGCCTGTTCGCGGGTTTCGGCGATGTGCATCAGCCCGACCAGCCGCCAACTCGAGCGGTCCGGAACCGGCCGACCGAAGTGCACCGCCCGTTCTTCGACGACGTTCCAATGGTGTCCGAGTGCGTCGAAGCCGTCCTTGGTGAGCGTGGCACCGATCGACAGCAGCCCGGCCCCGTGCTGCCCGGCCAGCCGCGGCCCCGTCGGTGAGGCGACCGCGGCGACGGCGACATCGAAGCACGGGTCACTGTAGGGACGAAGTTGCAGCTGCGCGTCGATCAGCTTGTGCGTCTTGGTCTGAGCGGTGACCGATTCACCGGCCAGCAGGCGCATGATGATGTCGAGGTTGATATCGAGCAGCTCGCGCGTGTCGGTCGGGTCGAGCCCGATCATCGAGGAGTCGGTGGGCAGTGATCCAGGCCCCACACCCAGCATCGTCCGCCCGCGCGTCAGGTGATCGAGCAGTACCATCCGATCCGCCACCCACAGCGGGTTGTGGTAGCTCACCGAGGTCACGCCGGTACCGAGCTTGATGGTCTTCGTGCGCTCCGCGGCAGCGGCCATGAAGATCTCCGGCGACGCGATGATCTCGCTACCCGCCGAATGATGCTCGCCGATCCACGCTTCGTCGTAACCGAGTTCGTCGAGGTACTCGACCAGTTTCAGATCACGCTGCAAAGCCAGCGTCGGGTTCTCGCCGGCAGGATGGAAAGGAGCCAGGAACGTACCGAACCGCAAGCCGCTCATTGTCGTCTCCTTGCTCGACCAAGGTCACCGCGCGGGACCACACGTAATCTGCACCACACCTGCCGGGTTGTTCAATATCTTGACAACCGGAGCACGTGTTCCCCGCCGCCGAACTCGGCGCGAAGCGCGTTTTCCGTGGAACCGGCCGACCACGACCGACACCCCGCGCACAGTGCCCGCATCGAATCATCCTGCAGTCGATTGAATCGTTACACTGTGCGGTAAGATCGGATGCTATCTCCAGGTGCGGGCGGAGGTCCGGGTGTCAGGAACCGAAACCGGTAACGGTGTCGTCAGCATCAAAGACGTCGCGCGCCAGGCGGGCGTCTCGAATGCGACGGTGTCCAATGCGCTGAATCGCCCGGAGCTGCTCTCCCCCGCCACCCGCTCCCGCGTGGTGGACGCGATCGAAAGCCTCGGCTACGTGCGTAGCGAATCCGCCCGCCAGTTGCGCGCCGGACGGAGCCGCATCCTTGGGCTGCTCGTGCTGGACATGCGCAACCCATTCTTCGTGGGACTGGCACATGGTGCCGAGCAGGCCGCCCGAGCCGTCGGACTCGGCGTGATGCTCTGCGACAGCTCCCAGGATTCGAGCGCCGAGGAGCTGTACCTGTCCCTGTTCGCCGAGCAGCGCGTGCGCGGCGTTCTCGTCACGCCGACCGACACCTCCGGCCATCACCTTCGTCAGCTTCGGCGCCACGGCATCCCGTACGTCTACGTCGATCGCGTAGCCGAGGAGGATGAAGCCTGTTCCATCTCGGTCGACGACGTCGCAGGCGGTGAGCTGGCGGCGGGCCACCTGCTGGAACGGGGTCACCGGCACATCGCCCACGTCACCGGCTCGATGACGCTGGCGCAGTGCCGCGACCGCCGCCAGGGTGCGTGGAACGCCTGCGACGAAGCGGGAATCCCGCGTGAGGCGATCACCCTGTTGGCGGCTCCCGGGTTGGATGTCGAGGCCGGACGGGACGCAGGTTCCCGGCTGCTCGGCCTGAGCGACCGCCCGTCTGCGGTGTTCTGCGCGAACGACCTTCTCGCCCTCGGCGTTCTGCAAACGATGGTCACCGCCGGCGTCTCCGTGCCGGACGACCTTTCGATCGTGGGCTACGACGACATCGACTTCGCCTCGGCAGCGGCCGTCCCGCTCACCTCGGTCCGCCAGCCCGCACACCAGATGGGGGAAACAGCCACCGAGCTACTGCTCGCCGAGATCGACGGCGCCCCCGAGCACGCGCATCAGAACGTGGTTTTCCAGCCCGAGCTGGTGGTGCGCCGGTCGAGCCTCGCGAATCGCTGACGGCCCTTCCTCGACTCCCCGTTCCCGCTCCCCGGCGCGACCCGTTCGGGACCGCGCGCTCGAAACCGGTCGGCGGGGAGGTCTTGTTTCCCGGGCATCGAGTCCCTACCGTGTGAGCTTCCTCGCTTAAAACGATTCAAACCTCCGTGGCACCGCCCTCGGAGCCTGCGACATCAACGCCGATGGACGGGAGGACCCATGGGGGTCCGGTTAGGAAGCAAGCCAACGACAGGGTGGCGGGCGACCATTGCCGTGGCCATGTCGAACTACATCGAAGCAGGTTCGATCATCGCGATCGCCACGAGCCTCAGCCTGTGGCAGGCGAAGTTCGGTCTGGACAACCTGGCGGTCGGGCTGCTCGCCTCGCTGAGCGCCAACGCTTTCGGTGCCGCGGCGGGCGCGGCCATCGGCGGTCCGCTGTGCGACCGCTACGGCAGAAAGTTCATATACACCTACGACCTGCTGCTGTACATGCTGGGCGTGCTGCTGGCGGTCCTCGCCACGTCCTACGGGATGCTGCTGACCGCCTTCGTGCTGACCGGCATCGCCGTCGGCGCCGGCGTGACCGCGTCGTGGACCTACATCGCCGAGGAAGCTCCGCCACATCAACGGGCGGCGCACGTCGGCACCGCCCAGCTGGCCTGGTCGATCGGGCCGATGCTCGGCTACTTGCTCGCGGTCGTCGTCGCCCCGCTCGGTCTACTCGGCAGCCGACTCATCTTCGCGCATCTGTTCGTCGTCGCCGCCGTGACCTGGTGGGTTCGGCGAGGCTTGCCCGAATCCGAGATCTGGCGCAACCGGAACAACACCTCGGGCAACCGCCCCTCCTTCCTCGGCAGCCTGCGCGGCCTGTTCACGAAGAAGGCCAACCTCACCGCACTGCTGTTCCTGTTCGGCGTCTACGCCCTGTGGAACACCGTGGCCGGACAGTCCGGGATCTTCCAGCCGCGGGTGTACGAAGCGGCGGGGATCACGTCGGTGACCGAGCAGTACCTGCTGCAGGTTCTCATGTGGGGCTGCACCAGCGCCGCCACGTTCCTCGGGTTCATGCTGCTCGCCGATCGGGTGAGCCGCCGTTGGTTGTACTGCGCGGGCGCCGCGCTCGGATTCGTGGCCTGGGGCGCGCTGATTTACGCCCCGCCGAGCACCGCCACCATGCTGTTCTTCGCGATCGGCTGGGGCGTGTCCATGGGCGTCGGCGCGCAGGCCTTCTACGGGCTGTGGACCAGCGAGCTGTTCGCGACCGGATACCGCGCCAGCGCTCAGGGCGTGTTGTTCCTGGCTGCCAGAGTCCTCGTCGGGCTGCTCAGCGTCTGGTTTCCGGTGCTGCTGGCGCAGATCGGCCTGGAAGGACTCGGCCTGCTCATCCTCGGCCTGTTGGCCGCATCCCTGCTCATCGGCACGGTTTGGACACCCCGCACCCAGGGCAAGAGCCTGCAGCAGATCGAGCAGGAGCGCTACGGAACCACCACGACCGCGGACGACGCGGTGGTGACCTCATGACCCGCGTGTGCTTCCAGTTGCAGGTCGATCCCGACCGCCTCGACGAGTACCGGCGCCGCCACGCCGCCGTGTGGCCCGAAATGCTGCGTGAGCTCGAAGCCTCGGGACGGCACAACTACTCGTTGTTCCTCCGCCCCGACGGGCTGTTGATCGGCTACTACGAGACGGGTTCCATCGCCGACTCGGACGCGCACCTCGCGGCATCACGGGTGGCCTCGTCCTGGGAGGAGCACATGGCCGACCTCTTCGTCGGCCGAAGTGGGCGCGCGGACCAGGCCGCCACGGTCCTCGAAGAGGTCTTCCACCTCGCCGACCAGCTCGCCGAGATCGACGAATCCGGCCCGGACGTGGCCGGAACTCCCGCAGTCGACCAGCAGCGCCCGAACGAAGGAGAACTTGCATGACCATGCGCTTCGGCGAGATCACCGAGACACTCGCTCGCCAGTCCATCGAGCTGCCCAGCTGGGCATTCGGCAACTCGGGGACCCGATTCAAGGTCTTCAGCATGCCGGGAACCCCGCGCACGCCGTACGAGAAGCTCGCCGACGCCGCCAAGGTGCACGAACTCACCGGCCTGGCGCCGCAGGTGGCACTGCACATCCCGTGGGACGTGGTCGACGATTTCGCCGCGCTCAAGTCCCATGCCGAAGACCTCGGAGTGGAACTGGGCACGATCAACTCCAACACATTCCAAGACGAGGACTACAAGTTCGGCAGCCTCACCCACTCCGATGCGGCAGTGCGGCGCAAAGCCATCGACCACCACTTCAGGTGCATCGACATCATGCGCGCCACCGGCTCGACCGACCTCAAGATCTGGTTGGCCGACGGCACCAACTACCCCGGCCAAGATTCGCTGCGCGCCCGTCAGGACCGGCTCTCCGAATCACTGGCCACGATCTACGACGGGTTGGACGAGCACCAACGGCTCGTGCTCGAGTACAAGTTCTTCGAACCCGCCTTCTACCACACCGACGTACCTGACTGGGGAACCTCCTTCGTCCAGGTCAGCGCACTCGGCGACCGGGCGTACACCTGTCTGGACACCGGGCATCACGCGCCTGGGACCAACATCGAGTTCATCGTCATGCAATTGCTGCGGTTGGGAAAACTCGGCTCGTTCGACTTCAACTCGCGCTTCTACGCCGACGATGACCTGATCGTCGGTGCTGCCGATCCGTTCCAGTTGTTCCGGATCCTGCACGAAGTCGTGGCCGGAGGCGGGCTCGACGAAGGGTCGCCGGTTCGATTCATGCTCGACCAGTGCCACAACGTCGAGGAGAAGATCCCCGGACAAATCCGGTCGGTGCTCAACGTGCAGGAGATGACCGCCCGCGCGCTGCTCGTCGACCGCGCGGCACTCGCCGAGGCGCAGTCCGAGCACGACGTGCTCGGCGCGAATGACGTGCTGATGGACGCCTTCCAGACCGACGTGCGGCCGGATCTCGCGGAATGGCGGGCAGCACGCGGGTTGCCGGCCGATCCGATGCGCGCCTACGCCGAATCCGGTCACCAACAGCATCTCGCCACACAGCGCGTCGGTGGTGTGCAGGCCGGGTGGGGAGCCTGATGACCAATCGCGCAGGAGAGGAAACAGCCTTGACCAACCCGAAGGCCAGTACCGTCAAGCAGGAACTGATCGCCCGGAGCAACCGGCTGGGCGCCGACCCGAAGAACACCAACTACGCGGGCGGCAACGCCTCGGCCAAGGGCCAGGACACCGATCCCGTCAACGGCGAACCGATTGACCTGTTGTGGGTGAAGGGATCGGGCGGTGATCTGGGCACGCTCACCGAGCAGGGGCTCGCCGTGCTCCGCCTGGACCGGCTGCGCGCACTGTCCGATGTGTACCCGGGCGTGGACCGTGAGGACGAGATGGTGGCGGCGTTCGACTACACCTTGCACGGCAAAGGCGGAGCCGCACCATCCATCGACACCGCGATGCACGGGCTCGTGGAAGCCGACCACGTCGACCACCTTCACCCGGACAGCGGAATCGCCATCGCCACCGCCGCCGACGGTCCGGAACTGACCCACGAGATCTTCGGCGAAAAGGTGGTGTGGATCCCTTGGCGCCGCCCCGGCTGGCAACTCGGCCAGGACATCGCCGAGATCAAGCGTCGGCACCCGGAATCCATCGGCACCATCCTCGGCGGACACGGGATCACTGCTTGGGGTGAGACGAGCGAGGAGTGCGAACGCAACTCGCTGTGGATCATCGACACCGCTGCCGAGCACATCGCCGAGTACGGCAAGCCCGACCCCTTCGGAGCGGTCCTCGACGGGTACGAACCGTTGCCGGAAGAGCAGCGGCGGAAGAAGGCGGCCGCGCTCGCGCCGGTGCTGCGCGGCCTGGTGAGCACCGATAAGCGCCAGATCGGGCACTTCACCGACAGCGCCGAGGTGCTGGACTTCCTGGCCTGCTCCGAGCACGCCAGGCTGGCCCAGCTCGGCACCAGCTGTCCCGACCACTTCCTACGCACCAAGGTCAAGCCGCTCGTGCTCGACCTGCCGAACACCGCTTCGATCGAAGAAACGGTCGAACGGCTCAAGCAGCTGCACGAGCAGTACCGGGACGAGTACGCCGCCTACTACCACCGCCACGCCACCTCGGACTCGCCGTCGATGCGCGGCGCCGATCCGGCGATCGTGCTGATCCCGGGCGTGGGCATGTTCAGCTACGGCGGGGACAAGCAGACCGCCCGCGTCGCCGGGGAGTTCTACGTCAACGCGATCAACGTGATGCGCGGCGCCGAGGCCCTCTCCCGCTACTCCCCCATCGACGAACACGAGAAGTTCCGCATCGAGTACTGGGCCCTGGAAGAAGCAAAGCTGCGGCGACGACCCACGCCCAAACCACTGGCGACCGAGGTCGCCCTGGTCACCGGAGCCGCTTCCGGCATCGGCAAGGCCACGGCGGCCCGGCTGGCCCGTGAGGGAGCCAACGTGGTGCTCGCGGACCTGGACCAGCACAAGGCGCAGGAAGCCGCGGCCGAGTTGGGTTCGCCCGACGTGGCCGTGGGCGTGCGCGCCGACGTGACCGACGAGGACGACGTCGCCGCCGCAGTCGACGCTGCTCTCCTCGCGTTCGGCGGACTCGACGTGGTGGTCAACAACGCCGGGCTGTCGCTGTCGAAACCGCTGCTGGAAACCACCTCAGTTGACTGGGACCTGCAGCACGACGTGATGGCCAAGGGGTCTTTCCTGGTCAGCCGCACGGCCGCCAAGGTCTTCATCGACCAGGAACTCGGCGGCGACATCGTTTACATCGCTTCGAAGAACGGGGTGGTCGCCGGGCCGAACAACATCGCCTACTCGGCCACCAAGGCGGATCAGGCGCACCAGGTGCGGCTCTTGGCCGCCGAACTGGGCGAGCACGCCGTGCGGGTCAACGGCGTCAACCCGGACGGCGTGGTGCGCGGGAGCGGCATCTTCGCCGGCGGCTGGGGTGCGCAGCGGGCCGAGGTGTACGGGGTTCCGGAGGAAGAACTCGGGGCCTTCTACGCCCAACGGACGCTGCTGAAGCGGGAAGTCCTGCCGGAGAACGTCGCCAACGCCGTGTACGCGCTGCTCGCCGGGGATCTCAGCCACACGACGGGTCTGCACATTCCGGTGGATGCCGGCGTCGCCACCGCGTTCCTTCGTTGAAAGGGGTGTCGGGACCATGAGCGATGCGGTAGCCGCGATCGATCTGGGTGCCACCAGCGGACGGGTGGTGGTCGGCCACGTCGGGCCGGACGAGCTGCGAATGCGGACCCTCCACCGGTTCCCGAACCGGCCGGTGCGCACCCGCGACGGCCTGCACTGGGACGTCCTGGAGCTGTACCGCGAGATGTGCGCCGGGCTCGCGCGGGCGCTGCGGGCGGAAGGAGGGCTGGCCGGTGTGGCCATCGACTCCTGGGGGGTCGACTACGCGCTGCTGCGTGACGGCCGCGTGTTGGGCATGCCGCACCATTACCGCGACGACCGCAACGCCGCGGCTGTCGCGGACGTGCACCGGGTGGTGGGGCCGGAGGAGCTGTACGAGATGAATGGCCTGCAGCACCTGCCGATCAACACCACGTTCCAACTCGCAGCGGAGCGCCACACCGGATTCCTCCAGCTCGCCGACCGGATGTTGCTCATTCCCGATCTGTTCGTCCACTGGTTCACGGGCACGCAAATCTCGGAACGGACGAATGCCTCCACGACAGGTTTGCTCGACGTGCGAACGGGAGAATGGTCGACCGCGCTGCTCGACCGGCTGGGCTTGTCCCCGAGCCTGCTGCCCCGATTGGTTTCGCCGGGAGAGCAGCTGGGCGAGGTCTCCCCGCAGGTGGCGGCCGAACTCGGTGCCCACCGGCCGCTGCCGGTCGCGGCGGTGGGATCGCACGACACGGCTTCGGCTGTCGTGGCCGTGCCCGCGGTCGACGAGGCGTTCGCCTACATTTCCTGCGGCACCTGGTCGTTGGTCGGCGTCGAGGTTGATCGGCCGGTGCTGTCCGAGCAGGGCAGGGCCGCGAACTTCACCAACGAACGAGGAGTCGACGGCCGGATCCGCTACCTGCACAACGTCGTGGGACTGTGGCTGCTGACGGAGTCGATGGCGCACTGGAGCGGTACCGACCCTTCGGTCGGCCTGAAGGCGCTGCTGGCCGAAGCCGCCGAAGTCCCGTCCGGCAGAGTCGCGGTGTTCGACGCCGCCGACACGAGGTTCCTGCCACCAGGTGACATGCCCGCACGCATCGTGGAATGGCTGACCGAACACGACCGGCCACTGCCGGAAACCCGCGGCGAATTCGTGCGCTGCATCCTGGAAAGTCTCGCGGCGGCGTACTCCGACTCCATCGACCAGGTGGAGCGGCTCACCGGCCGAACGGTATCCACCGTGCACATGGTGGGTGGCGGCTCCCGGAATGCGCTGTTGTGTCAGCTGACCGCCGAACGGACCGGACGAAAGGTGATCTCCGGCCCGGTGGAGGCCACCGCGACCGGCAACCTCCTCGTGCAGGCTCGCACCCTCGGACTGATCAGCGGGAGCCTCGAATCGCTGCGGGACCTGGTACGCCGCACTTGCGAACTTCGGACCTACATCCCGTCCCGCACCGGCTGAGCCGCCGCCTGTGAGTGCGCGGCTCCACCACCACGCGGCCGGAACTTCGGTTGGCTCGTCCGGTTATTGGGCGTCGACCCAGGTCTCCGGCACGACGACGTGGAGGGCGTTGCGGGCCACCGAGAATTGCTGCGGGGTGGAGGCCACGATCTCGCCGTCGATATTGATCGGCATGTGCCCCTCGGTCTCCACCTCGACCTTCCGCGTGCGGAAGTGCTCGATGTGCTTGCTCGACTTCCCCGACTTGAGGCTGCGGACCACCTCGGCGAGGTCGCGCATGCCGCCCTGCCGAATCACCGTCACGTCGAGGGTGTCGTCGTCGATCCCGGAATCGTGGGCGGCGAGTTGCCCGCCGCCGTAGTAGCGCCCGTTGGCGACCGAAACCTGCAGGAGCCGGGAGTACTCGCGCGGCGGATGGTCACCATCGGGAAAGCGCAGCCGGCTCGAGAACGGCCGGTGGCCGATGAAGGCCTTCGCGGTGGCCACCGGGTAGGCGAGCGGTCCGACGTGACGCTTGAGCCGTGGGGACATCGCCTGCGCCACGCTGGCGCCGATGCCTGCGGAGGCCCGGTTGACGTAGTAGTTGTCGCCACAGAGCCCCAGATCGACGTCGACGATGTGGCCGCGCGCGATGGCTCGGCATGCCGCGTCGAGGTCGGTCGGGATGTGCAGGGTGCGGGCGAAGTCGTTGGCGGTACCCAGCGGCAGCAACCCCATTGGGAGGTCGCGGTGCGCCAGCACGTCCACGATCGAGCTGACGCTGCCGTCACCGCCACCGAGGATGATCAAGTCGTGACCGGCCTTCGACGCGGAGTCGACGGTCTCCACCAACCGGGAGGGATCCTTCAGCGGGTACGTCGCGTCCAGCGGCACGCCGAGCTCGCGCAGCCTTGCAGTGGCGTAGGAGTACGCCTTGCCGCCGATGCGCGAATGTGCGTTTACCACCAGAGCCGCACTGGTCGCGGGCTTGTCAACGCGAATGGTCTGCCTCCTTGGGCCTCGGCTGGTCCGCGGTCCTCGTCGAACGAGGCGGTCACATCCGGCGATACCGCTGAGGACACGCTTTGCGGCTCGACACGCCTCCGAACCCGTCGGCCACCGGTGCCGACTCGTCACGCGAGCCGTTCCGACCACACGCCGCAGTCGTGTGCTCAGCGCAGTGTGCTCAGCACAGTCGTGCACTCGGTGAACTCGAGCCCTCCGCAGTGTGCACGCCCTTCCCTCGTTCATACCACGCGCGCGGCTCGCACAACACGGACGTGTCGGTGCCCACACCTGTACTTCACTGCCCCGGTCGAGGCGGTCACTCCGGGCGTCGACGAGTCGCTCCTTAGTCGGTCACTCCGCCAGCGCTGCGGCAGCGGCCGTCTCGGCGGTGGCTCGTGCGGCAGGATCGAGTCCGATCCGGGTGCGGCGGTCCAACAGATCACCGGCGTCCAACGCACCTTCGTGCCGTACCGCGAACAGCAGCTCCGCAGGCGTCACTTCGGTGGCCGTCGAGATCGGGCGGTGCAGTTCGGGACCCCCCATGTCGAGCACCTGCGTTGCTTCGGTGCCGTACCGGCGCAGCAGCCGTGGCGGCGCCTGCACCGCGTCGAGACCGGCCGGGCTCGCCGCGCCGACCAACGGTAGCCGCCGCGTCCGGCACGGTCCCGCCCGGACCCCGGCCCTCTCCAGCGCGACATCCAGTGCGTCCTGCGCCATCCGTCGGTAGGTGGTGAGCTTGCCACCGACGATGGTCAACAGACCATCCGGCCCGATGATCGTTTGGTGCTCCCGGGAGATGTCGGCGGTGCTGCCGGTTCCGTTGTCGAGCAGCGGACGCAGACCGGAGTAGGACCCCAGGACGTCTTCCAGCCGAATCCGGGTGGCCAGCGCGAGGTTGATGGTGTCGAGCAGAAAGTCGATCTCGGACTCGGAGGGCCTGGGCTCGTCCGGAATCGCCCCGGGAGCGTCTTCGTCGGTAAGTCCGATGTAGACCCGATTGTCCGGCGCGGGGAGCGCGAAGACGTAGCGGCCCAGCTGCTCCGGCAGCGGAACCATGAGCCCGGACGACAAACCGCCGAGAACGTGCTGCGGGACCACGAGATGCGTACCGCGCGAGGGGCGCAGTTCGAGATCGGGTGCGACCTCGCCCGCCCACACCCCGGCGGCGTTGATCACGGTTCGGGCACTGATGTCGAGGCTGCGTCCGGTCAGCGTGTCGGTGACGACCGCGCCGCTGCCCGTGACCTCCGACGCCGCAGTCCTCGTGAGGATCCGGGCGCCATATCCCGCCGCGGTACGGGCCAACCCGGTGACCAGGCGGGCATCGTCGTTGAGCTGTCCGTCCCACCCGAGCACACCGCCGCGCAGACCCTGGACGCGCACGGTCGGCACGTAGCCCGCGACCTCTGCCGGGCTGATCCGCCGCGACCGGGGTAGTGTGCTCGCCGGTGTGCCCGCGGCGGCGCGCAGCAGGTCACCCGCGAACATCCCGGCTCTGGTGAGCAGCGCGTCGGCGGTGGTGACCGAGGAGTGCAGCGGGACCACTTGCGGGAAGCCGCGCACCAGGTGCGGGGCGGTGCGGCTGATCAGGACACCCCGTTCGACCGCGCTCTCGTGGGCGATCCCGACTTTTCCCGAGGCCAGGTATCGCAGGCCGCCGTGCACGAGCTTGGAACTCCATCGGCTGGTACCGAACGCGAGGTCGTGCTTCTCGACGAGGACGACCGACAGTCCACGCGCGGCGGCATCGAGCGCGACGCCGGTGCCGGTGACACCGCCGCCGATCACCAGCACGTCGACCGGGTCGGGCCTGGAGTCGAGCTGGTCGAGGTCACGGGTTCGCCGAGCGGCGTTCAGGGAGGTGTTCACGGTGCCAGGTACCTCTCGAGGAGCAGGGAAAGTTCGCCGTCCAGTTCCGGAAACGCGTGCTCCGGAACGAAAACGGGGCCGCTGAGGGTGAACGACCACGCGGTCAGCAGTACAGCCCGCGCGAGCATGCCGCGGCTTCCGGCACGGACCGAGCCGTCTTCCTGCCCCTGCCGGATGGCGTCCTCTATCAGTCCGAGCTGCGCGTCGGAGGTCGCTCCCGTGCGGTGGAACAGGTACGGGACCAGGAACTCCGGGTCGACGTCGACGATCTTGCGCACCAGCGGATGCACGCGCAGCTCACCGACGACATGGGTCACCGCGGACACGAGCGATCCGCGCCCGGTACCCGCCGCCGACTCGACCTGCGCCGCGAGTGTCGTGAACTCACGGGTGACCAGCGCGGCCACGACCGCGCGGACGTTCGGCCAGCGGCGGTAGAGGGTCGCGCGGGAGATGTCGGCGCGGCGAGCGATATCGGCCATGCTCATGCGCCGCATGCCGGTCGCCAGCAAGAGGTCGTAGGCGGCGTCGAGAATGCGCTGCTCGGGGATCGAGTTGGCAGCCCGGGGTGTTTCCGCCTGCGCGGGTTCCTCGTCCGACTCGAACCTCGACTCGTTCCCGACTTCCAACTCGTTGCGTCGCTGCGACACCATCTGTCAAAGTGTATCAGAACTTGATCCGATGGAGGAGCAGACGTGACCGAGTACGACCTGCCCGTCGTGGAACGCCACCCCTACTTGTGGGGCAACGTCGATACGCCCGGCCACCTGCCCGATGCCGCGGGCGACGCGATGGACGCACTGGGCGCTGTACCGCCCGCACCCGCAGCCGACCCCGCGAACGCCAGGGTCCCCGAGACCTCACTGCCCGCCGAGGTCACCGCGGAACTCGCCGACGCACTCGGTGCCGAGCACGTGAACGCCGAGCACGACGTCCGGGTCCGGCACACCCGCGGTTTCTCCTCCCCGGACCTGATCAAGCTTCGCGGAGGAGACGCCTCCGATGCGCCCGACGCCGTCCTGTTCCCGGGATCGCACGCCGATGTGGTGCGCGTGCTGGAGATCTGCACCGAGCATCGCGTCGCCGTCGTGCCGTACTCCGGCGGCACCTCGGTCGTCGGCGGCCTCGCACCCGTCCGGGCCGGATTCGCCGGGGTCCTCGCGCTCGACATGCGCCGCCTCGACGGGGTCGTGAGCATGGACGAGACCGCGCGCACCGCGGTGCTGGAAGCCGGACTCCGCGGTGTCACCGCGGAACGACTACTCGCCGAACAGGGCTACACCCTCGGCCACTTCCCGCAGTCGTACGAGATGGCCACGATCGGTGGGTACGCCGCCGCACGGTCCGCCGGGCAGTCCTCCGCCGGATACGGCCGATTCGACGAGATGGTCGTCGGCCTCACCGTAGCCACCCCGCGCGGCACCCTCACGCTCGGCACCGCGCCGAAATCGGCCGCGGGACCGGACCTGCGCCAACTCGTCCTCGGCTCGGAGGGCGCCTTCGGCGTGATCACTTCCGTCACGGTCCGGATCCGCCCCGAACCGGTGACCAGGGTTTTCGAAGGGTGGAAGTTCGACACCTTCGACGCGGGGTGCACCGCGCTGCGCGCACTCGTCCAGGACGGCCCCAGGCCGACCGTCCTACGACTGTCCGACGAGGTCGAAACCGCCGTCAACCTCGCCGACCCCGACGCGGCGCTCGATGGCACCGATTCGGGCGGCTGCCTCCTCATCGTCGGCTACGAAGGCACGTCCGACGAAGTCGAGGCGACCCGTTCATCCGCCACCCGACGGCTGCTGGAGCACGGCGGTCAGAACCAGGGCGTCGAGCCCGGCGAGAAATGGCGACAGGGGCGGTTCCGCGGACCGTACCTGCGTGATCCCCTGCTCGACGCGGGTTCCCTCGTCGAAACCCTGGAGACCGCGACGTTCTGGTCGAACGTCGAGACGCTCAAGACGGCCGTCACCGAGGCCGTGCAGGATGCGTTGAACGCACAGGACTGCGGCAACCTGGTCATGTGCCACATCAGCCACGTCTACGAGACGGGGGCCTCCTTGTACTTCACCGTCGTCACCAAGCAACTCGGCGACCCGGTCGCGCAGTGGGCGCGGGCGAAGGAAGCCGCCAACACCGCCATCCGCGACAACGACGCAGCGATCTCGCACCACCACGGGGTGGGTACCGATCACCGCGAGACCCTCGCCCTCGAACTCGGGCCGATCGGCATCGACATGCTCAAGTCGACGAAGTCCAGTGTGGATCCCGCGGGCATCCTCAATCCCGGCATCCTGATCGGCTGAGGCGTGAGCACCCACACGGCCCTGATCAATCCCGTGTCCGGTGGTGGCCGAGCGCTCAAACTCTGGCAGCCGATCGCGAGACGGCTCGCGGACAGAGGACTCCACGTCACCGAGCAGATGACGCGCAGCAGGCAGCACGCCACCGAGGCGGCGTCCGAGAGCGCACGGCGCGGCGAGACCGTCATCGCCGTCGGTGGCGACGGTCTCGCTCGCGACGTCGCCGCGGGCGTCCACGGCACGGGGGCGAGCATGGCGCTCGTACCCGCCGGTCGAGGCAATGACTTCGCTCGCAAACTCGGCCTTCCCGACGACGCGGAGGGTCTCGCCGCGATGCTCGCGCACGGCGCTGCGCGAGACATCGACGTGATCGCGGTCGCCGACCGGATCGTGCTCGGCAACGTCTACGTCGGACTGGATTCCGTGGCGACCGAGGCAATCAACAACAACAGGTGGCTGCCCGGGTTGCTCGTCTACCGGCTCGCACCGATCGGGGCGATCCTGCGGTGGCACGCACCCCAATTCACGCTGACCGCCGACACGTGGTCAACGACGGGGCGGCTGCACCAGGTCGTAGCAGCCAACTCGGGCCGGTACGGATTCGGACTCAACATCGTGCCCTCCGCGCGCCTGGAAAGCGGCGCCCTCGATGTGCTCACCGTGCGCAACGGCCCCCGACACAAGATCGTTCGGTTCATGAACCGGGCCAAGACCGGTGCGCACCTCGACTCCGCCGAGGTCGAGGTGCGGACGACCACGGAAATCACCATCGATGCGGATCGACCCATCCCAGTGCACGCCGACGGCGACTACCTGTGCGAACTCCCGGTCACGGTCTCGATCTCCGCTTGCTCCCTGAACCTGATCTCGCCTGCTGCTGCCCGGGAGTAGGCGTAGCGCCGAACCTCTCCGGTGGTGCAGCCGCCGGAGGCCACGTGCCCCGGTCCCGTTCTTCGTGTGGTGCAACCCGGACACCCGGATCCGGCAACCACTCCTCGACAGCCAAACCGATCATCCGGTGCCTCTGGACCCGGTCAACGTGCGAGCTCCACCCATGATGCGGTGCGGTCCGGCACGGGAGACCATCGTGGCGGTGACCCCGCAGGAGGCCCGACTCGTCACACCCGCGGTTCGGGATCGAGGCTCGTGAGGAGGGCGAAACATGCCGAGCGCCACGGCAGGACTGCACCACGTGACGGCGATCGCCACCGACCCGCAGGGGAACGCGGATTTCTACCGCGTGGCGCTCGGTTTGCGGCTGGTGAAACGAACGGTCAACTTCGACGCCCCGGACACCTACCACCTCTACTTCGGCAACGAATCGGGTCAGCCCGGAACGCTGATCACGTTCTTTCCGTGGCCGGGCGCGCCACGCGGACGGCGGGGCGCCGGGCAGGCCACCACGGTGGCCTTCTCCGTGCCGGAGGGGTCGCTCGGGTGGTGGCGTCGGCATTTG
The DNA here is from genome assembly GCF_054779195.1 of Parasphingorhabdus pacifica. NCBI lineage: Bacteria > Pseudomonadati > Pseudomonadota > Alphaproteobacteria > Sphingomonadales > Sphingorhabdaceae > Parasphingorhabdus > Parasphingorhabdus pacifica. Next base: position 243,285 of record NZ_BAAGYS010000003.1, read on the forward strand.
GACGACTGCGCAGCGACCGTGGGCGCGATCACCACCCGCGGGAACGAGGAAGCGCTGTCGGTGCGGGACCCGGACGGGCTGGTACTCGAACTCATCGCGCATGCGGGGAGCGACCCGCGACCCCCGTGGGAAGACGGCCCCATCCCACCCGAGCACGCCATCCGCGGATTGCACTCGGTGTCGCTCACCGAGGTCAGCCACGAGCACACCGCCGCACTCCTCACCGACACCCTCGGGTTTCGGCTCGTGGAGGAATCGACCGCCCGATTCCGGTTCGCCACCGGCGATGGTGGCGTCGGTGCGCTGGTGGACGTGCTCTGCAGTCCGGAGGCTCCGCAGGGGATGGTGGCCGCGGGCACGGTCCACCACATCGCTTGGCGCACCCCCGATGATTCCGAACAGGTCGCCTGGCGCGACTCCCTCATCGACCGGGGACTGAACGTGACACCCGTCCTGGACCGCCAGTACTTCCAGTCGATCTACTTCCGCGAACCCGGCGGGGTGCTGCTGGAGATCGCCACCGACCCCCCGGGCTTCACCGCCGACGAACCGCTGATGGAGCTGGGACGTTCGCTGAAGCTGCCCCCGTGGCTGGAACCCTCCCGAGCGGAAATAGAGCAAGGTCTGCCCGGACTGAAGGTGCCGGGCCCGGATGAGGAGATCACCACCAGCGGCGTCCGGGGCGGGCGGACCCCGTGAGCATCGATGTCGAGTCGTTCGTCCACCGGTTCGAGCCCGCCCACTCTCCCGGCGCGCTCGGTTTGCTGTTGTTGCACGGCACCGGGGGCAGCGAAGCCGACCTGCTCGATCTCGGTCGAGCTCTCGGCGAAAAGGCGGCCCTGCTCTCGCCCCGCGGAAAGGTGTCCGAGCAGGGGGCGAACCGTTGGTTTCGACGACTGGCGGAGGGTGTGTTCGACACCGATGACCTCCTCGTGCGCGCCGACGAGCTCGCCGCCTTCACCACCAGCGCCACCGACCACTACGGATTGACCACGTCCCGGCTGGTCGCGGTCGGATTCTCCAACGGAGCCAATATCGCAGCCACCCTGCTGCTGCGGCACCCGCACCTCCTGCGGGCCGCCATCCTGTTCGCCCCGATGCTCCCGTTGGAAGATCCCGAAATGGTCGACCTCTCCCGAACCGGGGTCTTCATCGCGGCCGGGAGCTCCGATCCGGTGGCCCCGCTCGAACAAGCCGAGCGGTTGGCCGAGCTGTTGACCCAGCGCGGCGCGGCCGTCGAGCTGAGCCGGCATCCCGGTGGACACGGCATCGACCGTCGCGCGTTGACCCAAGCCACCGCCTGGCTCTCGAAGATCCGTGCCGCGACCAGCACCGGCCTCCTCCCGTGAGGTCGGACAGCGAAACCGACGCCCTCGGAGCGACCGCGGAGGTCCGCACATGACCAACATCCAGGAGCGCCATGAGACGCTCGGCGCTTGGCCTGCCTTGCGAGTGGACGATTGGACCGCCACTCGCGACACGCTGCACATGTGGACGCAGATCGTGGGCAAGATCCGGCTCGCACAGGCCCCCAAGGTCAACCACTGGTGGCAAGTACCGCTGTACGTCACCCCGCGTGGATTGACCACCTCGTCAATCCCCCACTCCAGCAGGCTGTTCGACATCGAGTTCGACTTCTGCGAACACCAGCTGCACATCCGATCCAGCAATGGCGAAAGTCGGCGAATTGCCCTGGAACCGCGGTCGGTCGCCGACCTTTACCAGGCCGTCATGACTGCGCTGCGCGCGCTCGACCTGGACGTCCCGATCTGGACTGCCCCGCGGGAGGTGGAGCGCGCCATCCCGTTCGACGAGGACACCGAACACGCCTCCTACGACCCCGACCAGGTGCACCGGTTCTGGGGCCAGCTCCTGGCTACTCACCGGGTGATGACCGAGTTCCGGGCCCGATTCATCGGCAAGGTCAGCCCGGTGCACTTCTTCTGGGGCGCGATGGACCTGGCGACCACCCGATTCTCCGGCCGCACCGCACCGCCCCATCCTGGTGGTGTCCCCAACTGCGGTGACCACGTCATGATCGAGGGCTACTCGCACGAGCTGTCCAGCTGCGGCTTCTGGCCCGGCGGCACGGCAGAGGGCACATTCTACTCCTACGCCTACCCGGAGCCCGACGGCTACCGCGACTACCCCGTAACCCCGCAGGCGGCCTACTACGACGCGGAGGTGGGCGAGTTCCTCCTGCCCTACGAGGCCGTGCGCACCGCAGCGAACCCCGAACGCACCCTGCTGGAGTTTCTGCAGAGCAGCTACGCGGCCGCCGCCGACCTCGCCGGTTGGGACCGCCCCTCCGTCGAGGCAGGTTCCGAACCAAGGGGCAACCCCCGCTGACGCCGTCCTCGAGGTCATCCCGCAGTACGTGGAGTACCAGCTTCGTCCCGGTACCTCCTCCGTATCCCGGACGGAACCACTTCCGAGCGGCTCACTCCGGGCTGAAGGCGGGAGCTCGCACCGATTACCTGGTCGACAACCGACGGCCGAACCGGGTCAGGCATCGATCCCTTCCAACTGGCACAGCACGCGCAGCATCACCTCGTCGGCCCCGCCGCCGACCGAGGTGAGCCGCGCGTCCCGGAAGTACCGCGCGGTCCACGTCTCTTCCATGTATCCCATCCCACCGTGGAATTGCAGGCACGCGTCGGCGATCTCGCGGGAGAGTCGCCCAACGGCCAGTTTCGCGACGGTGGCGAAGCGAGCGGTGTCCTCGCCGCGGAGGAAGGCTTCGGCGCACGCGTAGTTGTGATGGCGAACGAGGTCGAGCTGAGCGGACAGTTCCGCCAGCCGGAAGGCGACGTACTGGTTGGAGATGAGCGGGTTGCCGAACGCGTGCCGCTGGCGCAGGTAGTCCTTGGTCCGTTCGAGCGCTCGCTGCATCGAACCCGTCGAGGAGTAGGCCGCGATCATCCGCTCGTGCTGGAACTGCGTCATCTGCTGCTGGAATCCGCGGCCGACGTCACCGATCGTGTTGGCGACCGGAACCCGTAGATCTTCGAACACCAGCTCGGCGGTGTCCGAGGACCGGTTGCCGAGCTTGTCGAGATTGCGGGAGACCGAGAAACCGGGACGGTCGGTCTCCACGATGATCTGCGACATACCACGGTATCCGCCCTCATCGGAGGTACGTGCGAGCAGGCAGATCCAATCCGCCTGGACACCGTTGGTGATGTAGAGCTTGCTGCCGTTGATCACCCACTCGTCGCCGTCGCGTTCGGCCCTGGTGCGAATACCCGCCACGTCGGAGCCCGCATCGGATTCGGTGACGGCGATGGAACAGACGCTCTCCCCGCGCAGTGCCGGGACGAGGAAACGATTCTTCAGCTCAGACGTGCCGAACCGGTGGAGGGCGGGCGTGGCCATGTCCGTCTGAACGCTGATCGCCATCGGCACGCCGCCGCACCCGATTCGGCCGATTTCCTCACCGAGGACGACGGTGAACAGGTGGTCGGCCCCCTGACCGCCGTACTCGGGGTCGTACTCCAAACCCAGCATCCCGAGCTTGCCGAGTTCGCCGAAGAGTTCGTGCGCGGGAAACGTGCCGGCTTGCTCCCACTCGTCGATGTGCGGCTCGATCTCCCGCTCGACGAATTCGCGCACCATCGCGCGGAACGCGTGGTGTTCCTCGGTGAACGGCACGGTGCTCAGCCTCCAGTCCGGGTCGATGTCCGTGACGAAGAACTCGCGGTGGTCAGAAGCGACTCGGGTACGTCTACAAGACAGGCCCGCAGCTGCTCGCCGAGGGCCTTGGCCTGCGGATCGAGTCGGGTGCTCGCGGCGACACCGCGGCCCAGCAGGCCGATGACGACGAAGTTGAGGGCGAACAGGTTCGGCAACCGGTACCGGTCGATCCGCAGGTCGGCGGTTTCGGGCAGCAGTTCACGGAGCCGTTCCACCGTGAGGTAGGAATCCAACCAGGCGAATTCCTCGGGCGTTCGAACCCAAACCCCCACGTTGGCGTTACCTCCCTTGTCCCCGGCGCGCGCTCCCGCGAGAGTGCCGAGCGGGACCCGCTCGGCACTGCCCGTCGGCGGTGTCCCGGTAAGCTCGTCGTCGAGCCGGAGCGGGTTCGTTCCCATGGGCACCGGCGAGTGTGGAACGGGGATCTCGTCTCCGTCGAGCACGACGCGCGGCCGCACGTACTCGGTCGGGACGAAGGTGGGCCAGTACACGCCGTATGACGAGGCACCGCCCGGGGGGGTCAGCGCGTGGAATCCCGGGTAGTTCGCCAGGCCGGTCTCGACCACAGCAGAGGAAAAGGCGCGGCCGACCTTCCGTTCGTCACGGTCCATCACGGTCATCCGCAGCATGGCCGGAACGTGTGGGTCCGTTCCCGTTCCGAGGAGTTCGACGGCGGAGTGGTCGAACGCGTCCCGTCCGCCGGGCACGCGTCGCCAGATCGCCTTCTCCGCTACGTGGGCCTTTTCCGCCACGTCGAGACCGTTGAGCAGCAGTGTCATCGAGTTGCGGTAGCCGCCTTCGTAGTTGATGGCGACCTTGAGTTCGGAAGGTGGTGGCTCGCCCCGGACCCCGGAGATGCGCACCCGGTCGGCGCCCACCTGGTCGAGTCGGACGGTGTCGAATCGAGCGACGGCATCCGGTGTCGCGTAGCGCGGGCCGCTGATCTCGTAGAGCAATTGGGCCGTCACCGTTCCGGTCGAAACCAGACCGCCGGTACCGGGATGTTTGGTGATGACCGCGGAACCGTCCGCGTGCAGCTCGGCGAGGGGGAATCCCGGGTCTTCGAGTCCGGGAACTTCTCGGAAAAACGCGTAGTTTCCGCCGGTGGCCTGGCAACCGCACTCGATGACGTGCCCGGCGACGACCGCGGCGGCCAGCTCGTCCAGATCGCCGGAATCCCATCCGAAATGCCACATGCCCGGCCCGGTCACCAGAGCGGCGTCGGTGATCCGTCCGGTGACGACGACGTCGGCGCCGCGGCGCAGCGCCTCGGCGATCGGGGAACCACCGAGGTAGGCGTTGGCGGTGACCGGTGCTGCGCCGAAGTCGGTGAACCGTTCGCCGGTATCGGCGTTGATCAGACCGCAACCGCCCGCGATGAAGTCGTCGAGTCGGCTCAGGACATCATCACCGTCCACATAGGCCACCTTGGGCGCGAGTCCGAGTTTGCCGCCCAATTCGCGTATCGCTTCGGCGCACGCCTGTGGATCGAGACCCCCGGCGTTCGATACCACTTTGATCCCGCGGTCGAGGCAAGTGCCGAGGACTTGCTCCAATTGTTGGAGAAAGGTGTGGGCGTAACCGCCGCCTCGCCCCTTCGCGCGGCTCTTCGCGAGAACCAGCATGGTGAGCTCGGCGAGCCAGTCCCCCGTCAGCACGTCGATCGGTCCCCCGTCGACCATCTCGCGGGCGGCGGAGAGCCGATCTCCGTAGAAGCCGCTGCAGTTGCCGATTCGCAGCGGCGCGGGACGTGTCGGGTCGTTCAAGCTCCTCCCTCCCCGTCCCCGAACTCCTCGGCGGTGACCACGGCGAGCACCACACCGGCATCGACGGGCTTGCCGGGCTCCACCCGCAGCTCGGTGAGCACACCCGAGGCCGGCGCGGTCACCGGATGCTCCATCTTCATGGCTTCCAGGACGAGCAGGGTCTGCCCCTCTACGACGCGGTCTCCCTGCTCTGCTCGGACCTGGCCGACGGAAGCGGGCATGGGCGCCAGCAAGGATCCGGCCGCCACCTGCGCGGCCGGATCCGGGTATCGCGCGACGGGCCGTAAAGACACCGGCCCCAACGACGAGTCGACGTGCACGACGTCGACGTCCTCGGACGGACCGGGCGGATAGGTGGCCACGACGAAGGTCCGGCGCACACCGCTGTTTTCGAGGATCACCTCGTCCGGTACCGCACGAACCAGGCTCACCGACTCGTGCCCGTCGGCGGCAAGACCATCCCGGGTGTGGCGGTAGGCGACGTCGATCCGCCCCGCAGGACCGTCGTAGGATTTTCGCTGCGGTTGGGAGGGAACGTTGCGAAAGCCGATGGGGAGCCCCCGCGTGACGGGACTCGCTTCCCCTCGCACGGCCGCATCGGCGAGCGCCGCCGCGAGTGCGGAGACGGAGGCGGCGTGCTCGTCGGCGAGCGGGGCCACGAGACCGCCCCCGTCCGGCCCGTCGATGCCGTGCCGCTGCAGAAACCTCGTGTCGGTCCCGCCCTCGAGGAAGTCGGGATACCGCAGGACGCGCACGAGCAGGTCGCGGTTGGTCACCGGCCCGTGGATGCGCGCGGCGGCGAGGGCCGCCGCCAGCTTCCGCGCCGCTGCCGCACGCGTCGGCCCCCAGGCGATCACCTTGGCGAGCATCGGATCGTAGTGCACACCGATGAGGTAGCCGTCATCCACACCGGAATCGAGGCGAAGACCGAACCGTGCGGGAACGGCGAAGGAGGTGTCCACACCCGGGACCGCGAACCGGTGCAACCGCCCGCTCTGAGGTTTCCAGCTCGCCGACGGGTCCTCGGCGTACAGCCGCACCTCGATCGCGTGGCCGCTGGGAACGGGCGGGGTGGGCGGCAGCTTGCTCCCCTCGGCGACCTCCAATTGGAGCGCCACCAAGTCGAGGCCGTGCACGCACTCGGTCACGGGGTGCTCGACCTGCAGACGAGTGTTGACCTCCAGGAAGAAGAAGTTCCCGTCCGGGGCCAACAGGAACTCGACCGTTCCCGCACCGACGTACCCGATGGCTCGGGCGGCGGTCACCGCCGCGTCGCAGAGGCGAGCACGCAGTTCCGGTCCGACCGCGGGCGACGGCGTCTCCTCCACGATCTTCTGGTGACGCCGCTGGATCGAGCATTCGCGCTCGCCGAGGGCCCACACGGTGCCGTGCTCGTCGGCGAGGAGCTGGACCTCGACGTGGCGCGCGTCCTCGACCATGGGTTCGCAGAACACCGTGGAGTCGCCGAACGCCGACCGTGCCTCCCGAGCCGCCGAGTCCACCGCTTCGGCGAGCTCGTCGATCCGGTGCACGACCCGCATTCCCCTCCCGCCTCCGCCCGCCGACGCCTTGATCAACACGGGAAGGTCGGATTCGGTGATCGCCTCCAGCTCCGGTTCGGGCAGCACCGCCACTCCCGAGTCGGCCATCAGCCGCTTGGCGGTGACCTTCGAGCCCATCGCGGCGATCGCTTCGGCCGGTGGCCCGACCCAGGTCAAACCGGCCTCCACCACCGCGCGGGCGAAATCGGCGTCCTCGGACAGGAAGCCGTATCCGGGGTGTACCGCATCCGCCCCGGTGGAGATCGCCGCCTGCACCAGGAGGTCGGCGCGCAGGTAGGTATCGGTGGGCGCTGCCCCGGGCAGGCGCACCGCAACGTCGGCTTCGGCGACGTGGGGGGAGTCGGCATCGGCGTCGGAGAACACCGCGACGGGTGAGACGCCCAGTTCACGGCAGGTACGGAAGATCCGACGGGCGATTTCGCCCCGGTTGGCCACGAGCAGTCGTTCGATCACGTCACTCACATCCGGAAGACGCCGAAGCCGTCCGCGCCCTCGAAAGGCGCGCTGTGGACGGCGGAGAGGCAGATACCGAGCACCGTGCGGGTGTCGCGGGGGTCGATGACCGCGTCGTCGTACAAGCGGCCGGAAAGGAAGAACGCCAGGGACTCGCTTTCGATCTGCTCCTCGACCCGGGCGCGCATCCGCGAGTCCTCGTCCTCGTCGTAGTCCTGCCCACGCGCCGACGCGGCCTGCCGTGCCACGAGCGAAAGCACCCCGGCCAGCTGCTGCGGCCCCATCACCGCGGACTTGGCGCTGGGCCAACTGAACAGGAAACGGGGCCCGTACGCGCGCCCGCACATTCCGTAGTTGCCCGCCCCGTAGGAGGCCCCCATGACGATCGTGATGTGCGGAACGCGGCTGTTGGACACCGCGTTGATCATCATTGCGCCGTGCTTGATGATGCCTTGCTGTTCGTACTCCTTGCCCACCATGTACCCGGTCGTGTTCTGCAGGAACAACAACGGGGTGTTGGTCTGGTTGGCGAGCTGGATGAACTGCGTCGCCTTCTGCGCTTCCTCGGAGAACAGCACTCCGCGCGCGTTCGCCAGCACGCCGACCGGGTAACCGCGCACCGAGGCCCAGCCGGTGACCAGGCTCGACCCGTAGAGCGGCTTGAACTCGTCGAATCGCGAACCGTCCACCACGCGCACGATCACCTCCCTCGGGTCGAACGGCGTGCGCAGATCGGTGGGTACGACGCCGAGCAACTCCGCACCGGAGTGCAGCGGTTCATCGGCCGGTTGCGACGGATCCGGCCCCCGCTTGCGCCAGTTCAGCCGCGCGACGATGCGGCGTCCGAGCCGCAACGCATCCAGCTCGTCGACCGCATAATGGTCGGCCAGCCCGGATACCCGCGCGTGCATTTCCGCGCCGCCCAACGACTCGTCGTCCGATTCCTCCCCCGTGGCCATCTGCACCAGTGGCGGCCCTCCGAGGAACACCTTGCTCCGTTCCTCGATCATCACGACGTGATCGCACATGCCCGGCACGTAGGCGCCGCCCGCGGTGGAGTTTCCGAACACCACCGCGATGGTCGGGATGCCGGCCGCGGAGAGCCGGGTGAGATCCCGGAAATTCCGTCCACCGGGGATGAAGATGTCCTTCTGCGTCGGCAGGTCCGCACCGCCGGACTCCACCAGGCAGATCAACGGCAACCTGTTCTCGTGCGCGATGTCGTGCGCGCGGAAGGTCTTCTGCAGGGTCCAGGGGTTGCTCGTGCCACCCCGCACGGTCGGATCGTTGGCCACGATCACGCATTCGACGCCGCTCACGACACCGAGACCGGTGGCCACGCTGGCTCCCACCGGAAAATCCGTTCCCCATCCCGCGAGGGGTGACAGTTCCAGGAAGGGAGCGTCGGGATCGAGCAGGGACTCGATCCGCTCGCGCGCCGACAGCTTGCCGCGCGCGTGGTGCCGATCGACGTATTTCGCACCTCCCCCGGCGATCGCCTTGTCCTGTTCGGCTCCCAGTTCGGTCAGCTTCTTCCGCATCGCTTCGCAGCGGGCAGCGAATTCACCGTCCGATGTGTTCAGAGTGCTGGTGGGGACCGTCATCCGTGGCGCCCTCCTCTCTCGGCCGTTGTGAACTGGCCCGGGCCGCGACCGGAACCCGGCTCCCCGGCGAATGCCTGGGCGAGGCCCAACCAGCGGTCGGCCTCCGCCCCCTGCGTCGCCAGCGACAGGTCGGCGCGGTGACGCCGCTGGGTCACCAGGAAGCAGAAGTCGTGCGCAGGACCGGTCACCCGCTGCGCGGCTTCCGGCGGTCCCCAGACCCACGGGTCGCCGCCGGGGTGGGTCAGCTCGACGCGGAACTGTTCGGCGGGCGGGGCCAGACCGTGCAAGTGGTAGGCGAAGTCGCGGGTGCGGACTCCGATGTGCGCGACGTGCCGCAGGCGGGGCGTCGGCTCCCGCCACCGGCCGAACGCATCGACGATGTCCTGTCCGTGCGCCCAGGTTTCCATCAGCCGTGCCGTCGTCATCGATGCCGCCCCCATCGGCGGCCCGAACCACGGCAGCTTCGCGCCGTCCGGAACGTGCGCCAGTACTTCGAGCAGTGCCAGGCGGTCACGTCGCCAGTCCTCGAGGAGCTTGTCGGGCGCCGTACGGGCGCCCTTCTCGGCCTCCTCGTCGACGTGACCTCGCGGGTCGGCGGCGGCACCCGCCACTTCCGTCGCGAAGGCGTTCCCGTCGGTGGCGGCGAGGACGGCGATCCGGTCGGTCCACGCCAGGTGGGCCACCTGATGGGCTACCGTCCACCCCTCGGCAGGCGTGGCTGCCGCCCAGCTCGTGGAGTCCATTCCCGCCACGAGGTTCTCCAGCTCATCGCCCTCGCTGCGCAGATCGTCGAGCAATTCCGCTCGGTCGGTCATCTCGGCTCCTCGTCCGGCGTTCCATCGTCTCTCGCCAGCGTGTGATCGAGGGTTCGCGCCCATTGGCGCAGGATCCGCCTGCGTCGTACGCCGTCATCGGTCAACAGGTCGGCGAGGCCCAGTCCGCGGGCCAGGTCGAGCGTCGCCTGCACGGCTTCCCGCACGCCCGGTCTGCTCTCGTCGGCATCGAGCAGTTCGACGGTGAGCCGGTGAGCTTCACGTCCGAGCTTGTGCTCGAGCGGCACGACCAACGCGTGGAGCTGCTCGTCGGTCCGGGCGGCGACCCAGAGTTCGAGTGCTGCGGTGAACACGGGGCTCACGTAGAAGCGGGCCATCATCTCCAGCACCGCCTCGGTCCGACGTCGTCCTTGCGGCAGCCGGGGAATCTCCCGGCGCATCTCCTCCACTCCGGCATGCGTGAGGTGGTTGACAGCCGCTGCCACCAACTCTCCCCGGTTGTGGAAGTGGTGGAGCTGCGCGCCTCGGGAGACACCTGCGCGTTCGGAGACGAGCGTCGTGGTGGTCCCGGACCAGCCGTACTCGACGAGGCAGTCGACCGTGGCCTCCATCAGTCTTTTCCGAGTCGTGCGGCTCCGTTCCTCCTGAGTCCGGGAAGCGGGCGGTGGCTGCATTCGGGCAGCGTGCCAACGACCGAGAAAAACAGTCAAGACTGAATGTTTTTGCATCGCCCGAATGGACGCACCCGAACCCGCTTAGTCCGCCCCGCGTTCGGCGGGCCTCACCCCAAGCACGCGTGAGGCCCGCTGCTACGACGCATCAGCGGGTGAAGCTCGCACTCCCGGTGCCGTACCGGTGGCGCAACTCGGTCTTGAGCACCTTCCCGGTCGCGTTGCGCGGCAACTCGTCGACGAACTCGACCCGGCGCGGACACTTGAAATGGGCGAGTCGCTCCCGTCCGAAATCGACGAGCCGTTCAGCGTCGACGTCGGTGCCCACCTCTCGCGCGACGACGGCGGTGACGGCCTCGCCCCACGTCTCATCGGGCAAACCGATGACGGCGACCTCGCTCACCTCGGGGTGGCGGACGAGCACCTGCTCGACCTCGATGGGATAGACGTTCTCCCCACCACTGATGATCATGTCCTTCTTGCGGTCGACCAGGGTGATGAAGCCTTCCTCGTCGACGCGCCCCAAGTCCCCGGTGTGGAACCACCCGCCGCGGAACGCCTCGGCCGTCGCCTCGGGCAGCATCCAGTACCCGGTGAAGATGTTCTCCCCGCGAAGCACGAGCTCACCGACCACCCCGGTAGCCACGTCGCGGTCGTCATCGTCGACGATGCGCGCCTGAACCTCGAGCAGCGGACGACCGATGGAACCGCTCTTCGCCGTAACGTGATCCTTGTCCAGCATGGATACCGCGGGTGCCGTCTCGGTCATCCCGAATCCTTCCTGGAACGGAACCCCCTTTCCCCGGAAGAACTCGATCACCGGCAGCGGGCACGGCGCGCCACCGGACACGGCCAGTTCCAGCGAACTCAGATCGTGCTCGTCGAACCCGGGCACCCGCATGAGAGCCGCCCACATCGCAGGCACCAGGAACTGGACCGATACCCGCTCCGAGGCCATCGCGGTGAGCGTCTCCGCGGGGTCGAACCTCGGCACGATCACGTTGGTCGCACCCACGTACACGAACGGCAGGCTGTGCACACCGAGTCCGCCGATGTGGAACATCGGGGCCGCGGTCACCGTGACGTCGTCCTCGTTCAGGCCACTACCCATCGTCAGAGCATTGCGCGCATTCGCGATCGAGTTGGCGTGGGTCAGCATCGCACCCTTCGGCCTGCCCGTCGTGCCCGAGGTGTACATGATCGCGTGCACGTCATTCGCGTCCACGTCCATCTCGAGTGTTCGCCGAGCACCGGAGGCCACGATGTCCTCGTACCCGAGCTCACCACCGGCGGGCTCGCCCCACGCCAGCACGGTGTGCCGCACCCGCCCGCCCGGTTCGGCGAGCGCAGCACGTCCGGCATCGGCGAGCGGGTGGTGCACCACGAGGACATCGGCGCCGGAATCGGCGAGGATGTAGCCGATCTCCGGCGGCGCGAGCCGCACGTTCATCGGAACGCAGATGGCTCCCAGCTTCGCGCAGGCGAACAACGCCTCCATGAACTCGCAGGAGTTGGCGAGCAACAACGCGACTCGATCGAACTTCCGCACACCGAGGCTCGTGAGCCCGCGTGCCAACGCGTTGGCCCGAGCGTCGAACTCATCGTAGGCTACCCGCCGGTCACCCGAAACCAGTGCGGTGCGTTCCCCGGAAAGGGAAGCACGGCGGGTCAGCCAGTATCCGATTCCACGATCCATCAGCGCGCCTCCAGCCGTCGACCAGATCGTTCGGAGACACACGGTAAACGCAGGTTTCCAGCCCAGCCAGGGGCTTCACCCCGGCAGCAGAAGCTGTTACCGTCCGATTTCTCGAGAATCTTTCCGGTCCGTTCGCCACTGACTTCTCCAGCATCCTGCCCGGTGCCACCGCATTCACGGTCCAATGAGGATGGTCGCACCAACACGGCGCTCGAACAGCAGAATACTCGGGCAAACGAGATTTTGCGGAGGCTCGACATGCCCCACAGCGGGACCGCTCCCGGGCACCACGACATCGACGGCGACACCGCGGAGCGCCGCGCACTGCGTTCCCTCGTGCACGACTTCACGGTGCGCGAGATCGTCCCGCAGTTGGACTACTGGGAGGACGCGGGAGAGATTCCCCGGGAACTGCACCTCAAGGCGGCAGAAGCAGGTCTGCTCGGCATCGGGATTCCCGAAGATTCCGGCGGGTCCGGCGGCGACCTCCTCGATACCCTGGCCGTCAGCGAGGAGATCATCCTCGCCGGCGGGTCGAGCGGCGTCTGCGCGGGACTGTTGACACACGGCATCGCCCTTCCGCACATTACCGCTGCGGGTGAACCGGACCAGATCGACCGGTTCGTGCGCCCGACCCTCGCCGGCCGAACGATCGGATCTCTGGCCATCACCGAGCCCGACACCGGCTCCGATGTCGCGGCGCTGCGCACGACGGCGGTCCGCGACGGCGACACCTACGTCGTCAATGGAGCGAAGCTGTACATCACCTCCGGCACCCGCGCGGATTTCGTGACCGCCGCGGTACGCACCGGCGGCCCGGGGCACACGGGTGTTTCGCTCCTGGTGCTCGAGCGAGGCACTCCCGGGTTCAGCGTCTCGCGCAAACTGCGCAAGATGGGCTGGTGGTGCTCCGACACGGCCGAACTCGCCTTCACCGACGTACGGGCCCCGGTGGGCAACCTCGTCGGAGCCGAGGGCAGCGGATTCGAGCAGATCATGCGCCACTTCGTCACCGAACGCCTGTCCATGGCCACGCAGGGGCACGCGACCGCGCAACGCTGCCTCGACCTCACACTCGCCTGGGCCCGGGACCGCGAAACCTTCGGCCGTCCCCTCGCCTCCCGCCAGACCGTTCGGCACCGACTCGCCGAGATGGCTCGGCGAGTGGACCTCGCGCGCACCTACGTGGGACGAACAGCATCCCGCTACCTCGCGGGCGAAGACGTGCTCACCGAAGTGGCGATGGCGAAGAACACCGCGGTCGAGGTTTGCGACTTCGTCGTCGATGAGGCGGTCCAATTGCACGGCGGAATGGGGTACATGCGCGAGTCCGAAGTGGAGCGACACTACCGCGACGCCCGAATCCTGGGCATCGGCGGCGGGACGACCGAAATCATGAACGAGATCATCGCGAAGCGACTGGGGTTTTGAGGAACGACCGTCGAGGAGGCACGGTGCGAATCGATCTGACCGACGTTGATGCCCTCGGATCAAACCTCACGCACCGGGTCTGCGTCGCGGACGTGCTCACGCGTGCCGCGCAGCAGTTCCCGGACCGCACGGCCCTGGTCGACGGCGTCGAGGAAATCACCTACGCCGACCTCGAAGGGCGGGTCGACGCACTCGCACGAGGCCTGCTCACGCTAGGGATCGAGCATCAAGAACCAGTCGGAATCATGAGCCGAAACAGCTGGCGGTTCGTCACCTCCTTCTTCGCTTGCGCACGGACGGGGCTGGTCGCACTGCCGGTGAACCTCGCGCTGACGGCAGAGAACATGACTTTCGTGCTGGACGACTCCGGGACGCGCATCCTGTTCGTCGAAGCGGATCTCCTGCCGATGATCGAGTCGATTGCAGAGAGGTTGCCACGGCTGGAACACGTCGTGCTCCTCGGCGAGGAGCGACCTGCTACCAGCGTGGGCCACGCAACGGTCACCCGGTACGAAGATGTCGTGTCCACGGACCGCTCTCCGTTCGAAACGCACGTCGATGATCGCGACGTCGTCCACTGCCTGTACACGTCCGGGACGACTTCGCTCCCCAAGGGCGTGCTCACCAGCCACGTAGCGGTCGTCATCGCCGCGCTGAGCGGCTCCCTGCAGCTCGGCCACTCACGTGGCCCGGAAGGTTCGGTACAGCCGGTCGTCCTGCCACTGTTCCACACCACGGCGCTCGACACCCTGCTGTTGCCCACTTTCGTCACCGGCGGCACGATCGTGCTGCACACCGGCTTCGACCCGGACACCGTCCTCGACGCGATCGAACACCGGCGGTCGACACACATCCTGTTGCTTCCGGCGATGTGGGCGCAGTTGCTCGCACATCCGGACATCCGTGAGCGCGACCTGTCGTCGATGCGGTTGTGCATGTACGCGATGGCTCCGATGCCGCCCGACCGCCTTGAGCTGATCGGGGAGCTCTTTCCTCAAGCCGACGTGCTGCTCGGTTCCGGGCAGACCGAGTTCACGCCACCCACGGTGTTCCAATGGCCCACCCACCAATCCGGCAAGTCGAACTCGTGGGGCTCCGCCGTGGCGACGACCGATGTACGGATCATGGGTCCGGACGGCGCCCTGCTCCCTCGCGGCCAGCAGGGCGAGATCGTGTACCGGGGGCCGCAGTGCATGGCCGGTTACTGGAACAACCCGAGCGCCAACGCGGCCGTCTACGCGCACGGCTGGTTCCACAGCGGCGACGTGGGCTACCTGGACGAGGAAGGTGTCGTCTGGTTCACCGACCGTCTCAAGGACATCGTGAAGACCGGTGGCGAAAACGTGTCGTCGATCGATGTGGAACGCGTGCTGCTGGGAAATCCGGTCGTTCTGGACTGCGCCGTGGTCGGGCTTCCCCATGCGCATTGGGGAGAGGCGGTGACCGCCTTCGTCGTCCCGACGAGCAGTGGCGGAGCCGTGGAGAGCGAGCTCATCGCCCACTGCCGCGAACAGCTGGCCGGGTTCAAGGTGCCCAAGCGCATCGTGGTCGTCGACGACCTCCCCCGCACCGGAACGGGAAAGGTGCAGAAGCATCTGATTCGCTCCGAGCACGCCCGGCTGCACAGCTGAGGGTCCGGTCTTCCTCGCCGACCAGCGCGAATACGCGGCCCGGAGGGAAGCTCACCAGCTCAGAACGGGCGGGTAGGCTTCTGCCGTTGTGAACTCCAGTCAACATCGCAGCATCGTGGCGATCGCACACAACCTGCGGTCGGTGCACAACGTCGGATCTCTCCTGCGCACCGGCGAGGTATTCGCCGTGGACAAGGTGTACGTCACCGGATTCACCCCTTACCCCACGCATCCCGGCGACGAGCGCAGCGAAAAACTGCAGGCCCGGCAGACCAAGCAGATGGCCAAGGCCGCCGCGGGCGCGGAGAGCACGATGCCCTTCGAGCGCCACCCGGACGTACGAGAACTGCTGGATTCACTGCGCGCCGAGGGCTATGTGGTGGCCGGTCTGGAGATCGATGAGCACGCGATCGACCTCGCCGACTACGCACCGCCCCAGAAGGTTGCCCTGCTCCTCGGCGACGAAGTCCACGGGATCGATCCGGTGCTGCGGGACGGCTGCGACCTGCTGCTTCAGATTCCCGTCCACGGGAACAAATCGTCACTGAACGTGAGCGTGGCAGCCGGTATCGCGCTCTACAGCCTCCGCACCGCCTGAGTCCCGCACCGCGGCTCGAGAGCGCGACGTCTTCCGCAATCGGGTTCTGTTACCTATCCTCATCTGCGTCTTCAACATTTTGTGTACGGAGCCGTGTTGCGCGCCCCGGCCGCATGCGTTGTGTTTTCGATGTGGAGGAGCTCACTTGAGTCAGTCGTCTTATTTTGCTCCGGAGGGTGGTT
>NZ_BAAGYS010000004.1:0-357408 GCF_054779195.1 Parasphingorhabdus pacifica
CCACAGTCACCCATCGGGCCACCCACCACGAACCGACCCGTCGGGTTGATCAGCAGACGAGTGTCCGAGGTATCGATGTCAAGGACCTCGATCTCCGGCTCGACGACCTTCTCGCGGATGTCCTTGTCCAGGGTCGCGTCCAGGTCCACGTCCTCGGCGTGCTGCGTCGACAGCACCGCCGTGTCCAGCCGCACCGGCTGGTCACCGGCGTACTCGATCGTCACCTGGGTCTTACCGTCCGGACGCAGGTACGGCAGCGTGCCGTCCTTACGCACCTTGGTCAGCCGACGGGACATCCGGTGCGCCAATGCGATCGGCAACGGCATGAGCTCGTCGGTGTCATCGCAGGCGTAACCGAACATCAAGCCCTGGTCACCAGCACCCTGCTTCGCGATCTCATCGATCACGCCCTCGACCCGGTTCTCATGAGCGGTGTCCACACCCTGCGCGATGTCCGGGGACTGCGCATCGATCGCGACGTTCACGCCACAGGAATTGCCGTCGAAACCCTTGTCCGACGAGTCGTACCCGATCTCCAGGACCTTGTCCCGCACGATCGTCGCGATATCGGCATAAGCCGCGGTGGTCACCTCACCGGCCACGTGCACCTGGCCGGTCGTCACCAACGCCTCGATCGCGACACGCGACCGAGGGTCCTGCCGTAGCAACTCGTCCAGCAACGCGTCACTGATCGCGTCACAAATCTTGTCCGGGTGACCTTCGGTCACCGACTCACTCGTGAACAACCTGCGCTGAGTCACGACACTCCCAAGGATTCAAAAGGTCCGACGGTGTCGGTCGACGACCGGGGGTCACCGGCCTGGCCCGGGTTCCGCGCTGGCCCTCACGACGCCACGGATCCTCAACCAGCCGGGTCACCACGGGTGACCTGCTACGATCAGCCTAATCGCGGTTGAGCCTGCGACTCACAGCATCCCACAATGTGGCCGCGAGTCGGGACTTCGCACCGTGCGGGATCGGCTCCTCGATACCCTCCGCGTCCAGCAGCCAGCCGGCGTTGTCCTCCACCTCGAACGCCATGCCGTCACCCACCGAATTGACCAGCAGCAGGTCGCAGCCCTTGCGCGCCAGTTTGGCCCTGCCGTGTTCCAGCACGGAGGTGTCCGGATCGCCCGTCTCCGCGGCGAAGCCGACCACCAGCGGCACCCGGATGCGGTCGTCTCGACGGGCCTCGATCAGTTCGGCCAGGATGTCCGGATTGCGGGTGAGCTTCACAGGATCGGGATCCGAGCCCGTCTTCTTTATCTTGTGCTCGGCCAGCCGGACGGGCCGGAAATCGGCAACGGCCGCCGCCATCACCACCACGTCGGCACCGTCGGACTCGGTCAGCATCGCCGACCGAAGCTCTTCTGCGGTGCTGACCGGCACAGTTCGCACACCGGAAGGTTCGCCAAGGTCGACGGTGTAGGCGGAGACCAGTGTGACCTGCGCGCCACGCTGGGCGGCCACCCGCGCCAAGGCGTAGCCCTGGCGACCGGAGGAACGGTTGCCGAGGTAGCGGACCGGATCCAGCGGTTCCCGCGTACCGCCCGCCGAAATCACCACTCGCCGACCTTCGAGGTCGCGGGGCAACGCTGCGGGAGCTGCCAGCAGGAGCCGTGCCAGATCCACGATCTCGGCGGGATCGGACAGCCGTCCCTTGCCGGTGTCGGCTCCGGTGAGGCGTCCGCTGGCGGGTTCGGCCACCATCACACCCCTCCGCCGCAGCAAGGCGATGTTGTCCTGCGTCGCAGGGTGCTCCCACATCTCGGTGTGCATCGCGGGCACCATCAGCACCGGGCAACGCGCGGTGAGCAGGGTGGAGGTCAGCAGATCGTCGGCCAGCCCGTTCGCCGCACGCGCGAGCACGTCCGCGGTGGCGGGGGCGACGACGACCAGGTCGGCTTCCTGCCCGAGCCGGACGTGCGGAACCTCATCGACGTTGCTGAAGACACCGGTCTGCACCGGCTGCCCGGACAACGCCTCGAAGGTCGCCGCTCCGACGAACCGGAGCGCCGCCTCCGTCGGGACCACCCGCACCTCGTGCCCGGACTCCGTCAACCGCCGCAGAACCTCGCAGGCCTTGTACGCGGCGATCCCACCACTCACCCCGAGGACCACCCGCGGTGGGCGATCCTCGGAGGCTTGCCGCGTCACTCGCCTTCGGTGTGCTCGAGCAGACCGGAGTGGATCTCACGAAGCGCGATCGACAACGGCTTCTCGCGCGGGCCGGGCTCGACCAGCGGGCCGACGTACTCCAGCAGACCCTCACCGAGCTGCGCGTAGTAGTCGTTGATCTGCCGCGCGCGCTTGGCCGAGTAGATCGCCAGCGCGTACTTCGAGCTGACCTGTTCGAGCAGGTCGTCGATCGGCGGGGTGGTGATGCCCTCCGAGTTGGAGGAAGAAGACGGGCTGTTGTTCAGCGCCGCAAGAGCGTTGGGCGTGTTCACGTGGAGGGCTCCTGGGAGAAGCTGCTGGTGGTCTGGTCCGGGCCGGGATCGAATCGCTCGCCCTGGCTCGATGTCGTCGGCCGTGGGCCGCCGTCACCGATCCGGCGTCCGGGTCGATCGCCGAGGAGTGTGGACGATACCGATCAAGCCGGACGATACCGATCAATCGGGGATATCCACTACTCGAGATCCCGGCCGACCACCAATCCTATCAATTCACTGGTCGCCGACCGCACATCGGCGTTTACCACAGTCCGGTCGAACTCCGGCTCGGCCGCGAGTTCGCGTCTGGCCGTATCGAGCCGGCGCCGAACAACCTCGGGATCCTCGGTGCCCCGACCGGTCAACCGGTCCACCAACACCTCCCAGGAGGGCGGCAAGAGCATGACCAGCTGTGCTTCGGGCATGCTCTGCCGAACCTGGCGCGCGCCCTGCAGTTCGATCTCGAGGACCGCGGCACGGCCGGACGCGAGCGCCCGTTCAACCGGCCCGCGGGGAGTTCCGTAGTAGTTGCCCGCGTAGTGGGCGTGTTCGAGCATCTCCCCGTCCGCGACCATCCGCTCGAACTCGGACTCGTCGACGAAGTGGTAGTGCTCCCCGTCGACTTCACCGGCACGGGGTGCTCTGGTGGTCACCGAAACGCTGAAGTACACCTCCGGGGCCCGCGCACGCAGCTCGGCGAGCACGCTGGACTTGCCGACCCCGGAAGGCCCGGAAACGACGGTGAGCCGGGGCTCGCCCTGACGGGCTCGCCCCGGCTCAACGCCGGTTTCAGTGTCGATCACTCGCCGCTGAACTCGGTGAGCAAAGCCTTGCGCTGCCGCTCGCCCAGTCCACGCAACCGACGGCTGTTGGCGATCTCCAGCCGTTCCATGATCTGCTGAGCTCGCACCTTGCCGACACCCGGAAGGGCCTCGAGCAGTGCGGACACCTTCATTTTGCCCAGAACCTCGTCGTTGTCGGCGGTGTCCAACACCTCCGACAGACTGGTTCCGCCGCGCTTGAGGCGCTCCTTGAGCTCAGCTCGGGCGCGACGGGCGGCAGCCGCCTTTTCCAATGCTGCTGCCCGCTGCTCCTCGGTCAGCTGGGGAAGGGCCACCATGTCCTCCGTGATGTGGGGTTTCTCTTGATCGGTGCGGCGACGGTACCGGCCCCACCGGACCTGCTTCCACGCGGGTCCAGCTTTTTGTGAACGGGATTCACCAGCAAGTCCGCCACCCGCCCCTTCGATTCGCTCGTACAAGGCGTGCACGAACGAAGGGCCGTAGCAAGTACTACCAACAATGCCGCTGAAGTGCACTAATCTCAGGCAAAACTCTTCCGATCTGTCCGATTTTCGGACGGTTAAGCCATGCTGATGGTGTCATCGCAGGTCATATCGACAACAGGCACCCCCTCCTCGGCGCGACTCCCCGGACGACGACCCCGAGAAGTCGATCAACCTTCGAGTTCCGCTCTTCGGCCGAGTACCGCTGGGCTGTTCGCCGGTGACCGATGACCACCATCCGGCGCAACATCCGCCGAACGCCGGCTCCGAGCACGCAGGCGACCGAGATCGCCCTCGCGCACCCATCCATTCCCGGTCATCCGGGCCGAGTGGACCGACCGCACTCGACAGGACCTCCATTCCCACTCACTCGTCCGGGCGACGTAAGCTACGCGCGCACCGGCCAGAAGTGAGAGAACTTGCCACGGATCACCAGCACCACGATCGCCGAGCACCGGCAGACGATCTCGGGTCGCCTGCTCGACGCGTTCGGCTCACTGCTCACCGAGCACGGCTACGAGCGCCTCGCGTTGCGAGACGTCGCGGAACGCGCCGAGGTCGCCCGGACCGCGATCTACAACTACTACCGGGACAAGCCGGGCCTGCTGTTGGCCTGGATGCAGCGGGAGGTCGCTCATTTCGACGAGGCGCTGCGCTCGGCCCTCACGGACTGCGACGAACCCGCGGACCGGCTCCACCTGTTCGTCGTCACGCTGCTCGCCGAGTTCACCTCCCGCCCCATCAGCGCCGGGACCAACCTCGCCGCCGCCCTACCTCCCGGCCAGCGCGAGGAGTTCCGCAACCAGATCGACCCGGTGCGCACCATCCTGATCGACATCCTGGCCGCCGGTCACGCGGCGGGCACCTTCCAGACGAACGAGATCGGCAGCACGGCGGACCTCATCCTGGCGTGCCTGGAAACCCAGCGCGTCCCGCTGGCTCGCGGCCAGGACCCGGATCGGGCGGCCGAACAGGTCCTGCCGTTCATCATCCGCGGCCTGGGTTTCCCGTAGGGCTACCGACCCGCGCGTCACACCCGGCCTCTCAGGAGGGGGTGGTCGGGGTACCGCACACTGATGTGTATGGCGAAGGACATCCTGGGCGAGCCTTACCGGGCTCGAACGCTGAAGTTGAGCGACGGCGCCGAAGCCACGCTGGTTCACCGGACCGCACCGCGCTCCGACCGGGGCGCGGTGCTGTACGTGCACGGGTTCTGCGACTACTTCTTCCAGAAGCACCTCGCCGAGCACTTCGTCGAGCTCGGCTACGACTTCTACGCCGTCGACCTGCGGGGCTACGGACGATCGCTGCGCGAGGGTCAGCTGCCGAACTACATCACCGACCTGGCCCAGCACTTCGAGGAACTCGACGCCGCCGCCGAGATCATCCGGGAGGAACACGGTCACCAGCGGCTGGTGGTGGTCGGCCACTCGACCGGTGGACTGATCACCTCGCTCTGGGCGAACGACCGCCCGGAGCGGGTCGACGCGCTCGTCCTGAACAGCCCCTGGCTCGATCTCGCCGAGTCCTGGTTCCACCGCACCATCGCGACCAAGGTCAACCACGTTTTGGGCAAGCTACTGCCGAAACTCGTGATGCGCCGGGGCAACTCCCCCGTCTACGCCCACAGCCTGCACTCCCGGCACCACGGCGAATGGGACTTCAACCTGGCTTGGAAGCCGTTGACGGCCTTCCCCGTGCGTGCGGGCTGGCTCCGCACCGTCCGAATCGGACACGCCAGGGTCCAACGCGGGTTGGCGGTACGAGTTCCGGTTCTCGTGCTGCACTCCGAACGCAGCCTGTTGCACCGCAAGCGGTGGGACCCGGGCGCCGGGAGCGCCGACACCGTGCTGGATGTCGGCCAGATCGCGCGCTGGGCGTCCAAAATTGGTCCGCACGTGACGACCGTGGCCATCCGGGATGGCTTGCACGACCTCGCGCTGTCCGCCAAACCCGCCCGTGAGCGGTTTTTCGCCGAGGTCGACAGCTGGCTGGCAAACCACGCGACCTGAAACGGGCGGGCCGTTCGTTCCCTATCCGTCGCCCTTCTCGTCGGCCTCTTCCTGCTTCTCTTCGGCCTTCTTCTTCGCCTCTTCGCGCTTCTTCTCGCCCTTGTTCTCGCCCTCTTCGGCCTTCTTCTCCGCCTCTTCGCGCCTCTTCTCCGCCTTC
This sequence comes from Parasphingorhabdus pacifica, assembly GCF_054779195.1. NCBI lineage: Bacteria > Pseudomonadati > Pseudomonadota > Alphaproteobacteria > Sphingomonadales > Sphingorhabdaceae > Parasphingorhabdus > Parasphingorhabdus pacifica. The sequence continues at coordinate 5,887 of NZ_BAAGYS010000004.1, forward strand.
TCACCTTCCCCGTTCTGCTCGGGGGATTCGAGCGGCGCCTGCTCCGGAGTGGGCACCGTGACGGTCACCGGCGGTTCCGGCGCCGGATACCGCAGTGTTCGGACGTCCGCAGCGACCCGGTCGGTCGCGGTGAGCATCTTCCGCGCCGTTGCCGTGTCCAACTCGCCCCGTGCCTGCGCGGCGGCGATGTCCCGATGCAGCGCGGCCAACGCCTCCTCGGACGCGGGCCGGTCCTGCCTGCTCGCCGCCTCCTTCACCGCGGCCACGTCCGACACGAGCAAACTGCGGGTCTCACCGCTCAGGACGGCTTCCGAGCCGTCCGAGCACGCGCTCAGGGCGAACCCGACCGCCAATGCGGGAACAAGACGTCTCACCTTCGAACCAACCTCTCCAGATTGGCGAGATCCTCATCGAGTCGTTCGACCCCGGGAGGCCCCGAAGTGGGTGGCAACGGCGGGGATTCCTCCGATTCCGGCGACGAGGGCAGCAGCAGGAAAAGCAGTGCCACCAATCCGACCGCTCCACCTGCCGCGACGAACAACCAACCTCGCGGAATGCGCCGCTCGTGTTGATCCTCCCCGCCGTTCGGCGTGGTGTCCGGCGGGAACATGCGGGTATTCGGAGCCGTCGCGGCGCCGGCGTTCACCTGCGCCGTCGACTCCTCATTCGGCCACGGCCCGACCACGGTGCTGTCCTCGGTTCCCGGCCAGAGTGGGGATTCGGGCTCCGTCCGGACAACCGGGATCGTCTCGGTGACCTCGCTGCCGAGCAGGTCCGCGCAACGAACGGAAGACGGGCGTTCGGCCGGGTCATCGGCCAACATCGCCCGCAACGTCGAAGCCAGGTACTCCGGCAGGTGATCCGGAACCCTCGGCGGGCGGGTGAGCCGGGCCATCGCCGCCTCCGCGCCCACCCCGTCGTATTCGACCCGGCCGGTCACGCACTCCAGCAGGACCAGTCCGAGCGCATACACATCCACCGGGTAGGCGATGTCGGTGCCACGGACTTGCTCGGGAGCCATGTAGCTGGCAGTTCCCATGATCACGCCCGATGCGGTCATCCGACCCACCGCGTCCGCCAACCGGGAGACCCCGAAGTCGGCGAGGAAAACGCGGCCCTCTCGGGAGAGCAGCACGTTCGACGGTTTCACATCGCGGTGCACGATCCCGTTGCTGTGGACGTAGTCGAGCACCTCGGACAGCTGCCGCCCCAGCCCCGCGACTTCCGCCGGAGGCAACACTCCGCGGGCGATCAGGTCAGCCAGCGTCGACCCCTCCACCAGCTGCATCACCAGGTACAGCTCGTCGCCGCTGGCGCTGGCATCGTGCACGGGTACCAAACCGGGATGGCTGAGCCCCGCCAGCAGGCGAGCCTCTTCCTCGAAACGTTCCCGCCCCGCCGCGTCGGTGCCCGACCGGAACAGCTTGACCGCCACCGTCCGATCCAGCCGCGTGTCCTGCGCACGGTAGACATCGGCCATGCCGCCGCCACCAAGGCACGAACCGAGGCGGTAACGGCCTCCGAGCAGAGGCACGTCACCCTCGTCCATCGCTCCTCCGAACAGTCCTGGACCAGACCGCCGCGAGGCCTAGTCGACTCCACGAGAACTTTCCCAGGCCGCGACCGGCCGAAGCGCGGTACCCCGTCCGGAAACGGTCGCGAACACGGCAAGCACGACGAACGGGACAGCACGACTTCCCGGTTCGGCAACACCACGCCGATGCGGGTGATTCAGCTCTCGGCCCCGTTCGCGAGCGGTCACGTCGGAACGACTGGGAATCCCCGGAGCCGAGTTCTTCGCTCGAATGGACGCATCCGGTTTCAACCGGGCTCACCCCAGGTTCATGGGCGGCATGGCTGTCGTCAGGGTGGCGACGTGCCAGTTCCCGGTCAGCGTGAACATCCGAGATCAACGGCGTGCGCTGCGGTGCTCTCATCGTCCGCTCGCGAGAGGTCGACGAACGGGGCGCACTCTCAATCGCCGACCAAGGACAGCAGGGAATCCAGCGCGGGGTTTTCGTGGTCTCGCCGCCAGGCCAGGTGCAGTTCCACCGGGCGGGGGTCGGGCAACCGGACCTCTCGAAAGGCCACGCCCTCGAACCGCAGCCTCGCGGCCGACGCCGGAACGAGAGCGGCACCCAGGCCGGCTCGAACGAGTGCCAGCAAGGTGTGGACCTGACTGACGTATTGGGAGTACCTCGGTGTGACGTCCGCGCGGTTGAACATGCCGACGATCAGCTCGTGGAAATAGCGCGCGTCACTCGGCGAGTACATCACCACGTCCGCGCCGTCGAACTCGGATAGCTCCAAGGTTTCGCCACGGCAGGCACGCGGATCGCTCTCCTGGAACGCGGCCAACAACGGCTCCGAGAGGAGCGGGCGGCTGCAGAGTTCCTCACGGCTGATCGGTGGCCGCATCAGACCGAGATCCAGCGTCCCCGACGACAGCAGGTCCAGCTGGTCGCGGGTGACGAGTTCCCGCAGCACCAGCTCGACCTGCGGAAGACGATCGCGCGCCGTTTCCAGCAGGCTCCCCAGCACGCCGTAGGCGGACGTGGCGGTGAATCCGATCCGGACGAGCCCGGAACGGCCGTCGATCACCCGGTGGACCGCCAAGGCCGCGTCCTCGGACTCGCGCAGCAGGCGCCGCGCGTCCTGGAGGAATGAGCGGCCTGCCGGGGTCAGCCGAACCGATCGGCTGCTCCGGTCGAACAACTGTGCCTTCAGCTCCTTCTCGAGCTGTTGGATCTGGCGACTCAGTGGCGGCTGGCTCATGCGAAGGCGTTCAGCGGCCCGCCCGAAGTGCAGCTCCTCGGCGACGGCGACGAAGTTCGCCAACTGGTTGAAGGTAAACATCGATGCTCTTCCGGTATCAGTGGATATCTTTTTCGAGTTGGACGCACATCGATCGCCGACCCTACGGTTTTAAGCGACCCGCGACAGGTGATTCACACCACGACTTCGCGATTCCACGAAATGGAGAGAAGCACGCCGATGCCTTCCACCTCACCCGCCGAAATCGCAGAGCGGCTCGGCTCGGGGCTGCTGTCGTTTCCCGTGACCCACTTCCGGGAAACCGACCTCGTATTCGACGAAACCGCCTACCGGGAAAACATCGGTTGGCTGGGCCAGTTCGGTGCGGCCGGACTGTTCGCGGCAGGCGGCACCGGGGAATTCTTCTCCCTCACACCCGCCGAGGTCGAGACCGTGGTCACGGCAGCCGTGCAGGAAGCCCCCGCAGACGTCCCGGTGATCGCGCCCGCCGGTTACGGGACCGCCATCGCGGTCGAGATGGCGCGGTCGGCCGAGCGCGCCGGAGCCCACGGCATTCTGCTGTTGCCTCCTTACCTGACCGAGGCCGACCAGGAGGGTCTGGCCGCACACGTACGAGCCGTCTGCGCCGCCACCTCCCTCGGAGTGATCCTCTACAGCCGGGCCAACGCCGTCTTCGGCGACGCCACGGTCGCCTCCCTCGTCGAGACCTGTCCGAACCTGGTCGGCTTCAAGGACGGGGTCGGCAACATCGAGGCGATGACCCGCATCCACACGCGGATCGGCGAGCGACTCACCTACATCGGCGGGCTACCCACCGCGGAAACCTTCGCCCAGCCCTACCTGGAACTGGGCGTGACCACCTACTCGTCGGCCATGTTCAACTTCGTCCCCCGGTTCGCCATGAACTTCTACAACGCGGTCCGCGGCCACGATCACGAAGCGGTCCGCGGATACCTCGACGAATTCGTGCTGCCCTACTGCGACATCCGCAACCGCAGGCAGGGTTACGCCGTGAGCATCGTCAAGGCAGGCATGAAAGCCATCGGACGTCCTGCCGGACCGGTGCGCAGCCCGCTGGTCGACCTGGACGAGGACGAACTGCGCATGCTGGACGAGCTCATCGCAGACCTGAAGGCAGCGACGTGAAACCGACCCCGTTGAAGGAGACGACGAGCATGGGACTGAACAGCGAACCGAGCGGCCGGATGCTGATCGCGGGCAAACCGGTCTTCGGTGCCGGTGAGCAGATCCGCGCGGTGAATCCCAACACCGGCGCCGAGCTGGCACCCGCTTTCGGACACGGCAGCCGATCCGAAGTGGAGCGCGCATGCGCACAGGCGCAGGAAGCCTTCGCGACCTACCGCAACACCACGAACGACCAGCGAGCTCGCTTCCTGGAGACGATCGCCGACAACATCGAGGCGATTGGTGAGGCCCTCATCGAGCGCGCCAAGGCCGAGAGCGGTCTGCCCACGGGCCGAATCACGGGTGAATGCGGCCGTACCACCGGTCAACTCCGGCTGTTCGCCGAGGTGGTGCGCGAGGGCAGCTGGGCCGGTGCGCGCGTCGATCCGGCGCTGCCCGACCGCAAGCCCGCGCCGCGCGCCGACATCCGCCAGCGCAGGATCGCACTCGGCCCCGTCGCCGTGTTCGGTGCGAGCAACTTCCCCCTTGCGTTCTCGGTCGCCGGTGGGGACACCGCGTCGGCACTGGCCGCGGGATGCCCTGTCGTGGTCAAGGGACACGACGCGCACCCGGGAACGTCCGAACTCGTCGCCCGTGCCATTACCGATGCCGCTGCTTCGTGCGGTATGCCCGCGGGCACGTTCTCGCTGTTGTTCGGCGACGGTCCGACGTTGGGTACGGCACTGGTTACCGATCCGCGCGTCCAAGCGGTCGGATTCACCGGGTCCCGGTCGGGCGGCCTGGCCCTGGTGTCCGCCGCGGCCGCACGTCCGCAACCGATTCCGGTGTATGCGGAGATGAGCAGCATCAACCCCGTCTTCCCGCTTCCCGGTGCGTTCGCGGAACGTGCGGAGGAGCTCGGCGAGCAGTTCATCGGCTCGCTGACGCTGGGATCCGGACAGTTCTGCACCAACCCCGGACTCGTCGTCGCCGTGGACGGTCCCGAACTACGGACGTTCCTGGACGCCGCCGTTGCCGCGATCGGCGACAGCGCCGCGACGACGATGCTGACTCCGAACATCGCCAGAACCTACGGCGCCGGCGTCGAGACGCTGGGAGCGCACGAGAACGTCTCGGTTCTCGCTCGAGGTCCGGAGACCGATCAGCCGAACGCATGCCGACCGGCCCTGATGTCCACCGACGCCGCGAGCTTCCTCAACAGCGCGGCACTGCGTGACGAGGTTTTCGGAGCGTCCTCGCTCGTGGTCCGCTGCGCGGACACCGCCGAGGTACGTGCGGTCGCGGAGGCGGTCGAAGGCCAGCTCACCGCCACCGTGCTCACCGCCGACAGCGACCGGGCGCAGGCCGCGGACCTGCTGGGGGTGTTGGAGACCCGTGCCGGGCGAATCCTGTTCAACGGCTGGCCCACCGGTGTCGAGGTCGGGCACGCGATGGTCCACGGCGGCCCTTTCCCGTCCACTTCGGACTCGCGAACGACCTCGGTAGGCACCCTCGCGATCGAACGTTTTCTGCGTCCCGTCGCCTACCAGGACGTCCCCGCCGAACTGTTGCCCAGCGCGATCGCCGACGGCAACCCCGACGGGATCTGGCGCCGCCTGAACGGCGAGCTGGGCAAGCACTAGGAAATGCCGCGCCGCGGTCCCGGCGCGGCCACCCAATCGGGTCACGTCCGGTTCCACACCGCGGCACCGCCACCGAGGAAACCGAACCCCCGACGCTTCTCACCTCTGATGCGAAGGAACGACCGACATGACGAACACGGCCGCTCGGGAATGCCCGATGGTAACGCGAATGCGGGTGGTCCCGGTAGCGGGGCACGACAGCATGCTGCTCAACCTCAGTGGAGCGCACGCACCGTTGTTCACCCGCAACCTGGTGATCCTCACCGACTCCGCGGGCAACACCGGAGTCGGTGAGGTTCCCGGTGGCGAAGCGATCCGCAGCACCCTCGAAGCCGCCACCGAACTGGTCGTCGGCAAGTCCATCGGGCGATACAACTCGGTGCTCGGCAGCGTGCAGAGGAGCTTCGGCGACCGCGACTCCGCAGGACGAGGTGCTCAGACCTTCGATCTGCGCATCGCCGTGCACGCCGTCACCGCGATCGAAGCCGCGATGCTGGATCTGCTCGGCAAACACCTCGGTGTGCCCGTGGCGGAACTGCTCGGAAACGGTGTGCAACAGGACACGGTTCCGGTCCTGGGATACCTGTTCTTCATCGGAGACCGCACGCGCACCGACCTCGCCTATCGTTCGGGCGCCGACGAGTCCGCCGACGCGGACGACTGGATGCGACTACGGCACGAGGAAGCACTGACGCCGGAATCGGTGGTACGGCTCGCCGAGGCCGCGCACGAGCGATACGGGTTCCGCGACTTCAAGCTCAAGGGTGGTGTTCTCCCCGGGGCGGCGGAGGTCGACACCGTCCGTGCGCTGGCGGAACGCTTCCCCGATGCCCGCATCACGCTCGACCCCAACGGTGGCTGGTTGCTGGCCGATGCGGTGGAGCTGTGCCGCGACCTGCACGGGGTACTGGCCTACGCCGAGGATCCGTGCGGGCCGGAGCACGGCTACTCCGGCCGAGAGGTGATGGCGGAGTTCAAACGTGCGACGGGCCTGCCCACGGCAACGAACATGATCGCGACCGACTGGCGCCAGCTCGGACACGCCGTCCGCACCGACGCGATCGACATCCCGCTCGCCGATCCGCACTTCTGGACGATGAGCGGGTCGGTCCGAGTGGCGCAGCTCTGCGACGCGTGGGGACTGACGTGGGGTTCGCACTCCAACAACCACTTCGACGTGTCGCTGGCGATGTTCACCCACGTCGCCGCCGCTGCTCCCGGGAACATCACCGCGATCGACACGCACTGGATCTGGCAGGACGGCCAGCGGCTCACCCGTGCACCGTTGCCGATCGACGACGGGGCGATCGAGGTTCCTCGCGAGCCCGGCCTGGGCGTGGAGCTGGACCCGGACCAGCTCGAAGCCGCTCACGAACTCTACGAGCGCGAAGGGCTCGGAGCGCGCGATGACGCCGTCGCGATGCGGTACCTCGTTCCGGGGTGGACGTTCGACAGCAAACGCCCCGCTCTCGCACGGGACTGACGAACCGGAACCGTTCACCCGTTTCCGTTGGATTCGCGCGATCCGCGAGAACGCGTCATTCCCCGCGATAGCGGGTCTCCCCGCCGCACTCTCCGCAGCACTGTCCTCGGACGGCGACCACCCCACGAACTCGACCGACCGGATCAGCATCCGCAACGTCGCCCGGGAGTCGTCGCCGTACCGGATGCTGCCCAGGCGCCGATCACCGCACTCATCCACTACTCGTCCGTTCCCGAACCGACCGGAGGCAACGACGTTTACCGCTGGAGAACGCTCCGCCACGCCTCACCTGGCCCGGGCGGAAGGTCCACACCGATGAACACACCCGGAATCGCCAACACCGCCGGAGCAGTGCCGCACCCGCTCGCAAACCAGGAACTGTCCTGGACGTTGTCGCCATGGGCGTTGCTGCTGGTCGTCGCAGGAGGCTCGTGCTCCTGTTCTTCCTCCTCATCAAAGACGAGTTGCACGCGTTCGTCGCGCTGCTCCTCGTCAGCATCGCCGTCGGTTTCGCCGCAGGCATCGCCCCCTCCGAAATCCCCCGACTGTTCGAGGACGGGATCGGCTCCACTCTCGGCGACATAGCCATCATCGTCGCGCTGGGCGCGATGCTCGGCCGGATGATGCAAGAGTCCGGGGCCGCCGAGACGCTCTCCGAATCACTGCTCAACGCGTTCGGAGAGCGGCGGGCCCCACTGGCCGTGGGACTCACCGCGTTGATCTTAGGCATCCCGGTCTTTTTCGACGTCGGGTTCATCATCCTGCTACCGCTGATCCACGCGGTGGCGGCTCGCACCGGCCGTTCATTTCTCACGGTCGCCCTGCCCGCCGTCGGCGGTCTGGCCATCATGCACGCGGTGCTGCCGCCGCACCCCGGACCGGTGGCTGCGGCGGGCATGCTCGGCGCGAGCCTGGGAGGGGTCGCCATCATGGGGTTGGGCTGCGGCTTGCCTGCCTAATTCATCGGCGCGTACCTCTTCGGCACGCGGTTGGGAGACCGGCTCTTCGTCCCCGTGCCGCAGAAGCACTTCGACCGGACCAGCGGTTCCGGAACCGGTGGACGGCCCGGCGGAGCGACAAACGAGGCGACAACCACCGAAGACGACAGCGGATCGCCGGAGTCCTCACCAGCCCCGCAGCCGGTACGACAACGGTTCCAGTACCGAACCCTCCCTCGCTGGCCGTCACGATCACGGTCATCGTCCTGCCGGTGCTGTTGATCATGCAGCGCACCTTCTCCGAGTTGATGGTCCCGGCAGGTTCCGTCCGCGAAGCGCTCCAGTTCATCGGAAACCCGGTGACCGCGTTGATCATCGCCACCTTGTTCTCCTTCTGGATCCTCGGAATCCGGGGTGGGTTCAGTAAATCCCGCATCGAGAAGGCCGTGTCCGCATCCCTCGGTCCAGTAGCACTCGTCCTCCTCGTCACGGGGGCCGGTGGAGTGTTCGGCGAGGTGCTGGAACGCACCGGCGCCGGCGAGGCATTGGCCGGTGTGCTGGGCACGACCTCGCTGCCGGCGATCGTGCTGGCATTCATGATCGCCACCGCGCTCCGCAACGCGCTCGGTTCCAAAACGGTCGCGACCGTGACGACCGCACCGATCGTCGCCCCGCTGATCGAACAGGTCGGACTCTCCCAACCGGAAATCGCGCTGGTCGTGGTCGCGATCGCCTCGGGTGGCACCGTGCTGTCGCACGTGAACGACTCCGGGTTCTGGTTGTTCAGCCGCTACATGGACATCGACATCAAGACCACGTTGAAGAGCTGGACCTTGATGGAGACCTTCATGGGCGGAACCACGTTCCTCATCGCGGGGACCATCAGCTTCGTCCTCGCCATGACGTAACCGTCCCCTACGTCACGCGAAAGGGCGCTGTTCCACGTCGGAACAGCGCCCTTTCGACGGCTACCGGCGCTACCGGCACGCGGTCAGATCTGGAGCATGCTCGCGAAGTCGTCCCCAACCCGCCTCGCCGCGCTGCGCAGCGCAGCGACATCGGGGCCGTGCCGGAGCACGTCCCGCGCGGTCGCGGGAAGCACATGCGGCAGTGCCGCACCGAACACGGCACGCAACCCCTGCACCGTGCCGCCCTGGGCGCCGAGGCCCGGCGCCAGGATCGGTCCGTTCAGCCGGGAGAAGTCCAGGTCGCCGCTGCGGATCGTCGCGCCCGCGACCACACCGACGTGGCCCATCGGCGCGATTCCCGCGTTGTTCTCCGCCGCCGCGTCCACCACGGACTGGGCAACGGTGCGCTCCTCGCCGTTGACCGCCCGCTGCAGGCTCACACCCTCCGGATTGGACGTTCGAGCGAGCACGAACACCCCTCGCCCGGTCTGCTCGGCGATGCCCAGCGCGGGCGCCAGCGAACCGAAACCGAGGTAGGGCGAGACGGTCATGGCATCCGAGGCCAGCGGAGAATGCTCGTCCAGGTACGCGTTGGCGTAGGCGGCCATGGTGGAACCGATGTCGCCACGTTTGACGTCGAGCAGTACGAGAGCGCCCGCCTGCCGCGACTCGGCGACGACCCGCTCCAGTATCGCGATCCCGACCGACCCGTAGGACTCGAAGAACGCCGATTGCGGTTTGAGCACCGCGACCTCACCGGCCAGCGCTTCCACCGCCGTCATCGCGAACTTCTCCAACGACGCGGGACTGTCGCTCATGCCCCACGCGTTCAGCAAGGCCGGATGCGGGTCGATGCCCACGCACAGCGGTCCCCGGCTCGCGACCGCGTCCGCCAGTCGCTGCCCGAAGCCCGCTCGAACGGTCGTCATCGCCCGTCACCGCCCTGCCGCAGCGCCGCCTGCAGTCCCTGCAACGAACGGACGCCGATGACCCCGCGGATTCCGGACTCGATGCCCTGGACGGCGGCTGCCGCGCCTTGCACCGTGGTCACGCACGGGATGTCGCGGGATACCGCGGCCGTGCGGATCTCGTAGCCGTCGAGCCGGGGTCCGTGGTTGCCGTAGGGCGTGTTCACGACCATGTCGACCTCGCCCGCCTTGATCAGATCGATGATGTCCCGCTCCCCGTCGGATTCCTCGTTGTGCTTGCGCACCACCGTGCACGGAATTCCGTTCCGGCGCAGGACTTCCGAGGTGCCCGCGGTCGCGAGGATCTCGAAGCCGAGGTCCGCGAGCCGCTTGACGGGGAAGATCATCGCGCGCTTGTCCTTGTTGGCCACCGAGACGAACACCCGGCCCGAAGTCGGCAACGATCCGTAAGCACCGGCCTGGGACTTGGCGAAGGCCTGCCCGAACGAGACGTCGATACCCATGACCTCGCCGGTGGACTTCATCTCCGGGCCGAGCAGCGAGTCGACACCGTGGCCCTCCGGTGTCCGGAAGCGGTGGAACGGCAGCACTGCTTCCTTGACCGCCACGGGTGCGTCGATCGGCAGATCGGCACCATCCCCGACCGGCGGCAGGATGCCCTCGTTGCGCAAGTCGCTGATGGTGGCACCGAGCATCACGCGAGCGGCGGCCTTGGCCAGCGGGGCCGCGGTGGCCTTGGAAACGAACGGCACGGTGCGGGACGCACGCGGATTGGCCTCCAGCACGTACAGCACGTCGTCCTTCAGGGCGTACTGCACGTTGAGCAGACCGTGCACGCCGATCCCCCTGGCGAGTGCCGCGGTGGAGCGACGCACCTTCTCGATGTCCTGGCGACCCAGCGTGATCGGCGGCAACGCGCAGGCCGAGTCCCCGGAGTGGATACCGGCTTCCTCGATGTGTTCCATGACTCCGCCGAGGTAGACCTCGGTACCGTCGCAGAGGGCGTCGACGTCGATCTCGATGGCGTCGTCGAGGAAGTTGTCCACCAGGACCGGGTGCTCGGGGGTCACCTCGGTGGCGCGGGCGATGTAGTTCTCCAGCGACGGCTCGTCGTAGACGATCTCCATCCCGCGACCACCGAGCACATAGGACGGGCGCACGAGCACCGGGTAGCCGATGTCGTCGGCGATGCGCTTGGCCCCGTCGAACGAGGTGGCCATGCCGTACTTCGGCGCGGGAAGACCCGCCCCCGCGAGGACGTCCCCGAATGCGCCCCGCTCCTCGGCGAGGTGGATGGCCTCCGGCGGGGTGCCCACGATCGGAACACCCGCGTCGGCCAACCGCTGCGAGAGCCCGAGCGGAGTCTGCCCGCCCAACTGGACGATCACCCCGGCCACGGTTCCGGACGCCTGCTCGGCGTGCACCACTTCGAGCACGTCCTCGAAAGTCAGCGGCTCGAAGTACAGGCGATCGGAGGTGTCGTAGTCGGTGGAGACCGTTTCCGGATTGCAGTTGACCATGACGGTCTCGAAACCGGCCTCGCGCAACGACATCGCCGCGTGCACGCAGGAGTAATCGAACTCGATGCCCTGCCCGATGCGGTTGGGGCCCGAACCGAGGATGATCACCTTCGGTCGGTCGCGCTGTTCGGTGATCTCTGACTCGGCCGCCGGATCCGACTCGTAGGCGGAGTAGTGGTACGGCGTGCGGGCGGCGAACTCGGCCGCACAGGTGTCCACCGTCTTGTACACCGGGCGTACACCCAGCCGGTGGCGCAACGCGCGAACACCGTCCTCACCGGCCAGCTCCGGCCGCAGCGAGGCGATCTGCCGGTCGGACAGACCGGTACGCTTGGCCAATCGCAGCGAGTCGCTGTCCAGCACCGGAGCGCCAACGAGCTCGGCACGCAGCTCCACGAGCAGCAGGATCTGGTCGAGGAACCACGGGTCGATGCCGGACGCCTCGTGCACCTGCTGCACGGTGGCCCCCAGCCGCAACGCCCGCTCCACGGTGTAGAGCCGGCCGTCGTGGGCGACCCGCAGTTCGTCCAAGGTGGAATCAAGGGTCGCGGCCGCGGGATCCGGCTTGGTCCAGAAACCGATCCGCGGCGTCTCCATCGAGCGCAACGCCTTGCCCAGCGCCTCAATGAAGCTCCGGCCCAACGACATCGCCTCGCCGACGCTCTTCATCGTCGTCGTCAGCGCCGGATCGGCTCCCGGGAACTTCTCGAAGGCGAACCGCGGCACCTTGACGACCACGTAGTCCAGTGTCGGTTCGAAGCTGGCCGGGGTTTCACCGGTGATGTCGTTGCGGATCTCGTCGAGCGAGTACCCGATGGCCAGCTTCGCGGCGATCTTGGCGATCGGGAAACCGGTGGCCTTCGACGCGAGCGCCGACGACCTCGACACCCGCGGATTCATCTCGATGACGACCATCCGGCCGGTCCTCGGGTGAATGGCGAACTGGATGTTGCAGCCACCGGTCTCCACCCCGACCGCGCGAAGCACGTCGATGCCGACATCGCGCATCTTCTGGTATTCGCGGTCGGTCAGCGTCATCGCCGGTGCCACCGTCACCGAGTCGCCGGTGTGCACACCCATCGCGTCGATGTTCTCGATCGAACAGATCACCACCACGTTGTCGCGGTGATCCCGCATCAGCTCGAGCTCGTACTCCTTCCACCCGAGCACGCTCTCCTCGATGAGCACCTCGTGCACGGGTGACTCGGTCAACCCGAGCGAAGCCATCCGCTCGAGGTCCTCGTGGGTGTGGGCCATGCCCGATCCCAGACCACCCATGGTGAAGCTCGGCCGGATGACCACCGGCAGGCTGTGCTCGGCGACGAAGTCACGGACCTCCTCCATCGATCTGCACACGGCGCTTTCCGGCACCTCGCCGCCGATCGAACGAACGATGTCCTTGAACCGTTGCCGATCCTCGCCCCGCTGGATCGCCTCGATGTCGGCACCGATGAGTTCGACGCCGTACTTCTCCAGCACGCCCCGCTCGTCCAGCGCCATCGCCGCGTTCAACGCCGTCTGTCCGCCCAGCGTCGCCAACAACGCGTCCGGCCGTTCGGCCTCGATGACCTTCTCGACGAACTCCGGGGTGATCGGTTCCACGTAGGTCGCGTCGGCGAACTCGGGATCGGTCATGATCGTCGCCGGGTTGGAGTTGACCAGACTGACCCGCAAGCCCTCTTCGCGCAACACCCGGCAAGCCTGCGTACCGGAATAGTCGAACTCCGAAGCCTGGCCGATCACGATCGGACCGGAGCCGATGACCATGACGTGGTGGATGTCGGTCCTCTTCGGCATCAGCGTGCCTCACTCATCAGGTTTGCGAACTGGTCGAACAACGGAGCGGCGTCGTGCGGTCCGGCCGCCGCCTCCGGGTGGTACTGCACGCTGAATGCCGGGCCATCGAGCAACTTCAGACCCTCGACAGCGCCATCGTTGGCGCAGTGGTGGCTGACCATCGCACGCCCGAAATCGGTGTCGAACCGCTCCCCCGGCTCGCCCTCGACGGCGAAACCGTGGTTCTGCGCGGTGATCGCGACCTTGCCGGTATCAGCATCGATCACCGGGATGTTGATCCCCCGGTGTCCGTAGGGAAGCTTGTAGGTGCCCCGGCCCAGCGCGCGCCCCAGGATCTGGTTCCCGAAGCAGATGCCGAACAGCGGCAGCTTGCGGTCGAGCACCTGCCTGGTCAGCTCGACCTGCCGGTCAGTGGTGGCCGGGTCGCCCGGACCGTTGGAGAGGAATACGCCGTTCGCCCCGGTCGCCAGCACCTCGTCGAGGGTGGAATCCAGTGGCAGGACATGCACCTCCATGCCCCGCTGCGCCATCATCCGTGGCGTGTTCGACTTGATCCCCAGGTCCAGTGCCGCCACCGTGAAACGCTTGTCGCCGACCGCTGGAACCACGTACGGCTCACTCGTGGTCACGTCCCCGGCCAGATCGGCACCGACCATCTGCGCGCTACCTGCGACCTGGTCGACCATCTCCTCGTCCGACCGCAACGCCGCACCCGAGAAGATCCCCGCGCGCATCGCACCGCGCTCGCGCAGATGCCGGGTAACAGTGCGCGTGTCCAGGCCTGCGATACCGACGATCTCGTTTCGCGCGAGCTCCTCCTCGAGCGAGCGGCTGGACCGCCAATTCGACGGCGCGCGGGCGGGATCGCGCACCGCGTAGCCCGCGACCCAGATCCGCTGCGACTCGTCGTCCTCGTCGTTCCAACCGGTGTTGCCGATCTGCGGAGCGGTCTGCACCACGATCTGGCGGTGGTACGACGGATCGGTCAACGTTTCCTGATAACCGGTCATCCCAGTGCTGAACACAACTTCGCCGAACGTGCGGCCGACACTGCCGTAGGCGTGCCCGCGGAAGATTCGGCCGTCCTCGAGTACCAGTACTGCCCTCGAGTGAGCGTCCTGAATGTGCGCCGTCATAGGTCCTCCTGCCGCGTGCTCGCGGTCTCGTCTCGGGGCGTGCGGGTGGGCGCGAGCGCCCGGACCGCATCGGCCCACTCTGTCTGGAGCGCCTTCTCATCGGCGCGGAAGCCGGTATCGAGGGTGTGTTCCCCGAGCTGCCAGGTCACGACCAGCATTCCCGCACCGGGAACGACCTTGTTCGCGAGCTTGCTGTCCACCCGCGCGTCCCGGAACCGCTCGGCCGGGATCCACATGGGCGTCGCTCCGGTGCGGTCCAGCAGCAGGCCGGAGCGGTAGAGCCGGGCCACCGCGTCGGCGCGGTGGCCGACGTCGCCGACCACGATGCGGTCCTGCCAGTCACCGGACCTGGTGGTCCCCACATAGAAGCCGGACTGCTCGGGCAGCTCCGCCTCCTCGGAAACGGTTTCGGGTGCGGCCGGGAAGTCCGGCAGCTCGGCCGCCTGCTTTCGGGCCCGGTTCACCCAGCCTCGCCGCATCCCGTACACGGCCAGCACGGCGAGCACGAGCAGCACGAGAACCCACAGGGCGCGTTCCATCAGCGAGCCACCTTGCCTTCGTTCGCGGTGATCCGTCCTCGCAACATCGTTGTGACCACCCTCCCCGGGAGCTCCATCCCCTCGAACGGGGAGTTGTTCGAGAGGCTCGCCAGATCCGCCCCACGGACGGTCCAGCCGGAGTCCTCATCGACCAACACCAGGTTGGCCGGCTCACCGACGGCGATCGGCCTGCCCTGGTCACCGAGCCCGGCGATCTCGGCCGGGCGCTCGCTGAGCACACGCGCCACACCACGCCAGTCCAGCAGGCCGGTCTCGACCATCGCCCTGGTGACCACACCGAGGGCCGTCTGCAGTCCCAGCATGCCCGGGCGGGCCGCCGACCACTCGCAATCCTTGTCCTGTTCGGTGTGCGGCGCGTGGTCGGTGGCCACGCAGTCGACGGTGCCGTCGGCCAACGCTTGCCGCAGTACCCGAACGTCTTCGTCCGTGCGCAACGGCGGATTGACCTTGTTGACCGGATCGTAGGTGGCCAGCAGCTCGTCGGTCAGCAGCAGGTGGTGCGGGGTGACCTCGGCCGATACCGCACCGGCGCTGCCGCGCGACTTCGACCAGCGCAGGAGCTCCGCGGTGCCCGATGTGGAGACGTGGCAGACGTGCAACGACCCGCCGGTGTGCCCGGCCAGCAGGCAGTCGCGGGCGACGATGGCTTCTTCTGCCGGTGCGGGCCAACCCGCCAGACCGAGCCGGGCCGCGTTCGGGCCCTCGTGCGCCTGCGCGCCGACGGTGAGCCGGGGCTCCTCCGCGTGCTGGGCGACGACTCCCCCGAGCGTCCTGGTGTATTCCAGGGCACGCCGCATGATCAGCGGATCGTGCACGCAACGGCCGTCGTCGGAGAACAGCCGAACCCCTGCGGCCGAGCGCGCCATGGTGCCGAGCTCCGCGAGCTTCTCCCCTTCGAGGCCCACGGTGACCGCACCGACCGGGTGCACATCGACCAGCCCGACCTCCCGGCCGCGACGCCATACGTGCTCGACGACGACAGCGTTGTCACCCACCGGATCGGTGTTGGCCATCGCGAAGACGGCCGTGTACCCACCGAGCGCGGCCGCGACCGAACCGGTCTCGATCGTCTCGGTGTCCTCCCGACCCGGCTCGCGGAGGTGCGTGTGCAGGTCCACGAAACCCGGCAGCGCCACCGCTCCACCCGCGTGCACGATCTCGTCGGCATCGACGTCCGGGTCGGAACCGATCCGGACGATCGTCTCGCCCTCGACCAGTACGTCGACCGGTTCACCTTCGCCGTAGGGGCGAACATCCTTCAACAGCACCCGGCTCATGCCGTGATCTCCTCTCCGGCCAGCAGGTGGTAGAGCACCGCCATCCGTACGTGCACCCCGTTGCGGACCTGGTCGGTGATGGCCGCACGCGGCGAGTCGGCCACTGCAGGCGCGATCTCCATGCCTCGCAGCATCGGGCCGGGATGCAGGACCACGGCGTGCTCGGGCAGCGCGGCGAGCCTGGCCTCGTTCATGCCGTAGGCGATCGAGTACTCGCGGGCCGACGGGAAGAACCCGCCGTGCATCCGTTCGGCCTGAACCCGCAACAACATCACCGCATCGAGATCCGGCAATTCGGGATCGAGTTCGTGCCGGACCTCCGCGCCCCAGTGCTGCACGCCTGTGGGCACCAGGGTCGGTGGCGCGATCAGCACCACCTCGACGCCGAGAGTGCGCAGCAGGTGCACGTTCGACCTGGCCACCCGGCTGTGCAGCAGGTCGCCGACGATCGCGACCCGTCGCCCGGACAGCGTCCCCAGCCGTTCGCGCAAGGTGGCGGCGTCCAGCAACGCCTGCGTCGGGTGCTCGTGCATGCCGTCACCGGCGTTGACCACCTGCGTTCCGGTCGGTTCGAGCCATCCGGCCAACCGCTGGGCCGCACCGGATGCGGGATGGCGCACGATCACGCAGTCGGCTCCCGCCGACGACAGGGTCAGCGCGGTATCCCGCAACGACTCACCCTTGCCGACCGACGACGCGGAAGCCGAGACGTTGATGACATCGGCGCTCATCCATTTGCCCGCGACTTCG
Source organism: Parasphingorhabdus pacifica (assembly GCF_054779195.1). NCBI lineage: Bacteria > Pseudomonadati > Pseudomonadota > Alphaproteobacteria > Sphingomonadales > Sphingorhabdaceae > Parasphingorhabdus > Parasphingorhabdus pacifica. The sequence goes on from NZ_BAAGYS010000004.1 coordinate 22,728, forward strand.
AACGAGACGCGGGTACGGGTCGAGTTCTCGTAGAACATGGTCATGACCGTGCGACCGCGCAACGTCGGGAGTTTGCGGACCTCCCGCCCCAGCAGGGTGCTTTTGAGGGAGTCGGCGGTGTCGAGCACGCTCGTGGCGGTCGTCCCGTCGAGCCCTTCGGTGGACAGCAGGTGGCGCATCACCGGTCTCCCTCCCGCCGCAGCACGACGGCGTCCCGCTCGTCGACCTCGGCGAACCGGACGGCCACATCCTCGGTGCGCGAGGTGGGGACGTTCTTGCCGACGTAGTCGGCGCGGATCGGCAGTTCGCGGTGACCCCGGTCGACCAGCACGGCCAGCTGGACCGCGCGGGGGCGTCCCTGGTCCCGCAGCGCGTCCAGCGCGGCGCGCACGGTTCGACCGGAGAACAGGACGTCGTCGACGAGTACGACCAGCGCGTTGTCGATTCCGGCCGTCGGCAGGTCGCTGGCTTCCAGCGGCCGGGTCGGGCGTTGGCGGAGATCGTCGCGGTACAGCGTGATGTCCAAGGCCCCCGTGGGAACCGTCACACCGCTGAATTCGCTGATCCGTTCGGCCAACCGCCTCGCGAGCGGGGCACCACGGGTGGGGATTCCGAGCAGGACGACGTCGTCGTGTCCCGCGTCCAACGCGGTCTTTTCGATGATCTGATGGGCGATCCTGGCGATCGTGCGCGCAACGTCACCGGCCGAGAGGAGCTCTCGCTCCCCGGTCGGGTCCGCCGCGCCCGCCTGCAGGCGTGACGCCACGGTGGACCTCCTTCCCCGCCTCACCGGACGGGTCCTTAAAGGACGTCTGGAGCCCGGCGGTTGCCGGACTTGCCCTGTACGCTATCAGCGTCGGATGGTCAATCGTCCGGGTGGTGTGGGCGTACTCGCCCCGACGCCACAGAAAGACCAACTTGACCTGGTGACGCTCGCAAGCGAACATTACTCTCCGTATCGATCTGAGCTTTCCTCCCCGGCATCCTGAATAGGCTGACGGGGCGAATGAAACGGAGAAACGCCACATGGGCGACTACGCCAAGGCGCTGGGCGGCAAGCTCCGCGCTATCCGCCAGCAGCAAGGTCTCTCGCTGCACGGCGTCGAGCAGAAGTCAGGCGGGCGGTGGAAGGCCGTGGTCGTCGGGTCCTATGAACGTGGCGACCGCGCGGTTACCGTGCAGAAGCTCGCCGAACTGGCCGACTTCTACGGTGTTCCGGTCGCGGAGCTGCTCCCGGAGGGCCGCGTGCCCTCGGGCGCTGAGCCCGCCACCAAAGTTGTGATCAACTTGGAGCGGCTGCAACAACTCCCCGCGGAGAAGGTCGGACCATTGGCCCGATACGCGGCCACCATCCAAAGCCAGCGCGGCGACTACAACGGCAAGGTGCTGTCCATCCGCACCGAGGACCTGCGATCCCTCGCCATCATCTACGACATGACCCCCGGTGAGCTCACCGAGCAGCTCATCGACTGGGGCGTGTTGCCGCCCGAAGCACGACCGGCTCGGGAGGAGTGAGAAGCGAATAGCGTACGACACAGCTGAGCGGATTTCACTCTTCCGAGTGGGATTCGCTCAGCTGTTCAGTCTTCGAAGTCGTCCTCCGACTGCGAAGTCGTCCTCCGGGCGCGCCCTTCCGGCAGACCGCCGCGAAAGAGCCCGCGCAGGACGAGCTCACTCGCCTCAGCACGGGCTCATTCGCATCAGCACGGGCGCTCGCCCGATACGCCGCGGACGGCGGCGGAGAACAGCACCCGGCACGGCGCGGTACCGGGTGCTGAGTTCATGATCGGAGCACGGGAAACGGGGTTACCGGATCCGCGGGCACGGTATTGCGGCACGACACCGCACCGCCGGACCGCGGCTCCGCGTCGGCCGGCTCAGTCGACGCCCTGCTCCGCTGCCTGTTCGGCAGCGCGCACCGAGGCACGCAACCTACTGCGGATTCCGGCGATGCGGCCGAGCACACCGTTGACGAACCGCGGCGAATCATCGGTCGACAACGACTTGACCAGTTCGACCGATTCGTCGATGGCCACCGCCGAAGGCACGTCGTCGCACCACAGCAGTTCGAACAGGCCCAGCCTCAGCACCGACCGGTCCACCGCGGGCATTCGCGACAAGCTCCAGCCTTCGGCGTGCTCGACCAGGACTTCGTCGATCCGCGACCGGTTGCCGGTGATGCCCTCGACGAGGGTCACGGTGTACTCGTTGATCGGTGGATCGTCGGGCGACCCCATCCGCTCCGACAGCAACGTCACGGCATCGATTTCGCGCAGGTCGGCCTCGTAGAGGACGTCCACCGCCCGTTTCCGGGCTTTGCTCCGAGAGCCCAACTCACACCCTCACTTGTTGACGCGGCCGAGGTACCGACCGTCGCGGGGGTCAACCTTGACCTTGTCACCCGTGTTCAGGAACAGCGGGACCTGGACCTCGGCACCGGTTTCCAACGTGGCCGGCTTGGTACCACCCGTGGAGCGGTCGCCCTGCACACCGGGATCGGTGTGGGCGACGTTGAGCTCCAGGGAGGCAGGCAGCTCGACGTACAACGGATTGTCCTCGTGCCGCGCGACGACCACGTTGCTGTTCTCCAGCATGTAGTTCGCCGCCTCACCCACCACCTCGGGGGAAACGCCGACCTGGTCGTAGGTGTCCTGGTCCATGAACACGTATTCGCTGCCGTCGTTGTAGAGATAGGTCATCTCCCGACGGTCCACGTTCGCGGTGTCGACCTTCACACCAGCGTTGAAGGTCTTGTCCACCACCTTGCCGGACAGCACGTTCTTCAGCGTGGTGCGCACGAAGGCAGCACCCTTTCCGGGCTTGACGTGCTGGAAATTCACGACGGACCAGAGCTGGCCGTCGAGGTTGAGCACCAGTCCGTTCTTGAGGTCGTTCGTGGAAGCCACGGTCGAGGTCTCTCCTGTGGTGATGGCTGCGGGTATCTCGTCGGCGCGCGCCACCACCTCCTGGGAGGAAATGCGCACGCCGCGCTCGGAGCCTGTCTCTGCGGCCCGTCTTGAATTGTTCGGGACGGGTGTGGGTTCCGGTGTCGGCCGACCTGCTCGGAGGCCGACGTTCAGGCCGGGTGAAGTCGCCTTCACCAACCGGCCCGGCGCCCCGAACCAGCGGTCCCCGAACCTTCCTCAGACGGCGACGAGCTCCTTCGTCGTCAAAGTGAGGAGCTCCGGCGTGCCCGAACGCACGACCAGTGTGTCCTCGATGCGGACACCGCCACGATCCGGCAAGTACACGCCGGGTTCGACGGTGACCGTCATCCCGGGTGCAATCGTACCGTCCCCTCGCTGGGACAACGTTGGTGCCTCATGGATCTCCAGCCCGACGCCGTGGCCGAGACCGTGCAGGAAGCGCTCCCCGTAACCGGCGTCGGTGATCACGTCGCGCGCCGCGCTGTCGACCTCCGGCATGCCGGCACCGACCCGCACGGCCGAGCTTCCGGCACGTTGGGAGGCAGCGACCAGATCGTAGACCTCTCGTTGCCACTCGGCGGGCTTGCCGAGCACCAGGGTTCTGGTCATGTCCGAGTGGTAACCATCGACGAGCGCCCCGAAATCGATCTTGACGAAGTCGCCGTCGGTCAGCACCGAACCATCAGGCCGGTGGTGCGGTACGGCCGAGTTGGCCCCGGTGGCGACGATCGTCTCGAAAGACGGCCCCGCCGCCCCGTTGTCGAGCATCCGGCCTTCCAGCTCACGCGCGACGTCCTGCTCGGTCCGGCCCGAACGCAGCCCGCCGTGTTCGATCAGATCGGCCAGCGCGCGGTCGGCAGCCGCGCACGCCCGCCGCAGCGCGTCGATCTCGTCCTCGTCCTTGAGCAGGCGCAGCCCCTCGACCAGCCCCGGCGCTCGAACGAGCTCGGCGGGGGCGGCCGATTCGGCCAACCCGTCGCGGCCGTCAACGGTGACGTGCCCGCTCTCGAATCCGACCCTGCGGTGGTGAGCCAGGTCGTTTCCGGCGCGTTCGGCCAGTGCGAGATCACTCGCCCGTTCGATGACGTGCCCGAGGTCCGGAACCTGCTCCGCGGCCTGGGACAGGTACCGGCCGTCCGTGCAGAACACCGTGCGGTGTTCTGCCTCCGGCTCGTCGGCGGAATGCACCAGCAAGGCGGCGTTCGAGCCGGTGAATCCGGTCAGGTACCGAACGTTGAGCAGGTCGGTCAACAGCATCGCGTCCAGTTCGCGCTCGCGGAGGCGATCGCGAAGAGCATGACGTCGACGGGCATGCGAATCGGGCATGTCCGGCAGCTTAACCGCTCATCACCACGCTCGGCGGTCCACCGCGGCCGGTCGGCGAAAAGCCGCCACCTCTCCCAAAACCTTCCCTCGTCGCGATAGAGGCGAAATACCCTACAAACAATCGAACAATTGCGGACGATCACCGAGCGGGCGACGATCGACACGAGCACGGAGACGACATTCATGTCATCTCCGTGCTCATTCAGACGAGGCCCCGGGATTACGCCGGGATAGCGATCATCTCCGTACTACTTGTGATAACGCTTTGCCTTGTCCTTGTAGTGGTCCTTCTTGTCGTCCCACTTGTCCTTCTTGTCGTCCCACTTGTCCTTCTTGTCCTCCCACTTGTCCTTGTAGTGGTCCTTCTTGTCGTCCCACTTGTCCTTGTGGCTCCAGGACTTCTTGTGCCACTTGTGCCCGTCGCCCCAGGAATCGAAGTACTTGTGGTGCCAGTGGTGGTTGCCCTCAGAGGACACGGACACCGACTGACGCACCTTGACGCTGGTGTCGTCCCCTCCGGCCGATGCCGCTCCGGCACCCCCGAGTACCAGCGGCACCGACAACGCGAGCCCGATCACGGTCCGTCCTGTCGAACGCATGGCTTTCCCCTCAGTACGCGAAACATTCGTTTCCTACCCCAGTTGCACGTGCGCGCATTTGCACCGCAGAAGCGGTACCGGTAGAGATTTATCGGCGCCATCACCCACATTAGTGGGTCAACGCGAGCACGCAAGCTGCGGGAACATGTTTCCCAGAATTGACTGTATGTGTCGATCAGCGGGCGTGGATATGGGGTTCTCACCCCGGAGGGAACGAACCCGGCGGGCCCGCCCACCACGCAACCGGCAAGAACGGAAGGCGCCAACACTCCCTGTTCGAAATGCTCCGGTTCACAGTGGAGACGGGCGAGCGTTCGCCACACCCCACGAGGAGCCTCGGCCACGGTGGACGTCGGCCGAATACCCGCGAACCGACCGGGGCCCTGCTGCGAACACTTGCGCCGAACGGACCACCGCTCACGGCAGAAGGGAGCCTTTCCCAGCCTTGAGAGCGCTCTCACACTGGAGAACGTCCGTGCCCGGGCCCGTCGGGCCAGACGACCACAACCCGAAGGATGTCGACTTTGTTCAGCAGAAGATCGTTCATCGGTGGCATGTCCGCCGCCCTCCTGGCTACCCCCGTGCTCGGCGCCAGCTCCGGTCTCGCCATCGGGAAGCGCGGCTTCGCCCCCGCCGCTTTGCCTGTGACGATCACCAACAAGAGCGGTGCCTACGACAACGCGTCGATCTCGGTTTACATCGTCGGTGTCAACCTGGAGACCGGCGAGCAGTCGCGCGTCACCCCCGATGGCCAACTCGTCCCGGTATCGATCTCCGACAACGGCCCCGACGGCTACACCGACTACTCGATACCGCTGGCGAGCGGCAACACCGCACTGTCACTGCCCCACATGTCCGGACGCATGTACTTCGCTCTCGGGGACGAGCTCAAGTTCAAGGTCGTCGAATCCGGCAGCGGCCAAGCCGCCCTGCAATACCCGGCCGGGTGGGTGGCCACCGACCCGAACTACGGCGTCCTGCACGACACCGTCGAGTTCACCTTCAGCCCCGACGGGATGTTCTGCAACACCACGATGGTCGACATGTTCAGCGTGCCACTGTCGATCCACCTCACGGGTGCGCAGGACCAGACCACCGGCACCCTGCCCGCCGGTTCCAGGGAGAAGATCCTGTCGGCATTCGCCGACAATCCCGAATTCTCCCGGCTGCGCCAGGACGATCTCCGCGTGATCGCCCCCGGACACGGGCTCGACCTGGGCGCCTTCTCCGAGACCTACTACGACTCCTACATCGACGAGGTCTGGAACAAGTACGAGTCCACCTCGCTGCGAGTGGACACCGACAACGGCCAGATCTACACCGGACGGATTTCCGGCGGCAACTTCACTTTCGACGGCGGCGTCGAGCCCATCTCGAAACCCTCGACCCGCGATGTGCTGTTCTGCGACGGCGCGCTGGCCGCGCCGAACGACGGGGTGACCGGCCCGGTCGCGGCGATCCTCGGAGCCGCGTTCAACCGTTCGACGCTCCTCTCCCACACGGACCAGCCGACGACCGAACCCGCGGGCTTCTACCAGCACCAGATCACCAACCACTACGCCAAGGTGATGCACGAGCACACGGAGGACGGCAAGGCGTACGGGTTCGCATTCGACGACGTGGCCGGATTCGCCTCGTACGTCCAGGACCACTCCCCCGCCGAGTTCGCGGTGACCCTCACCCCCTGGTGATCGGCTTCGCCTCTCGTCCTACCGCCCGCCGGCGGCTGCAAGGCCCCGGTGCGGCGGTAGGACGCGCGAACGCGATCCCGTTCCGCGTACCCGCTGCGGTGTCGGGCGGTTCATCCGACGTCGCGGTCGTGGAGCATCGCCTGCCATTCTCGCTCGGTCACATCGGTGACCACCGAGTCGTTCGCCTCGGCAGCCGAGGGATCGACCTCCCACATACGGCCGCGGTCATCGAGCAGGCCGACCGATCCGTCGGGAGCGCGGAGCGCAGGCGCTGCCGCCGAAATGGTCCCCGCGATCGGAAGTTCGTCCAACGCGGGCACACGCTCCGCCAACACCGCCGATGCCATCCCTTCGGCCACCGACCGCCGCTCGACCCGCAACCTCGCATCGCCGAGCACTACGTCGACGGTCCGTCGCGGCGACGGGACACCGAACCCCTCCAGCAGGCTCCGCGTGTCGCGGAGGCCCTCACACGCCCGCACACCGATGACATCGACACCGACGTGCCGAAGTTCCGTCGGCGACGGATTCGCCGTCGTCGCCCGGATGACGTCGAGCGGCACGTCACCGCACGGGTTTTCCGGCGACACCCTCGCGCTACCGTCCGGCGCACGCACCAGGCCGGGGCCTTCACGCCACCGGCCGGACAACAACAACCGCTCGTACGGATGCCGGGTGAACTCCCGGTCCCAGAAGGTGATCGCGGTGCCACCATCCACCTGGTGGGCGATCGCGAACACGTCCAGCGCCTCCACCCACATCCAGTCCGCGCTGAATGCGTCCACCACCGACCACGAACGCGTCGAGCTCTCGTCCACCGGCCGGAATCCCGCCTCGGTCAACGCTTCGACCCGGTTCGAGAACTCCGCATCCCGCGCACGCAGCACGAACTGGCCCGCACCGTTCGCCCCCGTGCCCGCGGCCGTGGTGTCGGTGAACATCAAGTAGAACCAGCCGTCCAAGTGCAGCACCGACGGCTGTCCGGCTCCGTAGGTGTTCCCCCGTCGCTTCTCGTTCGCCGCGGTCACGATCGGTTCTCCCGCTGCCTCCCGCCGCCATCGGGTTCCGTCCGGGCTGCTGGCGACGCCGATCGCGTTGCCATGCGCGTGATCCCCCGAAGCTCCCGTGTAGTAGAGGAAGTACCGTCCCCCGACCTTCACCACCGATGGGTCGCAGGTGTGCATGCCGTCGAATCCGCCCGGCCGTCCGTTGAAGACCGGTACCGCGGGAGCGCCTCGCTCGGACCTGAACTCCTCATCGAGGGCGGGAGCGGAGGCGTGCAGGATGTCGTCCCCCGGTGGCCCCGTATTCGGGACTTGACTGCACCACCACGCCCGGTACCGCCCGTCCTCGAACAGCACCGTCGGTCCGTAGTTGTACGGCGCGGCGGAGCCGCCGGAAGCCACCACGTCGGCACTCCGCCTGGCGGCCGACACGTCGAGTGCCACCGCCGGAGGTGGTGGGTCGGGGTCGGCCCGGCGCTGCCCGACATCAGGCTCGTGCTGGACGCCGCACGCACCCAGCAGAGCGAGGACCAGTGCCGTGGACACCGCGCGCGGCACCCCGGAACTCAGCCCGAGCCGTCTCGACTTCGCGACCATGACGCGGCACGACCTCCCCCAGGAACCCGCGTATCGACGGGCAGACGCGCTGGAGCCCGGACGACTGCAGGCACGTCCGCGATCACCTACTCGTACCGGCACGATCCTCGCCACCGGAAGACCGCTGTCCACGGCCCGTGCCGCGTCACTCCACAAGACCGGCCCGGCCACCGGCGGGGCGGCCAGGCCGCGGCATCATTCCTGCTGGTCCGCCAACCAGCGCAATGCCAGCGCGTAACCCTGAACACCGAAGCCCGCCAGCACACCGGTCGCGATGTCCGACAGATAGCTGTGGTGTCGGAAGGACTCCCGCTTGTGCACGTTGGAGATGTGCAGTTCGAGCAAGGTGGACCGCAACTGGGAGCACGCGTCCCGCACGGCGACGGAGTAGTGCGTCCACGCCGCGGCGTTGAGCACCACGGGAGCTCCGTGGTCGGCCGCTTCGTGCAACCACTCCAGCATGACGCCTTCGTGATCCGTCTGCCGCACCTCGACGTCCAGCCCAAGGTCCCGGCCCGTCTGCTCGCACAGTTCCACGAGCCCCGCATAGGTGATGCTGCCGTAGATTCCCGGCTCGCGGGTGCCCAACCGCCCCAGGTTCGGCCCATTGAAGACGAACACCTTCACAACAACACCTCCGTGGCCGAACGCTTCTGCTCCTCACCACCGGTCAACGCCGAGTAAGCGGCTGCGATAAGCGACGGGTCGGGGCCTTCCAATCGGCCCGGCTTGGCCAGTCCGTCGAGCACGACGAACCGCAGCACACCCGAGCGGCTCTTCTTGTCCAGCTGCATCGACTCCAGGAGCTGTCCGAGAGCGTTCGGGTCGTAGCTGGTGGGCATTCCCAACGAGTCCAGCACGTTCTTGTGCCGATTCGCCGTCTCGTCGTCCAGCCGCCCCGCCAGCCGGGCCAGCTCGGCCGCGAACACGAGACCCACGCTCACCGCCGCACCATGACGCCACTTGTAGCGTTCCCGGCGTTCGATGGCGTGGGCGAGCGTGTGGCCGTAGTTGAGCACCTCGCGCAGGTGCGACTCCTTGAGGTCCGAGGCCACCACATCGGCCTTCACCTGGATCGCGCGGCGCACCAGCTCACCGAGGACATCGGCTGTCGGGTCCACCGCCCGTTGCGGATCGGCCTCGATGAGGTCGAGGATTGCCGGGTCGGCGATGAAGCCGGCCTTGACGACCTCGCCCATGCCGGCGATCAGCTCGTTGGTCGGCAGGCTCTCGAGCGTGGCCAGGTCCACCATCACGGCGCTCGGCTCGTGGAACAGTCCCACCAGGTTCTTGCCCGCTTCGGTGTTGATGCCGGTCTTGCCGCCGATGGCGGCGTCGACCATCCCGAGCAGGGTCGTCGGCACGTGCACGACTCGGACACCGCGCATCCAGGTCGCCGCGACGAACCCGGCGAGGTCGCTGACCGCGCCACCGCCGAACGACACCACGACGCCACCGCGGTCCATCCCGATCTTGCCGAGGACCTCCCAGCAGAACCCCGCGACCGCGAGACTCTTGCCGTCCTCGGCGTCGGGAATCTCCACGCGGTGGGCATCCACGCCCGCCGCCGCGAGTTCGTCGCGCACCGCTTCCACGGTCTCGGTGATGCTCGGCTGGTGGACCAGGGCTACCACGGAGGTGCCGCGCAGCTGTTCGACCAGATCACCCAGCAGTCCGCGACCGACCACCACGTCATAGGGCTGCTCGCTGTCGACCCTGATCCGCACGGGTTCGGTCATCATCGTCCCTTTCGCATGTCGACACCGAGCCGAGCGCCTCGAGCGCTCGCTCGCGCGTTTTCCGTGATCAGTTCGTGGGGCGGCCGGCCTCGGCGCGAGCCAACTCCTCGACGGCCTGCTCGGCCAACCCTTGCGGCGGTACGCCATCGGTGGTCAGTTCCACGGTCGCCACCTCGCGGTAGAGCGGCATCCGCGCGTCCAGCAACGCTTTGAAGGTCGCGCGGGGATTGACTCCCGCCAGCAGCGGCCGGGCCGTCGACAACCCCGTCCGGCGTGCTCCCTCGGCCAACCCCACCGACAGGAACAACACGGTGTGCTCGGCCAGCAGTCCGCGCGTGCGCTCGGAGAGCACCGCACCTCCACCCAGGGACAGCACACCGTCGTGCTCACCCAACGCGGCGGCGACCACCTGCTCCTCCAGCTCGCGGAACTTCGGCTCGCCGTCCTCGGTGAAGATCGCCGAGATCGCCTTGCCCGCAGCCTCCTGGATCATCGTGTCGGTATCCCGGAACGGCTTGTCGATCAGGTCGGCCAGCAATCGGCCCACCGTCGACTTGCCCGATCCCGGTGGACCGACCAGCACCACGTGCGGCCGCATCAGTCGACCTGCCACCTCTCCACACGTTCGGCCAGCGCCGCCAGGTATCCCTCGACGTTGCGCGTGGTCTCCGGCAGGGAATCCCCGCCGAACTTCTCCAGTACCGCTTCGGCCAGCACCAGGGCCACCATCGTCTCGGCGACCACGGCCGCCCTCGGCACGGCGGTCACGTCGGACCGCTGGTGCATCGCCTGCGCTGGTTCTCCGGTGGTCACGTCGACGGTCGCCAGCGCCCGCGGCAGACTGGAGATCGGTTTCTTGGCGGCGCGCACGATCAGCGGTTCGCCGTTGGTGATGCCGCCTTCCAGACCGCCTGCACGGTTGCTGCCGCGACGCACCCACCGCGCGCCGTCGGCGGGGTAGATCTCGTCGTGGGCCGCGCTGCCCCTGCGCCGGGCGTTGGTGAAGCCGTCACCGATCTCCACCCCCTTGATCGCCTGGACGCTCATCAGCGCACCGGCCAGCCTGGCGTCGAGCTTGCGGTCCCAGTGCACGTGCGAACCGATCCCCGCGGGCAGGCCATAAGCGATGACCTCGACGACGCCGCCGAGGGTGTCACCTGTCTTCTTGACCTCTTCCACCTCGGCCATCATCCGCTCGGTGGCGGTGTCGCCGAAAGCCCTGACCGGGTTCTCGTCAATCGCCTGGAGGTCGTCCGGCGCGGGCAGCAGATCGCTGTCCGCGTCGACTTCACCGAGGCTCGTGACGTGGCTGACCAACTCGACACCGAGCGCCTGCTGCAGGAACCGGCGGGCGACGGTGCCCACCGCCACCCTCGCAGCGGTCTCCCGCGCGCTGGCGCGCTCCAGCACCGGGCGGGACTCGTCGAAACCGTACTTCTGCATGCCAGGCAGATCCGCGTGGCCGGGGCGGGGGCGGGTCAGCGGCTCGTTGCGGGCCAACGAGGCGAGCACCTCCGGATCCACCGGGTCGGGTGCCATCACCTGTTCCCACTTCGGCCATTCGGTGTTGCCGATCCGAACCGCGATCGGTCCGCCCTGCGTGACGCCGTGGCGGACACCACCGATCACCTCGAGCTCATCGGCTTCGAAACTCATCCGCGGACTGCGTCCGAAACCGAGCTTGCGGCGTTCCAGCTGGTGGGCGATATCGGCCGTGGTGACCTCGACCCCGGACACCATTCCCTCGAGGGTCGCCACCAAGGCGGGCCCATGCGATTCCCCAGCAGTCATCCAGCGCAGCACACCTGTAGATCCTGCCACGCACCTCGACCAACGATCCGCTCCGGGGGCGACTCGTCACCCGTTCCGAGCTTCACCACATGCCGGGCTGCCCGGCGATCGCGGTGGGGAACGCGGCGGCGAGCCAGGCCGGGGCCAGCATCGCCGGGCCGTGCGGCACACCGTCCTCCTGCCACCGCCATGCCGACAGCAGCGTCAGGACAGCGGCCGCCACGATCGACAACATCACGGCTGGGACCGACACCGCTCCGACCACCGCTCCCAGCGTGCCGGAGAGCTTCACGTCGCCCGCACCCATCGACCGGGCGGAGACCAATCGGATGAGCAGGTAGGTCCCTGCGTGCAGCACGCAACCGGCCACGGCCCCGGGCAGCAGACCGGAGGGACCTCCCCAATGGGCCGCGCCCGCGAGGAGCCCCCACAGAAGGGGATACGCGGGAAGCGTCAGAGCGTCCGGCAGTCGTCTGGCCACCACGTCACAGGCACTCAGCAGCACAGCCAGCCAGCCCAGCCCCAACGGGACCGGTGCCCACCACCAGGGCAGCGCACCGGAAAACACGGCTGCCGCGAGGACGGACCACAGCACCGCCACGCCCACTTCACACCACAGCGCCGGCGGGCGCACACCCCGGCGCAACAGGAGCAGCAGGCGACGCCCCCAACTACCGGCCGAGGCCCCGGCCGCACCACCGGCGACGAACACCATCCAGAACACCACGGATTCCATCCCCGCAGCGTCGCGAAGGCGAACGGGCACCGGTGGTACGACCGGCCCGGAGGTCCGCGTGTCGGACACCGGGCCGGGATTCCGTCCCGAGCTACCGGACCGGGTCGCCGGTCAGGTGTCCACGGTGAAGAGCACGTCCCCCGCGACGACCTCACCGTCGTCCCGGACGTCTCCCAACGACTCCGCCGCCGTATCGAGGGCCACCACCGGGCAGACCGAGGAGTACCCGTGGGTCTCCACACCTCGCGGGTCCCAGGAGGCGATCCGCTGACCCCGCTCCACGACGTCCCCCTTGGCCACGTGCAGTTGGAAACCCTCACCCTGCAGCTTGACCGTGTCGATGCCCAGATGAACGAGCACACCGGCGCCTTCTCCCGTGCCGATCACGAAGGCGTGCGGATGCAGTGTCAGCACGGTTCCCGCGATGGGAGCGAGAACGTCCTCGGCTCCCCGACCCGGTTTGACCGCCGAACCCGGACCCACCATCGCCTGCGAGAAAACCGGATCGGGTACCTCGCTGAGCGCGACGGCCAAACCGGGCACCGGGCTCCCGACCTCGACGCTCACAACAGGTCCTCGATATCGGCCGCAAGGGTGTCGGCCTCCGGGCCGACCACGACCTGCACGACCGAACCCTGCCGCATCACACCATGCGCACCAGCGGAACGCAGCGCCGCCTCGTCGACCTTCGCGTCGTCCTCGACCTCACAGCGCAACCGCGTGATGCACGGCTCGATCTCCACCACGTTGTTCCCGCCGCCCAGTGCGGCGAGGATCGCAGCGGCCTTGTTCTCAGCCACCCGAGAGCTCCTTTCATTCCGGCCGGCATCCACGCGGCCGACAGCACCGCGCCCGGAGATCTTCCGCCATCGAATGTCGATGCGGCAACGAAAATCGCACCGTCTTGACACCCGACACATCACCGAGCATGGTTCGCAACCAACTGGTTTAGACCGGACAGTACCAACTTTCGGAACCCGGTCCACGATCTCGACCCTGGCGGCTGGCGAAGGAGGCAACGTGGGCGGACACCCCGGCCGGCACCAAACCCCGCTTCGCACTCAACGCGCGACGGCCTCATGAGCGTGCGGATCCGGGCCGATTCGCACCCATACACGCTGCGGTTCGAGAACAATCCCGATCAACAGGTATCCGAATCGGCACCCTCTGGAGGTACCCGATGAGCGCGAGCGCCACCTCGGCGACGAGTGGCCCCCGGAAAGGCTTCGCTCAGCTGCAGCGACTAGGTCGAAGTCTCATGCTGCCGATCGCGGTGTTGCCCGCGGCGGCACTTCTGCAACGGCTCGGACAAGACGATCTGCTCGGCAGCATCGGCGGGTTCGCGGCCATCGCCGGGTTGATCGGCGCGGCCGGCGGGGCCCTGTTCGACAACCTCCCGCTGCTGTTCGCCATCGGCGTGTCGATCGGATTCGCCAAGAAAGCCGACGGCACCACCGCACTGGCCGGTGCGGTCGGCTACCTCGTGCTGGCGAACGTGCTGTGGGAGATGACCGGCACCGAAGCCGGAACCACGTTCAACAAGAGCCCCTACGGGGTGCTCGGCGGCATCATCGCCGGGTTGTCCGCGGCGTGGCTGTGGCAGCGCTACCACCGCATCAAGCTGCCCGACTACCTCGGATTCTTCGGCGGGCGCCGGTTCGTTCCGATCGTCACCGCCTTCGCGATGCTCCTCGTCGGCATCGTCCTCGGTCTGCTGTACCCGCTGTTCGACGCCGGTCTGACCGCCTTCAGCGATGCCATCACGGCCAACGCGGTGATCGGCAGCGGCATCTACGGAGTGGTCAACCGCCTGCTGCTGCCGTTCGGCCTGCACCACATCCCGAACAACGTGGTGTGGTTCCTCTTCGGCGACTACCACGGCGAGAAGGGCGACATCGCGCGGTTCTTCGCCGGTGACCCGAACGCGGGCACGTTCATGACCGGCTTCTTCCCGATCTTCATGTTCGCGCTGCCCGCCGCGGCGTTGGCGATCTGGCACTGTGCCAAGCCCGAACACCGCAAGGTCGTCGGCGGGGTCATGCTCTCGGTCGCGCTGACCTCGTTCCTCACCGGCATCACCGAACCGCTGGAGTTCGCGTTCATCTTCGTGGCCTGGCCGTTGCTGCTCGTCCACGCCTTGCTCACCGGTACCGCGCACGCCCTCGTCAACGCACTGGACATCCACGCCGGCTTCGGGTTCTCCGCCGGCGCCATCGACTACGTCCTCAACTTCGGCATCTCGCAGGGCTCACTGTGGCTGATCCCGATCGGTCTCGGTTACGCGGTGATCTACTACTTCGTGTTCCGGTTCATCATCACCCGCTGGAACCTGGGCACGCCCGGCCGTGAAGAACCGGACTCGGCGGGTAGCGGCGACGCTTCGTCGGCCATCACCGACAATGGCGGAGCCTCGTCCACCCCGGACAGCAACCGGGACGAGGGGTAGAGCTGAGCCGGAAGCGCTGCTCATCGCCGGATCGATCGCACCGGTACGAGCCGGTGCCCTCTGGAGAATGGAGACACATGTCTGAGCGACGGGTCACCGTGGCGAGCAAGGTGGGTCTGCACGCACGTCCGGCCGCGGTGCTGGCCAAGACCGCAGCCGCGCAGGCCGTCCAAGTCACCATCCGCAAGGACGACGCACAGCCGGTCGAGGCCGCCAGCATCCTGGGGCTGATGACGTTGGGCGCCGCATGCGGGGACGAGGTCGTGCTCGCGGCCAGCGGTGACGGCGCCGACGCGGCGCTGGACGAGCTCGCGGAGATCATCAGCACGGACATGGACGTCGAGACGGCGTAGTGGGAACTCCCCGGTGAGCGTCGCCCGGCAGGTCGCAACGCTCGCATTCCGTCCACGCGGGTCCGGGACCCTGTCGCAGCAGTCCCGGACCCGCGTGGACATCACAACCGAATGGCGATCTCGTTTCCCGTGGCGGTGGCCAACGCATCCCGCATCGCCTCACGCGGGGCCGCCTGTCCGGTGAACTGCTCGACCTGACCGAACGCTTGGTGCAGCAGCATGTCGAGCCCGGTCGCGAATCGGCCACCCGCTCGCTGCACGGCAGTTGCCAGCGGCGTTGGCCACGGGTGATACACGACGTCGAGCAGGCAGGCGGTCCCGGCCAGCACCGATGCATACCCGTCGACCGCTCCGGCAGGCAAGGTGGAGACGACGACGTCGCAGGCCCCGGCTTCAGCAGCGAGATCGACCGAATCCAAGCGTTCCACCCGGACCCGGGTGCCGATCCGCTCAGCCGTGTCCAACAGGTCCGCGGCGCGCGCGGGCTCGCGCACGGCCAGAGTCACGTCGTTCACGCCGAGTTCGGCGAAGCCCGCCAGCGCCGCGGCGGCAGTGCCACCCGCCCCCAGCAGCAATGCCCGGCGGCCGGTGGTGAATCCGCCCGCCGCCCGGAGCGCTCCGGTAACACCGTCCACATCGGTACAGTCCGCGAACCACCCGAACTCCCCGCGTACCAGCGTATTGGCCACGCCGACCGCCACAGCCCGCGAACTCGCGTCCGAAGCGACCTCCAAGGCGGCCCGCTTGCCGGGCATCGTCACCGACAACCCGACCCATTCCGGACCGAGCGTGGTCACGAGCCGCGTGACGCCGTCGGCGTCGACCTCGATCCGCTCGTACGACCACTCGTCGAGTCCCAGCGCGGCGTAGGCCGCACCGTGCAGCACCGGGGACAGCGAGTGCGCGATGGGCGAACCGAGCACGGCCGCCTTGCGGCCGGCAGGATCAGTACGCACCGCGTTCCTGCGCTTCGTCCCGGTAGATCAGGTGCTGCTCGTGCGTGTCGGAGAAGCACGAAGTGCCGTCCTTGTAGCACCGCACGAAATACAACCAGCTGCCCTCCGTCGGTTTCTCGGCGGCGTTGACCGCTTCCTTGCTCGGTGCGGAGATCGGCGTCGGCGGCAGACCGTAGTTCCGGTACGTGTTGTACGGTCCTTCGCGCTCCCGGTCGGACGGGTCGGTCAACAAGGCCGGTTTGTCCGAGGGATAGTTGATGGTGGAGTCGAGGCCGAGGCGCATCACGGACTGGTCGAGCCGGTTGTAGATCACCCGCGAGACCTTTCCGAAGTCCTTCGTGATCCCCTCGCTCTGTATCAGCGACGCGATCGTGAGTACCTCGTACGGCGTCTTGCCCGTGTTCTCGGCGGCTTGCGGCAGCCCGGCCGCCTGTAATTTGGCCGCCGAGGAGGTGACGATCTCGGTGAGGACCTCCTGAGCGCTCTGCCCGGGCTTGACGTCGTAGAGACCGGGCATGATCAACCCCTCCAGACGCCGGTTGGGAGCCGCCGCCGAAGCAGGTCCGATCGCCCATTCCGGAACGCCGAGCGAGGCGAGATCCGCTTCGGCCGCGACCTGGTGCACCTCTTCCGAGGTCAGGCAGTCCTCGCCACCTTCCGGATCGGAGCAGCTGGCCTTCGCGATCTTGGTCAGGACGCCCGGGGTTTTGCCTCCGTCCGGCGCCAGCTGGTCTTCCAGTCGCATACCGCCCCGGATCTCCAGGCGACCCGTCTTGGCTTCGGGTGAGACCAGTCGCTCGACCGCAGCCTTCCCGGACATCTGCTTCTTCATGACGTAGTAGCCGGGCTGGATGCCGCTGATCTCGTTGTTGCTTTCCGCGGCCTTCGTGAAGGCTGTGACGCTGGCGACGACGTCCTGCTCGACCAACGTGCCACCGATCGCACTGATCGTCTCGCCGGAAGCCACTTCGATCACCGCCTGACCGCTGCCGCCACCGTCGTAGTCCTCGTAGGTGCCGATCTGGAAGATCTGGCTGGCCCCGTAGAGCACACCCGCACCCACGATCAGCAGGACGAGCACACCAGCCAGCGCGGTCACCGATCGGCGCCGCCTGCGGCGCCTGAAACGCTCCCGTTCCGCACGTGTCTGTTGACGGCCGCGCCGACGCGGCTCCGTGGACTCATCGGCGAACAAGCCGAGATCGTCGCTCACGAAAGATCCTTTCAGATGGTCTGGCCGCGCCTGTCCAGCCACGCTTGCAAGATCTCCACCGCCGCGGCCTGGTCGACCACTGCGCGCTGGCGCTTGCCCCGCACACCACGCTTGCTCAGCATGCGGCTGGCGGTGACCGTCGTGAGTCGCTCATCACTGAACCGAACCGGAACCGGATCGACCCGCGCGGCAAGAGCTTCCGCGTAGGACTGCGCCGCTTCGGCAGCGGGACCATGCCGGTCGGCCAAGGTTTTCGGCAAACCGACCACGATCTCGACGATCTCGTGCTCGGCGGTCAACGCGACGAGCTGGTTGAGGTCGGAACCACCGGCCTCGTCGCGTTGCAACGTCACGAGCGGTGTGGCCAGCATCGGCGCCGGATCGCTCAATGCCACACCGACGCGCACGGCGCCGACGTCGATGCCGAGTCGACGCCCCGGGCCCGGATCCGCCTGCGGCTCGCTGCTGTCCACGGCTCGCGGGCGATCGTTCACCCTCGAACACCCACCTCTTCGACCGCCTTGCGCAGGGCTCCGATCGCAGCCGTGATCCCGGCGGGATTGGAACCGCCGCCCTGCGCCATGTCCTGCTTTCCGCCACCGCGACCACCGACCTCGGAGGCGAAGGACGGAACGAGCTTGCCCGCCGCGATCCCCGCTTCCCGGGCGGCCTCGTTCGTGCCGACCACGAAACTGACCTTCTCCTGCTCGGGGGAGAACAACGCGACCACACCGGGACGGGACCCCAGCCGGGCCCGAATCTCCGCGGCCAGCGCCCGCAGCGCTCCGCCGTCCACGCCTTCCGGCACCTGCTCGGCAACCAACGTCACACCGTTCGCGTCGACGCCGCGCTCGGCCAGGTCACCCGCGGACTGCAGGACCTGAGACACCCGCAGCTGCTGGAGTTCCTTCTCCGCGCTGCGAAGCCGGCTCACCACGCCCTCGATGCGCTCCGGCAGGTCCTCGGCGGGCACCTTGAACTGCTCGGCGAGCTGCGTGACGAGCAGGTGCTCCTTGTTGATGTGGCGCATGGCGTCCATCCCGACCAGCGCCTCGACGCGGTGCACACCCGAACCGACCGAAGAGTTCGAGACCAGCTTGACCACGCCGAGCTGACCGATCCGGTTCACGTGCGTCCCACCGCAGAGCTCACGCGAGTAGTCGCCCATGTCGACGACGCGCACCTGGTCGCCGTACTTCTCGCCGAACAGCGCGACCGCACCGAGCTCCATCGCCCGGTCCATCGTGGTGGCGTAGGACTGCACCTCGACGTCGTTCTGCAGGTAGTCGTTGACCTCTTCTTCCACCCCGGAAAGCACCGATCCGGAAACCGACGACGGGGCCGTGAAGTCGAACCGCATCCGGCCGGGCGAGTTCAGCGAACCGGCCTGAGCCGCGCGTTTGCCGTAGGCGCTCCGGACCGCCGCGTGCACCAGGTGGGTAGCCGAGTGCGAGCGTTCGATCGCACGGCGGCGCTGGTAGTCGACAGCGGTCTCGAGGCCGGTGTCCACGGCGACTTCACCTTCGATGACCTTCGCTCGGTGCACGAACAAGCCCGGCACCGCACGTTGGACGTCGGTGACCTGCAGCTGGACGCTGGGGCCGACGAGCGTTCCGGTGTCGGCGATCTGTCCACCGCCCTCGGCGTAGAACGGGGTCCGGTCCAGCACCAGCTCGACCTCGTTTCCCGCGCCGGCCACCTGGACCGGAGCACCGTTGACCAGCAGGCCGAGCACCCGGCTCTTCGACTCCAGGTCGGTGTAGCCGATGAACTCGGTGTCCCCGTGCTGGTCGAGCAGCGAGCGGTAGGTGGACAGGTCGGCGTGACCCGTCTTGCGCGCCCTGGCGTCCTCCTTCGCGCGCTCCCGCTGCTCGCTCATCAGCTCCCGGAAGCCCTGCTCGTCGACCGAGAGGCCCTGCTCCGAGGCCATTTCCAGAGTCAGGTCGATCGGGAACCCGTAGGTGTCGTGCAGCTGGAACGCCTTCGCCCCGGGCAACTGCGATCCGCCGGACTTCCTGGTCTCTGCCACCGCGACATCGAAGATCTTCGAGCCGGTGCTCAAGGTCGCGAGGAAGGCTTCCTCCTCGTTCCGCATGACCGAGTCGATCCGGTCGAACTCGGTGACGAGTTCGGGGTAGCTCGGCGACATCGCGTCGCGAACGATCTTGCTGAACTCGCCGAGCACCGGTTCCTGCACACCGAGCAGGCGCGTGGAGCGCACGATCCGGCGGAGCAGGCGGCGCAGCACGTAACCGCGCCCGTCATTGCCGGGGGTCACGCCGTCACCGACGAGCATGACACCGGAGCGGGCGTGGTCCGCGATCACGCGGAAGCGCACGTCGTCGGTGTGGTCATCGCCGTAGCGGCGGCCGGACAGGTCCTCCGCCTTGCCGATGACGGGCCGGACCAAGTCGGTCTCGTAAACGTTGTCCACACCCTGCAGCAGGCAGGCGACCCGCTCGACACCCATCCCGGTGTCGATGTTCTTGGTCGGCAGCTCACCGAGAACCGGATAGCCCTTCTTCGGACTGTCCTCACCTCGGATGTCCTGCATGAACACCAGGTTCCAGATCTCGATGTAGCGATCCTCGTCGACCGCCGGGCCACCCTCGCGGCCGTACGCCGGCCCGCGGTCGTAGTAGATCTCCGAGCAGGGCCCGCCGGGACCGGGAACACCCATGTCCCAGTAGTTGTCCTCCGCGTCGCGGTACTGGATCCGCTCCGGCGGGATGCCCGTGGCCTTCTGCCACAGTCCCGCCGACTCCATGTCGTGCTCGAAAACGGTCACCCACAGCCGGCTCGGGTCGAGCCCGAAACCGCCGTCGCGCTCGGAAGCGGTGAGCAGCTCCCAGGCGTTCTCCATGGCGCCCTGCTTGAAGTAGTCGCCGAAGGAGAAGTTGCCGGCCATCTGGAAGAACGTGTTGTGCCGAGTGGTCTTGCCGACCTCGTCGATGTCACCGGTGCGAACGCACTTCTGGATGCTCGTCGCACGCGGGTACGGCGCGGGAGCTTCGCCCAGGAAGTACGGCTTGAACTGCACCATCCCGGCGTTGACGAACAGCAGCGTCGGGTCGTCGAGGATCAGCGAGGCACTGGGCACCACGGTGTGACCGCGCTGCCGGAAGTGCTCGGTGAAGCGATTGTTGATGTCGTGGGTCTGCACGGTGGAGTCCTTCTACGATGCGGAGCGGCCGGTCAGTGGTCGGCGGAAGGCTGGCGCGTCGGCAATGTCAGCTTCAGCGTTCCGCCCGGCGAGCTCGCCTGGCACCCGCACGTGCGGATGGCTGCTCGGACGACCGAGCGGCGAGGCTGCCTTGCCGCTCGGTCTCCTCGACGACGTCGTGCAGCTCGTTCTCCCGCTCGCTCATACCCGCCCGTACCTCGGCGCCGAACGAGCCGACCGCACCGGCGATCTCGCGCATGGCACCACCGAGTTGTTCGGCCATGCCGTTCGGGGTCGCCTTTCGCGCGGTCTCGTTGACCTTCCGGCTCAACGCCACACCGGCTGCGACACCGGCTCCGAACCAGAAAGTGCGCCTCACTTGCGACCCCCCTTGCGGCGGGAATGCCTGCCCATCGGCTCGTCCTTGCGCTTGCGTCGAGCGCGCAGCGCTTTGCTCACGCCGTAGGAGAAGGCCGCGGTCTTCACCAACGGGCCACCCAGTGTAGCCGTGAACAGGGAAGACAATGCCGAGACATTGCCGCTGACCGTTTTCGCGTTGGCCGTGATCCCGTCCACCCGTTCCAGCTGGGTGTTGACGTGGGTCAGCGTCGAGTTCGCGCCGGTGAACAGCGGGTCGGTGTTCTCGTGCGCCTTGCGAATCGCGACGGTCGTCTCGTCCAGTGTGCGGCCGAGCTTGACCAGCGGGATCGCCAGCAGCACGACCAGCAGCACGAAAGCGCCTGCTGCGATCAGCGCGGCGATCTGCGTGGGCGTCACGTGCCCTCCCGGTTTCCACGTGGTTTTGTCCTTACCGCCGGTTTCGACGGCGGCGTGTTGATCGCGCGTCAGGTTACCGTGTCGCCGCACCGCCGACGTGTCCGCCTGTCCCGGCGCGCCGGGACAGGCGTTCAGCCGAACGGCCTCAGCTACCGACCGGAGTCCGGGGATCGTTTCCGGCGAGCACGTCCGCGACGTTCGCAGCGGCCAGTTCGGCCATCGCCGTTCGCGTTTCGACGGTCGCCGAACCCAGGTGCGGCACCATCACGACGTTGTCCAGATCGATCAGGCCCGGCTCGACTTCCGGCTCCCGCTCGAAAACGTCCAGCGCGGCACCCGCGATCCCGCCGTCGCGGAGAGCGCGCACCAGTTCCCGTTCGTCCACGACCGGCCCCCTGCTGGTGTTCACCAGCACCGCGGAGGGCTTCATCGCCGCCAGCGCCGCAGCATCGACCAGATGACGAGTCTCGTCGGTCAGCGGGCAGTGCAGCGAGATCACATCGGCCTGCTCGAAGAGCTCGGCCCGCGTCAGGTACCTCGCTCCGAGCTCGGCCTCCATCTCGGCGCCGACGCGTCGACGACCCGTGTAGGCGATGTGCATCCCGAACGCCCGAGCACGCCGCGCGACCGCCTGACCTATCTGGCCGAACCCGACGATGCCGAGGGTCTTGTCCCGCAAGCCGGTTCCGAGCATGAACGACAGGTGGAACGACCACGGTTCACCGGAACGGAGTAGCCGCTCCCCTTCGGCCAGGCGACGCGTGACCATCAACAACAGCGCCAAGGTCAGATCGGCGGTGGCATCGGTCAACACCCCGGGGGTGTTCGTGACGACGACGCCACGCCGAGCGAGCTCCCCGACGTCCACGTTGTCGTGGCCGACCGCGATGTTGGCCACCACCCGCAGTTGCGGTCCGGCAGCGGCGCACACGTCCGCGTCGATTCGATCGTGCAGCATCGACACGATCGCGTCGGCGCCCCGGACCGCGTCGTGCAGCTCGTCGACCTCCAGCGGTCGATCCTGCTCGCAGACCCGCACGTCGCCGACCGTCCGCAACGATTCCAAGGCCGATTCCGGGATCCACCTGGTCACCACGATCTTCACGTGTTTCCACCTCCTCGAATGCCGCCTCGGCGGCGTCAGTCCCCGCCGGCCTGGTCCCGCACGATGCCGCGCAGCTTCGGCACCCGTTCGGCGAGCACGCGCTCACCTCCACGGCCGGTCGGGTGGTAGTAGTCGGTGCCCACGAGCTCCTCCGGCGGGTACTGCTGGGCGAGCACACCTTCGGCCCTGCTGTGCGGGTATTGGTAGCCCTGCGCGTTGCCCAGCTTGTCCGCACCGGCGTAGTGACCGTCGCGCAGGTGCGGCGCGGGACCGGACCGGCTTTGCCCGCTCGCACGTCGGCCATCGCGGCGTCGATGGCCGAGATGACGGCGTTCGACTTCGGCGCGGTCGCGAGGTGGACGGTCGCCTGCGCCAACGGCAGCCGTCCCTCGGGCATTCCGATGAACTGGACGGCGTCCGCTGCCGCGACGGCCGCGTTCATCGCGGTGGGGTCCGCCATCCCGATGTCCTCGCTGGCGTGCACCACGAGCCTGCGCGCGATGAACCGCGGATCCTCGCCTGCTTCGACCATCCTGGCCAGGTAGTGCAGCGCGGCATCCACGTCGGAACCCCGGATCGCCTTGATGAAGGCGCTCGCGACGTCGTAGTGCTGATCGCCGCCCCGGTCGTAGAGGACCGCGGCCCGGTCCACGGTGGCCTCCACCGTGGCGAGGTCGATCGTCTCGGTGGCGTTGGACTCCGCGGACTCCGCTGCCGCCTCCAACGCGGTCAACGCGCGCCGCGCATCACCGCCCGCCAACGCGACCAGGTGGTCCTCTGCTTCGTCGTCGAGCCGCAACCGCCCGCCGAGCCCGCGTTCCTCCGTCACCGCACGGCGCACCAGCGCACGGACGTCATCCTCATCCAGACTGCGCAGCTGCAGGACCAGCGAACGGGACAGCAGCGGAGCGACCACGGAGAAGAATGGATTCTCCGTGGTCGCCGCCACGAGCAGGACGGTGCGGTCCTCGACGGCCCCCAGCAAGGCGTCCTGCTGGGTCTTCGAGAAGCGGTGAACCTCGTCGATGAACAGCACGGTGGCCTCACCCGAGCGCCCCAAGCGGTGCCGAGCCTCCTGGATCACCGCCCGGACTTCCTTGACGCCGGAGGACAGTGCCGACAACGCCGCGAACCGCCGTCCGGTCGCCTGCGACACGAGCCCTGCCAGTGTCGTCTTCCCGGTTCCGGGCGGACCGTAGAGCAGGACGGATGCCGGTGCAGCACCCTCGACCAGGCGGCGCAGCGGGGCACCTGAACCCAGCAGGTGCCCCTGGCCGACCACCTCGTCGAGAGTTCGTGGTCGCATCCGCACCGCCAGCGGCGCGTTGTCCGCGATCCGCTCCCCCGCGCGATCTTCGGTATCGGCGCCGAACAAACCCTCGTCGAACAGACCGTCACTCACATCGGGAGACGCTACCCGCGGGGTCAGGAAGTCCGAACGAGCGTGTCCTCCTCGGCTTCCTCGACGCCGTCGCCGGAGTCGGCGCTGCTCCTGCGCTGCTCGGGCATCACCACCTCCACCGCGCAGTCCTGCTTGCGCCGCTGCTCGACCCAGTTCTCCACCGCCTGGTGGCACGCTCGATCCAGGTGGTTGACCGTGGTCATGTCCAGGTGCACGGTCCCGGCCCTCGGGACCCGCTCCAGACGGTCCAGCAGGCTCGGCAGGCGGAGGAACGTGGCGTTGCCCCCGAGTTCGACCCGCACGTGGTCATCGGCGTGCTCGGCGTTCACCGACAGACGGGACGTGTCGAAGGCGGTCTTGAGGATGGCGGCCGCGAGTCCCGCCATGGTGCCGATCAGCAGGTCGGTGGCCACGATCAAACCCGCGGTCAGGATCAGCACGAAGGCTTCCGCACGGTGTTCTCGCACCAAGGCCACGACCTGATGGATCTCCAGCAGCTTCCACCCGGCCTGGATCAGCAGGGCCGCCAGCACGGCGGTGGGGATGTAGCCGAGGATTCCGGGGAACATCACGACGAACATCAACAGCCAAACCCCGTGCAGGACGCGGGAGAGTTTGGTCCTCGCACCGGCACGCACGTTCGCCCCGCTCCGGACGATGACCGCCGTCATCGGCAACGCGCCGAAGAGCCCGCAGACCGCGTTGCCCGCGCCCTGGGCGACGAGCTCCTTGTTGTACTGCGTCCTCGGCCCTTCGTGCATCCGATCGACGGCCGCTGCGCTGAACAGGCTCTCGGCGGAAGCGATGAGCGCGAAGGTCACGATGGTTCCCAGCAGGGCCGGGCTCGCGAGGTTCCCCCACGCCTCGGGCGCCGGCACGTTGATCGTGTCCAGCAGCGAGCCGACCTCGATCTTGGCGACCGGGAGCTCGAAGACGGCGACCACTGCGCTGAGCACGACCACGGCGACCAGCGCTCCGGGCACGGTGCGCATGGGAGCGGGCATCCGCTGCCAACCCAGCACGATCAGCAGTGTTCCGATCGCCACGCAGAGTCCGGCCACGCCGGCCGGGGTGGTCACCGCGGCCATCGCAAGATCGGGGAGCCCACCGATCTTCGCGGCTGTGTTGGAAGGCTGGTCGAGTCCTGCCACCGGGTAGAGCTGACCGAGGATCAGCACCAGTCCGATGCCGGCGAGCATACCTTGCACCACCGACGGTGAGATGGCCCGGAACAAGGCCCCGACCTTGCCGATCCCCATGAGGATCTGCAACGCCCCGGCCCCGAGCACGATCACTCCGAGCGTGGCCAGACCGTGGTCGTTGACCGCGGAGGCCACGAGCACCGTCAGCCCTGCGGCGGGGCCGCTGACCTGCATGGTGCTTCCGGGCAGCAAGCCCACCACGAGGCCACCGACGACGCCGGTGATGATGCCCAGCTCGGCGGGCACGCCCGATGCGACCGCCACTCCCACGCAGAGCGGCAGAGCGACGAGGAAAACCACGAGCGAGGCTGCCAGGTCGGCACCGAACGTCTCCTGTGGCCAACGGGATACAACGGTCGTACGACGGCCCGGCGGTCCGGCCTGGTCGACGTCATGAGACACGAGAACACTCCAAGTTTCATAGCCGGGCTCCAGCTGGTGCGGAGCCCGGAAAAGGGCACGGATGCTCGCGCCCGCGCACTCCATCGGGCACGGGCGCTCGTAGGAACGCTGTGGTTACAGCGGCAGGAGGTCGCCTTCGGAGAGGTCCTCGGGTGAGGTGAAGACCAGACCGGTATCGATCTCGTAGAACCAGCCGTGCAGCCGCAGTCGGCCGGCCCGGACGAGATCGTCGATGAACGGGTACTCGCGAAGGGTGCGCAGCTGCCCGAGCAGGTGGGCCTTGCTTTCGGTCCGTACTGCCGGATCAGGCTGTCGCCGGGGCTCCTCGGTCGCGTCGTCGGTGCCGAGCCAACTGCGCATGGCCGGCAACCGGTCCAGACCGCGACCGGCCGTGCTCAGCGCCGTGACGGCACCGCAGTGCGAATGTCCGCACACGATTATCTCGGGAACGCCCAGCTGCAGAACCGCGTACTCGATCGTGGCCATTTCACTCGACGCCGAGTCCGGGAAATACTCGGGCACCACGTTTCCCGCGGTGCGCAGTTCGAACAATTTGCCCGGTTCCGCCCCGGTGATCTGGGAAGGAACGACCCGCGAGTCCGAACAGGTGATGAACAATGCAACGGGTTGCTGCCCCGCAGCAAGCTGTTGACGGTGGTTCGCCGAAAGGCCACGCGCGTGGCTCCGAGCGTGTTCCACCAAGTTCTGGAAATCCATCTTCGCCCTCACTGAGCAAGGTGTGCATGGCGTGGTGGTGGCAAAGTCCCGAACGGGACACGGCCACCACTCAGCGCCGGAACACCTGCAGCAATGACGACGAGTGTCTCTTTCTCGCGTGATTCTGGCGGCGCTGCGCGGTCGAACGCTCGGCCTCGGACCGCGTGGCGGTACGTTCGTCGGCGGTCACCACGTCGCGCTGTGAAACCGAGGGGTGCGCGGACTGCGCCGGCCGTCGCCGCTCGCGTGCGCGGCGACCCTGCGCGACCTCGGGCAGGCGTTCCCGGAGTTTCGCGCTCTCGCGGTGCTCTTCCTTGTGCTCGGCCGTGGAGCGAAGGAGGATGTTCGAACTGGCCGAGGTCTGCAGCGGAGACAGCACGAGTGCGGCGACGAAGAGCAGGAAGAGTCCTGCCCTGATCACGCCGGACGTGTATCGCATCTGCATCCCCGCCATGGAATCTCACCCTTCCCGAACGACATCAACATTACCGGAAGGAGGTAGCGAACTGTTGAACACAAGGTATCCGAAAGTGCTGAACCGGCCACAAGTATCTGATCGAGTGACCCACTGCACAAAACGCGAGAAAACGGCCGCGCGTCGCCGGCTCGGAGCCAAAAATCACCCGAATGTTGGGATCAATACCGGGAGAGACGCGTCACCGACCCAACGAACGCA
Organism: Parasphingorhabdus pacifica; assembly: GCF_054779195.1. Lineage (NCBI taxonomy): Bacteria > Pseudomonadati > Pseudomonadota > Alphaproteobacteria > Sphingomonadales > Sphingorhabdaceae > Parasphingorhabdus > Parasphingorhabdus pacifica. The sequence continues at coordinate 49,550 of NZ_BAAGYS010000004.1, forward strand.
CATATGCGAATAATCCGATGCGTTTCGCCGGATTCACGACGCCGAAACAGACGGCGTACGTCCCGAACAGCTGGCTCCTCCCGAAGATCGCGCGCCGGAGGACTCCGTACACCCCGGTTCCCGCAACGCGCCGGAGGGCGCTGCGTCACCGCGAACCACGTTCTACCGACCGGATACCACTCGCGAGCAGGACACTACGCAACCCGACCGGACCGGGCGACACCTCGCGACCGGGACCGAACGGACAGCACCGACCGCCACCGCGCACAGCGCGGGTCCTTGCGCGGGACACCCGCACAAGGACCCGGCTCTGCTCGCTCGCCTACTTCTCGCCGGCGCGGAACGCCGGATACTGCAGCAGCTGAAGCGCTCCGGCGCCGAAACGCTCCACCAACGCATCGACCATCGCGGACGCGAACTCCGCAACCGTGTTCCGATCCGTCGCCACGGCCTCGTCACGGAGACGCCGCCAGCGGTCGACCAGCGCGGTGCTGCGACGCGGCGAGGGCATGTGCAGGTCGATGGGCCGGTCCGACTCACCCGTCCTCGGCAGGAACCACCAGGTCGAAACCCAAACCCACAACAGCTGGGCCGCGAAAAGCCTCGGGAACAGGACCTCGTCGTCATCGAGGTCCGGCCACACCTCGGTGACCTCCGCGCGCCACGTCGCCAACATGCTCTCGGCGAGGTTGTCCGGCAGCGCGTACGAACACCACGACGACGGGAACGGGTACTGCAGGTACGCCGCGTCCAATGCGACGTCTCGGACGCAACCCCACTCGAAGTCGAGGAACCGAACGGCCGACCCGGTGACGAGGCTGTTGTCCGGGCAGATGTCCGAGGGGCTGAACGAGCGATACCGACCCGGCCCCAGCAGCTCGGAGGCGGCATCGAGTTCCGCAGGCATTCCCGGCGGCATCGTCACACCGAGGGAGTGCTCCAACAGGGCGGGGAGCTCCGCGACCGAGCGCACGATGTCATCGGCGACCGGATCCGTCCACGACTTCGTGCCGAGCCGACGCATCAGCGCGTCGAAGTCCGCTTCCCGGCCGGCCATCGTCGTGTGCAGCCGTCCCAACGCCCTGGCCCACGCCAGCAGCGCGCGTTCAGCCGCTCGCGGGTCGTCGGCCAGCAACACGTCGGCAAGCGTGGAACCCCGTCCGAGATCTTCGAGCACGAGGATCCGCTGCGAAGCGTCGTGGGCGATGAGCTCCGGTCCGACCCGGATCTCCGGCGGAAGCGCGGTGGCGAGCTGACAACTCGCCGCCTCGTGCGCGAACGGATCCGACTGCGCGGACTCGGGGCAGGCGCCGTAGTGCTTGATCACGAGCGTGCGCGGAAGTTCGTACGGCGACTCCGCGACTCTCACCCGCATCACGACCGAGCGTTCGCTGCCACCGAGGTCCTCGGCGTCGGCGAGCCGGACAGCGGCCCCCGTCCTGCGGCTGAGTACGGATTCCGCGGTGCCGACGGTGTCGGTCACCTCCGCACTTGCTGGGACACGAACCTCCGGCGGACCGGTGGTGATCTCCACGCTCATCGTCTCCAGACCTTACCCCCACTTCCTGAACCCGGACGGGCATGACCGGTCAAGTGACACACAACTGGTGGTTGTGTGTCTCCGCTGCGTACTCAACGGCGCGCGCCTCGACGCGCCCCCTTGAGTCCCCGACTACGCAGCAGGCATGCCCGACTCGACAGTGACGGAAAACAACATCGGTGAGGTTGCACAGCCGGAACGAATACGAAACCACGTACCCGGCCTCATTCACCAGAGAAATCACCGAAACAGCCGCACTGGCCCCGGCCGGCACACGCCGCCCGTGGGCCTCCGTTCGTTTCGGGGTGGTACCCGACGGCCCCGGTAGGCCGCCGGAACGCACGTCAGCCCTGCTTCTCCACCACGTTCGGCGACTCCACCGAGATGCTTTCACCCGACTTCGCCGCGGGCTTCGCGTCTACCCCGGCTTCCTTGCGCTGCTCCGTCGTGATCGGAGCCGGAGCACCCGTCAACGGATCGAACCCACCACCGCTCTTCGGGAACGCGATCACGTCGCGCAGCGAGTCCGCCCCCGCCAGCAACATGCAGATCCGATCCCATCCGAAGGCGATGCCGCCGTGCGGCGGCGGACCGTACTTGAACGCCTCCAGCAGGAAGCCGAACTTGTCCTGTGCCTGTTCCTGCGAGATCCCCAGCACGTTGAACACGCGCTCCTGCACGTCCGTGCGGTGGATACGGATCGATCCGCCGCCGATCTCGTTGCCGTTGCAGACGATGTCGTAAGCCCAGGCCAGCGCGTTCTCCGGGTCCTGGTCGAAGTGCTCGACCCAGTCCTCGTTCGGCGAGGTGAAGGGGTGGTGCACCGCCGTCCAACGACCGGTCCCGACCGCGATGTCGTCGCTGTCGGCGATCGACTCGAACATCGGCGCGTCGACGACCCAGACGAACGACCAGGCCTCGTTGTCGATCAAGCCGCAACGCTCGCCGATCTCCAGCCGTGCGGCACCGAGCAGACCTCGGGACGGCGAACGCTCGCCCGCCGCGAAGAACACGCAGTCACCGGGAGCCGCACCGACCGTCTTGGCCAGGCCCTCGCGCTCAGCGTCCGACAGGTTCTTGGCCACCGGGCCGGACAGGGAGCCGTCCTCGCCCACGAGCACGTAAGCGAGACCCTTGGCGCCCCGCTGCTTGGCCCATTCCTGCCAGGCGTCGAGCTGGCGCCTGGGCTGGTCGGCGCCACCGGGCATCACGACCGCGCCCACGTACGGCGCTCTGAACACCCGGAACGGGGTGTCCTTGAAGTATTCGGTGAGCTCGGTCAGCTCCTGCCCGAACCGCAGGTCCGGCTTGTCCGTGCCGTACCGGGCCATCGCATCGGCGTAGGTCAGCCGAGGAATCGGCCGCGGGATCTCGTGGTCGGCCAGCTTGCTCCACATCTCGGAGAGGATCTGCTCACCGAGCTCGATGACGTCGTCCTGCTCGACAAAGCTCATCTCGATGTCCAGCTGGGTGAACTCCGGCTGCCGATCGGCGCGGAAGTCCTCGTCGCGGTAGCAGCGGGCGATCTGGAAGTAGCGCTCCACGCCGCCGACCATCAGCAGCTGCTTGAACAACTGCGGCGACTGAGGAAGGGCGTACCAACTGCCCGGCTGCAGGCGTGCCGGAATCAGGAAGTCCCGGGCGCCCTCGGGCGTCGACCGGGTCATGGTCGGAGTCTCGACCTCGACGAATTCACGTCCGTGCAGCACGTCCCGCGCGATTCGGTTGATCTCGCTGCGCATCCGCATCACCGCGGCCGGGCCGTTGCGCCGCAGATCGAGGTAGCGGTGGCGGAGGCGGGCTTCCTCACCGACGTCCAGGTGCTCGTCCAGCTGAAAGGGCAGCGGCGCGGCCTCGGAGAGGACCTCCAGCTCCGTAGCCGTCACCTCGATCTCGCCGGTGCCGACCTCGAGGTTCTCGTTGCCCTCGGGCCGCTGTACGACCTCGCCGACGACGCGGACGCAGAACTCCGCGCGAAGCCGGTGCGCGCGCTCGGCAATCTCGCCCTCGCGGAAGACGACCTGTGCGACGCCGGACGCATCGCGGAGATCGATGAAGACCACTCCTCCGTGATCGCGGCGGCGCGCCACCCACCCTGCCAAGGTGACGGACTGCCCGGCATGACCGGCGCGAAGCGATCCGGCCTGGTGCGTGCGCATCACGGGTACTGAACTCCTTCGATCAACAGCGCTGAAATGGCAGACGCCCACGCAACACCGGCCGGAACGGGATGACCCCGGCCGCGGGGGCGCACAAACTTCAAGGCTAGCCAACCGGGCCCGCAGAGCGTCGAGCAGGTTTGCGTTGGCGAGTCGTACCGAGCGGGCGGGCCGCGGCCGGCAGACCGCACCGACTTCCGGTCGAACCGGTGACCACCGTTGACGACGGGATAGACAGGCGGCAATCAATCAGCCCGGAACCACAATTGGTCCCGCTCGGCATCCGGCTACCCGCTCGGCCGCATTCTCGGAGGTGAACGACGAGCTGAATACCATCTTTAGTGGGGAACGCGGAACCGAAAGTCGGCCGTTGCGCATCCAGGTTCCACTCATTAGCGTTAAAGCCGAGTTCGTCGGACACGAGGAGTAACCATGACCGGTCCGAAAACCGATGACCGTTCGGTGACACGCACAGCCAGCCGAGACGAGCGGGACAAACCCATCCCTCCCGATCTCGCAGACGCTCTCAAAGCCGGCCCCTTCGAAGTAGCCCTGCGCACGGCGATCCGCGCCAGCCGCTTGAGCCTGGAACGCATTCAACACCGACTCCGAACCCGGGGAACCCCGGTCAGCATCACCGCCCTCAGCTACTGGCAGTCCGGGCGCCGCAGGCCGGAACGCCCCGATTCGCTGCTGGCACTGCAGCAGCTCGAAGACGTCCTCGGACTCCCCGACGGCGCTCTCTCCGCACTTCTCGGACCACCTCGCCCACGCGGGCGCACCCGGCAGGTCGCCAACGACGCCCCGCCGTTGAGCGCGCTGTGGTCGGAGAACGAATCCGCTGTCGAATTGCTGAACGAGCTCGACACCAGCCACGACGGCAAGCTCACCCGGCTCAGCCATCACGACGTGATCCACGTCGACGCGCACGGCAATCAGCGCAAGGTGCGGGTCCGCAAGCTCATTCGCGCGGAGTGCAACGGTGCCGACCGGTGGATCGTGATGTTCGACGGCGCGTCGTCGGCCGAACTCGCCCCGACCATCCGTCCGATCCGCGCGTGCAGGCTCGGTCAGGTCTACACCGACCACGCCCGCGACGTGATCGTCGCTGAACTGCTCTTCGACCGACCCCTGGAGCGGAGCGAGACACTCCTGATGGAGTACGAGATCGTCGAACTCCCCACCGGCGCGAACGAGGTCGACTACAGTTTCTGCAGGCTCTTCCGGCTCCCCGTCCGCCAGTACGTCCTCGAGGTGCAGTTCGATCCGGCCAGCCCACCGACGCACTGCGAAAGCTACGTCGGCGACTCGGCCGCCCAGGACGTGGAGCCGCCGAAGCCGATGACGCTGGACAGCTTCGGACGGACCCATGCGGTCGCGCTGGACTTCGGCATGGGGGTGTTCGGGGTGCGCTGGCATCCCTCTCTCGGCCCCGTGCTCGAAGCCCCGTGAGCAACCCCAGTTACCCACGAATCGCCGATTGCACAACCCGTCCGAGAACTCGCCAATCACTCTCAGTGACAACATTTCGGGGTTAAGGGCAGGCAATCCTTCGGGAAAACACCTGTGCCCCGTTCTTCACCCGACTGGAACTCGCACTGCCCGGCGCCGTGACAATTTCTCGCCACCCGCATCTCAACGCCGATCGAAACCAGCCAGAAACATTCTTGCCGTACATTCACAACAGCGACAACTGGTCCGGACGCACCAGAACCTCGCCATCCGCCGGAGCATCGGTGGCACCCGCGGCACCGCGAGAGTTCACTTCGTCGGCCGGCCCCCGTGCCGCTCTTCGGCGGCACGAACGAGATCGACCACCCGTCGCTGGAAGCGCTGGGGCGCGTAGGAACCAGCCCGGTACAACCGCTCATACAACGGCAACAGCTTCGGATGTTCCCGCTGCAACCAGGCGTGGTACCACTCACGGGCCCCCGGCCTCAGATGCAACACCAGTGGAGTGACGCTCGTCGCCCCTGCCCGCATGATGGCCTCGACCGTCTCCTCCAGCTGTTCCGGTGAGTCGCTCAGCCCGGGCAACACCGGGGCCATCAGCACCGAGCACCCGATCCCGGCATCGGCGAACCGCCGCACCACATCCAGTCTCCGTGCCGGAGAAGGGGCTCCCGGCTCCACCGACCGCCACAACCGCTCGTCGACCGACCCCACCGACACCGCAACGGAAACGTCCGTCACCTCGGCAGCTCGGACGATCAGGTCCAGATCACGAAGTACCAGCGTGCCCTCGTCAGGATCGAGAACGGATTGGCGTGGTCTCGAAGCGCGGGGATGATCTCGCGCATCAGCCGGTAGCGCCCCTCGGCCCGCTGGTACGGGTCAGTGTTGGTGCCCATCGCGATGGGTTCACCGCCCCACTTGGGACTCGCGAGCTCGCATCGCAACAACGTCCCGGCGTTGACTTTGACCACGATCTTGCTGTCGAAGTCGTACCCCGAATCCAGATCGAGATACGTGTGGGTCTTCCGCGCGAAGCAGTACCGGCAGGCGTGGCCGCATCCTCGATAGGGGTTGACAGTCCAGCCGAAGGGGCGGGCCTCTCCCGGCACCTTGTTGATGATCGTCTTCGCCCGGATCTCGATCGCGTAGGCATCCTCCGTACCCGCCTCGATCGGCGTCGGATCAGGCAACCGCAGACCGGCCCGTCCCGAACCACGACCGCCACCCGCACCGTCGGACACCTCGGGCAGATCCAACGAGAGCTCAGCCTGATCACCCGCCCTGGCTGGCGCGCTCAGGCGCTGCCTTTCCCATCGCATAAGGGTATTCGAACAGATTTTCGACTATCTGTCGAGTTGATCGTCCGAGGTCACGCGCCGGATCCGGCCGTGCACCCCGCGATGGGTTCGGGCACTCCTTATCATTGCCCGGTGACCGACGACCGATCAACGCCCCCGGGAAGGCGCCCCGGTTCCCGCCGTCCCGCCCCACCTGCCGCCGGACACGGCCACGGGCATGGGCACGGGCACGGCCAGGCGCCACCGGCTTCGAAGCAGGTTCGGCGCATACTCGCCGTCGCGCTGATCCCGTTCGCACTCGCCGCGATCGTCGGTGCGGCACTGCTGTACCCGTTCGGCCAAGACCAGAGCACCAGCGCGGCCGTCGGATTCGCGCAACACCCGGTCAACGCGGAGGTCGTCTCGGCGCGGGCGGGCTCGTGCAGCCAAGGAGCACCCACCGGCGGCGGTGGGGAGTGCGCGGTCCTGCAGTTGCACATGCAGGACGGGCCCGCCTCGGGAAACACCATCACCCAGCGAATGCCCACCGACCCCAGTAGCCCGCGCTTCGCCGTCGGTGACAAGGTCGTCCTCTCCTATGCCGGGGCGAACCCGGAGGCGGAGAGTTCGTACCAGGTGGTCGACTTCCAGCGCGGCAACGCACTACTGGTGCTCGCGCTCGTCTTCATCGCCGCCGTCCTGGTGCTCGGCCGATGGCAGGGCCTGGCCTCTCTCGCGTCGTTGTGCGTCAGTTTCGTCATCCTGATCGGCTTCGTGCTGCCTGCGATCCTCGCGGGCGAATCCCCGTTGGTCGTCGCGGTGACCGGCGCCGGGCTCATCATGTTCACCGCGCTCTACATCACCCACGGCTTTTCCGCCCGAACCTCGACGGCGGTACTGGGCACACTGCTGAGCCTGAGCCTCATCGGCCTGCTCAGCGCCCTTTTCTCGGCCACCACCCACCTGACGGGGCTGGACGAGAACACCGCGAGCCTGATCGGACTCCTCGGTGCCCCCATCGACGCCCGCGGACTGCTACTGGCCGGGATCGTGATCGGCGCGCTGGGCGTGCTCGACGACGTCACCATCACCCAGACCAGTGCGGTGTGGGAGCTGCGCGAGGCCAACCCGACGATGTCGTGGCGGAACCTCTACGGAGCCGGCCTGCGCATCGGCCGGGACCACGTGGCCTCCGCCGTCAACACACTGGTCCTCGCCTATGCCGGTGCCGCCCTGCCGCTGTTGCTGGCCTACTCGCTGTCCGGCCGGACCTTCGCCGAGGTGGTCGGAGCGGAAGCCGTCGCGCAGGAGGTCGTCCGAACCCTGGTCGGCAGCATCGGTTTGATCGCGGCCGTCCCCATCACGACCGCCATCGCAGCAGCAGTGGCCGTGCGAGAACCCACCCACCCCAACACGCGGGGACCGGGTTCGGCGGCGGACCGGATCGGTGAGGGCGCCACGAACACCGCGACGGGCCGCAGGCACCGACCTCGCCCGGGAAACGAAATCCAGAAGGAGTAAACCGGCCAACCGCCCCACCTGCGACGGCCCAACCCTCGACGACACCGACGGCGACCGCACCGCCCGCGACTGACCCGGTTTCGGCCGTGCGTCAGTCCAGCGCGGTGACGAACCGCGCCACCGCGTCGGACTTGATCTTCTGGGCCATCCGGCCCTGCGGCGCCAGCGAAGCAAGCCGGTACAGCGGGCGATCCGGCGCGCCGTCGCCCCGCGCCTCCGAACGCAGTTGCGCCACCACCAGCTCCGAGAGCACCAGAGCGCGCGTGTCACCCGTGCTGGCGAGCGTATCGGCCAACCGGCGCAGGGCGAGCACCCCTAGTTCCCTACCACCCGTGCCCGCGTAGATGGCCAGGGCGAGGCTCACCGTCTTGCGCTTCGAACCTCCGCTGACGAGCAGGCTCACCGTACGCATCCCGCGAGCATCGGTGACCAGGACGTCGAGCGAGTCGGCCGTACTCAGGTCGACGGTTCTCGTCCCGAACGCGCGAACCGACACCTTGGTGCCATGCAGCCAGGAGGTCTTCTTCCCCTCCCCCGCCGAAAGCAGCAACAGCGGGACCGCGACGACGACCACGGTGACCCCGAAGCCGATCGGTCCGGCGAACAGGCCGATCACGCCGCCCAGCGCGGCCGCGATGATCACCCCCGTCAGCGCCACGGTCCAGGCCCGCCGCCGCAGAGTTTTGCGGTCGAGCAGATCGAGGACGACCGGATCGGTGCTCATTCCGACGCTTCCCCCGCCAACAGGTCCCGGACCTGACCGACCACCGCATCCAGCTCCACGGCTCGCTGCTCGCCGGTCGCGAGCTCCTTGAGCTGGGCCGTGCCCGCTTCGAGATCACGTTCGCCGAGCACGAGGGCGAACTTGGCACCCGACCGGTCCGCGCCCTTCATGGCTCCCTTCAGCCCCTTGCCGCCGTATGCCACGTCGACCCGCACACCCGCCGCCCGCAGTTCACCGGCCACCGACACGACCCGCCGCATACCGGCCTCGCCGAGCGGAACGCAGTAGATGTCGCAACGCGCCGGATCACCGACCGGAATGCCCTCGGCCTGGCACGCCAGCACCGTGCGGTCCACGCCCAGCCCGAACCCGATGCCCGAGTGGGGAGAACCACCGAGCTCGGCCATCAGGCCGTCGTAGCGGCCGCCGCCGCCGATCCCCGACTGGGAGCCGAGCCCGTCGTGGACGAACTCGAACGTGGTTTTCGTGTAGTAGTCCAGACCGCGCACCAGCCGCGGGTTCTCGGTGAACGGCACCCCAAGATCCGCGAGGTGTGACTTGACCCGCTCGTAGTGGTCCTTCGCCTCGACGGACAAGTGGTCGACCATCAGCGGGGCCTCGGCGACCATCTCGCGTACCTCTGGGCGCTTGTCGTCGAGCACCCGCAGCGGGTTGAGCTTCGCGCGCTCACGCGTCTCCTCGTCCAACGGCAACCCGGCCAGGAACTCCTGCAGCTTCGCCCGGTACTCCGGGCGGCAGGTGCTGTCACCCAACGAGGTCAGTTCGATTCGGTGGCCGGTCAAGCCCAACCTGCGGTACGCCTCGTCCGCGATGGCGATGACCTCGGCGTCCAATGCCGGATCGTCGACACCGACGGCCTCCACCCCGACCTGCTGCAACTGCCGGTAGCGGCCCGCCTGCGGGCGCTCGTAGCGGAAGAACGGGCCGCCGTAGTAGAGCTTGATCGGGAGCTGCCCGCGATCAAGACCGTTCTCGATGATCGAGCGGATGACGCCCGCTGTGCCCTCCGGGCGCAACGTCACGGAACGCCCGCCCCGGTCAGCGAAGCTGTACATCTCCTTGCTGACCACGTCGGTCGACTCGCCGACGCCGCGAGCGAACAGCGCGGTGTCCTCGAACACCGGCAGCTCGATGTAGCCGTAGCCGGCCCTCCGGGCAGCATCCGACAGCGTGTCCCTGACCTCCACGAAAGCCGCCGAATCCGGCGGGAAGTACTCGGGAATGCCCTTGGGGGCGTTGAAAGTGCTCATGGCTGGTGGTTCGCAGTCCTCGTCACAGGTTGGGCTGTTCGTCGCGTCCCGCCGCAGAAGCCTTCAGGCCCTCCAGGAACGGGTTTCCTTCGCGCTCGCGCCCGATGGTCGTGGTAGGTCCGTGGCCCGGAAGCACCACGGTCTCATCGTCCAACGGCAGCACCTTGTCGGACAGGGTGCGCAGCATTTGTTCATGATCACCGCCGGGCAGGTCGGTCCGCCCGATACCGCCCGCGAACAGGGTGTCGCCCGCCAACACGAGCCGCCCACCCTCGTCGGTCCCGGCACCGAACAACACCGACCCGCTCGTATGGCCGGGGCTGTGGACGACGTCGAACCGGATACCCGCCAGCTCCAGGTCCATATCCTCGGCGAGTTCGCGCACATCGGCGGGAACGCCCATCGACAGCGCACCGCCGAACAGCTCGCGCCCCTGCGGCCCGAGCGCAGCACCCGGGTCCGCCAGCATGAAGCGATCATCCGGATGGATCCACGCGGGCGCGCCGTGGGTCTCGCACAGTTCCGCGGCCGAGAAGACGTGATCGAAGTGTCCGTGGGTGAGCAGCACCGCCGCAACGGTCAGGTCGTTGTCCCGCAGCTGCTGGTCGAGCGTGGGCACGGCTTCCTGGCCCGGGTCGACGACAACGCACGGCTGGCCCTTGCCGCGGGCGAGCACGTAGCAATTGGCCTGCAGCGGTCCGGTCGGGAATCCGAGGACGAGCACGAAGTGCGACCTTTCGTTTGAACGGTGCTGACGATGCCGACGGTGTGAAGTGGCCGGTCCAGCCTAGATTATCGTCTTCGAGGTCTCGCACCTCAGCCGAACCCGATCCCAATAAACTCTCCGAGTCAACTTCATTGTGCGGACTTCAGGAGGGCAGCAGGTGCCCAACAACGAGCAGCGTCGCGAGACAGCGAAGAGAAAGCTGGAGCGTCAACTGAAGCGGCGTGCGGAGCAGGAAAAGCGACGCCGAACGATCACCATCGCCACGGTGATCGTGGTGGTCGTGGCCGTCGTGGCGGGTGTCTTCTACTTCAGCTCCACCAACGACGAACAGCAACCGTCGGCCGCCGAACCGGAACAGAACCGGCCGGAGGTGCAGATCCCCACCGAGGTCGCGTCCCCTCCGACGCGACCGGCGCCGCTGGCCGATCCGGTCTCGTGCGAGTACCGGCCCGGCGGTGAGCCGGCCAAGCCGGTACAACCCCCGGCCGACGGGGAGGTGTCCTCCACCGGCAAGGTTCGGGCGACGATCGAGACGAACGCGGGGGCCATCCCGATCACGCTCGACCGGTCACTGGCACCGTGCGCGGTGAACAGCTTCACCCACCTGGCCAAGGAGAAGTTCTACGACGGCACGAGCTGCCACCGGCTCGGCACCGAGGGTCTGCAGATGCTGCAGTGCGGCGACCCCACCGGACAGGGCACCGGCGGGCCCGGGTACGCGTTCGACGACGAAGTCTTCCCCGAGCTCGACTACGGGCGCGGGCACCTGGCTATGGCCAACTCGGGGGCCGATACCAACGGCAGCCAGTTCTTCATGGTCTACGGCGAAGCCCCGCTCGACCCGTCCTACACCGTGTTCGGCTCGATCTCCGAGGAAGGTCTGAAGGTCATCGACGAGATCGCCCGCAAGGGCCACGACGGCGCGTACGGATCGACCGGTCGCCCGAACGAGGAAGTCAAGTTCGAGAAGGTCACCGTCCGAGACGCCTGACCTCGCACGCAGGTGGCCGGGGCCGTTCGGCATGACGCCGGACCACCCCGGCCGCACCGCTTCACGGTGCCGCCGGGGTGGTCCGGCTCACGCCGCCGAGGTCACCCGGTACACGTCGTAAACGCCCTCGATGTTGCGCACGGCCTTCAGCACGTGACCGAGGTGCTTCGGGTCGCCCATCTCGAACGAGAACCGGCTGACGGCCACCCGGTCCTTCGAGGTCGTCACCGATGCGGACAGGATGTTGACTCGCTCGTCCGCCAGCACCTTGGTGACGTCCGAGAGCAGTCGGTGCCGATCGAGCGCTTCGACCTGGATGGCCACGAGGAACACCGACGACGCCGACGGGGCCCAGTGGACCTCGACCAACCGCTCGGGAGACTTGCGCAGATCGTCCGCGTTGGTGCAGTCAGTTCGGTGCACGCTGACACCGCCGCCGCGAGTCACGAAACCGAGGATCTCGTCGCCGGGCACCGGGGTGCAGCAGCGGGCGAGTTTGGACCACACATCACCGGCGTCCTTGACCACGACACCGGAGTCGCCGGGGCTGCGCCGCCGCTGCTGGACCGTGGAGGGAGTCGCCCGCTCGGCGATCTCGTCCTCCGCCTGTTCCACGCCCCCGATCAACGTGACGAGCCGCTGCACCAGATGGTGGGCCGAGACCTGCCGCTCGCCGACCGCCGCGTACAGCGCGGTGATGTCGACGTAGTGCAGTTCCTTCGCCACCGCACCGATCGAGTCGGCCGAGACCAACCGCTGCACCGGAAGCCCGAGACGCCGGACCTCCTTCGCGATGGCGTTCTTGCCGGACTCGATGGCCTCCTCGCGGCGTTCCTTCGCGAACCACTGCTTGATCTTCGCCTTCGCACGCGGGGAGGCCACGAACGACAGCCAGTCGCGGCTGGGGCCGGATCCCTCCGCCTTTGAGGTGAAGATCTCGACGACCTCGCCGTTCTCCAGCTTGCGTTCCAAGGCGACGAGGCGGCCGTTGACCCGCGAGCCGATGCAGCGGTGCCCCACCTCGGTGTGCACGGCATAGGCGAAGTCCACCGGCGTAGAACCCGAGGGCAACGTGATGACGTCGCCCTTCGGCGTGAATACGAAGATCTCCCTGGTGGCGAGGTCGTACCGCAGAGACTCCAGGAACTCGCCGGGGTCCGCCGCTTCCCGCTGCCAGTCGAGCAGCTGTCGCATCCAGGCCATCTCGTCGACGTCGACCCCGCCGTTGGCACCGTTGCGGCCCTTGGTCTCCTTGTAGCGCCAGTGCGCGGCGATCCCGTACTCGGCCGTCCGGTGCATCTCGTGCGTGCGGATCTGCACTTCCAGCGGCTTGCCCTCGGGGCCGATCACCGTGGTGTGCAGCGACTGGTACACGCCGAAGCGGGGCTGGGCGATGTAGTCCTTGAACCGCCCGGGCATCGGCTGCCACAGCGCGTGGACGACGCCCATCGCCGCGTAGCAGTCCCGGACCCCGTCGACGAGGATGCGCACACCCACCAGATCGTGGATGTCGTCGAAGTCCCGCCCGCGCACGATCATCTTCTGATGGATCGAGTAGTAGTGCTTGGGACGCCCTTCGACCCTGGCCGAAAGCCGGGCTCCCTCGAGCTGCCCCGAGAGCTCGTCCGTGACGCTGCGCAGGTAGGTGTCCCTGGAAGGGGCCCGGTTGGCGACCAAGCGCACGATCTCGTCGTACTTCTTCGGCTGCAGGATGGCGAAGGCCAGGTCCTCCAGCTCCCACTTGATCGTCGCCATGCCCAGCCGGTGCGCCAGCGGCGCGAGCACCTCGAGCGTTTCGCGGGCCTTTCGCGCCTGCTTCTCCGGCGGTAGGAACCGCATCGTTCGCATGTTGTGCAGCCGGTCGGACAACTTGATGACCAGCACCCGCGGATCGCGCGCCATCGCGATGATCATTTTGCGGATGGTTTCGGCCTCGGCAGCTGCCCCCAGCTTGACCTTGTCCAGCTTGGTGACCCCGTCGACCAGGTGGGCCACCTCGTCGCCGAAGTCCTCTCGCAACCGCTCCAGCGAGTAGTCCGTGTCCTCCACCGTGTCGTGCAGCAACGCCGCCACCAACGTGGTGGTGTCCATCCCCAGTTCGGCGAGGATCGTCGCCACGGCCAGCGGATGGGTGATGTACGGGTCGCCGGATTTGCGCCGCTGTTCGTGATGCCGCTCTTCGGCGATGTCGTAGGAGCGCTGCAACAGAGCCAGATCGGCATGCGGATGCAGCTCGCGGTGCACCGCGGAGAGCGGCTCGAGGACCTGCTTGACCTGGCCGGCGCGCTGAGCGGTCATCCGCCTGGCCAGCCTCGCCCGAACCCGCCGGGTGGCCGACGGGGGACGGGACTGGAACACCGGCTCGGTTGCCGAAGCAGGTGATTCGACTTCTTGGCTCACCGCACGCTCCCGGGCACTAGGAAGAACTCATCCCCGGGCCTCGTGGTCAACGGCCCGGGCATTGAGAATAACGCCGTTCGGGAGGCCAGCCTTCCCGGGCGTGCCGGGCGAACGCCGAACGGTCGCTCTCTGCGGCCGAGCGTCGCGAGATCTTCAGCCTGACTGGTCAGTCGCTTTTTCGCCACAATGTCCGGTTCGAAACTTCCACAGGCACGCTCGCCGGACCGCGCGGAAATCGGATCGACCCCGAATCGGCCCGGCGAACTGTGACCAATCACACCGCCAGCAATACGCGCAGCGTTTCGTCCGAGAGGCTCTCCCGACCGGCCAACGCGCTGAGTTCCAGGACGACAGCGGCAGCCGAGACCTTCGCACCCGAGCGCCGGACCAGTTCGCAGGCCGCTCCCAGCGTCCCGCCGGTGGCCAAGACGTCATCGACCACGAGCACCCGCTGACCCGGTTCGAGCGACTCGGACGGCAACTGCAGGGTGCTCGACCCGTACTCCAGGTCGTAGTCCACCTCATCGGCGACCGCGGGCAGCTTGCCCGGCTTGCGCAGACCCACCACGCCCGTGCCAAAGGACCGCGCCACCGCCGCACCGAGCAGGAATCCTCGTGCCTCCACGCCCGCCACCACGTCGAAGTCGCCGTCGCGCCCGAGTCCCTCCGCGAGCGAACCGAGCGCGTCCCCGTTCGCCAGCATCGGGCCGATGTCCCGGAACAGGACCCCGGGAGACGGGAAGTCGGGCACCTCCCGGATCAGCCCCACCGCGTCCTGGATGGTCGGATCCAGAACCCGCACCGCGTCTGACATCAGCGTCGCTTCTTCCCGCTGGGACGACCGGCCTTGCCCGCAGGCCGGTTGTTCGAGCGGCGCGCCTCCGTTCTGCTCGCCGAACTCGAAGCTCCGGCCAGCGCGTGCTCGCCGTCCCGCTCATCGTCTCGCCCGCCGGAATCGGAGCGGGCGGTGTTTGCCGAACCGTTCGCCGAACCCCGTTCGCGACGCTGCCGAACCTTCTCCGCCTGAGCCTTGTACTTCGGCTCCCGCATCTTGAAGTCCACCAGCATCGGCGTGGCCAGCAGGATCGACGAAACCACACCGGCAAGCATGCCGACGAGCTGAACGAGCGCCAGATCACGCAGGACACCGACGCCCAACATCCCGAAACCGACCACGAGCAGCCCCAGCACCGGCAGCAACGCCACGATGGAGGTGTTGATCGACCGCATGAGGGTCTGGTTGACCGCGAGGTTGGCCGCTTCCGCGTAGGTTCGACGCGTGAGCCCGAGCAGTCCCCGGGTGTTCTCCTTGACCTTGTCGAACACGACCACGGTGTCGTACAGCGAGAAGCCGAGGATCGTGAGCAGACCGATCACGGTGCTCGGCGTGACCTCGAACCCGAGGATCGCGTAGATGCCCGCGGTCACGGCTACGTCGTGCAGCAGCGCGAGCAGCGCCGCGACCGCCATCCACTTCTCGAAGTAGAGCGCCAGGAAAACGGTGACCAGGACCAGGAATACGCCGAGGGCGATCAACGCCTGCTCGGTGATCTCACTGCCCCAGGTACCGCTCACCGCGCTGTCGCTGATGGACTGCTGGTTGGGCTCTCCGTTCACCCCGATCGGCCGCAACTGGTCGAACAGTTCCTGCTTGACCTGGCTAACCTCGGGTACCGACAGCGTCTCGGTGCGGATCTGGATGCTCTGGGTAGCACCCGAGCCGACGATCTGCACGGTCTCGGCCCGCTTGCCGACCGCGTCCTGGAAGGCGTCCTGCACCTGGTCCGGCTCGATCTGCCCCTGGGCGCCCACAGCGGGCATCTGGATCTTTGTGCCGCCCTCGAAGTCGATCCCGAGGTTGAAGCCCTTGAATCCCATCGTGCCGATGCAGACCAGCAGCAGCGCCCCGAAGAGCAGGTACCAACGCTTGCGCTTTCCGACGATGTCGAACGCACCGGTACCGGTGTAGAGACGGTGCAGCACACTGCCCCGTTCCGCCTCGTTCTGCACGGCGGTGTCGCTTTCCGTTCCCGGAGTCGCCACGTCACGCCTCCCTAGGGGTAGTGGCCGACGTGTTCTTCTTCCCGGCCAACTTGCGCGCGGCCCGGTTCTTCTCGCCCATCCGCTGGACAGCGCCCAGGCCGGAGAACGCGGGTTTGGACAAGGTCTTGTGCTTCGACACCATCGCCACGAGCGGGTGTGTCACGAGGAAGACGACGATCAGGTCGAGGACCGTCGACATGCCCAGGGTGAACGCGAAGCCCTTCACCTGGCCGACCGCGAGCACGTAGAGCACGGCGGCGGCGAGGAAACTCACGGCGTCGGCCGAGAGGATGGTTCGGCGCGCTCGCGGCCAGGCCCTGGGTACCGCGGACCGGAAGGTCCGGCCCTCGCGGATCTCGTCCTTGAGCCGTTCGAAGAACACGATGAACGAGTCCGCGGTGATGCCGATGGCGATGATGAACCCGGCGACACCGGCGATGTCCAAGGTGAATCCGATCCAGCGCCCGAGCAGCACCAGTACCGCGTAGACGATCCCGCCGGAAAGCACCAGCGAGAGGATCGTCAGGATGCCCAGCAATCGGTAGTAGAGCAGACAGTACGCGGCGACGAGGATCAGACCGATACCACCGGCGATCAAGCCCGCTTTCAGCGACGCCACACCGAGCGTGGCCGAGACCGTGTTCGCCTCGGACTGGTCGAATGCCAGCGGTAGCGAACCGTACTTGAGGATCTCCGCCAGGTCCGTAGCGCTCTGCTGGTTGAACTGACCGCTGATGTTCGCGCTGCCGTCCAGCAACGCCTCGTTGATCCTCGGTGCCGAGACGACCTCACCATCGAGTACGAACGCCGCCTGCTGACCGATGTTGGTGGAGGTGAAGTCCGCCCAGGTTCCGGCACCCTCGCCCTTGAACTCCAGGTTGACCGTCCAGCCGGGCTGGCCCTGCTGAGGCGGCACCGCCATCGCGTTCGCGACCTGGTCACCAGGCAGGAACACAGGTTCGAGCACGTACTTCCTCGCGCCCTCCTGATCGCAGGCCACCAACGGGAGCTTCGGGTCGGCGTTTCCGCGCAGGGGGTCCTCGGCCGCGCAGTTGAGCTCCTGCAGGGCCTGCATCTGCACCTTGGGATCGGTGCTCTGCCGCGTTTCCTTCGCCGCGGCGATCGCAGCCTGCTGCTGCTCGGGATCCGCCGGTTCTTCGTCGCCCGGAGGCGGCGGCGCGTTCGGATCGGCCGGTACCACCATGTTCGGAACGACCTTGCGGAAGTTCAGTTCGGCGGTCTGCCCCAGCTGCTTGGCTTCCTCACCACCCTCACCCGGGACGGTGATCACGAGGTTCGTACCGTCCCGAGTGACCTCGGAACCGCTGACGCCCATGCCGTTGACGCGCGTCTCGATGATCTGCCGGGCTTGGTCGAGCGACTCGTTGGTGGGGGGTTGACCGTCCGGGGTGCGGGCCGTGAGCGTGACCCGCGTACCTCCCTGCAGGTCGATGCCGAGCTTCGGGGTCGGCTTTTGATCACCGGTGAAGAACACCAGCGAGTACAGCGCCACCACGATCAGCGCGAAAATACCGAGGTAACGCCCTGGGCGAATCTGCCCGGCCGGAGGTGCCACGGTGCGTCGGTCTCCTGTCCACATGCTTGTGTCGAAGTCGGTGTTCACCCCCGGGACGCGCCCGGAAGCTGATTCCGGTGGTGCCGTCACCACCGAAACGCGCTCGGGCAACGGCCCGAGACGATCATGACGAGGTCCTGTCTACCAGTTTTGCAGCCCACGCGTCACCGCGTTCGGACCGGGGCGACACGGCTCGCTGAAACGTTCACCGGCGCGTTCGCCAGGGCGGAATGCTCCCGGCGAACGCGCCGTGGCTGGTGCGCACCCTGATGCCGAATCCTCGGGCCGAACACCTCGGGGCGCGGCGGCCACACCGGAGCCGGCTGATGCCGATCGGACCGACCGAGGCCCCACGTCTACCGACGGGCCCCGGCCCTACTGAAACCGATCGCTCAGTTGGCCTTCTGCTTCTCGGCCTCGGCGTTCTCGGTCACGGACTCGTCGGTCTTGTCCGCGTCGCGGGTCTCGACGGCCTCGGCCGTCTCGTCCGAGTCGTCCTCGTTCTCCTCGGTGTCGGCGGCGTCGGGGTTGACCTTCTCCCGTACGGCGGCGCGCACCCAGGTCGTGACGATGTCCGAGGCGATTTCCAGATCGATGGACTCCTCGGTGGTGCCGACGACTGTGCCGTAGAGCCCCGAAGTCGTCATGACCCGGTCGCCGACGACGAGCGAGTTCTGCATCTTCTGCTGCTCTTGCATGGTCTTCTTCTGCTTGCGGGCCTGCAAGAACATCGGCACCGCGATCAGGGCGATCAGCAGGGGAAAGAACAGGGATTCCATGTTGCTCCGTTCGGCGGACGCCAGGTCCAGCCTGCGAACTACAGCGCCCGAATTGTTCGGATGTACGTTCTCCAGTGTGCCAGCAGCACCTGAGGTGCCGGGCACCTTACTACTCGGCGAAAAGGTCCGGTTGCGGTTCCCCGGGCGCCTGCGGCGGGGGGCTGACCCCCAGGTGATGCCAGCACGCGGCCGTGGCGACCCGCCCTCGTGGGGTTCGGGCGAGCATGCCCGCTCGCACCAGGTAGGGCTCGCACACCTCTTCCACCGTCGTGGATTCCTCACCCACGGCGACGGCCAGCGTCGAGATTCCCACCGGCCCACCGTTGAACGATCGGACGAGGGCGCTGAGGACCGCTCGGTCCAACCGATCGAGCCCCAGTTCGTCCACGTCGTAGACCTCCAGCGCCGACCGGGCCACTTCCAGCGTAACCGCTCCGTCCGCCCGCACCTCCGCGTAATCCCGCACCCTGCGCAGAAGTCGATTGGCGATCCGGGGAGTGCCTCGTGAGCGCCGGGCGATCTCGGTGCCACCGTCCGCGTGCAGGTCGACTCCGAGAATGCTCGCGGACCGGCGGATGACCAGTTCCAACTCGCCCGGCGTGTAGAACTCCATGTGGGCGGTGAACCCGAAGCGGTCCCGAAGCGGACCGGTGAGCGAACCGGACCGGGTGGTCGCTCCGACCAAGGTGAACGGGGCGATTTCCAGCGGAATGCTGGTGGCTCCCGGCCCCTTTCCCACGACGATGTCGACCCGGTAGTCCTCCATCGCGAGGTAGAGCATCTCCTCGGCGGGCCGGGCGATCCGGTGGATTTCGTCGATGAACAGCACGTCGCCCTCGGCCAGGTTGGAGAGCATGGCCGCGAGGTCGCCGGGGCGTTCCAGCGCGGGACCCGAAGTGACGCGAATAGAGGCCCCGAGCTCCGTGGCGATGATCATCGCCAGGCTCGTCTTGCCCAGCCCCGGCGGCCCGGAGAACAGCACGTGGTCGGGCTGATCGCCCCGGTTGAGCGCACCGTGCAGCACCAGTTCGAGCTGTTCACGCACGCGCGGCTGACCGACGAACTCCGCGAGCTTGCGCGGACGCAGGGTCGTTTCGACGTCCTGCTCCGCCGATGCCTGGTGCGGGGTCAGATCCACTTCGGCACCGTTGTCGACCGGCACCGGACCGGCGGCACCGGCAGGGCCGAGACCGGTCGAATCGTCGTCGTACATCACGCCACCCGCACGATCACGTGTCGGTTCAATTCTTCGGTCCCAACGTCGCCAGCGCCTTGCGCAGCACGGCCGATGTCTCGGCGGGTGCGTCCTCGGCTCCGAGCACGGTTTCGACGGTCTGCTCGGCCTGCTTGGCCGAGAAACCCAGCCCCACCAGGGCTTCGGAAACCTCGCTCCGCAGTCGGCCGTGGTCGGCCGCGCCGGAGGGTTCGAGGCCCGTCCCGGCGAGTGCTCCGACCTTGTCCCGCAGCTCCAGGATGAGCCGCTCGGCGCTCTTCTTACCGATGCCCGGCACCTGGGTGAGCGTGGTCAGGTTCCCGTCGGAGAGCGCGTCCGAGAGCTGGTCGGGTGAGAGCACGGCCAACGTGGCGAGCGCGAGCCTCGGGCCGACGCCGGAGGCAGTCTGCAACAAGCTGAAGAGATCCCGTGATTCGGGATCGGTGAACCCGTAGAGCGTGAGCGAGTCCTCCCGCACGATTAGCGCGGTCGACAGCTGCGCCTCCTCACCGCGCCGGAGCCCCGACAGCGTCGCGGGGGTCGCGTACACGGCCATGCCCACACCGCTGACCTCGATCACGGCATGATCCAGGCCGACGGACAGCACCGGGCCCCGCACCGAGGCAATCATCGTCGGAATCCTTCCGTTCGGTTCGAGGGGCGCTGCGTGGCCGACCGGGTCGCCTGCTGCAGCTTCGCCTTGTGGTTGCGCGCGAGCTCAGCGGCCCGCTCCTCGGCTTCGGCGAGACGACCGGCCATCGGAGCTCGCCACAGGTGGCAGACCCCCAGCGCGAGAGCGTCGGCCGCATCGGCGGGTTTCGGCGGTGCATCCAATCCGAGGATCTTCGTGATCATAGCCGTGACCTGGTCCTTATTCGCACGCCCTGATCCGCTGACCGCCGCCTTCACCTCGCTCGGCGTGTGAAATGCGACAGGTATGCCGCGCCGCGCCGCGGACAGCGCCACCACGCCGGAAACCTGAGCGGTCCCCATCACCGTGCGGACGTTGTGCTGGCTGAAGACGCGCTCGATGGCCACCACCTCGGGCCGGTGCGCCTCCAGCCATCGTTCCACCTCGTCGCCGATGTTCATCAGGCGATGGGACAGCTCCGCATCGGCGGCGCTGCGGGCCACTCCGACCGCCACGCAGGTGACCTGACGTCCGCGACCTCCGTCGACCACACCGATCCCGCAGCGGGTCAGGCCGGGGTCGACTCCCAAAACGCGCACGCGGTCACCTCTCGCCGCCGGCAGTGAACATTCGTTCGAATCTTACCCGGCCGCCCCGGAGCGAGGAGCAACGACACGCGCGCATGATCACCCGTGGGTAGGGCGGCCACGATCCGGAGCGGAACCCGCGAAGTCCGAGGGTCAGGGGCCGTCGACACCCGGTGTCCAGCTCTCCGGTGCACCGCTCTCGGTCAGCACCGGCTGGTAGGCGGCGAACCCCTCCGGCGCATCGGCGTGCCAAGGAAACCGCCCCTCCGGCGTGGCGGCGATCAGCTGCAGCGCCGGGAACCCCGGGCCCGCGTACACCGCGAACGCGCTGCCCAGGTATTCCGGGTAATGCGTTTTGGCGACCGTCTCCACCGTCATCGGGCAGCCCTGCAGGAACCCCTCGTAGAGGTACCCCGGCGCGAACCGCTCCCCCGCCCCGACCCGCTGCACGTAGGTGTTGATCACCGCGTGTGCGACGTCCTTGGGCAGACCGATCGCCACCACCTCGGGCCTGCCGAAGCGCCGCCAGGCGCCCACCGAGAACGCGTACGGCGCTCCCTGCTCATCTCCCGCCACGTGCATCACGGCCGCACCGTGGTGCTCGGCGGTGTTGATCAACCACTTGCGCAGATTTTCTTGCGTCTCGGCCACGCGGACATTCTGCCCATCCACTCCCCGAATGGGCGATAGCCGAGAACGGCTGAGTCCCGTGCCACACCGAGCGGATCACCTGCGGAAACCGACCGATCACAGTGCGTCCGGAACGAACGGAGCAGTGCAGAGACGCATCTCGGGAGAGGCAGACGCGAGTGTGGGAACTCTTCTACCGGGTCCGGTAGAAGAGTTCCCACACCCCGCCTGGACGAGTGCGCCGAGCGCGGATCGTTACGCGTTGACCTCGGCCATCACGTCGTCCGACACGTCGAAGTTGGCATAGACGTTCTGCACGTCGTCGCAGTCTTCCAGCGAATCGATCAGCTTGAACACCTTGCGGGCGCCCTCGGCTTCGAGTGCGACGTTCACCGAGGCGAGGAAGCTCGTCTCGGATGAGTCGTACTCGATCCCAGCTGCCTGCACCGCCTTGCGAACGTTGACCAGGTCGCTCGGGTCGGTGAGCACCTCGAAGCTCTCACCGAGGTCGTTGACCTCTTCGGCTCCGGCATCCAGGACGGCTCCGAGCACATCGTCCTCGGTCAGCCCGTTCTTCGGCACGATCAGCACGCCTCGGCGGCTGAACAGGTAGGACACCGAGCCCGCATCAGCCATCGAACCGCCGTTGCGAGTCATCGCCGTGCGAACGTCACCGGCCGCACGGTTGCGGTTGTCGGTCAGGCACTCGACCAGGACGGCAACGCCGTTGGGCGCGTAGCCCTCGTACATCACGCTCTGCCAGTCGGCACCGCCGGCTTCCTCACCGGCGCCACGCTTGCGGGCGCGCTCGATGTTGTCCTGCGGCACCGAGTTCTTCCGCGCCTTCTGCATGGCGTCGTAGAGGGTGGGATTGCCTTCCGGGTCGCCCCCACCGGTGCGCGCGGCGACCTCGACGTTCTTGATCAGCTTTGCGAAAAGCTTGCCGCGCTTGGCGTCGAGGGCGGCCTTCTTGTGCTTGGTGGTGGCCCACTTGGAGTGGCCGCTCATCTCTCCTCCGTCTTCGTACGGCCGCGCGAACCCGCGCGGCACGCGCATTGCTTTCAGCCCGCTCGGACGGTGCGCACGAAATAACCGTGCACGCGGTCGTCCCCGCCGACCAGCTCCGGGTGGAACGCTGTCGCGAGCACCGGCCCCTGCTGAACCGCGACAATCGTACCGGCGTCATCGCCGAGCGGTGTGACCTGCGGCCCGTTCCGTACCTTTCCGGTGGCTTCGGTCCTCGCCAACACCTCCACGTCGGCGCCGATCTTCTCCACCCACGGCGCCCGGATGAACACCGCGTGGACAGCTCCGCCATCGACTCCGGTGAAGTCGAGATCGGCTTCGAAGGAGTCGATCTGCCTGCCGAAGGCGTTGCGCCGGACCACCACATCGAGAGCCCCCAGCGGGCGGACCGCCGATCGCCCGGCGGTCTTGTCGTCGAGAACTTCACCGGCCAGCAGGACCATGCCCGCGCACGAACCGAATGCGGGCATGCCCGCCTTGAGGCGCTCCCGCAACGGCTCGTACAGCTCGAACGAGTCGAGCAGGCGCGTGATGGTGGTGGATTCACCGCCGGGCAGGACCAGGCCGTGCACAGCGGCCAGTTCTTCCGGGCGCCGCACCGGAACGGCTTCCGCTCCGCTGCGCTCCAACGCGCCGAGGTGTTCGGCCACCCCGCCCTGCAGGGCGAGGACGCCGATGACCGGTCGGGCGGTGGAAACATGTCCCATGTCGTTGTTCAACGAAACACTTCCCCATCTTCATCCATCGAATTCGGTCGTGCGCGCATCCGCGCACGGAGAACGGGCGCGGATGCTTCCCGCCCCACGCGCGCTCAGGCGAGCCCGAATGCCCTGAGCATCGCGGTGGCCACGGCTGCGGTCACCACCACCAGCACGAAGGGCGCCCGCAGCGCGGCGAGCACGCCTGCCGCGACCACCCCGGCGAACCGCGCCCACCCAGCGGGTTCGCCCGCTTCCCAGGCCGTGCTGACGACCACGAACGCACCGAGCAGCACGATCGCCGCGATCGACATCAGGGTTTCGACCCGCGCGGAGACCCGCATGCGGTCACGCAGCATCGGCCCGGCCACCCGCAGGGCGTACGTGCCGATCGCCAAGCACAGCACCACTCCGACGGTCATCGTCCGACTCCTGCCTCACTGCGGCGGCAGCCCGGCACGGGCAGGGCCGCCGCGACCCCGAGCAGCGCGCACATCACCGGGAGCCCTTCCGGCAGCAGGGGCGCGGTCACGAGGGCGATTCCCGCCCCGACGACGACCGCGCGCAGCGTCGGCCGATCCCGCAACGAGGGCATGATCAGCGCCAGGATCGCGGCTGGGAGAGCCGCGTCCAGGCCGAGGTCTGCGGGATCGCCGATGTGCCGACCGAGCAGGCCGCCGAGGAAGATCGAGGGTGCCCAGGTGCAGTACAGGACGAGCCCTGCCGTCCAGTACGCCCGCTTCTTTCTTGCCGGGTCGTCTTCGGCCAGAGCGAAGGCGACGGCTTCGTCCACCATGATGTGGCTGCCGAAGATCCTGGTCAGCTTGCCACTGCCCAGCAGGTCACCGACGGCGAGCCCGAACGGGAAGTGCCTCGTGTTGAGCATGAGACCACCCACCACGGCGGTGATCGGGGCCGCTCCACTGGTCATCAAGCCCACGGCCATGAACTCGGATCCCCCGGCGAACACGGCCAACCCCATCACGGTGATCAGCCACAGCGGGACGCCCTTGCTGACCGCGATGGCACCGAGCGAGGCGGCGACGAGCCCCATGGCGACGGCCATCGACAACACGTCTCGCCACAACGGATCCAGGGTTGTTCGCCATAACGGACTCATGGTTCGCTATGTTGAACACCTGGACGTCTGTTCGTCAAGGCGAACAAAGTGACCGGCAGGACGAACGAATGACCGACAAGTCCCAACCCACACCCCTGGAGATCATCGCCGCCGCGCTGCGACGCGAGCGGGGCCGCACGAAGTTGTCGCTGTCCGAGCTCGCCAAACGCGCGGGCGTGGCCAAGTCGACGCTCTCGCAACTCGAATCCGGCGCCGGAAACCCCAGCGTCGAGACCCTCTGGGCGCTCGCGGTGGCCCTCGGAGTGCCGTTCGGCAAGCTCGTCGAACCACCCGCACCCGAGATCCGGGTGATCAGAGCGGGCGACGCACCCGTGGTTCGATCGGAGCACTCCCCGTTCGCCGCAGCGCTACTCACCTCAGCTCCCGCCGGGTCCCGCCGCGACCTCTACACCCTGGGCATAGAGCCGGGAGCGGCTCGCGATGCCGACCCGCACATCCCGGGCAGCATCGAACACGTCATCCTCACCGCGGGCCGACTCCGCGTCGGCCCGCGCGAGTGCCCGGTCGAACTCGAACCCGGCGACTACGTGTCGTTCTCCGGCTCCGTCGCGCACACCTACGAAGCACTGACTGCCGGCACGACGGCGGTCCTGGTCATGGAGCACAACTGACCGCCACCGTGCGCGCGCTCACCAACCACGCTGGGCGTAGCGCTGCTCCTCGGGGAGGTCTTCGACGTTGAGACCGACCATCGCCTCGCCGAGCCCACGCGAGACCTTGGCCACCACGTCCGGGTCGTCGTAGAAGGTCGCGGCCTTCACGATCGACTCGGCTCGCTGCGCGGGGTTGCCCGACTTGAAGATCCCCGACCCGACGAAAACGCCCTCCGCACCGAGCTGACGCATCATCGCCGCATCAGCAGGCGTGGCGATACCGCCCGCGGTGAACAGCACGACCGGGAGCTTCCCGCTGCGGGCGACCTCTCGGACGAGATCGACCGGCGCCCTGTGCTCCTTGGCCGCGACGAACAGCTCGTCGTCGGAAAGCACGGACAGCCGCCGGATGTCGGCGCGGATCTGCCGCATGTGCGTGGTGGCCTCGACGACGTTGCCCGTTCCTGCCTCACCCTTGGAACGGATCATCGCCGCACCTTCGGAAATGCGTCGCAGCGCTTCCCCGAGGTTGGTGGCGCCGCACACGAACGGGACGGTGAACGCCCACTTGTCGATGTGGTTGGCCTCGTCGGCCGGGGTCAGCACCTCGGATTCGTCGATGTAGTCGACTCCGAGCGACTGCAGCACCTGCGCCTCGACGAAGTGGCCGATCCGCGCCTTGGCCATCACCGGGATGGACACGGCCTCGACGATGCCGTCGATCATGTCGGGGTCCGACATGCGGGCCACACCGCCCTGCACCCGGATGTCGGCGGGCACTCGTTCCAGCGCCATCACCGCCGCAGCACCGGCCTCCTCGGCGATCTTCGCCTGCTCGGGGGTGACGACATCCATGATCACCCCGCCCTTGAGCATCTCGGCCATACCGCGCTTGACCCCGTCGGTACCGGTGGCGGATGCGTTTTCGGTCGCCTTGCTGGTTGCGGTCGTCACTGCTGTCCTTCCTCGATTCGGAGCTTGCCACTACCCAAGTTAGGACCAAACTGGACCACTGACACGGGCCACTAGCGACCAATCCCGGTAGTCCACTTTGCGGGCGAGGCGAACGAGCGCCGTCCGAAACGGCATCCGGACGCCCGTTGCGGTCACCGCTCTTGCACGACCACCAGGACAGGTGTGTGATCGGTGACACAACTCTCGGCGGCCACGGCCGGACTCGGGCAGGGGGAACAATGGGCAGCAAGCAGGGCACCAACACCCAAGGGCAGGCGGCACCGGCTCCCACCGAGCCCGCGAGGATCCGCAACGTGGTGCTCGTCGGCCCCTCCGCCTCCGGCAAGACCAGCCTGGTGGAAGCACTGCTGGCCACCACGTCGACGATCAACCGCGCCGGCTCCGTCATCGAGGGAACGACCGTCTGCGACCACGAGACGGCCGCAGTCGAGCAGCAGCGCTCCGTGTCGATCTCCGTGGCCCCGCTGCAGTACGGCGACCTGAAGATCAACCTGATCGACACACCCGGATACGCCGATTTCATCGGTGAGCTGCGTGCCGGCCTGCGCGCCGCGGACGCGGCCTTGTTCGTGGTCGCGGGGGCCGAAGGGGTCGATGCCGCCACCCGCGCCCTCTGGGACGAATGCGCTGCCGTCGACATGCCCCGCGCGGTGGTGATCAGCCGGCTCGACCAGCATCGCGCCGATGTCGACGCGGCGCTGACCGCGTGCAGGCAGGCCTTCGGAAACGGTGTCGTGCCGCTCTACATGCCGACGCACGACGAAGGCGGCGAAGTCACCGGCCTCGTCGGCCTGCTCACCGGACAAGTCCACGAGCCGGGAGCTTCTGCCACCACGTCCCCGGACGAAGCGCTCCGCGAACGCATCAGCCGTCCCCGAGCCGAGCTCATCGAGGCGATCATCTCGGAGAGCGAGGATGAAACCCTCATGGACCGCTACGTGGAAGGCGAGAGCATCGACGAGGAAACCCTCATCGCGGACCTCGAAACCGCAGTGGCCCAAGGCGGCCTGCACCCACTGGTACCGGTGTGCGCGAGCACCGGGGTGGGGCTGCGGGAACTGCTGGACGGGATCGCGCGCGGTTTCCCCTCCCCCCTCGAACACCGCCTTCCCGAGTTCACCGACCCGAAGGGGCGGAACCCGCGGACGCTCACACCCGATCCGGCGGGCCCGCTGGCCGCGGAGGTCGTGCACACCTCGGTCGATCCCTACGTCGGCCGGGTCTCGCTGGCCCGGGTCTTCTCCGGAACGCTGCTCACCGAACGCCCCGTGCACGTCTCGGGACACGGCATGGCGGAGCGCGGGCACCCGGATCACGACGAGGACGAGCGGCTCGCGCACATCTACTCGCCGGTCGGTTCGAGCCTTCGTGAAGTGCCCCGATGCGTGGCAGGCGACCTGTGCGCGCTGACCAAGGTCGGCTCGGCCGAGACCGGTGACACGATTTCCGATCCGGGCGACCCGCTGCTGCTGACCCCGTGGTCGATGCCCGAGCCGTTGCTCCCGATCGCCGTCACCGCGCACAACCGCAGCGACGAGGACGCGCTGGCCCGCAACCTCAACCGGCTCATCGCCGCCGATCCGACCCTACGACTGGACCGGGCCACCGAGACCCACCAACTGGTGCTGTGGTGCATGGGTGAGGCGCACGCCGACGTGGTCCTGCAGCGGTTGCGCGAAGGCGGCGCCGAGGTCGACACCGAGCCCGTGCGCGTCGCCCTGCGCCAGACCTTTCGGCAGGCGGCCAAGGGACACGGCAAGCACGTGAAGCAGTCGGGGGGACACGGCCAATACGCCGTGTGCGACATCGAGGTCGAACCACTTCCGCGCGGCAGTGGGGTGGAGTTCCTGGACCGCGTCGTCGGCGGTGCCGTACCCAGGCAGTTCATCCCGAGCGTGGAGAAAGGCGTGCGCAACCAGATCGAGCGGGGGCTCCAGAACGCCCCGCTGGTCGACCTGCGAATCACCCTCGTCGACGGCAAGGCGCACAGCGTGGACTCCTCCGACGCCGCGTTCCAGACCGCCGGTGCGCTGGCGCTGAAGGCCGCCGCCGAGCAGGCCGGCCTGGTCACGCTGGAACCGGTCGACCACGTGACCGTGCGACTGCCCGAAGAACACCTCGGCGCCATCCTCGGCGACCTGTCCAGCCGACGGGGCAAAGTCGTCGGCACCGAGCCGGACGACACCGGCTGGACGGTGGTGCGTGCCCAGGTGCCCGCTAGCGAACTGATCCGTTACTCGGTGAACGTTCGCTCTCTCAGCTCCGGCAGCGCCACCTTCACCCGGCAGTTCGACCGCTACGAGCCGATGCCGGGTTGAAGCACTCGCGGATCTGACGCTTCCCCGCGGATAACTCCGGGGCTTGCGAACTACACCCTCTCTCGAGTCACGAGCTCCGGTGGACGGCTACCAACCGCTGCACGATGGTGATCAGCGAGAGGACCACGAGCAGCCACACGGCGAGATCGAGGACGTACGGCACTCCCAGCCCGTGCAATCCCGTACCCACCAGGACGACCACGAACCGCTCGGCGCGTTCGGCCAACCCGCCCTCGGCCCGCAGGCCGTTCGCCTCCGCCCTGGCCTTCACGTATGAGATCACCTGCGCGGCCACCAGGCAGATCAGCAGGGCCAGACCGCGCGAACGGCTCCCGTCCACGACCAGCGCCCACCACACCAACGTCCCGAACAACGCACCGTCGGCGATGCGATCACAACTCGCGTCGAGCACTCCGCCGAACCGCGTGGCCTGGCCCCCGGCCCGCGCCATCGCACCGTCGAGGATGTCGAAGAGCAGGAAAACCGCCACCACGACCGTGCCGACGAACAGCTCTCCCCTCGGGAAGAACCACAGCGCCGACCCCACACTGGCCGCGGTGCCCACCACCGTGACCGTGTTCGGGGACAGGCCGAGGCGCACCAGCCCCGCGCCGATCGGGTTGGTCACTCGGGAAAGGGAGGCCCGCGCACTGAGGTTGAACATCGCCGGAAGTGTCAGCCGCCTGCACTGGTATCGGATGGTTCCTACTCCGAGCAGAGTAGCCGCCGACGATCACGACAGCTTCCCCACTCCACCTGGGTGACCTTCATCACGACTGGAATGGGTGAACATTCAATGGAGTTGGCACCGACGCAAGACTTCACCGCCAACCGCTCGGAGGTTGCTCGAATGACCGCTGTCACCCAGATCCCCGGCTATGTCACCGGCACGTGGGACATCGACACCGTCCACTCCGAAATCCAGTTCACACTGCGCCACATGGGAGTCGGACGTTCCCGCGGACGGTTCGACTCCTTCAGCGGCGAAATCGTCACCGCGGAGAACCCGCTCGACTCGACGGTCACGGCGAACATCGATCCGTCCTCGATCAACACCGGCAACGGCGACCGGGACGCGCACGTCCGCAACGAGGACTTCTTGGACGTCGAGAAGTACCCGACCGCGGGCTTCCGGTCGACGGCCCTGCGCCAGGACGACGACGAATACGTCCTCGACGGCGAGTTGACCCTGCACGGCGTCACCAAGCCCGTCTCTCTCGAAGTCGAGCTGGGCGGCTTCACCGACGACGGTCAGGGCGGCAAAGTGCTCGGGCTCACCGCGAGCACCACGATCAACCGCACCGACTTCGGCGTCGGCCCCGACGGCGGCGCCATGCTGGGCGAGAAGGTCAAGCTCACCCTCGACATCGAGGCCACCCTCCGCGGCTGAGCACCACGCCACGAAACGGGCGCCGGGAAACACCTGATCACGTTTCCCGGCGCCCGTTCGCATGAGCGGGGCCGGGGGCACACGACGGCCAACCGTTCGTCCCGGCCAGAAGGCCGGTGCCCGCCCGCGAAAGCGAGGGCAGTATGGCTACGCGTCGTACCAGGCGTCGGCCAACAGCTGGCGCGTCTCGCCCAACAGCTGTGGCAGAACCTTGGTGTGACCGATCACCGGCATGAAGTTCGAATCACCGCCCCAGCGCGGCACCACGTGCTGATGCAGGTGCGCCGCGATCCCCGCCCCGGCGACCGGACCCTGGTTCAGGCCGATGTTGAAGCCGTGCGGCGCCGAAACCGCGCGGATCACCCGCATCGCACGCTGCGTGACCTCGGCGACCGCGATCGTCTCCTCCGCAGTCAGATCCGTGTAGTCGGCCACGTGCCGGTACGGCAGCACCATCAGGTGCCCCGGGTTGTACGGGTAGAGGTTGAGAACCGCGAACACCAGCTCGTCCCGCGCGACGATCAGGGTGTCCTGGTCCTCCTGCCCGCCTTCGAGGAGCCGGCAGAACGGGCATCCGTCGCTGGCATCGGTCGCCGGCTTGTTCTCGCCCTTGATGTAGGCCATGCGATGCGGGGTCCACAACCGCTGCAGGGCATCCGAAATGCCGATGCCCTGCTGCTCGGTCAGTTCCACGCTCTCGGGGCCGCCCTTCTCGTTCACACCAACTCCGCCTGGAAGTTCTCGGCGGTCGGCGAAGCGTTCTCCCGCCGCTCGACCCACCTGTCGAGCGCGGCGACCGCCTCGTCGACCGGTACACCGTTGATCTGCGTGCCGTCCCGGAACCGGAACGAGACCGCGCCGGCCTCGACGTCCTTGCCGCCGGCGAGCAGCAGGAACGGCACCTTCTGCGTGGTGTGGTTGCGGATCTTCTTCTGCATGCGATCGTCGCTGACGTCGACGTCGACCCGGATGCCCTTGGCCCGCAAGGCCTTCGCCACGCCGTCCAGGTGCTCGGCGTGCTCGTCCGCGATCGGGATGCCGACCACCTGGACCGGCGAGAGCCACGCCGGGAACGCGCCCGCGTAGTGCTCGGTCAGCACGCCGAAGAACCGCTCGATCGAGCCGAACAGCGCTCGGTGGATCTTGATCGGGCGCTGCTTGGCACCCTCCGAGCCCGTGTACTCCAGATCGAACAGCTCGGGCAGATGGTAGTCGACCTGGATGGTCGACATCTG
Organism: Parasphingorhabdus pacifica; assembly: GCF_054779195.1. Lineage (NCBI taxonomy): Bacteria > Pseudomonadati > Pseudomonadota > Alphaproteobacteria > Sphingomonadales > Sphingorhabdaceae > Parasphingorhabdus > Parasphingorhabdus pacifica. Next base: position 80,450 of record NZ_BAAGYS010000004.1, read on the forward strand.
CCAGCTCCGCCCCAGCGCGTCCCTGGCCTGCACCGAGATCTTCGGCCCGTAGAACGCGGCACCGCCCGGGTCCGGCACCAGTTCCAGGCCCGAGTCCGTGGCCGCTTCGCGCAGCGCCTCGGTGGCCACCTGCCAGCTCTCGTCGTCGCCGACGTACTTCTCCTCGTTACGGGTGGACAGCTCCAGGTAGAAGTCCTCCAGCCCGTAGTCCCGCAACAGGTCTAGCACGAACGTCAGCAGCGATTTCAGCTCGCCCTGGAGCTGATCCGGCGTGCAGTAGATGTGCGCATCGTCCTGGGTCATTCCCCGCACCCGGGTCAGCCCGTGCACGACGCCCGACTTCTCGTACCGGTACACCGACCCGAACTCGAACAGCCGCAGCGGAAGCTCCCGGTAGGAACGTCCGCGCGAACGGTAGATCAGGTTGTGAAACGGGCAGTTCATCGGCTTGAGGTAGTAGTCCTGGCCGGGCTTGGTCACCTCACCGGCGTCGTCCCGCTCTTCGTCGAGGTGCATGGCCGGGAACATGCCGTCCTTGTACCAGCTCAAGTGGCCGGAGGTTTCGAACAGCGCGCTCTTGGTGATGTGCGGCGTGTTGACGAACTCGTAGCCCGCGGCCTCGTGCCGCCGCCGCGAGTAGTCCTCCAGCTCCCGGCGGATGATGCCCCCCTTGGGGTGGAAGACCGGAAGTCCGGAACCGACCTCCTCCGGGAAGGAGAACAGGTCCAGCTCGGCACCGAGTTTGCGGTGATCGCGGCGCTCGGCCTCGGCCAGCAGCTCGAGGTGCTCGGCCAGCTTCTCCTTGGATTCCCAGGCGGTGCCGTACACGCGCTGCAGCTGCTGGTTGCTCTGGTCACCCCGCCAGTAGGCGGCGGCGACACGCATCAGCTTGAAGGCCGAGAGGAACCGGGTGTGCGGCACGTGCGGCCCCCGGCACAAGTCGCTCCACACGACCTCGCCGTGCCGGTCGATGTTGTCGTAGATGGTGAGGTCCCCGCTGCCGACCTCCATGACCTCGCTGGTGTCGACGTCGTCCGAACCCGATTTGAGGTCGACCAGCTCGAGCTTGAAGGGCTCGTCGGCCAGTTCTTCCCTGGCGGCCTCGATCGAATCCAGCGTGCGCCGGGAGAACTTCTGTCCGGACTTGATGATCTGCTTCATGCGCTTCTCGAGCGCCTGCAGGTCTTCCGGGGTGAACGGGTCGGCCACGTCGAAGTCGTAGTAGAAGCCGTCCTTGACCGGCGGCCCGATTCCCAGCTTGGCCTCGTCGCGCAGCTGCTGCACGGCCTGCGCGAGCACGTGAGCCGCCGAGTGGCGGATGACGCTGCGACCTTCCTCCGTGCCGGCGGCCACCGGTTCGACCTCGGCATCGGATTCGGGCGCCCACGCCAGGTCGCGGAGCTCTCCCTCGGCATCGCGGACGACCACGATGGCGTCCTCGCCCTTGTCCGGGAAACCTGCTTCCAGAACCATTTCACCGGCTGTAGTGCCCGCCGGCACCTTCACCCGGGGCACGTGCTGGGCGGCGGAGGGCAGTACGGACACGGTTACTCCTAGAGCGGTTCCGGCCGGTGAGCGGCTCGGGCGACTGCGGTTGACACTTCGATGCTATCGGCCGGACCACAGGACGTTCCCCGCAGCTCCGATGTGGCCCGGCGCCGGGAGCCGATCACCGGGAACGCACCTCCTCGGCGATCATGGACTCGATCTCCATCGCCGAGGCCGTCCCGCCCGTGTACTGGCCCTGCACCCCGTGAACACCGAGGTCGCCGAGCCGCTTCGCCTGCAGGTCGGTATCCACTCCGCTCGCGACGACCGGGAAGCCGAGCAGGTGGGCCGAACGCACGAAACTGGCCACCAGGTGTTCGTCGAGCGGAGGCGGTCCGGCTGGATCGTCGAAGCTCTCCAGGTACTCTCCGGTGATCTTGACCGCGCTCACCGGCAGACCCCGGAGCCGGGCCACCCTGCCGTACTCGCGCCCGAAGTCCCGGACGCCGACCCGCAGTCCGATGTCGTGACAAACCTCCACCGTGTCGACCACGAGGCCCTCCCGGTCGAACAGGGCATCCTCAGGAACGCCGAGGACGAGCGAATCGACCGGTAAACCCGTGGTGGTCAGCACCCTGCGCAGGTCTCCGACCAGTTCGGGATCGTGGAAGTGGCGGCGCGTGATGCCCAGGCCAACCCGCGGACTCGCCGAGCCGAAGCGTTCCTGCCAGCGCACCGCGTGCTCGCACACGCGCTCCAACACCCAGCTGCCCAGACGCGTGATCAGTCCGGTTTCTTCAGCGAGCCCCAGGAAACGCTCCTGGTCCAGTTCACCGAGCTCATCGTGGTCCCAACGAACCCTCGCGTCCACCCCGACGATGCGCATGTCCTCCAGCCAGACGATGGGCTCGTACTCGACGAACATCTCGTTCTGCTGCAGGGCGGCGGGCATGGCCGCCGAGAGTTTGAACCGTTCTCGGGTCGCGGCGTTGTGCTCCGGGTCGAACAGCACCCACTGGGCCCGGCCGTCGGCCTTCGCCCGGTAGAGCGTGACGTCGGCATCGCGCAGCAGCTCATCCGGCGTCGTTGCGGCCACCTCGCGCTCGACGACGCCGACGCTGGCCAGCGCGTTGAGCTCGTGGCCGGCGATGTGCACCGGAGCGGTGATCTCCTCGAGCATCCGCTCGACCATCGCGACCAGCTCCGAGATCCCCTTCGAATCGGGCACGAGTACGACGAACTCGTCGCCACCCATCCTGGTGGCGAGGGATTCCTCCGCTGCGGTCACCGTGTTCAGGCGTTGGGCCACCGACCTCAGCAGCTGGTCTCCGATCGGGTGGCCGAGGCTGTCGTTGATCGCCTTGAACCCGTCCAGGTCGAAGTAGCACAGCCCGACCCTCCTCCCCGGATGAGTGGGCTCCAGCGCCGTGTCCATCCGGGTCTTCAGGAGGGTGCGGTTGGCCAGGCCGGTCAGTGGATCGCGCGTGGCCTGGCGCCGGAATTGCTCCTGGAGCATGTGTCGCTCGGTGATGTCCTCGTAGACGAACACCTGGTAGTCGGGTTCGCCGGAGCCGTCTCGCACCAACGATGCCGACAATTGCGCCCACGTGTGGGTTCCGTCGGCGTCGCTGAACCGGGTCTCAGCCTGGAAGCGCTCCATGTCTCCGGTCGCCAGACCGTTCACCGACAGCCGCAAGTCGTCGAGCCATTCCGGGTCGACGAGGTCGAAGACCGCGTTGCCGACCAGATCGAACCCCTCGGTCGTGAAGATCTGCGACATCGCGGCATTCACCTCCTCGATCAGCCCATCGAGGTTGACGATCGCGATGCCGAGCGCCGAGGAGGTGAACACGGCTCGCAACCTGGCCTCGCTGGCGCGAAGTGCTTCTTCGGCGGCGTCGCGGGCCTGCAGCACGGCTTGCTTGATGACTTCCTGCTGATCGAGCGTCTGCTCCCGCAACTGCCCCGCGAATCCCGCGGCCAGTTCTCCGATCGCCGCCATCAACCGCCCCGACACGTCGCCGATCGGAACGGGAAGCAGCGGCGGCAGTTCGGTCGCCAACAAGAACAGGGTGCGCTGCAAGGCAGCCGTACCGGTGAAGTGGGCGCGGACCATCTCGGTGCCCACCCGGGCCGCGGCGCTGCCCGAGAATTCCTCGGCGAACAGCGAGCCGACCAACTCGTCGAAGCGCTCGGTCAGGAACGCCTCGACGTCCTGTCTGGCCATCGGAACGTAGCTGGTGCGGCTCACCTCACGCGTCCACAGCCGGACGAACTCGTGCCGACCGGATTCCGCGACCGTGGGCGGCACCGCCGCTCGCGGACCGTCGTCGGCTCGCTTCGGGTCCGGGCCGTTGTCACCCATCGATCACACCTCGCGTCCGACCGCGCCGTAAACGATCGAGTCGGGTTCGTCCCTGCTCAGGCAGTAGTTGACCCCACGCGCCAGGCCCTGGTCGACGGCGAAGTCGTGGGCACCAGCGAGGAAGTGGGCGTACCATCGGGCCGCGCTGGGTCGGGCCGGGTCCCCGTCGTTCGGCAACCACCTCGGAAGCTGCTCCATCCTCCCCCTCTCGGGTCACGCAGGAACCCTCCGAGGATGCCACGACCACCCTTGTCATGATCAAGAACATGTCAGCCGACCTCACTCGGTTCGCCATCACGGGATCCTACGGGGATGTCCACGATCGGTGACACCGCGGACACCCAGCGTCGACTCCGGGCGGTGAGCCGACCCCGTATGACGCTTCTCACCAGTCCGCATACCGGGATCAGGGGTTAGGTATCCCTAAGCTAGAACGGTCATGGTGCACGCACCACGCGCTCAGCCGTAGGCGGGATCTGGGGTCCCGCCCGGAGAACTCGGCGAGGTTGCGAACGAGCAGAAGGAGAATTCATGACTCGCCCACTGCGAGTAGCGATCGTCGGGGCAGGACCGGCAGGCGTCTACGCCGCCGACACCCTGACTAAGTCCGAGACGCCAGTGGACATCGACCTGCTCGACCGGATGCCGGCCCCTTACGGTCTGATCCGGTACGGCGTCGCACCGGACCACCCGCGAATCAAGGGCATCGTCAAAGCACTCCACAACATCATGGAGAAGCCCGAGATCCGTTTCCTCGGCCACGTCAACTACGGCGTGGACCTCAAGCTGGACGACCTGCGTCATCACTACGACGCGGTGATCTTCTCGACCGGCGCGGACAAGGACCGGTCACTGAGCATCCCCGGCGCCGACCTGCCGCACAGCCACGGCGCCGCCGACTTCGTGTACTGGTACGACGGTTACCCGGACACCACGCGGGACTGGACCCTCGACGCCGAGCAGGTCGCGGTCATCGGCGCGGGCAACGTCGCGCTCGACGTTGCCCGGATCCTGGCCAAGCAGGCCGACGACCTGTTGAGCACGGAGATCCCGGACAACGTCTACCAGTGCCTGAAGGCTTCCACGGCGACCGACATCCACCTGTTCGCCCGGCGCGGTCCCGCCCAGTCGAAGTTCACCCCGCTCGAACTGCGGGAGCTGGACCACCAGCCCGGCGTGGAACTCATCGTGCACCCGGAGGGCTTCGAGCTCGACGACGCCAGCGAAGAGTCCATCCGGACCAACAACCAGGTCAAGACCATCGTCAAGACCTTCCAGGACTGGGCGCTGCGGGACGAGCAGGGCGACACTCCCCGCCGGCTGCACTTCCACTTCCTGCGCGGTCCCGTCGAGATCGTCGGCACCGACCGGGTGGAAGGACTGCGCACCGAGATCATGGAGCTCACCGGTGACGGCAACGTCCGAGGCACCGGCGAGTACGAGACGGTCCCGGTGCAAGCCGTCTACCGCGCCGTCGGCTACCTCAGCTCACCGCTGGCCGACATCCCGTTCGACCACGACAGCGGTACCGTTCCCAACGACGGCGGCCGGGTGCTGGACCTGGATGGCGAACACATGTCCGGCGTCTACACCACCGGCTGGATCAAGCGCGGTCCGGTCGGCCTGATCGGGCACACCAAGGGCGATGCCATGGAGACGATCAACAACCTGCTGGCCGACGCGGAAACCATGCCGCAGGCAGAGGAGCCGGACGCCGACAGCATCCTGCAGCTGCTCGACGAACGCGGTGTCGAGTACACGACCTGGGACGGCTGGAACCGCCTCGACGAGCACGAGCGGTCGCTGGGCGAGCCCCACGGACGCGAGCGCGTCAAGGTCGTCCCCCGCGACGAGATGGTGCGGATCTCCCGCACGCAGAGCTGACCCGCGATTCGGCCGAAGGGCCCGTGCACACCGCACGGGCCCTTCTTCGTGCGTGCGGCGTGCACGGGACGGCGTGTCAGTCCGTTCGACGGGGGCGGTGCGCCGAAACCGTCACCGACGCGGTCACCTCGACCCGATCCGGCAACGCCGCGATTCGCTCGTGAACGGCGTCGGTCGAGTGCCACGCACTCGGCCCCATCGCCACCAACGCATCGACTTCGTCGCGCCCGAGGGACAGCTCGAATTCGCACACGTGCTGGTCCAGCGGCTCGAACCGGCTGCCGAGCTGGTCGGAGAGGCGTTGCGGTTTGCGTTCGTCCACGCTGAGCAGACCGAGCCGGGCGACCAGGGCACCCAGGTGGCCGGCATTCGGGGTGACCACCACGAGCAGGCCGTCCTTCCGCAGCACCCGATGCGTCTCGGCCGGATTTCGCGGGGCGAACACGTTCAGCACGGTCGACACGCTGCCGTCGCGCACCGGCAGCCGCTGCCAGGCATCGGAGACGACCGCGCCGATGCGCGGATGCGCCTTCGCCGATCGGCGGCAGGCGTACTTGGACACGTCCAGCGCCACGCCGGCGGCTTCGTCGAGCCGTTCCAGGACGCGTGCCAGGTAGTACCCGGTTCCGGCACCGATGTCGAGTACCGGGCCGGGATGCTGCGCACGCCGGACCCGCGCGGCGACCTGCTCGGCGATCGGGGCGAAGTGTCCGGCCGCCAGAAATCCTTCCCGCGCCCCGACCATGGCCGCGGTGTCGGCGGTACCCGTCCGGCTGCGGCCGGACAGCAGGCTGACGTAGCCGTGGCGGGCGAGGTCGAAGGAGTGGCCCGCCGGGCAACGCAGGCCACGGCAGGCGATGGACAGCTCCGCACCGCAGTACGGGCAGGCCAGCACCTCCGCCACGTCTTCCAGCACGCCACTCCCCGTTCGCCCGTTCACCGGGAAGTCTATGCGCGCCCACCTCGCGTACCCACGGGAGGCGCATGATCACATCGGACCACGGGCACCCTCCGGGTGCGCGCTAGATAGGCGGGTCAGGCGAATCGTTCCGCCGGACCGCGTTCGGTGCAGCCGTTCGGTACGTTCCGGCGTTCCTGGGAGGCGACGGATGAGCTGGGATTGGTTCGTGGCACCGGACTACTGGTATGCCCGAACCGTCGTGCAGCACCTGCTGTCCGCGCTGTACCTGATCGCGTTCGTCAACGCCGTGAACCAGTTCCGGCCGCTGCTGGGTGAACACGGCCTCACTCCGGTGCCACGCTTCCTCGCCCACGTGGGTTTCCGGCGAGCCCCGAGCATCTTCCACTGGCACTACTCGGATCGCTGGTTCGCGGTCGTCGCCTGGGGCGGCGTGGTGCTCAGCGCGGTCGCCTTTACCGGGGTTCTCGACCTGCTCGGGATCTGGGCGACGATGTCCCTTTGGCTCGCCCTGTGGGTGCTCTACCTGTCCATAGTGAACGTCGGGCAGGTCTGGTACGGCTTCGGCTGGGAATCGCTGCTGCTCGAAGCCGGTTTCCTGGCGGTCTTCCTCGGGCCCGCCCACATCACCCCGCCTGCTCCGGTGCTGTGGCTGCTGTGCTGGCTGCTGTTCCGCGTCGAGTTCGGCGCCGGGCTGATCAAGTTGCGCGGCGACCCGTGCTGGCGCGATCTGACCGCGCTGTACTACCACCACGAGACCCAGCCGATGCCGGGGCCGTTGAGCCGCTGGTTCCACCGGATGCCCAAGCCGCTGCACCGGATCGAGGTGCTGGCCAGCCACACCACGCAACTGGTCGTGGTGTTCGGGTTGTTCGCGCCCCAACCGTTCGCCAACGCGGCGGCGGTCATCATCGTCATCACCCAGGGCTGGTTGTTGCTGAGCGGGAACTTCGCCTGGCTCAACGCGGTCACCGTCACGCTGGCCTTCGCCGCGATGGACGATTCCCTGCTGGGCTTGGTGATCCCGGTCGGGCAACCGGTGCTGGTCGAGCCGCCCCTCTGGGACCTGGTGCTGGTCAGCGCCGTCACCGTGGTGGTGATCGTGCTGAGCTACTGGCCGGTGCACAACATGCTGGGGCGCCGCCAGGTCATGAACCGCAGCTTCAACCAGCTCCACTTGGCCAACACCTACGGCGCGTTCGGCTCCATCACCCGAACCCGCTACGAAATCGTGTTCGAGGGCGCGGCGTCCTCGACCGCACCGTGGCAGGAGTACGAGTTCCGCGGCAAGCCGGGTGATCCGCACCGGCGCCCGCCGCAGATCGCCCCGTACCACCTCCGGCTGGACTGGTTGTTGTGGTTCTGCGCGATCTCGCCCAGCTACGGCAGGTCCTGGCTTTCGCGACTGGTCAAGGCGATGTTGCGGGACGAGCGGCACATCCTCGCCCTGTTGCGCGAGAACCCGTTCGCGGAGGCGCCGCCCGCCCTGGTCCGCGCCCGGATCTACCACTACCGCTTCAGTGATCAGGACGAACGGCGCCGAACCGGTCAGTGGTGGATCCGGGAACCGACCGGAGAACTGATCCCGCCGGTGTCACTGTCCGAAATGGGCTGAGGCCGCGTGCTCACCAGTCCGGCCGCAACGGCATGCCCGAGCGACCGTCGTCCAATCGCACGCCGAGGATCTGGTGCAGCTGGATGTTGTTGGCTTCGAATCCCAGTCGGGATGCGGCCATGTACAACCGCCAGATCCGCGCCCGGGCGACGCCGACCTCCTCGACCGCCTCCTGCCAGTGCGCGTCGAGGTTCGCGCACCAGCCCGCCAGCGTCAACGCGTAGTGCTCGCGCAGGTTCTCCTCGTGCCGGACCTCGAATCCGTTGTCGTGCATCGCGGAGACGAGCGTGCCCGGACCTTCCAGCTCCCCGTCCGGAAAGACGTACCGGGAGATGAACTTGCCCGGACGCGTCCCGGTGAGGCCGTTGGGCCGGGTGATGCAGTGGTTGAGAATTCGCCCGCCCGGGCACAGTTTGCCGTGGAGTTCGGCGAAGTAGCTCGCCAGGTTCGCCTGTCCGATGTGCTCGGTGAGGCCGATCGAACTCACCGCGTCGAACCCGGTTTCGGTCACGTTCCGGTAGTCCATGTACCGGACTTCGGCGAGGTCCGCCAAGCCTCGTTCGGCGATGGTCTTCTGCGCCCACTGCGCCTGCTGCCGGGACAGGGTCACACCGAGGGCATGCACCCCGTACTGCTCGGCGGCGTGGATGACCATGCCGCCCCAGCCACATCCGACGTCCAACAACCGCATACCGGCCCGCAGGTCGAGTTTGCGCGCCACCAGGTCGTGCTTGGTGAACTGCGCTTCCTCCAGGCTGGAAGTGCTCTCCGGGTAGACCGCGCAGGTGTAGGCCATCGACGGCCCCAGCACCCAGTTGTAGAACCGGTTCGACACGTCGTAGTGGTAGGAGATGACCTTGCTGTCCCGCTGCTTGGAGTGGAGTGAGCCCCTGGGGCGGAACTCCTGTTCGGGCACCCGGACGGGCCACCAGAGGCGGCGCGCGGCGAGCGTGGCCATCAGCCGCAGCCGCAGCCGAGGTGGAACCTCGTCGAGTGCGATCGACGGCATCCGGGACAGCGTGGCGTACATGTCCCCGTGCACGTCCATGGCACCGGTGATGTAGGCCCGGGCGAGACCGAGCTCGTCCGGGGAGGCAGCCAGGTGCGACAACGCCAATGGTGACCGGATGTCCAACCTGACATCGGCCCCCGGAGCGCCCGCGCGGCTGCCGTCGTAGGCGCGGATCTCCACCGGCAGATCCGACCCGAGAATCCGTGGCAACACCCCTGCCAACCCCATCACCGGTTCTCCCTTCTCCTACTTCTCCCCCACGCATTTCTCGTACAAGCCGGGGAGTCGTCCCTCGGGGTCATAGCGCTCCTTGAGCCGCTGGTACACGGGCCGGTTGTAGAGCCGCCAGAACTCGTCCGGTTCGTAGTAGGAGGTCGAGTACAGCGACTTGTGCCCGTCCAACGCGCTCACGGCCTGTTCGATCGCCCGGTTGTAGGTGCCTGCCGCCTCGCCCTCGCCAAGCGGTACCGAGGACCAGAATCCGACATTGACGTAGAGGGTGTCGGGGTCCATCGGGTAGAGCGGCCAGCCCTTCCGGTCTCGCAGTCGAACCGGGCACAACCACACCGGCGAGATACCGATCCGTTCGTGGAAGAACTCGAGGAATTCGGCCAGCCGGTCGACCGGGATCTCCACGTCCTGGATCACCGGCTCGTTCCCGCCTCCCCCGCGCCTGCGGGCGAGGTGGTCGGTCAGGCCGAACCTGCGGTCCCAGGCGACGACCTTGCGGTACACGTCGGAACGCCGGTACCGCTTCGGCCACAACGGCCGGACGAGCGGGTGCTGGACTCCCAGTGCCCGCGAGCACCAGAACCAGTCGGTGTCCCAGCGCCACAGGTAGTCGCGGATGCGCATGTGGTCGGCCATCCGCTGCCGGATCGAGTGGTAGTAAACCCGCTGTCCGGTGTAGTCGCTGACCGTGGGCGCCCGGTCGGTGCGAGAACCGAGTGTCAGGTACTGCTCCCCCGGCCCGAAGACGGTGCCGTCGATGAAGTCGACCGCATGGCCCTCGAATTCGCGTTGCTCGCAGATCTCGGTGATCGCCCGGGCGCATTCCGCGGCCGTTCCGAAACGCACGTGCCGCAGTTTCACGAACGGGGCCACCGGCTCGGTCTCGATCACGAGACGGAGGGCGTAGCCCAGGGTTCCGTAGGAGTTGGGGAAGCCGCGGAACAGCTCGGCATGCTCGTTGTCCGGTGTCGCCACCACGACTTCGCCGGAGCCGGTGAGGACCTCCATCTCTCGTACGGATTCGTGCGGGAGCCCGTTGCGGAAGGAGGTCGATTCGATGCCCAGCCCGGCCACGGCACCGCCGAGCGTGATGGTCTTGAGCTGGGGAACCACCATCGGCATCTGCCCGGCGGGCAGGAGCGCGTCAGCCAGCGCCTCGTAGGTCGTCATGCCTTGGACCTCGGCGGTTCGGGCGGCCGCGTCGACGTTCAGAACGCGGCCGAACCGTCCGACATCGAGCCCCGGAGCGCTGTCCGGGGTGCGGAAGCGGAACAGGTTCGAGGTGGACTTGGCCAACCGCACCGGCTGACCTTCCGGGAGTCGGTCGTACTGCGCCCGCAAGGCGGTCACGTCGTCGTCATGGGTCCGCGAACCGAGTGCTCCACGATCGGCCATGCATCGACCCTATTGCGAGCGACCGTCCCCGGCATCCCGCGCGGAGCCGGGGTAACTCGCACTGCGTTGACTCCGAACGGCGGAAAACACCCACCCGAATAGACTTCATGTTTAACGGGCTTAACAGCAGCCGCCGAGCGTGCTTCGGCGGAAACCGCAGGCAGAACGCCACCCCGCCACTCATTCGCGCCCGTAAGGCGGACTGCTATCCGACCGACAACCCAGCGAAAGCGATTTTCGTCACATTTCTCCTCTCGCGGGTCGAACGCGCCGTTCCGCCGCTGGGGGCTAAGCGGCGCGCCGCAGCGCCCACGCGCGCAGCCCACGAAAACCCTGCACCTTCGTCGGCCCGATCGACGTCAGCGAATACTCCTCGGTCTCGCGCAGCGCACCGGCCAATTCGCGGTCGACCAGGACGGAAGCGGGCCTGGCCACCGAAGTCAGCCTGCTCGCGATGTTGACCGTCGAACCGTAGACATCACCGAACCGAGCCAGCACGGTTCCCTGCGCGAGACCGATCCGCAACGGAGGCAACCGCGAAGCAGAATCGATCTTCTCGTTCAGCGTCAACGCGATCTCGGCAGCCGCCAGCGCGTCGTCGGCGACGAACAGGACCTCATCGCCCACCGTCTTGATGATCCGCCCGTGGTTCTCGGCGACCACACCCGTGGCCAGCTCCTCGAACTCGTCGATGAGACGGGCCAGCTCCATCTCGTTGAAGTCGCGGATGAGCCGGGTGTACCCGACGATGTCGGCGAATCCGATCACCTGCTTGTGCAAGTCGGCCTTGGCATCGCGCTCGGTGAGTTCTCTGCTCGCGGTCGCGGCGAGGTGCCGCCGCCAGACGTAGCCCTGCAACCGCTCCATCACCGGCATGATCGCCTGGGCGAACTGCGTGGTGGTTTCGAGGTCCTCGGCGAACCGCTCCCCCAGGACCGACTTGAAGATCCCGATCTCCCACTCGGCGAGCCGCGACATGGCCTGCGCCAGCGAGCGCGCCACCGCCGTCTCCACCTCGGGTGTGATCACTTCCGCCGAGACGAGCTGCACCAGCATGCGCAGGGCCTCGACATCGGCGTCGGTGAACACGACGGCGTCTTCCTCGACATGAGCAAAACCCATCGCCTGCCACAGCCGTTCCGCTCGGGCAACGTCGACACCGACGGCCGCTGCGACGTCTGCCTTGCGGTAACGCGGGGCCCCGCCAAGCAGGGCTTCCTGGATTACGCGTTCGGCTTCCACAGAACTACCGAGAAGTCCGGACGACGAGCACATCGCAGTCGGCGCGGCGCGAGACCTCCGACGGCACGGAACCGATGATCCGTCCCTTCAGCGAGTTCAGACCGCGGCTACCGACAACGAGCAGATCGGCTTCCCACTTGCCGGCCACATCGATCAGCGTGTTGATCGGCGCGCCGATCACCGCGGTCGTGTCGATGTCCGCGGCACCGGTGACCCGGGCCAGATCGGCGGCCTCGCGCAGCGTGTCCTCGGCCGGCGCCGAACCGATGACCTGGAACGCCTCGTCTCCGAGTTCTTCCCTGGCGCGGTCAACTTCACGTTCCTCGTTCGGGTAGTAGGCGCACACCACGACCAGCTTGGCCACGGAATCCCGCGCCACCTCGGCAGCGCGCTGAACGGCCAGCATGGACGGGGGCGAGCCGTCCGTTCCCACGACGACGCTGCGGTAACTCGACATCGACCTCTCAGCCTCCACTGGTCTCAGAGCACGCTACGCGCGGACGTGAACCCTAACGATCGCGCGAGCCCGGCGTCACGCGCGGCGGTCAACTCGGTCCGGTCGTCCGAGTGGAGCGGGCGTCCCGAGAGCGGGTCTCGCCCTGATCGACACCGACCCTACCGGTCCGGCGCGCCCGCCCGGTGGTCCACGCTCTGCGGAACGTCGTGCGAGGTGACGCCGGGCGGCGCGAGGCCGCGTAGCGGGCCGGAGTCGCGAGGATCACGACCGATCAAGGCAAACCGACCGCGTTTCGGTGGACTGCGTCACAGCGCACGTAGGCCTCGGAGATCTAGTGTCACCCTGCCGTCCGTAACTGCTCGAACGGTACGCAAGGATTGTCCGCGGGGCCTCAACGCCGAGGGGTATGTGTGCGCGTTCGTGAATTGAGCCCGTACGTCGAGCTGCATCGCGACCAGTGGCGAGAACTGCGCAGTTCCATGCCGCTTCCACTGTCCGAGCAGGAGCTCGCGGACCTGCGCGGCCTGGGGGAACAGGTCGACCTCGAAGAGGTGGCGGACGTGTACCTCCCGCTGTCCCGGCTCATCAACCTGCAGGTCTCAGCACGCCAACGGCTGCACTCGGCCACGACGACGTTCCTCGGCGACGACCTGCAGAACACACCGATGCCGTTCGTCATCGGCATCGCGGGGAGCGTCGCGGTGGGCAAGTCCACCACCGCTCGGCTGCTGCGCACGCTGCTGGCCCGCTGGCCGGACCACCCCACGGTCGACCTGGTGACCACCGACGGCTTCCTCCACTCCCGGGACGAGCTGGTCCGGCGCGGGATCATGCACCGCAAGGGGTTCCCGGAGAGCTACGACCGCCGGGGGTTGCTGCGCTTCGTCACGGATGTGAAATCCGGGGCGAGCGAGGTCTCCGCGCCGGTCTACTCACACACCGACTACGACATCGTCCCCGGCGAACGCCAGGTCGTCCGCCGCCCCGACATCCTCATCGTGGAGGGGCTCAACGTCCTCCAGCCGGGCCCGAGCCTGGCGGTCTCGGACCTGTTCGACTTCTCCATCTACGTCGACGCCCACACCGAGCACATCGAGCGCTGGTACATCGACCGGTTCCTGGCCTTGCGCGAGACCGCCTTCACCGACCCGAGGTCGCACTTCCACCACTTCGCGGGACTGTCGGACGAAGACGCGATGATCGAGGCGCGCCATCTCTGGCACACGATCAACCTCCCCAACCTCGTCGAGAACATCCTGCCGACGCGCCCGCGGGCAACGCTCGTGCTGCGCAAGGACGCCGACCACGCGATCAACCGGGTGCGGCTCCGGAAGCTCTGAAGTTCCCTGGCCCTGGCCCCTGAGCAGCACAGGTTCCCGAGCCCAAGTCCCCCGAGCGGCTCAGGTTCCCCGGGCGGCTCAGGTTCCCCGGGCGCGTCGGTCACGTTCCGCACGTCGGACGACCATGAGCTGCAGTTGCGCGTTCAAACGTTCGGTGGCGTCACCGAGGTCGATGCCGCTGACCTCGCCGGCCCTCCGGAGCCGATGGCGCAAGGTGTTCGGATGGATGTGCAGCCGCTCTCCCGCGGCCCGCACATCACCGAACGCCTCCAAGTAGACCAGCAGTGAGCGAGCGAGTTCGCTGCCGTGCTCGTTGTCGTGCTCCACGAGCGCGGTGATCCGCGGATCACCGGCCCGGTCATTGGTGCGCAACATGGTCAGCACCTCGCTGACGATGACCTGGGCGCGCACGTCGGCGATGGTGGCCGTCTCGGTGTTCAGGTCCTGCGCCATCGCGTCGAGGATCCGGTCGGCTTCCCCGCGCGAGACGGCCACGTCCTCCAGCGTGCGTACCGCCGAACCGACTCCCGCCTGCACGACCGCCCGCACATGTTGCTTGGTGGCCGCCACGATCTCGCGGGTCAGTCCCAGAGCAGCCGATGCGGCGGAGCGTTCCGGCAGGTCGGGCAGCAGCACATACACGCGTGAGCCGATCGTGGTCACCAGAGCGCTTCGCCGGTAGGCCGCCGCGTGCACCGAGATCAGCCCCGCCAGCTCCGAGCGCTGGAGCTGCATCTCCGACCGGTCGGAATGCGGATCGCGCGGGCGCAGGGTGAACACGGTGACGACGCCCGGCTGGTCCGGATCGGCCCCGATGTTGTCGGCGACCGACGCGGCATCGACCCGACCGCCGAGCAGTCCGGCCAGCAGGTCTTCCCGGAACCTCGGGGCTGCGGTCGACTCGGTGCGCTGGCGGATCAGTTGCAGCGCCGCGACCCGCGCGGCGCCCAGCAGGGCCTGCTCAGAACGCTCGTCGAGCGGGCGGATGCCTTCCTGCACCCAGATCGTGCCCAGCGGCTGCGCCCCCGCGTGGATCCCCACCGCCATCCGCCGCCGGATCCCCAGGTCGGCGCGTTCACCGATGCGCACCACCTCTTCACTGCCGCGCAGTCGCTGGTAGACGCCCCATTCGCGGAGCATCGCCAGGAACGACTCCGGCCCCCGCCGGCCAAGGATGGACAACCTGCGCAGCTCGTCGACCTCGTCATCGGAGCGCGAGTAGGCCAGTACGCGACTGGCGGTGTCCTCGATGCTGACGTTGCCGTCCGTCATCGCCGCCACCGTTTGCGCCAGTGAGAACAGATCGCCGTGCACCTCACCGAGGTCGGCGTCGCCCTCCATGCGCGCGTTCTCGACGGCCGAGCGGGCGAAGTACTCGAGCTGTTCCCAGCGGACTTCCGGGCTGACCCCGAGCAGGGCTATCCCGCCGTCGATGGCGGTGTCCCGCAGCAGGCGTGCGTCCTGCTCGCCGTCGACCTTGACCGCAACGGCGGTGGCCCCGGAACGAGCTGCCGACCGCACCATCCGCACCGCCGAACGGCCGCGGGCCCCGATCACCAGGACCAGGCCCAACGAACTCGTGCCGGACTCGTCCTCAGGGTCGACAATGACGACATCGCGAACATCGCCTTCGAAACCGCGCGGTGCCGCGAGCACGTCCACCAGTGGCTCTCCGACCGCGATCAGGAGCTGGCTCAGCGGAACGCCGGCCGCTTCGCCGCCGACCTCGTCCATGTGTCCTCTCCGCTCCCACGTCGTGGCCGACAACCGAACACCCTTGTTCGACCCGACAAATCGACATCTCCAACATTAGCTGATCGGACAACCCTGGCAGGCACCAGAACTCCTACTCTGACCAGGAGAAGGCCATTCCGGGCCAGGTCAACGGCCCGCACCCGATCCCTCGCGAGGAGGCGAATGATGGACGCCATCACTTCGGTCCCGGTCCCGACGAACGAACCGGTCCTGTCCTATGCGCCCGGGTCTCCCGAACGGGAATCGTTGCAGAAGCGCATCGCCGAACTCGAATCCAACCGCATCGACCTCACCTCGACCATCGCGGGTGAGCAGCGGATGGCCGGCGGGGAGCGTTTCGACGTGGTCCAGCCGCACAAGCACCGCCACGTACTGGGTACTGCCGCGCAGGCCACTCGCCAGGACGCGGCCGACGCGGTCCGGGCGGCCAAGGACGCGGCCGCCGAGTGGGCGGCGACTCCGTTCGACGAGCGCGCCGCCGTCATCCTGCGCGCCGCCGACCTGCTCGCCGGACCGTGGCGCGACACGATCAACGGCGCGACCATCCTCGGCCAGTCGAAATCCGTCCAGCAGTCGGAGATCGACGCGGCCTGCGAACTGATCGACTTCCTCCGTTACAACGTGCACTACGCCCGCCGGATCATGGCCGAGCAGCCGAACTCCGTGCGCGGCGAGTGGAACCGCATGGAGTACCGGCCGCTGGACGGGTTCGTCACCGCGATCACCCCGTTCAACTTCACGGCCATCGCAGGCAACCTGCCGACCGCGCCCGCGCTGATGGGCAACACCGTGGTCTGGAAGCCGACGCAGTCCCAGCAGTTCGCCGCGCACTACACCATGCGCATGCTCGAAGCCGCGGGCATGCCTCCCGGCGTGATCAACATGGTCACCGGGGACGGGCAGGCGGTCAGCGAGGTCGCACTGCCCGACCCGGACTTCGCCGGGCTGCACTTCACCGGCTCCACCGCCACCTTCAAGAAGCTGTGGAAGACCGTCGCCGAACACCTCGACACCTACCGCTCCTACCCGCGCATCGTGGGTGAGACCGGCGGCAAGGACTTCATCGTCGTGCACCCGTCGGCCGATCCGGCACCGCTGGCCACCGCGGTGGTCCGGGGCGCATTCGAGTACCAGGGCCAGAAGTGCTCGGCTGCGTCGCGCGCCTACGTCCCCCGGTCCATCTGGGAGTCGGGCCTGCGCGAACAGCTCGCCGACCTCACCCGCACGATCAGCTACGGAGATGTCACCGACTTCTCGCACTTCGGCGGCGCCGTGATCGATGCCCGCGCGTTCGCCAAGCACAAGGCCGCGTTGGACCGCGCCGCCAACACGCCCTCGCTGGAGATCCTCGCCGGTGGAGGCTACGACGATTCGGAGGGCTACTTCGTGCAGCCCACCGTGCTGGTGGGAAGCGATCCGCTCGACGAGGCCTTCACCACCGAGTACTTCGGACCGATCGTGGCCGTGCACGTCTACGACGACAGCAAGTACTCCGAGATCCTCGACGTGGTCGACTCCTCCAGCCCGTACGCCCTGACCGGTGCGGTGTTCGCGACCGACCGCGGCGCCATCGAGGAGGCGCACCAGAAGCTCCGGCACGCGGCGGGCAACTTCTACGTGAACGACAAGCCCACCGGTTCGATCGTGTCCCGCCAGCCGTTCGGCGGCAGCCGCGCCTCCGGGACCAACGACAAGGCGGGGTCGATGTTCAACATCCAGCGCTGGACCAGCCCCCGCGCCATCAAGGAAACATTCAACGCCCCGGTCGAGCACACCTACCCGCACATGCGCTGAGCCCGGCTGCAGAGGAGAGAGCATGATGCTGCGCACCCCCCTTCTGGCCGCGGCCCGCTCAGCGCGGATCCGGCAGCTCGTGGAGGCCAATCCGCTGACCCGTACCGTCGTCGACCGGTTCGTCTCCGGAACGACCTCGCTCGATGCCGTGACCACCACCCGGGAACTCGCCGACCAGGGCATGCTGGTCACCCTCGACCACCTAGGTGAGGACGTGGCCGATGCCGGGCAAGCTGCCGAGACTGTGCTCGCCTACCGCCAGGTACTCACCGACCTCGCCGATGCCGGGCTCGCCGATCGGGCCGAGGTGTCGGTGAAACTGTCGGCCGTCGGCCAGTTCCTGCCCGTCGACGGGGAGAAGATCGCGCTGGACAACGCCCGACGCATCTGCGAGAAGGCGAGCGAGGTCGGCACGACCGTCACGCTGGACATGGAGGACCACACCACCGCCGATTCCACCCTGGGCATCCTCGACGACCTGCGCGTCGACTTCCCCTGGGTCGGTGCGGTGCTGCAGGCGTACCTCAAGCGCACCGAGCAGGACTGCCGTGACCTCGCGACCGCCGGCTCGCGAGTGCGGTTGTGCAAGGGCGCCTACGACGAGCCCGCCTCGGTCGCGTTCCGGGACAAGCAGGAGGTCGACCGCTCGTTCGTCCGCTGCCTCCGGGTTCTCATGGCCGGTGACGGTTATCCGATGGTCGCCAGCCACGACCCGCGGATGATCGCGCTCACCGGAGAACTGGCCGAGCGCAATCACCGCGCACCGGAGAGCTACGAGTACCAGATGCTCTACGGGATCCGCAGTGACGAGCAGCGCCGGATCGTCGCCGACGGCGGCAAGCTCCGCGTGTACGTCCCGTACGGCAACGAGTGGTACGGGTACTTCATGCGGCGGCTGGCGGAGCGACCGGCGAACGTCGCGTTCTTCCTCCGCTCGCTGGCGACCAACGGCTGAACCGAATCGCCGGGTGGGTCACGCCCTCGAAGGCACCGAAGATCCGCCCGGCGCGGTTCCGCCGGTCAGCCGTCCGGCTCCCCCGTGACGGCCCGCGCATCCCCGGCCCGCGTGCCCCCGGATCGCGCTCGGCGGGCGTGCATCTCGCGAATCAGGCCCGTCGACTTTCCGCCCAGCCCGGTGACGAGGAACCGGTCGAGCCCGAAGCGTTCCGCGAGTCCCAGCGCGGCCCGGCGCATCCACAACCGGCGGCGCGAGTCCGGCAGGAACCAGGTGACCATGTTCCGGCCGACCTTCTGCTTCTCCTCGACCACGGGACGCCACGCCCGCTCGTAGCGTTCCAGCGCCCCCTCGACGGTGTCGGCATCGGCCAGCTCGGCCGCGAGCACGTAGGCACCGGCGACCCCCAGTGAAGCGCCTTGCCCGGCCAGCAGCGAAACCGCCTGGCAGGAGTCCCCGAGCAGGACGACGCGCCCACTGCTCCAGCGCTGCATCACGACCTGCGCCACGTCGTCGTAGTACACCTCGGACGCGGGCGGGCAGTTCTCGACCGCCCGAGGCATGAGCCAGCCGAGCGACCGGTACGCCTTCCGGATCTCGGCCTGCGGGTCTTCGGGCAGTGCATCCGAGCGCCGCTGCACGGCGAACGATGCGACCCGCCCGTCCCGCAACGCGTAGAAGCCCATCTGGCGGTCGATGCTGTCGGTGACGCAGAACCGCCCGCGCACCTCGTCGTGAATCACCGGGTCGTCGAAGACGAAGGCGGCGGTGTGAAATCCCAGCGACCGCACGTACCGGTGTTCCGAGCCGAACACCATCCGGCGCACCGTCGAATGGATGCCGTCGGCTCCGACCAGGAGGTCGGCCTCGATCGTGTCCCCGTCGACCAAGGTCACGTGCACGCCATCGCCGGTGTCGGTCACCTCGGCCGGGCTCGTCGAGTAGCGCAGGTCTACGTCGCCCGAAAGCCGTTCCCGCAAGAGCTCTTCGAGGTCAGGGCGCATGATGCTCACCAGCCGCCCATCGAGGGCCTCGGCGAACTGCGCGAGCTTCAACCCGGCTCGCGGCCGTCCCGCATGATCCGTGTAGCGGAGCTCGTCGACCTGGTAGCCGAGTTCGTGCAGTCTCGGCAGGGCGCCCATCGCCTCGATCGCGTCGTACCCGGCGCCGAAGAAGTCGATCATGTAGCCCTGCGGGCGGGGCCCGGGGGCTTTCTCGAGCACGGTGACGTCCCAACCGAGTTCGTCGAGCCGGTTCGCGAGGGCCAGCCCCGCGATCCCGGCACCGCAGATCACGATCTTCATAGCTCTCCTCCTGTCGTCCCCACCGTGTCGTCCGCACTGTTCGCGGACCCGAGAACTCGGCGCAGTACTGGAGCGACGGTTCCGGCGGTCATGTCAGGGTCCAGTGCGCGATGCAGCATGACGCCGTCGAGCGCCGAGGCCAGTACCGCGGCAGTCGCTTCCGGTTCGGCCACGCCGTGGTCGCGCAGCACCGGGACCAGCATTCCGCGCACGTCGTGGAGCACGCTTCCGACCGCGCGGCGCAGGTCGTCGTCCCGCGTGGCGGCTAGGAACGTCTCGATGAACAGCAGCGAGGCCGGATCCCGGCCCGAGTACTCGTCGAGCGCCCCCAGC
Organism: Parasphingorhabdus pacifica; assembly: GCF_054779195.1. NCBI lineage: Bacteria > Pseudomonadati > Pseudomonadota > Alphaproteobacteria > Sphingomonadales > Sphingorhabdaceae > Parasphingorhabdus > Parasphingorhabdus pacifica. Next base: position 100,539 of record NZ_BAAGYS010000004.1, read on the forward strand.
ATCACCTCCAGAACCGCCTCCGGCGTGTTCGCTTCTTCGAGGACAGCTCCGATACCGGTGACCATTCCGCGCATCTCGCTGATCGCGGCTTCGCCGAGCAACGCCTGCAACGACGCGAAGTGGTAGTGCACCAGTCCCGGAGCGACGTCCGCCCGCTCGGCGAGGTTGCGCGTGCTGACCCCTTGCCAACCGCGCTCGGGAATGAGTTCGGCAGCGGCTTTGAGCAGTCGTTGCCGCACCTCGCGACCACGCTCGGCCGCCGTGGAAGTCGTCATGATCACTCCTGTTCGCGGAACCGCGCCCCGGCTCCGGGCACCCGCTGGTCCGTCGTTGTTCAGCGCCTTGAACGGCCCGTCTTGGTTGGGGCTCGTTGGTTGGTCAGATACCTTGGTCGGTTGCCTTGGTCGGTTGCCCAATTCCAGTGTGCCACCGGTCCCGCGTTCACACCAGAACCTGCCCGGAAACTGGTGGTGCCGCCCCGAGCGGACCTCGCCATGTCACGATACGAATCCGTGAACACCAGTCATTCTTCTCGGCCGCAGCTGATGCGCCCAGAGGGGCCGCGCCGGTCGGAAGCGGCCCCGATCGAACTGTTTTTCGATCTCGTATATGTTTTCGCGATCGTCCAGGTATCGCACACACTCCTGGCAGACCTGAGTTGGTCGGGCGCCCTGCGCGTGGCCGTGCTGTTCGGCGCCGTGTGGTGGGCGTGGAACTACTCGGCATGGGCGATGAACTGGCTCGATCCGCGCAGCGGACTGGTGCGGCTGCTCAACGCCGTGCTCATGCTCGCCGCCTTCGGGATGTCCCTCGCACTACCCCACGCGTTCGACGAGGACGCCCTACTGTTCGTGGGCTGCTACGTCGGGGCGCAAGTACTGCGCGCCGGGTTCATGGCGGTGGCGATGCGCGGACATGTGCTCGCCAAGAACTACACGAACCTGCTGGCCTGGAGCGCCGCCGCCGGCGTCGTCTGGATCGTCGGCGCCTTCTTGGAACCCGACTTGCGTCTGCTGGTGTGGCTGGTCGCGCTGATCATCGATGTCTCCGCGCCGCGGTTCAACTACCGGTTCCCCGGCCTCGGCGCCGCACCGATGAGCACCTGGCCCACCGACCCGGAACACCTCGCCGAGCGCAATCGGCTCGTGTTCATCATCGCCCTCGGCGAGTCCATCCTGATCATGGGCTTCACACTCTCGGAGCTCGACCCCGTTCCGCCGGGTGCCGTGCTCACGGTCCTCCTCGGCTTCGCAGGCCTGTTCGTGCAGTGGTGGAACTACTTCGCGCTGGCCGGACCCGACACGCAGGCCAGTCGGGGCCACGGCAGCACGGCCGCGTTGCGCTCCGCGTTCGCCTACGCCCACGCCCTCATGGTCGCCGGTGCCATCATCGTGGCGGTCTCGATCGAAGTGCGGATCACGCATCCCGAGACCGAGCCCGCACTCGTGCTCACGAGCGTCGGGGGGCCCCTCGTCTATCTGCTCGGCAACGTTCTCTTCCTCCGTTCCCGAACGGGGGCCGTCGCCCGCTCCCGTTACGGGGCGATGCTCGCGCTGGCGCTCATCGGCGGTGCGGGTCTGCTGCTCGGGCACTCGGTGCCGTCCCTCGTCATCAGCCTCGCCACCATCGCTGTCATGGCCTCCCTGGCCTTGCTCACCCAGCTCTCGTCCACGCGGAAGCGGAAATCGGCCGAACACTCCCCCGATGCCACCGAGGATTCGTGATCCCCGGAACCACGCGGAAGTGCAGGACATCGCCGGGACCCGCTGCGCGGCCCGCCCTGATCGGGAGGGGGAGTCGCGCGGGGGGTCACAGCCGCAGCTGCGGCCAGTTCGCGGTGTCGCGGAGGAGCTGCCTGTCGTGGGTGGCCACCACAATCGCCGCCGGGGTCGCCACCAACGCTTCCGTGAGCTCGTCGACCAACGTCACCGACAGGTGGTTCGTCGGCTCGTCCAGCAGCAGCACGTGCGGGCGCGCGGCCAGTGCGATCGCGACGTGCAGGCGGCGTTGTTGGCCGATCGACAGTTCGGCGACCGGCCGGCCGACGGCAGTGTCCGGTAGAAGTCCGAGATCCGACAGCGGAACCATTTCACCGCCGAGCTGCCCGGACACGACGAGCTTGTCGACGGCCTCCTCGTAGACCTCGCCCGCGGTCAACCGTGGCGGAGCAGGCGATTCCTGAGCCAGCGATGCGATCCGCGCCGCGTCGTTGCGCGCCACGACACCTGACGTCGGCTGGAGCACCCCCGCGAGCAGGGACAGCAGGCTCGACTTCCCGGCGCCGTTCCGGCCGGTGACGACGAGTCGATCACCGGATCGCAGCAGTAGTGAACGCGGCTGCAGCAACCGTCCGCGCAGGGTCACTTCTTCGGCGTGCAGGAGCGGAACTCCCGGCATGTTCCCGAGTTCCGGGGCCTGGAACCGAAGCGGAGGCGCGGGCACGTCCACGCCGTGCGCGTCGAGGTCCTCCTGACGACGGTGGACCGCCCGCACGAGCGCAGGCGCGCGGGTGGCCCGGGTGTGCTTGCCGGTGCCCTTGATCGGCCGCCACCCGGTGGACAGCCGGTCCTGTGCCGCGGCGAGGTCGTCGGAAAGCCGCTGGTGCTCACGTTGTTGTTCGCGGTAGTCGCTTTCCCAACGCTCGCGTTGGGCTCGTTTCCCTTGCTGGTAGCCGACATACCCGCCGCCATAGGTCCGTGGACGCCCGTCCCTGGTCGGATCCAGGTCGAGCACCGCGGTGACGATGTCGGCGAGCAGTGCGCGGTCATGACTGACGAGCACGACCCCACCCGGATGTTCGCCCAACCGCGCGGTCAGATGTTCCAACCCGCCCGCATCGAGATGGTTCGAGGGCTCGTCGAGGAGCAGCAGGTCGTGTCCGGCTCCCAGCAGACAGGCCAATCGGACCCGATAACGCTGCCCGACCGACAGGGTGGCCAACGCTCGAGAGCGGTCGGTGACGGCACCGAGCGCGGCCAGCGAGATGTCGACCTGGCGGTCGGCGTCCCAGGCGTTCAGTGATTCCACAACGGTCAGTGCTTCGGCGTATCGCTCGTCGGCACCGGAATGTTCCTCGACCAACGCCGTGGTGGCCGAGTCGAACTCCTGCAGAGCTCGGCGCACATCGGCGAGTTCGAGATCGATGAGATCACCGACTGTGCGGCCGTCGTCGACCGGAATCTCCTGGTCCGCGACACCGACGGTGCCGACCCGCCGCACGGTGCCGCTATCGGGAACCAGGTTTCCCGCGAGCGCTTGCAGCAAGGTGGTCTTTCCTGTTCCGTTGCCGCCCACTACACCAAGCCGGTCACCTGGTGAAACGGACAGGTCGACGCCGGTCAGCACGGCGCGGCCGCCCCGGGTGAGGTGTACTTCGGTCGCGCCGAGGTGGGATCGGGCGCGGGCGGGTAGGACGATGCGAGTGGACACGATTCCTCCGAGAACGGATCCACGCGCACATCGGGCACAGCTCTGCGCTGGCGATGCGGGATCCGGAAAGTGCGTTCAACGACCGACGCGTTCAGCGCGGACATACCTCAAGCAGTCCGCAGCCGAGGTCGGCGCTCTCAGCGGAAGTAGTGGAATCGCACGCATCGACCATAGCACCTCGGCCCGGAACGACCGTGCCGATCGAATGTTCTCGATCCGCGCGAAATCAGGACCCCAATCGGTGAGGATCACCAGACGGGGCCCGGATCAGGTCTCATGCACCGAATCGGTCGGTTTCCGAGTGCGGTCGCCGGGCCCTGCCGGGCGACCTCGCGGATGTCCTCGACCACGGTGAACACGCGTTGCCGGTGCACCGCGACCTGCTCGGCAAACCCGCCGAGCCGTCGTCGAGGGCGTCTATCACCTCGGAGCCGACTATGTGCGGTAGCGAACAGATAAGCCCCCGCCGACGAAAATCGTCGACAGGGGCTTATCTACTCATCTTTGGTGCGCGATACTGGGATCGAACCAGTGACCTCTACCGTGTCAAGGTAGCGCTCTCCCGCTGAGCTAATCGCGCGAGGCGGAGGCGGGAATCGAACCCGCGTACAGGGCTTTGCAGGCCCTTGCCTAAGCCACTCGGCCACTCCGCCGTAAATGCGGGAACCAACCCGCAAGAACTATCAGAGCGGATGACGGGATTCGAACCCGCGACCCTCACCTTGGCAAGGTGATGCGCTACCGCTGCGCTACATCCGCCTGCAGCTGCCTCGGCGAAACCCTGGCCGTATCGAAACCTCGTCCGTACGGCTCGGTACCCCTCAGCGCGTTGCACGGAGAACTTTAGACCACCGGGCCAACGGCGATCAAACCGGGGGTGCCCGAGCGTCCGCGCTCACCCCGAGCCGACTTCCGGCCCGGTCCCGCGCCGACTGATCGAACCGCCGTGACCCGTCAGGACAGGTCGTGCGGCTCAGGACAGGTCGTGCGGCAACAACCGGGTCAGCGCATCGTCGACGTTGACCCACAGGTTCTCGTTGCCGGGCACCACGACGTCGTAGGTGCGGTCGAGAAAGTCGGCCAACTCCTGCGCAGAGGCCTCGAACACGGCGTGACCCGACGGCGAGCTGAGCTCGATCGCGACCACCTCGGGATCGTCGACCGCAGGACGAATGACCACGTCCCCCTCGCCGGCATGCGCGATCAGACCATCTGCGAGCAGGTCTCGGGCGAACACCCATTCGACCCATCCCGCGCGACCGGTGCGGAACGCCGCCACCACCGCGTAGGGGTCTCGAGTGTCGTAGCGCAGTTCGACCTGAACCGGCACCGCAGGGGTCTGCGGGGCCAAGAGGTCGAACACCGCCGTCGAACGGAGTGTCACGTGATCGTTGCGCATCGTCCTCGCCTTTCTCTCCCTCCCGGTCCTTATATCGACCGAGCACTACTTTTGTGACGCGCTTTCGGTGCCTTTTGCTCGCGACTCGGCCATAGATCACCCGTACGGGGCATACCCGAATGCACAGGGCAACCAAGGCAATGCGCTGCGTATTCACATGCTCGGTCAGACAGCGGGATCACAGGCCCTTGTTCGCCAGTCCTGAACCGCCCCGCTCGCCTCAGCTGGACCACCGCTCCATGGTGGCGGCGACCCGCCAATCGGTCGATCACCCCAACGGACGACCACCGAAGCTGGCTGCGTAACCGTTCGCGATTGCGTTTGGCTTGAGTACCCTCATTTCACGCCCCGAGGCCGCCGCCCTGGAAGCCCTCTACCCGGATACCCATCGTTCGCTCGGGCGCAACTTCCAGGATAAGTGATGGACTTCCGCGAAATCGGCCGCTCAGCAGGGCAGATGAGACGCTCGCCACGCTCGTTCCCCGGGACGGACTAACCCCAGCGCCCACCCGGTCCGCCCTTCAGGCGTGGCGACCGACCGCCCACCGAGAGCGAGGTCACAGTGTGACCAGGATCGAAGGCGCACCAACAGGGCCGAACGCCCGTACCGGCCCCCGGCCGACATGAGACCGGTCACATTCGAGCCGCGCGCCGGGAGTTCCCCGACGCCTCGACACGAGCACGCAACACGAGGGCGTCGCTCGCCGCACCTTCGCCGGTCGATTGCAGCCCCTATCCTGTTGGCACACGGCCGGTGCGGGACCGGTCGAGAATCGATCACGTACGGCCAGCGGCAGGTGGACCCTGAGCAACACAGCCGACTCCGACCGCCACCGGACGGAGCAGCGTCCGGTGCACGACGTCGACGAGCACTCGTCGATGCGCATACGTGCGCACTCGTTGCGGGTGCGACTGCACGTTCACCGCGACCGAATCCGAGCCCGGCGGTCGCTGAACACCACGTACCGGTTCGTGCTCGGCACGTTCGGCACGCTGGTGCTCATCGCGGGCGTGCTGATGATTCCCTACCCCGGGCCGGGGTGGCTCGTGGTCTTCGCGGGTCTCGGCATCCTCGCCACCGAGTTCCACTGGGCCCACCGGGTCAACATGTTCGCCAGGCGGCACTACCACCGCTGGATCGACTGGCTGCACCGCCAGTCGGTGGTGGTCAAACTTGCCGTCATGTCCGGGACCGGCGTGATCGTGCTGGGGACCCTCTGGCTGCTCGGCACTTTCTCCCTGGTCGGCGATCTGTTCGGCGCCCACTGGTCCTGGCTCGCCTCCCCCCTTTTCGGGCCCTGAGAACGATCGTGTAATCTTCTTCTTGTCGCCGGGAACGGCGGCGAACCCGGGCGATTAGCTCAGCGGGAGAGCGCTTCGTTCACACCGAAGAGGTCACTGGTTCGATCCCAGTATCGCCCACACAAGAAAGACCCTGGTCAGAGCTCCACGCGGAGATCAGACCAGGGTCTTTCTTTTTCGGTCAGCAGGCCGGGACCAAGCATCCGATCATCGCGTGTTCGACGCAGAAATTCCGCCCTTATCGTCGTCATCGCCTCGAAGCGCGCCTCCAGAATGCGATCACCGCCGTCCCTGCGACGCGTGTAGAGATCCAGCGTTGTTGACGACCTTTCGTGCCCGAGCACCCGCTGAACCATGTTCACCGGCATTCCGTCGTCCACTAGCCACGTCGCGCAGGAGTGGCGGAGGTCGTGGAACTTCAGCCCACCCGCGGCTTGCTTGGCGACAGCTTGAACAGCCTTCGCCTCGGTGGGGTGTGCTTCTCGCTGCCTCCGATGCGGTCCTACAACGAACCTCAATCCAGCGAGGCTACGCACTGGTGATCTGGCGCGCCACCACGTCGTCGAGCCGTTCGAGCTGACCGACGCCGAGGCTACCGCCCACTGGCAGGACGTCCTAACAGTCGCGCCAGCGTTGAGCACCTTCTAGCAGCCGCTCAAAATTGCACTACGAAACGCTGGGCAACACCGTGCGGCTGCACACCCACTTGTTGCCGCGCTACCAACTAGCCGCGCATGCAGCCGCCCTAAGTGACCTCCTGAGCTGATCCAGGGCCCGCGTCATGCATCGGTGTCGTCCGGTGTCAATTGATTTATGGACACTTTGGCATCAGTTGACGGGGACCGTCGGGCTAGGTTGCCTGCTGGTTTTGGGCCCGGTACTTCTCGATGCTGTCGACGGCCTTGTGAGCCGGGATCAGCAGGAGCCAGCAGACGGTCGCCCAATTGGGGTCCAACAGTGCTACCGGAATGGACCCGACGAAGATGACGATCGTGACCGCCGATGGCGCGAATGCCGTCATGGCAGATGTCCCGAGCCGGAGACTCCCGGCGTGACGGGCGAGCATGACGACAACTAGCTGCAACGTCGCGATCGCTGTGACGTTGGCGGCGTAGCCGATCACTGCCACCGGTTCGTCGCCGTAGTTGGCGAGCAGAGACGAGGGGAACGGCAGCAGTGCAACGAAACCCAGCAGCACTACGTTCACCGCAGCAACCCCAGGCTGAACCCGCCGGATGTACCCGAACAACTCGCGGTGTCCCAGCCATAGCAACCCGATGACAAGGAACGCGATCGCATAGCCGAACATGGCGGGGACCAGCGCGCGCAGCGCGTCGTGCAGACTGCTCGTGTTCAGCCCTTCCGGCACGCGCAGGTCAAGCGCCAGAAGGGTTGCCGCGATCGCGAAAACGCCGTCCGACAAGGCGAGCACCCGCGCGTCCTGCCCCGAATCGTCGTCATCGACCGCCACATCCCGAGACTGACCGAAATCGCACCGGCAAGCATGGTGATCTTGGCTCGCGCCGGCGCACCCGCGGCAGACGTGACGTCGAAGCTGTTACCCGCCATCTGAAGTAGCTTGTTACGCGCGGCCTGCGCCTGAGAGGCGTCCATGGCAGCCGCCGAGGCCGCCGAATACGCATTGGCTGCCACCCTCGCCGCCTCATCGGCCGCACTGGCCGCGTTGATCGCCGTGCGGGCCGCGGCAGCGGCACGCTCCGCGGTGTCCGCCGCCTCGGCTGCCGCAGCAGAGGCACGCACCACATCCCCCTGTGCCGCCTCGGTTTCCGCACGGGCCCGCTCGGCAGCGATCTTAGCCTGCTCCGCCGCATTCAGCGCCCGTTCAGTGGCCTGCTGCGCCGCCACCGTGTGCTCCCGAGCCTGCCGTCCGGCCTCTTCGGCGCGCTCGACCAGCTCGGTGACCGTCGCTTTCTCCACATCCCGAGCCTGAGCCACCTCCCAATCGTGTTCGAGGAACCGCGTGAGAGCTTCATCGGTATCAGCGTCCAAAGCCCGCTCAGCCGCCGCCTTCACATACTCACCACCGGTGTACTTCGCACACAGAACCATTTTCCAACTAGGATCCGATCTCGGGAGAGGTCCACGATCTGATGTCTTTAGCAACCAGAGCTGGCTCGGGCACAATGAAAAGCTGTGCAGGCCCATCGCGAAGGTCGATCTTCAGCCGCTTCCGAAGTCCCCCACTAAAGAGATCTGCCAGATTTTGACGAACTATATCAGCGCCTGTGACATCTTCACGCAGCGCCCACCATTTTCTCCCTCCTAGGTTTGCGTTTATCAAATTGGGCGAAAACAAGATTCGATGGCTCGACAAATACAACGTTCCACCAGAGTTCATCCACCTATTCTGCGTCCGGTTCGCCCAATAGCTTGCGAGTATGTACTCACCCTCAAACGGGAAAACATTCTTAGGGAACTCTAGATTCTGTGACATTTGGCAAGCTTTCCAGTTTGATGGATGACGTGAACTTCACTAGTTGACTACGGCACAATCGATACTGTGCCAAATTTCAAAATTCCCCGACTGTGATCGATAACTAGAGATATTTCTTTCTTCTAGTAGATGATAAAACTATTGACAAATCCTGCGCCCGCACCGGCGAGAGCGCCTACGCCAGCCGAAGGTAGAGTCGCGCCTGGAAATAATATCGATCCCCCTATAGTACCTCCGACAGCCGCACTAACCGAAGTAGTAACTGTAGTTTTAAGCGCACATTTGCCCCAGCTGGGCTTTTGTTCCTCGAGTGCTTCCTCGACCGCTTCGGTGATCTTGGTGTGCTCTTGCCTGCTCTCTTCTAGGGCAATTCGGGTGCACTCGTTTAGGAATGTCACTACCGCTAGCTTTTCTATGCATTCTTCGGAGATAGTGAGATCGTGTGCGACCAGTTCGATGTCGGCGTCGGTGACGTCACCGAACCAGTCTTGTCGTGAGTCCTGGAACTCCTGCGCGCGGAGTGCGATTTCTTCCTGCCTGGCCTGATCGGCAGCGGTTGCCGCCGCCTGCGCGTCCAACCCGTTCGATTCGATATCCCCCGAAAACTTTCTGCCGCAAATGCCACTGTGCTCGTTGAGTCGATAACCCATTCCCAAGTCCAGCCCCACACAGATCACTAGATTTCCTCTTTTGGGATAATCCAGGACTTAACCTCTTGGGCGACTAAAGCTGGCTGGTTCACAACGAAAATCTCTGATGAGCCATCGGACAGATCAACCTTCATTCTACTTCGAAGCCCCCAGCTAAGAATTTTAGCCGGATCTATACCGGCAAACTCGGCATTTGCTACATCTTCGCGCAGCACCCACCATTTCTTTCCTCCGATTTTTGTATCCAGCTTATGCGGCAAAAACAAGAGACGATGACTCGTCACATGCAGCCTTCCACTGATCGCATACCCGACCGCATATCCGACCGCACGCCACGTCTGCCTACGGTTTGCCGGATACCGAGCAAGAACATTTTCCCCCTCAAAAGGGAGAATGCCTTCTGGGAAGGTCAACTTGAATGACATTATGTCGAAACCTCCAGCTAGACAAACTTGACATTCGGGTAGATATATCACACAGAATCCATGCAGCACGCTCGCCACTCACATCGACGCTCGCGACGAACTCGCCAATCCTGTCCGTGACGACCTCCCCGCTATCAACAGCAAAGCAGGCGCGCCAGCCGCGACCGTGACGGCAACAAAACCGCGACCTCGGCCCACCCGGTGTGCCTTTTCGTTAGCAGATGATAAAACTATTGACAAATCCCGCGCCCGCACCGGCGATAGCACCCACGCCAGCCGAAGGAAGGGCCGCTGCTCCAAACAGTACCGTTCCACCTACAAGGCCGCCGACAGCTCCACTAACCGAAGTGGTAGCCGAAGTTTTAAGCGCCCATTTGCCCCAGCTGGGCTTTTGTTCCTCGAGTGCTTCCTGGACCGCTTCGTCGATCTTGGCGTGCTCTTGCCTGCTCTCTTCTAGGGCAATTCGGGTGCACTCGTTTAGGAACGTCACTACCGCTAGCTTTTCTATGCATTCTTCGGAGATAGTGAGATCGTGTGCGACCAGTTCGATGTCGGCGTCGGTGACGTCACCGGACCAGTCTTGTCGTGAGTCCTGGAACTCCTGCGCGCGGAGTGCGATTTCTTCCTGCCTGGCCTGATCGGCAGCGGTTGCCGCCGCCTGCGCGTCCAACCCGGCAGCCAAGGCGTCGGCCCGCGCCTGATCGGCGGCACTGTAGGCAGAGTTCGCGTAACTGTGCGCGTCATCCGCGGACCGGTATGCCTGCACCACAGACGCATTCGCGTCCGGAAAACTTGCCGTCGCAAGACGCCGCAGCGCTTTTCGCTCGATATCCCTATCCCAAGCCCGGGCCCAAAGGTCATTAGATTCCTTTTTCGGAAAGTTCCACGAACTTGACCTCTTGGGCAACTAGAGCTGGCTAATACACAACGAAGACCTCTGATGAATCATCGGAAAGATCAACCTCGACAAATCGAGCGACTACACTGCTCCATATTGAGTTGTTAGGTACAACTAGTTCGGAATCCATTCCCTTATCTCCTCAAACACCCTCGCTGGCCGATACACCAGAAAGAGCTCCGCAGACCCGTCACTGAGACCAACTTCCAATCTCGCCCCAAATCCCCCAAAAAATGACTTTTCTATTCTTGAGTCGGCGAATTGCACACTCGTGACGTCTTCACGCCTGGCCCACCAAGCGTGGATTCCTCGCGCTCTCTCAAGGAGGGCAGGGACACGCAAGAGCCGATGACTGGTCAGATACAACCACGCCCCGACCTCGCGACGTGCACCAGAATGTTGAGCCGCAAGGTGCCGAACAAGGACCTTTTCGTTTTCAAGGGGTGGAACAACTCTCGAGAATGGCAATTCAGACGACACTTACCCTCACACCTGACCCGGTTAGTAACTAGAAACTTTGATTTCACAGTAAGGGACACAGCCGGGGCTCCACAGGCACTAAGCAGCCCCGGCCACTTCAAATTCCGAGAAAGCACGCTAGCGTCAACACACAAGCAATCCGGCCGTGAACCCTCCGGCTGACCCCAGAACCGCCCCTACTGCCCAGTCTGGAACAACCCCAACACCGGGAACGGTAACTCCCACCGCTGAAGCACCGACGTAGCCGGAAACAATACCATTCGATAAGGTTGTTGTGCCAACACATGGCCAGTACGAAGCTTCTTCTTCTTCGAGTGCTTCCTGGACCGCCCGATCGATCCTCGCCTTCTCTTCCCACTGCTTTTCCAGCTCCCCCCCCGAAACAGTGGAATTGGGGAACTCCATCCACAATGTTTATTGTGCATTCGTCCTCGGCAGAACTGAGATCGTGTGCGACCAGTTCGATGTCGGCGTCGGTGACGTCACCGAACCAGTCTTGTCGTGAGTCCTGGAACTCCTGCGCGCGGAGTGCGATTTCTTCCTGCCTGGCCTGATCGGCAGCGGTTGCCGCCGCCTGCGCGTCCAACCCGGCAGCCAAGGCGTCGGCCCGCGCCTGATCGGCGGCACTGTAGGCAGAGTTCGCGTAACTGTGCGCGTCATCCGCGGACCGGTATGCCTGCACCACAGACGCATTCGCGTCCCGCGCACTCTGCTGAGCGGACTCCGACGCCTTCTGGGCGGTGACCATGGCCGTTTCGGCCCGTTCCGCGGATGCTCGGGCTTCATCGGCCGAGGCCTGCGCCTGGCTGGCGAAATCGGCCGCCTGGCCGGCCGAGGTCTGGGCCTGCTGGGCATAGCCTGCGGCTTCTTCGGCTGCCTTCCGTGCCTCGGCCGCGGACTTGGCGGCCGTGTAGGCATCCTGCATCGCTTCCGCGGCCGCCTGCATACCGCGACTGACCAGCCGTTCCATCTCCGCCGAGTGCGCGGCGGACTGCTCGTCGCGCTGTTTGTAGAGGTACTGCCCCGACTGGACGAAGTTCTCGGTCCAGCCCGGTGGGCCCTGCAACGCGGCTTCCGCCGCTGCCTGCGTCCGCGGTCCACCCTCAGCCTTGACTTGAAGCGCGACGAACCGCGTGTCGGTCTTCCGAGCCGTAAACTGGCCTTCTTCCAAGAACTGACGCACGTCCTCCGGCGTACCATCCAACGCTGCCTCAGCAGCCTCGGACACCGCTGGCCCGATCGCATCGTGCTTGATCCGGAGGGTCTGTACTCGGTCGTCGGTCACCCGGCCCTCATAGTCCTGATTGGCCAGAAACTCCCGCACGTCCGCATCCGTGCCATTCAGCGCAGCTTCAGCAGCCTGCCGCAACCCATCCCGATCATCCAGCTCGGCGATGCGAGCCACCCGCGCCCGATCGTCCTGCACCGCGGCGGCCTCCCGACCGGAGGTGACCCAGTGGCGCACATCGGCGCCCGTACCGGACAGCGCGTGCTGCGCAGCCTGACGGCTCCAGGTGCTACCAGTGGTCAGCACGTTGACGGCCGCTTGGCGTCCGTTGCTCAGCACCGTCTCAGGGGCGGCGTCCGGTGCGGTGGCCGCGTCGAGCAGCTGCCGGGTCTGCTCATTGATCCGCGCCTCTTCCTCGGCATCCCAGGCCTGGACATCCTGTCGGTTCTCCCAGATCTCATGTCCTTGCTGGGCAGCATCGATCAGTTGCTGCTTATCCTGCTCGACCCGTTCTGCCTCGACTTCCCGCGCCAGGTCCACAACCTGCCGGGCCTGTTCAGCCGCCGCCACGGACGCTTTGGCCGCCTCGATCGCGGCATTCGCGTGCGCGGTGGCCTCAGCCGCCGCGTCCGCGGCTTCGCCGGCGTGCTCGGCCGCGTCCTCGGCGGCGACTGCCGCGTTGTTGGCATGCTGGGCTGCGGAACGCGCCGCCGAGGCCGCGCTGTTCGCCGCGGCCCGCGACCGATTGGCCAGATCCGTGGCAGCATTGGCGGCCTGCTGCGCCCGCTCCGCCTGAGCCCGTGCTTCCGCACCCGCCGCTGCGGCACGCTGCGCCTGCTCATCAGCGACTCCGGCGTACTGCCCGGCTTCGGCGGCCGCCGTGCCCGCCGCGGCCGCATTGCCCGCGGCGCTCGCCGCGGACTGCGCAGCGGTGGCCGCTTGCTCGGACGCCTCCCCCGCGGCATCAGCCGCATCGGCCGCGGGGGTCGCCTCGGCCGCCGCGTTCCGCGCAACCGCTGCGGCATCACGCGCGGCCTGCGCCTGAGAGGCGTCCATGGCAGCCGCCGAAGCCGCCGAATACGCTCGCGCCGCAGCCTCACCGGCCATCCCCGCAGCCGACGCCGCCTGCGACGCGGCATTGGCTGCCACCCTCGCCGCCTCATCGGCCGCACTGGCCGCGTTGATCGCCGTGCGGGCCGCGGCAGCGGCACGCTCCGCGGTGTCCGCCGCCTCGGCTGCCGCAGCAGAGGCACGCGCCACATCCCCCTGTGCCGCCTCGGTTTCCGCACGGGCCCGCTCGGCAGCGATCTTGGCCTGCTCCGCCGCATTCAGCGCCCGTTCAGTGGCCTGCTGCGCCGCCACCGTGTGCTCCCGAGCCTGCCGTCCGGCCTCTTCGGCGCGCTCGACCAGCTCGGTGACCGTCGCTTTCTCCACATCCCGAGCCTGAGCCACCTCCCAATCGTGTTCGAGGAACCGCGTGAGAGCTTCATCGGTATCAGCGTCCAAAGCCCGCTCAGCCGCCGCCTTCACATACTCACCACCGGTGTACTTCGCACACAGAACCTGCACTCGCAGATCGGTGTGGTGTGGTTGTTTCCACCCGTCCTCCAGGAACGCTTCCAACGCCTTCTCGGTGTCGGCGTCCAGCGCTTCCTCGGCCGCCTGCTGAACCTGGCCCCCGCCGGCGTTTTTGGCCTGCAGGGTTCGGAATCGCAGATCACGGTGATAGTGCGGGCGAAAACCCTCCTGAAGGAGGAAGGACTCCAACGCTTCGATGGTGTCGACTTCCAACACCTCGTTGCCGGCGACCCGCATCGCCGGCCCACCGGTCTCCATCATCCAGCCGACCCGGTCGCGCAGATCCTGATGTCGAGCCTCATCCGCACCGCTGTCCAGAAACTCCCGCAACTCGACATCGGTTCCCGTCAATGCCGCACCCGCGGCATTGCGCATGGTTTCCCCGCCGTCCAGCCACAGCTGCATTACCGCAGCTCGGTCTTCGGCGGTCACCATCTGCTCTTGGGCCAGGGCGATCGGAGCAGCACCGAGCATGCTCACAGCCAGGCTGACGGCAACTCCACACACGAGCCCCGCGCGACTGGCCACGCGTCGTCTCCGCTGTCTGTGTCCGGTTATTGCCACGTCAATATCTCCCGCTCGTCGTTCGCCGCTTTTCCCGGCTCGTCGGGACAGGATTCAGCGGACGATATTCGCGATATTCGCGATCGAGCACAAGCACATCAACCTATTTATCTATTTTTTGGTGACACTCGACACACAAGGCAACCAAATCGAAAAGCGGGTAAGTGTGATATGGATCATGCGCTATTCGCTGGCGGCGTTATGTCCGCTTTGTTACGGTTTGCCACCGTTCCGAAAGCTAGCCATCTGGAGCAGGATGAAGCATCCAGCAAAGCTCGTCGGGCTGTTTTTGCTGACCCCAATCGTGGCCGCGTCAACGGGCACGGCGACCGCACTGAGCAGTGAAAACAGTTCGTCGATCGCAGCAGTACCCGACACTCCTCCGCCCGCAGTGGAGGAGTACAACTATCCCGGAGCCGACCAGATATTCGCCGAACGGGAAATTCGATACTCAAAGGCGACGGCAATATCATATTGACCGATTGCCAGAACGAGGATCCGGTCATCCGCGTCGACTCGGCGACCCTGGAGAGCTCGTGTTATGAGGTCATCGGCTCGCAAGGGTGGCTCACCATGGAAATTCCGCGCGTGTATGCGATTCAGGGTGATGACCACAATGTGGCCGCACGACTCACGACCCAACGGAGAGACCGAAGCGGTCGACATCAGCCCCGGTGAACACACCCCGGTCGGTGAAGATCGACCACCGACCAATGGCCCGGCGTCGGCAAAAGCGACATCGTGACCTTCACCCGCGGCGGCGCCGCGCAAGTCTACGTCGCCCGCTCCGACGGTGCCGCCTTCGAAGACCGCACCCAATGGCACGACGACTTCGCCCCCAGCCCCGAAGTACCCCTACCCACCGGACACCGCTGAGGCATTTCCGTGCGCGAGTGGGGTGTGCGGCCCGTGCACACCCCACCCGGGCATTCGGCGCGGAGACAAGCCCCTGTCAGGGGCGCTTGAGGGCCTTGACGATCAACTGTCCGACGACGAGGTAGAGCAGCGCCGCCAGCCCGTAGTTCAGGACCACGCCCAGCACGGCATCGTCCGGGGTGAACACGTCCCCCAGACCGAGGACGAGCGTCTTGGCCAACGTGTAGACGATCGAGACGAATTCATTTCCCTGGTTGGCGCCGAAAACGACGAACAGGACGTGCAGGACGAAAATGGTGACGATCACGCTCGTCACCACTCGAACGACATTCGCGACGCCGGCGGCGCCTTCACCACGGCGGTCCTCGTAATACCAGTCCCGCTCCGGAGGATGACCGTGTCCATTCGGAGCGTG
Source organism: Parasphingorhabdus pacifica (assembly GCF_054779195.1). Lineage (NCBI taxonomy): Bacteria > Pseudomonadati > Pseudomonadota > Alphaproteobacteria > Sphingomonadales > Sphingorhabdaceae > Parasphingorhabdus > Parasphingorhabdus pacifica. The sequence continues at coordinate 116,238 of NZ_BAAGYS010000004.1, forward strand.
GGGACCGGGGCCTTGATTCTGCGGGTAACTCATAGGGTGAAATTGTGACCCCCGATCGAGTGAGCCACAAGGAAAAAGGCCGGTCATTGTCGCGAGAGAACTGCCACATGTCACACCATAAACGTGAACACTATTTAGAATATCCGCACGACCAGCACTTTCTCCAGGGGCCACGCCAAAATGGTTTACCCGAGCAACCAATTCAAACGAACGCACATCGCTTCCCCGCTGCGACCCCTTGGCAAAATATGCACCGGCCTGGATCCCCGAATTCGCGCGAATGTTCGATTCATTCGAAACGCCCGGGTTGTCGAACTCTTCCGGTTAGACTTGCCGAATGCAGGTCGACATCGTGGAATTCAAAGCCCGCTGCGCCGATCCCGCGGAAACGTTCGAACGGATATCGCAGCTGGGAGCACGCCACCGAGGACGTGACCACCAGATCGATACCTACTTCGACGTGACCGACGGCCGATTGAAGCTCCGCAGGGGCACCATCGAGACCACCCTGATCCACTACCGGCGCGATGACCGTAGCGGCCCGAAGGATTCGCAGGTCACACTGCACACGCCTGCGGACGGCCAGTCCCTGCTGGAGGTCCTGCGCGAGGGCCTGGACGTTCTCGTCGTGGTCGACAAGCGCCGGGAAATTTTCTGGTGCGACAACGTCAAACTGCACGTCGACCAGGTAACCGGGCTCGGCGGGTTCCTGGAAGTCGAGGCGATCGATCACGACGGCACGATCGGTCGCGAGCAGCTCCAGAGCCAGTGCCTGCGGTGGCTCGACGAGCTCGGCGTCGGACACGACGACCTGGTCTCGCACTCCTACAGCGATCTACTGCTGGCCACTTCCGGGTAACGCCCGAAACCGAGCTCAGCGCCCTCCCCCGCAAAGACCGGCAAAGCTCCACCACGAGTCCCCGCCCGCTCACGATCGGCGCTGAACCCGGTATCCCGCTGACCACGAGAGCGGCCGGTGGCGTGGGGCCACCGGCCGCTCTCGTGGTCAGCCCCAGATCTCGGCGACCCATTCGGGGTGGTCGATGAACGGGTTGCGGTTGTGCTGGACGCTGTCGAAGATCACCTGGTTGCGGTTCTGCTCGAACTCGTCCACCGGGTCCTGCTCGTGCCACTGCCGCAGGACCGAATCGCGCCCGATGTTGGGGGCCGAGCCGTTGTCCACCTGGTCGTTGGTCTCCAGGTCGGGGAACCCGCCGTCGCCCTCGTAGCGGACCGACATGTAGAAGATCATCCGCGCGACGTCGCCCTTGACCTCGTCGCGCGGTTCCCACGAGTCGTCGTCGGTGTGGTTGCCGGGGGCCTCGTCCACCTCGGTACCACCGAGGTCGAAGTCCTTGTTGCCGCGCTCGCCGTTGACCGAGACGTCGGTCGGCCGCAGGTGGTGCACATCCGTACCGGGGCCGGGAGCGGTGCCGAAGTCGCCGTGGGATTTGGCCCAGACGTGCTCGCGGTTCCACTCGTCCTGATCGCCGCCGTTGGTGTCCTTGCTCTGCGAACGGCCCGAGTAGAGCAACCGCACGTTGGACGGGTTGGACGGGTCCTCGTCGGTGGCCTTGAGCGCGTCCCACACCTCGTCGTAGGTCAGGGTTGTGACCCCGGTGCTGATGATCCCGTGCAACGAGTCCTTCAACTCCTGGCCGGTCTTGCCCTCGGCGTCCTGGTAGTAGTCGGCGGACTCGGCGGCAGCGACCGAATCCCGCGCGGGCGCGGGAGCCTCGGCCGCGAAAGCAGAGGTGGGTGCGACGACGATCGCGGCACCGAAGATCAGGGAGAGCGGTTTCCAACGGGTCAGGTTCACGGTGGTGTCCTCTCGACGAAATGCCGGCGCCACGCCGCGGCCCCAGCGCCCCGGCTTGACCCAGCGCTGTCGTTCAGCCGCGAGAAGCGTGACACATCGAATTCACTGTCGAGTGAACCAAATGGAGCACATCCAACTCAGACCGTCACCGTTTTCCTTTCGGTCATACGAAAGAGGAGGTCACTTGCCACAGCGGAGTGGACTTTCGGTAATAATGGGAAAACCGACAGGCCGCGACAATGGGCAATCCCGCCGCCCGAACACCGATGTTCAACACTTGTTCGAGAAACGGAAATCCGGTGAACACCACACGGTCGCGATCAGATTCTCGACAATCCCGACGAGCGCGCGAACGCTCACACGAGACCCCGTTCGTACGCGTAGATGACAAGTTGCACCCGATCCCGCACCCCCAGCTTCTGGTACAGGTGCTGCACGTGGGATTTCACCGTGCTCTCTTCCACCACCAGGAGCCTGGCGATGTCCCGGTTCCCGTTTCCCTTCGCGAGCAGTCGGAAGACCTCGCGCTCCCGGTAGGTCAAGTCGCCCATGCCGCAGTCCGCACCCGCCCCCGACACCGCCGGAACCCGGACGAACTCCCGGATGAGCCGTCGGGTGACCGACGCCGAGAGCAATGCTTCGCCCCGCGCCACCTCGCGCACCGCTTCGACCAGTTTCGCCGGCGACGCGTCCTTGAGCAGGAAGCCGCTCGCTCCCGCCCGCAATGCCTCGAAGACGTGCTCGTCCCGGTCGTACATGGTCAGCACGACCACCTTGGCGCACTGGTCGCCTCCCGAGCAGATTCGCTCGGTCGCCTCCAGCCCGCCCATCCCGGGCAGGTGCAGATCCATCAGCACGACCTCCGGGGAGAGCTCCCGGACAGCGCGCACGGCCTCGGCCCCCTCCGTCGCCTCACCGGCCACCTCGACGTCGGCGAACGGGTCGAACACCGACCGGATCCCCTGCCGAACCAGCGGTTCGTCGTCGACGATCAGAAGCCGGATCCGGTTCACGGCGCGCTCCGGGCGCCGGTGCACCCGGCTCCGGCCGGGTCGGCACCGGAACCGGCCGGGTCGGCACAGGAACCGGCCGGGATCCGCACCCGGAGACAGAACCCACCGTCGGGAGACTCGACGCACTGAACGTGCCCGCCGAGTTCGGCCGCGCGCTCGCGGAGTCCGGTCAATCCCCATCCAGCTTTCCCGCCCGGCGCTCGGGCTTCGGCATCGGATGATCGCCACTGCGCACCGTGCGCGAGACCCGCGGTCGCACGGTTGCGCACCAACATGTCGAGTTCGGGGCCGAACCTCACCCGCACGCTGATCGGCCCGCTGCCGTGCTCGATCGCGTTGGCCACGCCCTCCTGGAGGATGCGCAGGGCCGCGAGGCGGAGGCCATGTCCCAAGTCGCCCTCGGCTTCCGCGTTGTCCAGCCGCACCACGAGATCGACGTCCGGCAGATCCGCACCGAGCATCGCCGCACCGGCCGACAACGACCGGTCGCCCACGCTCGAACCTCGGTCTGTCGCGGCACCGCGAACCTCGGTGTCGCCGTTCTGACTCGCCGAACGCAACGCGCCCACCGCGTCCCGGACGTCCCGCCTGGTCAGTACCGCCAACTCCTCGATGCGTTCGGCGGCCGACCGCGTCTCCGGCACGTCGACGGCGAGCCGCCGAGCATGCAGCACGATCGCGAGCAGCCGGTGCCCGGCTACATCGTGCAGCTCACGCGCGATCCGGCGGCGCTCGACCATCCGCTCTCGTGCCGCCACTCGGGACAATTCTCGGACGAAGCGCCCGCGCCACCCGACCACGAGTGCGGCGGACACCCCGGCGGAACCCAACCCGACCAACAGGAAACGCCAATGCCGATCCATATTCCCACCGCCACCCCAGGGTTCCGATCCCCCTTCCAACCGGAACACTAAGGCGGAACGATCAGTGGGCGCAAGAACCTTTTCGGGCCACGAGGAAAAGTGGTCATCCCTTTCGACGAGGAGAATTATCCCGCACGCCGGAAGTTTCCTCGACATGATCACCGGGACACGGTCGTCCTGGCCACGGAAACCCCACCAGGGCCGCGAGACGGAACCGACCGAAATCCCGGAAAATCGCGGCACGGTCAAAGGCAAAGCAGAACCCGTCCATTCGAACCAGCACCCGAATATGCGGTACCAGTACCACTGAATCCGATTCACCCCGCGCGAAAGGCCGAGGAAAACCCGATCTCCGCGCTCTACCGCGAGTGCGGAACTTTCCGGATCACCCGACCCGCTCGTAGTTCGGGTACCAGCTCTCGGGCACGCCCGTTTCCTCGTGCACCCGGAACCGCAACGAGCGGGCCTCGACGCAGCACTCCCGCAACGGCCGGACCAGGTCCCGGTGCTCCGGAGTGCGCTCCCACGCCTCGAAAGCGTCCAGATCGGTCCACTCACTGGTGATCAACCATTGTTCCGGATCCGTGGCCGACTGGCATACCTGGTCCCTGAGGTGCCCCGGTACGCCCTCGGAGACGAGGAACCGCACCTGCTCGTAGGCGGCGAGGAACACGCCCTGCCGCGCGGTGGGCACCCGCATCAGAAACACCACACGAGCGCGAGTCATGACACTCCCCTTTCGACGGTGGGCCACGCGCTTGCCGCGCGGGCCGCTGGATCATGAGCGTGCCGCCACACGCGTCATCCGTCTTCCGCCCGCAGGACGAGATCAGCCTCCACCCGTGGGAGGATCCCGGCCCCGACACCGGTTCGAAAGCACCAGTCCTTCCGGGCAGCGGCCTTCCGGCACCAGTCCTTCCGGGTAGCGCCCTTTCCGGGTAGCGCGCAGTGGAGGATGTAGCCATGACCAACGATGTGACGATCGTCGGCGGTGGCATCGTGGGACTGGCGACGGCGTGGGCGCTGGTTCGCGGCGGAACCGCCGGTTCCGGGAACGGCGCAGCGCCGAAGGTCACCGTGCTCGACAAGGAACCCCGCTGGGGCGCGCACCAGACCGGGCACAACTCCGGGGTGCTGCACAGCGGCCTCTACTATCCGCCGGACAGCGGCAAGGCCCGTTTCGCCCGAGTCGGGGCCGAAGCGATGTACGAGTTCTGCGCCGAGCACGACATCCCGGTCGAACGCACCGGCAAGGTCGTCGTCGCGACCGACCACGAGCAGCTGCCACGACTGGCCGAGCTGGCCCGCCGGGGCACCGCCAACGGGGTTCGGCTCACCGAACTCGACACGGCCGGGCTCCGCGAACGCGAACCGCACGTGCGCGGAGTGAAGGCGTTGCTCGTTCCCGACGCGGGCATCACCGACTTCGGCGCGGTCGCGCGAAAGCTCGCCGAACTCCTCGCCGAGCGCGGAGTGGAGCTACGTTCCGGGACCGAACTCGTCGGGGTGGAATCCGACGGCGCGGACCTCGTCCTGTGCACCACGACCGGGGAGATCCGCACCCGCCGCGCGGTCAACTGCGCCGGGCTGCACAGCGACGCGGTCGCCGAGCTGGCCGGGGCGAAGCCGCCTGCCAGGATCCTGCCCTTCCGGGGCGAGTACTTCGAGAGCACGTCGTCCCGGCGAGAGCTGGTGCGCGGCCTGGTGTATCCGGTTCCGGACCCGGCTTTCCCGTTCCTCGGTGTGCACCTGACCCGCATGGTGGACGGAACGCTGCACGTCGGCCCGAACGCCGTTCCGGCGCTGGCCCGCGAGGGATACGACTGGCGCACCTGGTCGGCGCCCCACCTGAGGAGGCTGGTGCGTGATCCGGGACTGCGCGTGCTGGCGAAGAAGTACTGGCGCACCGGTGCCGGTGAGATCGCGCGGTCGGCGTTCAAGCCGCTGTTCGTGCGAGCCGCCCGGCAGCTCCTGCCCGAGCTGCGCGGACGTGACCTGGTGCCGACGGAGGCGGGTGTGCGGGCCCAAGCGGTCAAACCGGACGGCACGCTGGTCGACGACTTTCTGTTGGTCGAGGACGAGCGCTGGGTGCACGTCCTCAATGCACCGTCACCGGCGGCGACGGCGTCGCTGCTCATCGGCCGGGACATCGCGGACCGGATGACGGCGAAGAACGATTAGCGAGCGGACACGGCCACCGCAGGCGGCTACCGCTCCCGGAGCGGACCCGGCGCGAGTAGGGGACCACGATAGGTATATGCGCCTGCCGTGGTCCCCGGCAGCGGTGGTCAGCGCTGTGGTTCGGGGCTGCCGATGCGACGCACCATCCCGTGCAGCACGCTGCTGACGATCGTCACGATCAGCGCGCCCCAGAACGCCGCCCAGAACCCTTCGACGCGGAACGGCAGGTTCATCTCCGCGGCCAGGTATCCGGTGAGCCTGAACAGCAACGCGTTCACCACGAGCCCGATCAGGCCGAGCGTGAGCACGTAGAACACGCACCCGACGGTCTTGGCGACCGGTTTGAGCACCGCGTTGACGATGCCGAACACGATCGCCACCGCCAGTAGCGTGACGACCTTGGTGCCGGTGTCCGCGCCGCCGAGCGTGATGCCCGGCAGCGCGGTCGTGATCCACACCGCGACCGCGGTGATCACGATGTGCACGAGTAGTGCCACGGTAGAACCTTTCGTTCGGGTACGGGATACAGCTGTACCCACGATGCAAAACCCGGTCAGCGACCCCACGTTTCCGTCGGACCGAACACCGCGTCCGCTCCGCCGTCGAACATCTCGTCGGCGACCGCGTGGACCGCGTCGTCCCGATTGCCCTTCCGGGCACACTCGTAGGTCTCCACGAACCGGAAGACCAAGCCTTCGCGCAGCCCCCACGGGCAGATTTCCACGGATTCCACCCCGATCGAATCCAGGATCGCGTCGGCGACCACGGCACCGGCGAAGATGCGTTTCGCCCGGCTGCGGGAGACGCCGGGCAGCTTTCGGCGCTGCTTCTCGTCCATCTCGGAGAGGCTGGGTATCCAGCGCCGGAGGTTCGCGTGCACCAGGCGGTCCGGGTGCCGCACGAGGTGCTCGTCCGAACTGGCCGCCAGCACGGCGAGCTGACGGAACACCTTCGACTGCGCGACGGTGTGACCGAGGTCGGTCACCGCGAACCGTCCGAGCGAGTGGGGCACGGTCTGCCCGACCGCCGCCAGCAGCTGTTCGACCTGTTCCGGAGCCGGTGGATCCTCTGGCAAGTACTGCCTGGTCAACGCCGCGGCCCCCAGCGGCAACGTGGCCACGTCGTGCGGATACGCACCGTCGCCGGTGGCGACGTCGATGGTGCCGCCGCCGATGTCCACGGTGCTCAACGGGGTCTCGTCCTTGGCGTGCCACCGGCGCGCGGCGTGGTAGGTCACCGCCGCTTCGGAGCGGGGACTCAGCGCTCGAACCGGAAAACCTGCGGCCTCGGCCAACCGTCCGCGCAGCTCCTCGCTGTTGGCCGCGTCCCGGACAGCGGAAGTCCCGTAGACGATGACCGAGTCCGGTTCACGTTGCGCGCCGGCTTGCGCGCACTCGCTCACGGCCCGCACCGCCTGCTCGATGCCCTTTTCGGTCACCACCCCGTCGGGAGTCGTGTTCTTGGCGAGCCGAGTCTTGGCCTTCACGCTCCAACTGGCCAAGGGCGCGCGGGAGCGTTCCAGATCCACCAGTTCCAACCGGGCCGCTGTCGATCCGATGTCCAGCAGTCCCAGCCTCATGCGGCGCTCACCGCAGCCGGGGAGGGAAGGTGGAACACCCGGACGGGAGGCGTGCTCGGTGTCTGGCTCATTCGACGCGTTCTCCAATGTTCACGAAATCGATTCCTCCCCCATCTTGCCTTCGCTCCGGCTCATCCGAAATCCAGGTCATCCGGCTGGGGTCCCGCTCGGCCTTACTCGGCGGTAACCTCTGGACAGCCTCGGCGGCGCGGCCAGAGGATCAAAGCGCCCGCCGCCGAACGGACGGACGCCCCACCTCTGACCCGATCGACGGAGAGGACCACGATGCGCATCGGAATGCCGCTGAACTACAGCGGAGGGTTCAAGGAAACGGTCGACGAGCTGGCCACCTACGAGAAGGCCGGACTGGACATCGTCTACGTCCCCGAGGCCTACTCGTTCGACGCCGTCAGCCAGATGGGCTTCATCGCCGCCCGCACCGAACGACTCGAGATCGCCTCCGGCATCCTGCAGATCTACACCCGGACGCCCACGCTGACCGCGATGACCGCGGCCGGTGTCGACTTCGTCTCCGAGGGGCGGTTCACCCTGGGCATCGGGGCCTCCGGCCCGCAGGTCATCGAAGGTTTCCACGGTGTTCCCTACCACGCCCCGCTCGGCAGGACCCGTGAGATCGTCGACATCTGCAGGCAGGTCTGGCGCAGGGAGAAGGTCGTTCACGAGGGGAAGAACTACCAGATCCCGCTCCCGGCCGAACAGGGAACCGGCCTCGGCAAACCCCTCAAGCTGATCAACCATCCCGTCCGCGACCGGATCCCGATCATGATCGCGGCCATCGGCCCCAAGAACGTCGCCCTCGTCGCCGAGATCGCCGAGGCGTGGGAGCCGATCTTCTATGTTCCCGAGCGTGCGAACCAGGTCTGGGGCGAGTCCCTCCAAGCCGGTAAGGCCAAGCGCGAGGACGAACTTCCGGACCTCGACGTCGTCGTCCAGGCACCCTTGGCGATCGGCGAGGACGTCGACCACATGCTCGACGGCATGCGCGGCATGCTCGCCCTCTACATCGGCGGGATGGGTGCCAAGGGCAAGAACTTCTACAACAACCTCGCCCGCCGCTACGGGTACGAGGACGAGGCCGAGAAGATCCAGGATCTCTACCTCGAAGGCAAGAAGGAGGAGGCCGCGGCAGCCGTCCCCGAGGACCTGCTGGTCAAGACCTCGTTGATCGGCCCGGAAGGGCACGTCAAGGAGCGGTTGGCGGCGATGAAGGAATCCGGGGTCAGCACGCTCAACATCACCCCGCTGGCGGGTACCACCGAGGAGCGCACGCGGTTGATCGAGCAGATCCGCAAGCTCGCCGACGAGGTCTGAGCGACCACAGGCAGGCCCGCCCCCGCGGGGGCGGGCCGAGCGGCTCAGCCCCGGTCCGGATTGAGCACCCGGATGGGCGCACCGGCCAGGTAGGCGTCGATGTCTTCCACCGTCTCGGTGTAGAAGGTCTCGTAGGTCCCGCGGGTGACGTAGCCGATGTGCGGGGTCAGCACGGTGCGCGGCGCGCTTCGCCAGGCATCGTCCGGTGGAAGCGGCTCACGTTCGAACACGTCGAGCCCGGCGCCGGCGATTCGGCCCTCGTGCAGTGCCGTGCGCAGAGCCTCCTCGTCGACGATCGGCCCGCGCGAGGTGTTCACCAGGTATGCGGTCGGCTTCATCAGCCCCAGCGCAGTGGCATCGACAAGCCCGCGGGTACGCCTGCTGAGCACCGTGTGGATGCTCAGCACGTCGGATCGCCGGAACAGGTCCTCGAAGCTCACCCGCTCGGCACCGGCCTCCCGCGCCGCATCGTCGGTGAGGTTCCTGCTCCAGGCGAGCACCTCCATGCCGAACGTACGGCCGACCTGGGCCACCTGGGCCCCCAAGCGCCCCAGTCCCAACACTCCGAGGGTCCTGCCGCCGAGTTCGACACCGACCGACTCCTGCCAGCCGCCCTCCCGGATCAGCCGGTCTTCCTGCGGGATGCGGCGCGCGAGCGCGAAGATCAGCCCCCAGGTCAGTTCCGCCGTCGGCTGCCAGGTGCGGTCCGCTTCCGAAGCGGACCCCGTGCCGGACACGACCACACCGTGTTCGGAAGCCGCGCTCAGATCGATGGCCGCATTGCGCATGCCGGTGGTGACCAGCAGTTTCAGATTCGGCAGTGCCTCGAAGACCTCCCGGGGGAACGGCGTGCGCTCCCGCATCACCGCAACCACGTCGAACGGCCGCAACCGCCGCACCAACTCGGCGCGGTCATCGATGTGCTCGCGGAACACCTCGACCTCGGCCGGCAATGCGTCCCAGTCCGCGTACTCCCGCGCGACCGCTTGATAGTCGTCGAGCACCGCGACCCGAACGGACATCGTGCCTCCTCCACGTCGGAACCCCGATCCTAGATCGGAAGCCGGCCGTTGCGAGAGACTGGCACGGTGACTGGCTCAACCATCCTGCATCTTCTCCCGCTGAGCGCGTATCGCGCGAGCACGACCACCATCGGTTCGCCCACGCTGGAAACCGACGGTTTCGTGCACTGCTCTCCGGACGTGGCGACCACGCTGGCCGTGGCCAACGCGTTCTACCGCGACACCGGCGAACAGCTGGTCGCGGTGCGGCTCGATCCCGCCGGACTGTCCGCCGGGGTGCGCTGGGAAACGGCTTCTCCCACCCCGCCGCCGGGAGTGCCGGAGGACGTGTCGTTCCCGCACGTGTACGGCCCGCTGGAACGGTCGGCGGTACTGGAGGTGCATTACGCCCGCCGAGACGTCGACGGGCACTACGTCTCGCTGGAAACCAGGAGCAGCACCGCGGAGGAATTCGAGCTGCTCCCCCACCCGGAAGGCGGTTGGTACCGGCGCACCTGGGCCAGCGACGTCGAGGTCCGGCAGGAGGGCAAATCCGGATCACGCCCCAGCGCCACCGCGATCCACTTTCTGCTGACGCCCGGCACCAGTTCGACCTGGCACACCGTGTCCTCCGATGAGCTGTGGCTGTGGCACCGGGGCGGGCCGCTGACGCTGTCGCTCGGTGGTGCAGGCGAGCAGCCCTCGACCGAGCCGGAGACGGTCGTGCTGGGTGCGAGCGCGGGGCGGACTCCGCAGGTGCTCGTCCCGGCAGGCACGTGGCAATCGGCGACGGCCATGCCGGACGAAGAGACCCTGGTCAGCTGCGTGGTGTCGCCCGGGTTCGACTTCGCCGACTTCCACACTCCGTGATCTCGCTCCCCCGGGAGTTCGCCCGGGGGACGCGTTCGGCTCCCGGTACGAACCTGCGCAGCTCGGAACCGATGGATTCGAACGCACCCGTCGCCCCACGATGCGCACCGGCTGCCCCGCTCCCAGGAACGCGGCGCAGTCGCCGGGCATCGGCCCCTCCGCCGGACCGGCGATTCGTGGACCGGCGATTCGAGACACGCGAGCTCACGGGCACCCGTTCGACGCGTCGGCTACGCCACCGCTCGGGGCGCGGTGCCCGGGCTGGACGAACCGCGCGCTTTTCCACCCACGACAGGCAGACGAGCATGCCGGTGAGAGAACCGAAACCGATCACCACGCTCCACGCGAATACAGCCAGCGTGTTCACTTCCGAGCACCCCCGATCACTCACAGGAAGTCGCGCGGTCAGTTGCCGAGCACGGCGGGTTCCCCGTCCACCTGCTCGGCGTTCACCGCCTCAGCGTTCCGCCGCGCTTCACCGTAGGACCGGAGGACGCATACCGCTCGTCGCTGCTCCGCCACCCACTCAAAGGGGTCCAGAAGCCGCGGATGAAACGGGACACCTCACGGCGAGGTGCGTGCTCGCTCACAGTTGACCGTCTTGATCAGGCGTTTCGATGACTTCCACGGCTAACATCGGGAAGGTCCGCAACGATTTCGTGTATACGAAAGCGGATCGTTGTCCCGGATGGCCGCATCGGCCGCACCACCCGCTCGAGAGCGGCGAGGCACGGAGCCTACCCCGGGGCGATGCCGGGATAGCACATCCCGGCGGGCCACAGACCAGGAGGTAACGGTGAGAGGTTATTCCATTCACCTGTTCTTCCACCTGCTGGCGGCCCTGCTGGGCGGTGCGGCCGGGGTCGCCGCCGGTCTGTGGTGGGTGGGCGAAGCCCCAGCCGGTCTGTGGCTGGCGATCGGTGCGCTGCTGGTGGGTCTCCTGGTCCTCGTGGTGGAGTCGCTCTACCTCCCCACCGAACCAGGCTCGGCAAGGCGACCTCCATCGTCCCGGCGGAGGCAGGAATCGCCATCCCGGCAGAGGCAGGAATCGCCCTCATCCGGCTCGACCAGGATCACCGACACCACCCACGCCGGCCAGGAGTCCACCCGTGTGCTCGGAGCTTCTTCGGCGACCGGCACCCGCCCCGAGCTGGAGCCGGTCGCGGCACCGGAACCGCCCGAAGACCGCTCGGACGCGCCGACCCGGCGAAACTGATCTCCCGCTCGCGCGAACGGGAGATCAGTTCGAGAGCCGGCCAACTGATCATCCGAGCCGTTCTACCGTGCGGTCGTGCGCGGATCGCCGCGCCGCTTCGATGATTCGGAGCCCTGCCGATGCGTCGGCGGGGTCCACCGGTGGTGGCGTCCCGTCCCGCAGGGCCGCGACAACCCCGTCGTAGAACGCCGGGTAGTTGCCGGGCACCGTGGCCAGCGGGCGCACTTCGCCCTCGGAACCGAGTAGCCCCCAACGCTCGCGTGATTCGACGCCCCAGTTCTCCGCGGGCCGCTTTCCCTCCCGCAGCTCGTTCTCCTGCGGATCCAGACCGAACTTGGTGTACGCGGCCCGGTCACCCAGCAGGCGGAACCTGGGGCCGTGCTGGGCGGCGAACTTGCCCACCCAGAGATGCGACCGCACACCGTTCTCGTGGGTGAGGGCCACGAACGCGTCGTCGTCGACCTCGACTTCCGGACGCCGCCAGTCGATCTCCGCGTACACCGTGGAGACGGGGCCGAACAGCATCAGCGCCTGGTCGATCAGGTGGCTTCCGAGGTCGTAGAGCACCCCGCCCGCCTCGTCCGGTCCGCCCTTCTCGCGCCAGCCCGGCTTCGGAGTGGGAACCCAGCGCTCGAAGCGCGACTCGAAGCGGTGGACGGCACCGAGTTCGCCTTCGTCGATCAGCTTGCGCACGGTCAGCATGTCGTTGTCCCAGCGGCGGTTCTGGAAAACGGTGAGCATCAGGTCGCGGGCTCGTGCGTGATCGATCAGCTCGGTGGCCTCGGACACGCTCGGGGTGAACGGCTTGTCCACGACGACCGGCAATCCGGCTTCCAGCGCCGCCTCGGTCATTTCGACGTGGGTCCGGTTGGGACTGGCCACCACCACGAGGTCGAGTTCGCCAGCTCGATCGAGCAATTCCGATGCGTCGGCGACCACCTGGGTATCGGGGTACTGCGCGTGGATCTCGTTCCGGCGTTCGGGATTCCGGGTGACCACCGCGGTCAGCCGGAGCTGTGGGTTGGCGTCGATCAGCGGTGCGTGGAACACCGCGCCCCCGATGCCGTATCCGATCAGGCCGACTCGCAGTGGTAGTGAAGCAACCATGCCCTCATTAGACCGCCTGCCACCCGCTTTCCTGGCCGGGGGATACCAAGCCGGTTTCGTAGGCCGCGATCACCAGCTGCGTCCGGGAGTTCAGTCCGAGCTTGCGCATCACGTGGTACAGGTGCGACTTGACGGTCAATTCGGCCAGGCCGAGGTTACGGGCGACCTCGGCATTGGATCCACCACGCGCCACTTCCAGCAGCACATCGGTCTCCCTGCTGGTCAGCTCACCGAGCTCGCTGGCCGCGTCGCGCACACCGAGCGACGCGAAGCGCTGCAGCAGCCGTCGGGTCACGCTGGGCGCCAGGAGCGCATCACCGGCGGCCACGGTGCGCACCGCACGAACGAGTTCTTCCGGAGCCGCGTCCTTCAGCAGGAACCCGCTGGCTCCGGCGCGCAACGCGGAGTAGACGTACTCGTCGAGATCGTGCACCGTCAGCATGAGCACCGACGTCCGGCCCTCGGTCAGTTCGATGATCGCGCGCGCGGCCGAGATCCCGTCCAATTCGGGCATCCGCACGTCCATCAGTACGATGTCGGGGGGACGGCGGCGCACAGCCGCGACCGCAGCATGCCCGTCCGCCACCTCGGCGAGCACGCGGAGTTCGGGTTCGGCGTTCAGCAGCGCCACCAGACCGGCGCGAATCATGGCTTGATCGTCTGCGACCAGCACGGTCGTCTTCGAAGACTCCACGCGCCGAGCCTCCTCGATTGCGGCCGACTCGGGGTACCCGGTCAGACCGGGGCCGAATTTTCCGGGCACGGTAGCACGGCAGCAATGTGAAATCCGCTCGCAATTGGATGTGCGGTCAAGGTTCCGCCCAGTAGGGCAACCCGTTCGCGCAGGCCGACGAGCCCGTGTCCGGCACCGTCCCGCCCCGACGTGACCTCCAGGACCTGCGAAGGATCCGGCCCGCGACTCCCGACCTCGGCATGCACGTGGTTGGTGACCTCGATCTTCAGGCTTCCGGGCCCGTACTCCAACAACACCCGCGCGCGCCCCGCACCCGCGTGCTTGAGCACGTTGGTCACGGCCTCTTGCACGATGCGATAAGCGGTCATCTCCAACCCCGACCCCAAGGCTCGAACCGCGCCACGCCGTTCGAGCCGCCAGGACACACCGCCGCCCCGAACCGAGTCGACCAGCTCATCCACCCCGTCGAGGCTCGGGCTGGGATGCCAGTGGACGTCGTCGGACTCCGGCCCGTCCCGGAGCGCGCCGAGTAGGTTGCGCATCTCCTCCAACGCCCCGCGTGAACTCTCCTCAAGTTCGTGCAGGGTGTTGCGGGCGTGCTCCGGATCGCGGTCCACCAGCACCCGCGCAACCCCCGCTCGCAGGGCCACCACCGACAGATTGTGCGAAACGATGTCGTGGAACTCGCGGGCGATCCGTGCCCGCTCGACCGTCGCTGCGTCGGCCGCGAGTTGATCCCTGGCTTCGTCCAGCAGGCTCACGGTGTGCTCCAACTGGGACCTGCGCCTGCGCCCGGCCCTGATCACCCGCGCGAGCACCACGATCATCGCCAGATCCGGAACCGCGCCGAACACGGTGAGGACGCCGGGTGCCCACGGCAACCACACCATCTCGCTGACCGGGAACAGCATCGCGACGGCACTCACTCCGAGCGCTTCGACCAGTCCGGACCGGACGCAGATCGTGTAGACGGCCAACAGGATCGCCAGGTTCAACGCGCCGATCGCGATCCCGGCCACGGTCAGACTCACCGTGACCAGAATCAAGAGCGTGAAAACGATCCGCGGGTAGCGTCGGCGCAGCATCAGGGAGCACGTGGCGGGCAGACTCGGCAGCAACGGCGCCCACCACGACATACCCGGTTCCGGCTCGGCCAGCGCGAGGTCGAAGACGTTCAACCCGCAGATCGCCAGCACGAACAGCAGATCCACCAGAACCGTTCGCACCCGTGGCGGCGGGATCAGCGTGCCGGTCGGGCGAGCGGCTGCTTCCGAAACGAACGACGTGCGCAACCGTCGACCCCCGCATCCTGCACTCGGTGTGTGCGCTTCGAAGCATGCAGGGCCCATCGGGGGGAACTCATCCGGCGAAAGTCGTAACTCGCCTGGAGGCCGTGCCCGCGAAGGGCACGGCCTCCACGCTCAGGAACCTCTCGCGACCCATTCGTCGAATTCGGCCCGCACATCTTCGATCGTGGTGCTCCCACCGTGACCGGGGTGGACCACGGTCTCGTCCGGCAGGGCCAGCAGCCGTCGACGGATGGAGTCCGTGATCACGCCGAAGTCCGAATAGGAGCGACCGGTCGCGCCCGGCCCTCCCGCGAACAGGGTGTCACCGGTGAACACAACGCCCAGGTCGGCCGCGTGGAAGCACACTCCGCCCGGCGCGTGTCCGGGGGTGTGCAGCACTCGCAGTCCGGTACCCGCCACTCCGACGACTTGCTCGTCGGCCAGTTCCCGTTCCGGACCACGATCCGGATGGGTCATCCGCCACAGCACCAGATCGTCCGGATGCAGCATCACAGGTGCACCGACGGCGTCCGCGAGTTCGGGCGCCACGCGCACGTGATCGTCGTGCGCGTGGGTGGCCAGGACCGCCAGCACCGACCGGCCACCGACCAACCGTCGGATCTCGGAGACGTCGTGCGGAGCATCGATCACCACGCATTCGCGATCGTCACCGACCACCCACACGTTGTTGTCGACATCGAAGGTCTGACCGTCCAGGGAGAACGTTCCCGACGTGGTCGTGTGGTCGATCCGAGCGGCCATCAGAGCACCACCACCGAACGCAGCACCTCGCCACGTTGCATCCTGTCGAACGCGTGCTCGACCTCGTCCAATGCGATCTCCTCGGTTACGAAATCGTCCAATGGCAACCGCCCCTGCCGGTACAGCTCGGCCAGCATGGGGAAGTCCCGTTCGGGCAGGCAATCGCCGTACCAACTCGACTTGAGCGCGCCTCCCCTGGCGAACACGTCCAGTAGCGGCAGTTCAAGGCGCATTTCCGGGGTCGGTACACCGACCAGCACCATCGTGCCCGCCAGATCCCTGGCGTAGAAGGCCTGCTGGTAGGTCGCAGGCACCCCGACGGCGTCGATGACCAGATCTGCGCCGAACCCGTCGGTGAGATCACGGATCGCCTCCACCGTATCCGACTCGGCCGCGTTCACCGTGTGCGTGGCGCCGAACTTCCGCGCCGAGTCGAGCTTCCGAGCGTCCTTGTCGACGGCGATGATCCGGCGGGCCCCGGACATCCGGGCGCCTGCTACCGCTCCGTCGCCGACGCCTCCGCAGCCGATCACGGCGACCGAGTCGCCCGGCTTGGCACCACCGGTGTTGACGGCGGCGCCGATCCCGGCCATCACTCCGCATCCGAGCAGCCCCACTGCCGCGGCCCGAGCCTCCGGGTCCACCTTTGTGCACTGGCCCGAGTGCACGAGCGTCCGTTCCGCGAAGGCGCCGATGCCCAGGGCGGGCGAGAGCTCGGTCCCGTCGGCGAGCGTCATCGGCTTGCTCGCGTTGTGGGTGTCGAAGCAGTACTGCGGCCGTCCTCGCTTGCACGCCCGGCACAGGCCGCACACGGCCCGCCAGTTCAGCACCACGAAGTCGCCCGGTTCGAGGTCGCGCACCTCCGGACCGACCTCTTCGACGACACCCGCGGCTTCGTGCCCCAGCAGGAAGGGGAAGTCGTCGCTGACACCACCCTCCCGGTAGTGCAGGTCGGTGTGGCAGACACCGCACGCTTGAACGCGCACCACGGCATCAGCCGGGCCGGGCGAGGGCACGTCGATGGTCAGCACTTCAACCGGGGCGTTCTTGCCGGACGCCACCACTGCTCGAACCTCGGTCACCAGAACCTCCCGACGAGCCTACGTAAAAGGCGGAACGGTCATCGTCCGATGCGCCAACGGCATCGGCAAGGACATTCCCCGGTGCGGCACCATTTTTCACCGGTCGGAATCACCTCAACGGTACGGACGGGACGGTCGGGAGCGATAACCTTCCGAGCGTTGCGACCACCCCCATGGCCCCGGCCCGCGTGAGCCGTGGCTCGGTACTTCTCGAACAGTGCCCGTTTCCGACAACGGCCGGAGCCGCGGAGATCACCGGCGAACGAACAGCAACGCGATCCCGGCCACGATCGCGGAGACGCCCGCGGCGAGCCAGGCACCGGCGAGGCTCACGTGCGCGGCGAGCAATCCGAACAGCAGCGGGCCGCTGCTGCCCCCGATGTAGACGCCGGTCTGGGTGAACGAGGTAGCGCTGGCCACCCGGTCCGGAGCGATCTTGGCCACCGCGAAGTTGAGCAGTCCCGGCCACGACCAACCGGCACCGAAACCGATCGACACCCCCAGCAAGAACACCGGTGGGATGTCGACGGCCATCAGCGCGTATCCGAGCGAGCCCACGAAGAGCATCACCGTGATCACCCGGACCAGGTCCGGGTTCCGGCGATCCGCCGCCGCCCCGGCCAGCAGCCGGACGGCGAGCCCGACGGCCGACCCCACCGAAAGCACCAGTCCGGCGGCAGACGGACTGAACCCCACTTCGACGGCGGTCGTGGTCACGAACGCACCAAGCGCATTGGCCGCGGCCGAGCCCAGTGCACCCGCGATGGCCAACAGCAGCAACGCTCTGAGCGGGGCCGACGCCGAATCGCTCGCGGCCGGGACGCCGGTGGACCGCTCCGACTGCGGCAGTTTCGGTACCAGCGCGACAGCGGTAAGTCCGATCAGGCCGCTGAAGACGAACGCCCATCGCCAGCCGATCGTCAGTGCGATCGCGGGCACCGCCACACCGGCGAGCAGTGTCGCGGCCGGGATCGCCGACTGCTTCACACCGAACGCCAGGCCCCGCCGGTATACCGGGATGCCCTGGGCGATGAGCAGGTTGGCCGACGGCTGGGCCAACGAAGTCGGAATTCCGGCCAGGCACAGCAAACCGATCAGCCAGCCAGGGGAACCGACGACGGACAAGCCGAACAGGCACGCCGAGCTGCCGACCACGGCCAGCCGCATCGCGCCGCTCGCGCCGATGCGCTCCACGAGCGACCCCATCAGCCGGGAGGACAGCGCGGCGACACCGAAGAAGCTCGCGGTGGCCACACCCAGCTTGGCCGCGCCGAAGTCGAGTTCGGTTTGCAGCTGTACACCCATGCCGCCGACGAAGAAGACCGGGAACACGCCGACGGTGACCACGAGCGCCACCGCCGCCAGCACCCGTGCTTCCGAGACGTGTCCGGTGCTTCGCCGTCCGGAGCCGAGGGCCACTGCAGGCATCAACTTCCTCCTCAGCGCGTCCGTGCCGGCTATCCGGATTCCAGCCTGCGAACACCACTGAAATTTAGCAACGCTAACGTGACGGACGACTCCCGAACCGGGTCCGATAACCGACTTGACGTCACCTGATCGGACCGCGAAGGTCGAATTGATCACGCGTGAGCGCCGAGGAGGCAGTCGGCTTGCCCATCGAATCCAGCGAAACCAGCTACGACGGTGCAGCACCTGCCCCGCCCGGCGCGGGGTTGCCCGCGTCGACCATCCCCGAGCTGGTGCTGCTCGACGCCGTGGAGCTCTCGTGGCTGATCCGGAACCGCGAAGTCTCGTGCGTCGAGGTGATGCGGACGTTCCTCGGACACATCGACCGGTTCAACCCACTGGTCAACGCGATCGTCTCCCGAGTCGACGAGTCCGAACTGCTCGAACGGGCACGGCAGCGCGATGCCGAACTCGACCGCGGCCACTGGGCGGGATGGATGCACGGCTTTCCGGTCGCGGTGAAAGACCTCGCCGACGCGGAGGGCCTACCGACCACCAAGGGCTCCCCCGTCCTCGACACCCGGCCCGTCCGAGCCGACGCCGAGTTCGTGCGGAGGATGCGCGAACAGGGCGCCATCGTCATCGGCAAGACAAACGTTCCGGAGTTCGGCCTCGGCTCGCACACGTTCAACCCGATCTTCGGCACCACCAGCAACCCCTACGACCTCACCCGCAGCGCAGGCGGCAGCAGCGGTGGTGCGGCCGCGGCGCTGGCGATGCGGATGCTGCCGGTGGCCGACGGCAGCGACTTCATGGGGTCGCTCCGCAACCCGGCGGCCAGCTGCAACGTGCTCGGGCTGCGTCCGGGATTCGGCCGGGTTCCCGCGGAGGGATTCATCAGTTCACCGGCCGTGGTCGGGCCGATGGGACGCACGGTCCGCGACACCGCCATGCTCCTGTCCAGCTTGGCGGGACCGGACGAACGAACTCCGCTCAGCGTCCAGCAGGATCCGGCGATGTTCACCCGGCCCCTGGACGAAGACGTCGGGCAACCCAGGATCGGCTGGCTCGGCGACTTCGACGGCTACCTCCCGACCGAGCCGGGAATCCTCGAACAGTGCACCGGCTCCTTTCAGGAGTTCGCCGCGGCGGGGTGCGTGGTCGAACCGGTCGACCGGCGCTTGCCGTTCGAGCAGGCCTGGGAAACCTTCTTGCTCTGGCGACACTGGATGGTCGGGCGAGAACTCGCACCCACGTACGACGATCCCGCACTGCGCGGGAAGCTCAAACCCGAGGCCGTCTTCGAGGTGGAGGGCTACCGGGCGCTGTCCGTATCCGACATCGACCGCGCGGTCGACGGTCGCAACCGCTGGCGTGCGGAGGTCTCGGACCTGTTCGACACCTACGACTTCCTGCTCGCCCCCAGCACGCAGGTGTTCCCGTTCGCCCTCGAAATCCGCTGGCCCGAAGAGGTGGCGGGCCGTTCGATGGATACCTACCACCGGTGGATGGAAGTCGTCGCCCCGTGGACGCTGTCCGGCCATCCGGTGCTGAACCTCCCGGTCGGCTTCAACGCCGCCGGGCTACCGACCGGGGTGCAGCTCATCGGCCGGAGTCACGACGAGTGGTCGCTGCTGCGGGTCGCACACGCCTACGAGATGGCGAGCGACTGGGTGCACCGCGTCCTACCACCGACCCTGCGCTGAGCACGTGTATCGCGCACGGCACCCACCGACACCTTGACCGGTCGGCCACGTGGCGACGCCGTACAGGCGATCACCCGCGCGAACGGGACCTGCGCGGAAGCCGCGTGTGCCACGCTGCGAACAGTGCACGACTATTCCCGAGGAGGCTGCAACTCGATGGGTACCGATGTCTTTTCCTTGCGGGACAAGGTTGCGCTGGTGACCGGAGGTGGCCAGGGAATCGGTCTCGAGATCGCCAAGTCGTTGCGGTCGGCAGGCGCTCACGTGGTGATCGGCGAGATCAACGCCGAGACCGGCAAGCGGGCCGCCGACGATCTCGAGGGCGATTTCGTACGTCTCGACGTGACCGACTCGGGACAGGTGGCCGACGCGGTGCGGCAGATCGTCGACGACCACGGCCGCATCGATGTCTCCGTCCACAACGCGGGCATGGTGCGCAACGAACCCGCCGAGGAGATGTCCGACGACTCGTGGCGGTCGGTGATGGGCCTGAACCTCGATGCCGTCTTCTGGTGCTGCCGCGAGGTCGGCAAGGTGATGCTCGCGCAGGGTTCGGGCTCCATCATCAACATCGCTTCGATGTCGGGGCTTATCTCCAACCACCCCCAGCCGCAGGTTTCCTACAACACCTCGAAGGCCGGGGTCATCATGTTGACCAAGTCGCTGGCCGGTGAGTGGTCCGGACGCGGTGTGCGGGTCAACTCGATCTCGCCCGGCTACACCGGCACCGACTTGCTCAAGCAGGTGGAGGTCACGCAGCCGGAGTGGTTCCGCTCCTGGGTCACCCAGACCCCGATGGGGCGGGTCGCCGAGCCGCACGAGCTCGGGCCGGTCGCGGTCTTCCTGGCCGCCGAGGCGAGCAGCTTCGTGACGGGCAGCAACGTGGTGGCCGACGGTGGATTCACCGTGTGGTGACCCCGCTACCCTTGCGGCCATGGCTGACTACGTGCAGGTCGTGACGACGACGGACTCCGAAGAAGCGGCTGCTGCCCTGGCGCGCGGCATCATCGATGCCCGCTGCGGTGCGTGCGTCCAAGTGGTGCCGATCCGCAGCTTCTACCGGTGGAAGGACTCGGTGCAGGACGACCCGGAATGGCAGCTGCAGATCAAGACCTCCGCCCAACGTCTCGATGCGCTCGTCGAGCACATCAAGGCGGCCCACACCTACGATGTCCCCGAAATCGTCACCGTACCGATCATCGCGGGCAACAACGACTACCTGAGCTGGGTGGACGAGGAAACCCGCGCCTGATCCTCGGTCGCCGCGGAGATTTCCGCTCCCGGTAGAGCCAAGGTGCGTACCTGCGGGACGACGGGGCCGGTTCGGTCGGTGCCCCACGCGCGGGCACCCGACCGAACCGGCACGGGCCGGAATCGAACAGGGCCCGGAAATCGAACGAGCCCGCGAACCGGCCCGGCCGTCAGCCGCGGAAGGCGGACACCCCGGTCATGGCCTGTCCGATGGTCAGCGCGTGCATCTCGCTGGTGCCCTCGTAGGTCAGCACCGATTCCAGGTTCGTCATGTGCCGGATCACGGGGTACTCCAGCGAGATCCCGTTGGCTCCGAGCACGGTGCGAGCCGTGCGCGCGACTTCGAGCGCTCCTCGCACGTTGTCCAGTTTGCCGAAGCTGACCTGCTGCGGCAGTAATGTCCCGGCGTCCTTGCGACGACCGAGGTGCAGCGCCAACAACCTCCCGTTGTGCACGCGCACGGCCATGTCCGCGATCTTGGACTGAGTCAGCTGGAACCCGGCGAGCGGCCGATCGAACTGCTCGCGGTTCTTCGCGTAGTCCACCGCCGTCTCCAGGCAGGTGCGACCGGCCCCGACCGCACCCCACACGATCCCGTAGCGGGCCTCGTTCAAGCAGCTCAGCGGTCCACGCAGGCCGGTCACCTCGGGCAGCACGGCATCTGCGGGCAGCCGCACGTCGTCGAGCACCAGTTCGGCGGTGACCGAGGCGCGCAACGAGAGCTTCTGCTTGATCTCCGGGGCAGAGAACCCGGGTGTGTCCGTGGGAACGACGAACCCGCGGACACCCTCGTCGGTCTGCGCCCACACCACGGCGACATCGGCGATCGTACCGTTGGTGATCCACATCTTGCGTCCGTTGAGGACCCAGTCCGAACCGTCCCTGCGAGCATGGGTCCGCATCGACGCGGGATCCGACCCGCAGTCGGGTTCGGTCAGGCCGAAGCAGCCGATCGCCTCGCCCGCTGCCATGTTCGGCAACCACTGCTGCTTGTGCTCCTCCGAGCCCCAGCGCCAGATCGCGAACATCGCCAGCGATCCCTGCACCGAGACCAGCGAGCGGAGCCCCGAGTCGCAGGCTTCCAGTTCCTCGCAGGCCACGCCGTAGTCCACTGCGGACATTCCCGCGCAGCCGTAGCCGTCCAGGTGCATGCCGAGCACGCCGAGCTTGCCCAGCTCCCTGGCCAGTTCCCGTGCCTGCGGGAGTTCTCCGCGTTCGTACCAGTCCCCGACGTACGGCAGGACACGGTCCCGGCACAGCGCACGCACGCTGTCCCTAATGGCGAGTTGTTCGGTGCTGAGTTCGGCGTCGATCCCCAATGGGTCGTGCGGGTCGAAAGCGGGACGGGTTCCGCTGGCGCTCATCACCAGGCCTCCTTCTGTCGGGACAACGAGGGCAGGTCCGCCGGAGCGGAATCGGCGAGCCATGCGAGCACTTCGTCGTTGTGCTCGCCGAGTTCGGGAGGGGCCACCGGCGCGGCGCTTCCGGTGTCCGAGAAGTCGATGGGCATCCGCACCTGGGGCACGGCTCCCCCGCCGGGGTCGACGGTCGGCCGCAGACCGAGCGATTCGGCGTGGTCGACCGCCTGGGCGAGATCATTGACCGTGCCGCACGCGATCCCGGCTCGCTGCAATCGCTCCTGCCAGTCGGCGGCTCTGCGGGCTCCGAGAACGTTCTCCAGACCGCGTACCAGCTCGGCTCGATTGGCCACCCGTTCGGCGTTCGTGGCGAAACGAGGATCGGCGGCCATGCCCACCAGACCGAGCACCTCGGTGAGCTTGCGGAACTGGTCGTCGTTGCCGACGGCCACGGCGAGCAGGGCGTCCTCGCAGCGGAGCGTCTCGTAGGGGGCGATGCTCGGATGCTGGTTGCCCATGCGTCCCGGGGAGTCCCCGGTGGCGAGCAGGCCACCGACCTGGTTGACCAGTGATGCGAGGAGGCTGGAGAGCAGGTTGACCTCGATGTGCTGACCGCGCCCGGTGTTCTCCCGGTCCCGGAGCGCGGCGAGAATGCCGAGCGCGGCGTCCTTGCCCGTCAGCACATCCACGACGGCCACTCCGACCTTGGTCGGTTCTCCGTCCGCGCTTCCGGTGATGCTCATCAGCCCGCCGACGGCCTGCACCACAAAGTCGTAGCCGGGCAGGTCGGCGCCTTCCGAGCTGCCGAATCCGGAGACGGAGGTGTAGAGCAGGCGTGGGTTGAGCTCGCTGGCGCTTCGGTAGTCCAGTCCGTAGCGGGCCAACGACCCGGCCCGGAAGTTCTCGACCAGCACATCGGCGCGACTGACCAGCTCGTGAGCGGCTGCACGGTCGGCAGGAGCGCTCAGGTCCAGCGTGATGCTGCGCTTGCCCCGGTTCAGCGACTCGAAGTAGGAGGAGCTCCGATCTGTCCAGGGTGGACCCCACGCACGGGTGTCGTCACCGCCGCCGGGACGCTCCACCTTCACGACCGTGGCTCCGAGGTCGGCGAGCAGCATGGTCGCGTACGGGCCTGCCAGAACCCTGCTGAAGTCCGCGACGAGCACGCCGTCCAGCGGCAGCGTCCGTCCCATCCGTCGCCCATCCCTTCCGGCCGCCGCTAACGGCGGGTCACCTTGGACCAAAGTTGGATCCAATATACAGTGAGGGAACCGGGCGTCAACACGACGCGATTTCCGACACACCGCGTTCCGAGAGTCCAGGAGTCCGATGCGCCGTCCACCCACCACGCAGGCTTTCGTGCTCGACGAACTGCGCAAAGCGATCGTGTCTCGTCATCTCACTCCCGGTCAGCCGGTCCGGCAGGACACGATCGCCCAGGAACTCGGCGTCAGCCGGGTACCCCTGCGCGAGGCGCTCAAGACGTTGGAAGCCGAAGGGCAGGTCGTCTACCAGCCGCACCGGGGGTACTCGGTCGCCGAGCTGTCGATGACCGACCTGCTGGAGGTCTATCGGATGCGGGAGCTGCTGGAGTCGGAAGCCGCTCGGGTCGCCGTCGACAAGTTCACCGACGCGGACCTGGACCGGATCGGCGTGGCTCATCACGAGGTGGGAACGGCTGCCGCGGACGGGGACCTGGTCGGCATGATCGCCGCGAACCGGCGATTCCACTTCTGCCTGCTCGAACCATCCGGGATGCCACGGCTGGTTCGGGTGGTGCGGACGCTGTGGGACGCGACCGACGCCTATCGCGCGGTCTACTACAACTCCGACACCAATAGGGAACGCGTCCGGTGCGAGCATGAGGCGATCGTGCACGCCGCGGCCGATCGGGACGCGGAAGAACTCGTGCGGCTGCTCGACGAGCATCGCAACCACGCGGTGGACGCCCTCCGCTCGACGGCGAAGCCCTAGGGACGAACGGGACGGACCGGGCCCACACCGCCCCGAGCTGTGGACAACTCGGGGCGATGCGGGCAGTGACGTCGATTTCTTCCGGAGGCGACGCGCGCACCGCACCGGCGGCGCGTGACTCCCGGCTCTCCGGTGTCTCAGTCGTAGGTGTAGAAACCGCGGCCGGACTTCTTGCCCATCAGGCCCGCGTCGACCATGCGCTGCAGCAGCGGCGGCGCGGCATAGTGCGCTTCGCCGTACTCGGCGACCATGCAGTCGGCGATGGCCTTCAGGGTGTCAAGGCCCACCATGTCCGAGAGCTTCAGCGGGCCCATCGGGTGTGCGCAGCCCAGCACCATGCCGTTGTCGATGTCTTCGGCCGACGCGATCCCGGCCTCGAACATCCGGATCGCCGAGAGCAGGTACGGCACCAGCAGGGCGTTGACCACGAAGCCGGAGCGGTCCTTGGCCCGGATCGTCTGCTTGCCCAGCTTGTCGGTGGCGAACTGCGAGGCCCGCTCGACCGTGGCCTCATCGGTCAGCAGCGACGGCACGAGCTCGACGAGCTTGAGCACCGGAACCGGGTTGAAGAAGTGCACCCCGATCACGTGCTGGGGCCGCTTGGTAGCCGCCGCGAGCTTGGCGATCGGAATGGAGGAGGTGTTCGACGCGAGGATCGCGTCCGACGCGGTCACGACGTCGTCGAGCTGGGCGAAGACCTTCGTCTTGAGCTCGGCGTTCTCCGCGATCGCTTCGACGACCAGCTGGCGGTCGTGCAGGTCGGCCAGCGAGGTGGTGAACCGCAGCCGGCCCAGTGCCGCGTCGCGATCGGCTTCGGCGAGTTTCCCGCTACGTACCGCGCGATCCAGCGATTTCTGAATGCGAGCGCGACCCGCCTCGGCGGCGGAGTCGTCGACCTCCGAGACGATCACGTCCAGCCCGGACCGCGCGCTCACCTCGGCGATCCCGGCTCCCATCAGCCCGGAACCCACCACGCCCACACGTTCGATATCCGTCACCACACCGTTCCTTTCGCTCACCACGGGTCGGTCGGCCCATTGCCTTGAGATGATGTCAAAGGCTGAGGTTACTGACCGGTAAGCGTCTGGTACACCACCGGTGCCCGGCCCAACGACCGCTCCCGGCAAAGAGGCGCTGCCCTCGACGGCGCTCCGCCCATCGACAACCACTCGCCGAAACCGAGCCGATCACTGGGAGGGGCGCTGTGCGGTGAAGGTCGCGCCGAACCAGTCGGCGGCGGCCGTGGCGACCTCGTCGAGCGCGCCGGGTTCCTCGAACAGATGCGTCGCCCCGTCCACGACCCGGACCTCGTGGCGGGCCTCCAGCCGCTCGGCCGCGGACCTGTTCAGCTCGAGCACCTCCAGGTCCCGGCCGCCCACGATCAGCAACGTGGGCGAAGACACCTGCTCCAGCGGTTCCGAAGCCAGGTCCGGCCGCCCGCCCCGCGAGACCACCGAGCGAACGAGTTCCGGCCGCCGGGCCGCTGCGCCCAAGGCTGCGGCCGCACCCGTGCTCGCGCCGAACACCCCGACCGGCAGCCCACGGGCGGTCGACTGCTCGACCAACCAGTCCAGCACCCCGAGCACCCGTTGGGTCAGCAACGGGATGTCGAAGCGGTGCTCAGCGGTGCGGATGTCGCGTTGCTCTTCCTCCGCCGTGAGCAGATCCGTCAGCAACGTGTCGAATCCCGCGGCCTGGAGTTGCTCGGCCACCCACCGGTTGCGCTCGCTGTGCCGGGAGGAGCCGCTGCCGTGGGCGAACACCACCACACCGGCGGCCTTGTTCTGCGAGGACAGGTCACCGAGGACGACCGATTCCGCAGCACCGCCCGCGGCAGGCAGCGAGACATCCTCGGAACGAGCAGCGCTCACGGTCCCTCCCGCTGAATAGGTGCACCGGGCCACTACGCGGATACCCCGTGGTGGCACACGGCAACCCCGGCGTCAGGAGGTGATCAGACTTCGATACCAGTGGAAGCTGTCCTTCGGGGTACGACGCTGCGTGTCGTAGTCGACGTGGACCAGGCCGAACCGCTGCCGGTAGCCCTCCGCCCATTCGAAGTTGTCCAGCAACGACCAGCAGAAGTAACCGCGCACATCGACACCGTCGGCCATCGCTCGGCGAACCGCCCGCAGGTGGGCGTCGAGGTAGGCTATGCGGTGCTGATCGGCCACCCGTCCGTTCTCGTCCACGGTGTCGAAGCCGCTCGTGCCGTTCTCGGTGATGTAGATCGGCGGGAGATCACGATAGCTCTCGTCCAGCCACCGCAGCAGCCGGTGGAGCCCGTCCGCCTCCACCGGCCAGCCCATGGTGGTGGTCGGCAACGACGCGGGCGGATCGAGCACCGCTCCGACGTCGGCAGCCGTCCGCACTCGCGCATCCGGCTGTTCGAACGGAGCCTCCCGCACGTAACTCGGGAAGTAGTTGTTCACTCCCAGGAAGTCCAATGGCGTGCTCACGATCTCGAGATCGCCCTCAGCCCGGAACGAGAAATCCGTGATCTCGCCCCAGGTGTCCCTCTCGGCCGCCGGATACCGACCGCGCAGCACCGGGTCGCTGAAGGAGAGGTTCTGCAGGCATTCCATTCGCGCGGCGGCCGCCCGGTCCTGCTCCCTCACCGGCGCGATCGGGTTGAGGTTGAGGGTGATGCCGAACCGCTCGGCACCACGGCGCTGCGCGCGCAGCGCACGTACCGCCATGCCGTGCCCGAGCAGCAGGTGGTGAGCCGCCGCGAGGGCGCCGTGTCCTTCCTCCGCACCGGGAGCGTGCCTGCCTTCGGCATGCCCGACGAACGCCGCGCAGAACGGCTCGTTGAGCGTCGTCCACATCGGAACGCGGTCGCCCAGCCTGGCGTGGACCACTTGAGCGTATTCGGCGAATCTGGCTGCGGTGTCCCGGTTGCGCCAGCCACCCATGTCCTCCAGCGCTTGCGGGAGGTCCCAGTGGTAGAGGGTGAGGGCCGGTGTGATCCCCGCTTCGCAGAGCGCGTCGACCAGGCAGTCGTAGAAGTCGAGTCCACGTTGGTTCACCGCACCTCCGCCGTCCGGCTGGATGCGCGGCCAAGCCACGGAGAAGCGGTAGGCATCGACGCCCAATTCGCGCATCAGGCGGACGTCTTCCGGATAGCGGTGGTAGTGGTCGCAGGCCACATCACCGGTGTCTCCTCCGTACACGGCCCCGGGGCGGCGCACGAACGTGTCCCAGATGGACGGTCCTCGGCCGTCCGCCTCAACAGCTCCCTCGATCTGGTAGGAAGCGGTGGCGACCCCCCACAGGAATTCGCGGGGAAACGAACCGGGCGACATCGGACGGGGCATCTCAACTCTCCGTTCGCAGTTCGAGCACGCGGACTCCGTAGGGGTCGAGCACGACCTCGTCCAGCCGGTCGCCGGTGGTGATGTCGTGCAATTCCCCGCCGGGTACGTGCGGAATCGCGGTCGTTTCGTCAGGGTTCTGGCTGACCAACCACGCGAACCGCCGCCCGTCTTCGTGCACGAGCACGTCGGCGAACACGAGCGGGGTGTCGACCACGATCGGACGCCGGACGCCGGCGACTTCGGCGAGCGCACCAAAGAGCCGGTGGGTGTCCTCCGGGTTGATCCGTGCGTTCGCGGCGGCGAAGTGCTCGAGCGGGTACGTGGCCAGAATCGCCTCGCCCACCCCCGTCCGGTGCCGTAGCAGGGCGGGGCGACCGTGCGCGTCGGTCGCCACGACCGTGGCACCGTTGGGGCGCACCGGCAGGAACGCGCGGCTGTGCTCGTTGCCGCCCACCCGGAAGGACAGGACTTCACCTCCGCTGATCCCGCCGAACTCCGTTGTGAACCGCAGCTCGACGAATTCGTCCTCGACCGGGTCGACCAGCCCGTAGGCCAGCTGCTTTTCCACGCCGAAGGTCTCGTCGAGATAGGGCAACCAGGCACCGCGATGGTGGGCGACCTCGCCCGCGCAGTACGACAGGTACACGACCGCTCCGTGCTGCGCGTACTCCTGCAACCGTTGGAAGGTGGGCCCCTGGAGCTGGCGCACGCACGGCAGCAAATAGAGCAGGCAGTCCGGGTCGATGCCATCCCGCTCGCGTACGAATCCCGGCGCCAGGTCGGCTTCGCGCGCCGCGACGTAGCCCTGCCGCAACGTGTCGAAGATCAGCGCTCGCTCATCTCCCCGCGTGAATGGATAGCCACGTTCCAGAAACTCACTCACTACCAGTCCGACGCCGGTATCCGAGCGCGTGCAGTACTCGAATCCGATATCGGTGAGCACACGTGCGAAGCTGTCCAGCTCGTGCAGGGGCGCTTTCGGTTTTCCGGCGTTGTCGGTGATGCCGAAATGCATTTCGAACGGGTGGTGCGAGTACGGTTCCTGCTCGATCAGGTCGTCGTAGTCGGTGTTGTTCCACGCCAGCCAACCGGTGGCCCCGGCGAGCAGGGAGTTGTGCAGGGTCTGGCGGTAGTAGTGGGCGGCGTTCTGTGCGGAGGCCATGTCGCTGGAGAGCCCGAATTCCTCCAGCACCACCGGCTTGCCGGCCACCGCCGCGAGTTCGCAGATGAATGCCGCGTTCAGGTGCTGTCGAACGGGGTCGCTGTCCATCCGGTACACGTGCGGTCCCGCGAAGTCGACGAGTGCTCCCGTGTCGCGCACCGAAAACCCGTTGTCCACGCCGGTGACTTCGATTCCCCACGCCCCGTCGCCGAGTGAGACCGGCTGCCGCGCACCGCCGGCCCGAACGGCTTGGACCATGATCCGCGCCCAGCTGATCACGTCCTCGGACGGCGCGGCGGATTCACCGTGCACCCGCCCGTAGATCGGCATCTCGTTGCTGATCAACCAGGCGGCAACCGAAGGGTGGTCGGCGAACCGCTCGCTCATGCGTTGAGCGAACCAGGCTTGTTGGGCCACCATCCAGACATCGGCGTAGAGGTCCCGCCCGCCGCGCCACGGCGGGTCCCAGTTGTCCCCGGACATGTGCCCAACGAGGAATGTCGGGATCGAGGACATGCCCAGCTCGTGGTGTGCGTCGAGGAAGTCCGCGAAGCGGTCGACCTTGTTCTGGTCGACGACGTCGGGTTCCGGCATGAAGTCGGGCCAGTAGAAGAACGAGCGCGTTTGTCCGAGTCCGTGCTCGCGAAGCACGTGCAGTTCCTCGCGCACGACCGCCGGGTCGTAGTCGCGCCACATCAGCGGCCCGCCGCAGCGGGACCAGAAGTTGGTACCGAGCCAGCTCACCGGTCGGCCTTCGACGTTGAGCTTCGCCGAATTGCGTCGCATCGAGCACCCTTTCCGTGAGACCTCGCGCTATTACTTGACCGCGCCCGCCGTGAGCCCCTGCACGAGGTAGCGCTGCAGAAAAAGGAACCCGACGACCACGGGGATGCTCACCACCGTCGATGCCGCCATGACTTCGTTCCAGTACACCGACGACTGGGTGGAGTACTCGCGCAGTCCGACCGCCAGCGTCCGGGAGCCGGAGTCGGTCATGATGGAGGCGAACAGGGTTTCACCCCAGGCGGTCATGAACGCGTAGATGCCGACCGCGGCGATACCGGGCTTGGCGGCGGGCAGCACCACCCGGAACAAGGTGCCGACCGGTCCGGCTCCGTCGATCTCGGCTGCCTCGTCGAGATCCCTCGGGATCGAGTCGAAGTAGCCGACCAGCATCCAGATGGCGAAGGGCAACGAGAACGTCAGATAGGTGATCACCAGACCGATCCGGCTGCCCTGCAACACGATGCCGGTGGCCTGGCCGATGGTGGCGTAGAGCAGGTACAGCGGGAGCAGGAACAGGATTCCCGGAAACATCTGGGTGGACAGCACCGTCATCCGAAACGCGTCCCGCCCCCGAAACTTGTACCGGCTGATCGCGTAGGCGGCGAAGATGGCGACGAGTACCGAGAGGGAGGACGCTCCCAGCGAAACCACCGCGCTGTTGGCGAAGTAGCGCGCGAGGTCCACGGTGGACCACATCTGCACGAACGGCGCCGCGGTGATGTTCCGCGGAAACCACTCGAACTCGTCCTGCACTTCCCCCAGTGGCTTCAACGCCGAGGTGACCATGACGTAGAGCGGTAGCACGGTGAACAGGGCGAGACCGCCCAGCCCTGCCACGCGCAACATCCGGAACCAACGCGGATCACCCACGGCGAGACCTCCTCGCGTTCAGCGCCAAAAACCCGGCCGTGACTCCCAGCAGAAACAGCAGCAGCAGCGTGGACATCGCCGATCCCAGACCGAAGTTCCAGGTGAGGAAGGAATTCTGGTAGATGTGGATCGAAATCAGGTTCGCCGCCGACGGAACCGCCTCGTCGAAGAGGATGTAGGGGACGTTGAAGTCGTTGAACGTCCACAGGAACAGCACGAGCACCAGCACCCCGCTGATCGAGCGCATCATCGGCAGCGTGATCGTGCGGAAGCGCTGCCAAACACCCGCTCCGTCGACGGCCGCGGAATCGTAGAGATCGTCCGGGATCGCCTGCATACCCGCCATCAGCACCAGGAACGCGAACGGCCACAACCGCCACACGGCGGTCACCACCAGGCTCAAGAACGCGTTGTCACCGAGCAGCCAGAAAGTGTCGCCCGGAAACCCGAGCGCGGCCAACGTCGTGTTCACCATGCCGTCGCTGCGGTCGAGCATGAACTTCCAGATCATCACCGCCGTGTACACCGGGAGGGCGTACGGGATCAGGAAGAGCCCGCGGAACAGGAACCGTCCCCGGAACGCGCGTTGCAGCAGGGTCGCCGCGAACAGCCCGAGCCCCCAGGACGATGCGACCGCGAGCACCGAGAAGGCGACGGTCACCATGAATGACCGCAGCAACTCGCCACCCACAGCACCGTTGAAGTCGATCGCGAACCGGTAGTTGTCCAGTCCCGCGAACGGTGCGCTCAGCCACTCCCGAATGTGGAACTGGGTCAGCTCGAGCAGGCTCATCCACAGACCGCCGAGCATGGGAATCAGGTGAACGACCAGTTCGAACAACAGTGCGGGAGCGAGCAACAGGTACGGCAGCACGCGTCGGCTCGGTGTCCACGGTCCGCGCTGCCGTTTCGGCACCTCGGGGTCGCCCGGGGGTGAATCGGTCATCTTGGACCACCGCCGAGCATCTTCTGTTCCGCGTCCGACAACGCGGCGGCCACATCGGCCTTCCGCACGGGTTTCCCGGTGGCCGCGCGCGCGAACAGATCGCGTACCGCGGCGCCCACCGTGGTCTCGAACTGGCTCTCGTTGGGGATCATCGGCACCGTCTCGGCTCCTTCCGCCAGCACCTGCCCGAACACGCCTTTCTTGCCGGTCCGGAACTCCGGGTCCGTGTAGGCGTCCTCGACGACCGGCAGACTCCCGTACTTCTTGTTGAGGACGATCTGTTCTTCCTTGCTGGTGAGGAACTCGACGAGTTTCAGCGCCGCCTCGCGCTTCTCGCTGTCCTCGAAGACGGCCAGGTTGGTCCCGGCGACGTGGCTGCGCACCGGGACGCCACCGGGCGGCTGCTGCGCGGGAAGCGGCATCGGCAGCACTCCCCACCGCTCGCCCGGCATCCCGTTGGCCTCGATGGTGGCGATGGAGCTGTTCTGGGCCAGCAACATTGCCGCTCGCCCCCGCGTGAAGTTGTGGACGGCCTCGGTCGCCGAACCGAGTTCGGCATCATCCGGCCGGACGACCTCGTACCTGCTCATCAGGTCGGTGTAGCGCTGTACGGCCGTCACCGCCTCCGGCGAGGTGAACGTGGCCCGACCCCGCTCGTCGATGAAGTGGGCGCCTTCCTGCCTGCCGAAGATGAACGCGAAGTGCGAGTTCTCGGTGTAGCTCGCTCCGGCGATGGTCAGCCCCCAGCGATCCCGTTCCGGCTCGGTGAGCCGTTCGGCGACGTCCAGGAACTCCGACCAGGTGCCGGGCAGCTCGGTGATGCCGGCCTCGTGGAAGCGTTGCTTGTCGTAGAACAAGCCGTAGGACAGGCCGTAGAGCGGCAACGCGGTCGGAGTACGGCCGGGCATTCCGGTCGAGGTCATGCTGCTGTCGAGGAACCTCTCCCGGCCACCGAACCGACGCATCAACTCCTCGTCGAACGGCACGAAGGCTCCGGTCGCCTGCAGCGAGGCGGACCAGGTGTTGCCGAGGTTGACCACGTCCGGGCCGACGCCCGACGTGGCGGCTCCGAGGATGCGGTTGAGCAAGTCACCCCAGCCGATCACCTCGACGTTGACCTTGATCCCGGTTCGCGCGGTGAACTTGGTGAACTCCTCGTTGAGGATCGCCAGGTCCTGCTCGGCGCTGGCTCCTTGGTTGCTGGCCCAGTAGGTCACCGTTCGGGGGTCGTCGCGAGCGCCCGCGCACCCGGTCAGCACACCAGCCAGCAGGGCTGCGATGAGTACGAGAGATCCGAACGAATGCTTGAACACATCGTCTCCTCGTGCCGCGCGAATCCAGTGGTCAGTGAGCCGGTGAAGTGACGGGTTCGAGAACGCGGTCAGGTGAGCAAAACTAGGCACTTAACCGGTTAACCTGAAGGGCCGTTATCTCCTCGTGAGGAGAAATGGGCGATACGCGTGCTGTCGTTGGTGCGAACGGATCGTTCGCACACCACCGTTCAGCGTGCGCCGGCGCTGCTTGCGCGGACGATCAGATCGCGCCTGGAAAGAGCCACATCATCGGCCACGCCGTTCTCGATCAGCTCCAGCAACTGACGCACCGCCGTGGCCGCGTCCCCGACCACGTCGTGATCGAACGCGGTCACCGCGGGCTCGACGACCCGGCACAGCATCGAGTCGTCCCACGCCACGATCGCCAGATCGTCGGGAACCCGCACACCGAGCTCGCCCGCCCGAGCGGCCGCCGCCACTGCCATCACGTCGTTGTCGTAGACGACCGCCGACGGCCGCGGCTCGGACTCGAGCACTTCGCGTGTAGCGGCAACCCCGCCCCGCTCGGTGTAGCCACCGTCGGCCGCCACCACGGCAGTCCCGAGCCGGTCCTGGATCGCTTCCCGCAGAGCCGCGCTGCGCCGCCGGGTGTGCAGCAGCTCCCACGAGCCGAGCACGTGGCCGATGTGCCGGTGTCCGGCGGCCGCCAGGTGGTCGACGATCTGCCGCACGTCGGAAAGCTCAGCACTGCGCAGTACCGGGATGCCGGTCATTTCGCCGGGCGCGCCGAACGCGACCGCCGGTGCACCCAACTCCCGCAGCAGCGGTGGCCTCGGATCCGACACCCGGAGGTCGGTCAGCAACATCCCGTCCACCCTGCGTTCGGCCCACCAGCGGCGGTACGTCGCCAACTCCGTCTCGGAATCGGCCGCCAACGCCAGTTGCAACGACACACCGTGTTCGGACAGCGTCTGTTCCATCCCGACCAGCAATCGCATGAAGAAGGGTTCGGTACGCAGGAGCTCAGGCGGCCTGGCGAACACGAAACCGATGCTGGCCGTTCGATCGCTGGACAGGGCACGAGCCGCGTTGCTCGCCCGCCAGCCCATCTGCTCGGCGACGTCGAGGATCTGCTGACGCGTTTCGGCGGAGACACCCTCCCGGCCGTTGAGCGCGTAGGAAACAGCGGCCTTCGAGACGCCCACTCGCCGGGCGATGTCGACGATCGTGGGCCGCTTCACCGCAGGTCCTCCCCCTGGCACCGACAGACGGGGAAGCATAGCGAAAACACGACCGGCGCGGAAACTCCGCAGGTCACGAGCTCCTCAACGCAGTTCGCGCACCAAGTCGTCGGCCACGTCGGTGACCTGGTCCCGCGCATGTGAATAACCGGCACCACCGGGCTGGTCGGACAGGACCGCGGCGACGAACCGGCGGTCGTTGCCGAGGACCCCAGCACTGTGCATGCTCAACTGCCCGGAATGGCAGCACATCCAGCCCGCCTTGGTGGCCGACGGGATGTGCAAGGTCGGCGATTCCAGGCCGAACGCCTGGTCGAACCCCTCTGCGGCAATGGCGGGAGCAGCCTCCAGCGCACCCATGATCAACTCTCGATCCCGGGGCGGCATCCGCGTCAGCACGTGCTCGAACAGCAGAACGACGTCGCGAGCGGACACGACCGTCTCACCCCACCACGCCGGATCGCTGGGAGGCTTCAGGTCCGTGAGCCGTAACTGCGCGGCAATCCTGGAGACGGCACCCACCCCGTCGAAGCGCTCCCAGAGCACGTTCATCGCATCATCGTCGCTGAGCCTGAGACTGCGCTCGATCAGCCGCAGGTCGGAGTTCGAGACCTGCAGACCTCCGTGCCTGCGCTGGAGCACATCGATCGCGACGGCAAGCTTGACCAGCGAAGCCGAGAACAGCGCACGATTCGCACTGGGGTTCCCGGCCAGCTCACCGGTAGCGCGGTCGAGAACGGCTACCGCGTAGGTGCTCTGATCGCCGGCCCCGCCCGCCCTGCCAACCGCGGAATGCGCCACGCCGGCCCGAACGACGGGCTCCGACCTCCCGGCCTCACGCCCGGTTTCAGGAGGTTGTTGCGCATTGATCCCCACAGCGCCGATGAATAACACCAAAACGATCAGGATGTGGATGCGTAAGCGCCGCGCCGGATATGTGAGCCGCCTCGATCGCCCACCCGACTTTCGCCCCGAAATAGTCATGGTTGGTCACGTTTCGCCGAAGTCGTACTACGAGCATGACGTGACAGGACAGTCGTGCCGTGCCGCCGAAGTGCGGCAGTGCCGGGGAAATCGTACCGCAGGAGAACCGAAAAACGAACTTCGAGTCCACAGTCGACCTTGAAAATTCTCCCGCGCTGAGGGGTCTCCGTCCACACAGGCTCTGGACGATCTCCTTCACCACGCTGTGCGCGGACCGCGTGCACCGGTCATGTCTTACACCACCGGTGCTCATGAGCGTGTGGTACATCGCCCGGCGGTGGGCGCGGGCGGTGCGGGCCCGGGATTCGGAACCTAGGTCAACCACTTCACCGGTCCTTCCACCACCGCCGAAGCGACAGCCCGCAATTTGATGTTCTCGGGCAGGCTTCGCCTGCGCAGAAAGCAGAACGCGTCGGCGGCAGAGCACCCGTGCCGCAACATCACCATTCCCTTGACCTGGTCGATGACCGACCGGAAATCCAACGCCTGTCTGAACCGCTCGGCCAGAACCACCCGCTCGGCGTGCTTGAGCATCATCGAGAACGCGTTGGTGGCCAGGTCTACGACGAGAAGCGCGAGGTCGAAACCGGAACCGAAAACATGTGACTCTACGGAGTACAGCGTCATCGGCCCGAGCACCTCGTCCTCGGCGATCATCGGGAACGACAACGACTCCGCCACACCGCGGGGGTGCCACGACCGGGATTATTCACCGAACCGGTGCTCATCGACCATCGAGGTGATGAGCACCGGCTCCCTCCGGTCGACCGCAGCAAGCGCGGGTCCGTCCCCGGTCTCGTACTGCAGCTGCTCCAGATCGGCGTACGAGGCGATGTCCGGCATGATCGACATCGGCGGTCCCTCGCCCAGTACCGTCACTCCGCAGGCGCCCACCCGTTCGATCCCGCGGACCCCAGGTGATGCCGTTTCCAGACCAGCTGGTCCATGTCCTCGGTGCTGACGAACAAGCCGGCAGCGTGGCCGGCTGTTGCGCGATCTCCCGTGCGCCGTGTCCGAGGACGACGTGTCCTCCGCGGACACCTCAGGCGCTGGAGGCCTGCCGACGGTGCTTGCCCTCGGCTACCTCCTCGACGACCTTGCCGCAGAACGCCGGAAGGTCGTTGGGGTTCCGGCTGGTCACCAGCCCACCGTCGACCACGACCTCGGAATCGGCCCACTCCGCACCGGCGTTGCGAAGGTCGGTGGCCACGCTCGGGTACGAGGTCACGCGGCGGCCGCGGACGACGTCCGCCTCCACGAGCATCCACGGCGCGTGACAGATCGCCGCGACCGGCTTCTGCTGGGCGAAGAATCCCGCGACGAAACCGACCGCGTGGGAGTTCTGTCGCAGGGCATCCGGATTGGCCACACCACCGGGCAGCACCAGCCCGTCGTAGTCGTCCGGGCGGACGTCCGAAACGACTTTGTCGACCGGGAACGTATCGGCCTTCTCGAGGTGGTGGCGGCCCTGCACCGAACCGGAACTCACCGACACCAGTTCGGGTTGGCCGCCCGCATCCTCGACCGCCTTCCACGGCTCGGTCAGTTCGACCTGCTCGATGCCGTCCGTGGACACCAGGAATGCGATCTTGCGGCCGTTGAGCGTTGCGCTCATGATCCTCCTTCCGCGAGTCCTCGGGTAACCCATCAGCGCTCTACCCCACGACCGGCGGCCGTAAACCGGTCCCCGCCCCTGTCGACACCTCCCGAACGATCCGGCAAGATCGATCATCGCCCGCCCCGGACCGAAGGAGTTCGAATGCGAACCGGTGATCCCGTCGAAGACTTCGTACTCCCCGATCAGCACGGTGACGAGCGCGGGCTCTCCGAGCTGCTCGGCGGTGGAGCGGTGGTGCTCTTCTTCTACCCCGCCGCGATGACCACCGGGTGCACCACCGAGAGCTGCCGCTTCCGGGACTTGGCCGCCGAGTTCGCCGCGTGCGGGGCACAGCCGGTCGGCATCAGCACCGACCCGGTGGCCAAACAACGTACGTTCGCCGAGCAGCACTCGTTCGGCTTTCCGCTGCTGTCCGACTTCGAGGGCGAGGTGGCCCGCCGGTTCGGGGTGAAGCGGCGGTTCGGGCCGCTTCCGGTGAAGCGGCACACGTTCGTCATCGGAACCGACCGAGTCGTCATCGGCGTCGTCCGCAGCGAGTTGCGCATGTCCGCGCACGCCGACACCGCGTTGGGGATGCTGCGCGAACGCTCCTGACCACCACGGGCGAGGTCAAGCCCCGCACCCGAACGTCACTCCGGTTGCGCCTCGCAGCTCGGGTTCAGCAACTTCCGCACCTTCGGGGTGTCCAGGTTCTCGCGGGTGATCAGCGTCGATCCCGTATCGGTGTCCGGCCCGTCCTGCTCCTGGCCACGGATCTTGGCCACCGCCGACTCGACGGCGTCGTGTCCCATCCGGAACGGGTTCTGCGCGATCAATCCGGTGATCACACCTTCGCGCAGCGAATTGATCTGGCCTTCGGAGGTGTCCCACCCGACGATCTTGATCTCGCCCGCCTTGCCCGCCTGCCGAACCGCTTCGGCAGCACCGAGCACGCTGGGTTCGTTCGCGGCGTAGATGCCGTTGAGGTCGGGATTGGCCGTCAGGATGTCCTGGGTGACCTGCAACGCGGTGTTGTAGTCGCTGTCGCTGGACTGTCTGGCCACGAGCTCCAAGCCCGGATTCTGGGTCAGACCGCGTTCGAACCCTTCGGCTCGCGACTCGTTAGTACTGGTGCCCGGCTGAAATTCGATGAACGCAACCTTGCCCCGCCCACCGAGTTCCTCCGCGAGCAGGTCGGTGCCGCTTTCCGCGGCCGCCACGTTGTTGGTGGCGAACACCGGCACTTCCGGGGGCTGCGGTTCCGTTCCGGAATCCATGTTGACGACCGAGGTGCCCTGTTGTCGGGCCGTTCTGGTGATGTTGGCGAGCGCCTTGGCGTCGGTCGCGGCATAAACCAGCCCCTGGTACTGCCCCTGGGAGATGAGGTCCTGCAGCAGGCTCTGCTGACCGCTGACGTCGCTCTCCTGGGACACACCGTCCCAGTGCATGTCGACGCGATCATGTTCCCGCGCCGCGCATTCGGCACCGGTGCGGACGTTCTCCCAGAAGTCGAAACCGATCGCTTTCGGCACCACCGCGATCTTGGTCGGTCCGCCCTGTTCGGCACCGTCGCCGGACGGCTGCCGGACGCCCACCGTGCACCCGGCGGCGACCAACGACAGCAGCATGCAGGTCGCGGTCAGAGTCTTCCGCATTCCGAGCTCCCTTCCACGGCGCCGTCCGCACGACGCCTCACCGCCCGACTCATCCGGTGTCGCCGCTGAGCTTTCGCCGCTGGTAGCGGTCCCACCACACGGCGAGCCAAATGATCACGCCGATGAGCACGTTCTGGTAGAAGGTGCCGATGTCGAGCTGCACGGCACCGTTGCGGATCACGGCCACGAGAAATGCCCCGATCAACGACCCCAGAACCGTTCCACGGCCACCGAACAAGCTGGCCCCACCGATGACGACGGCCGCGATCACGTCCAGTTCCAGACCTTCACCGAAGTTCGGCTGGCCGGAGTTGATCCGCGACGCGGCGATCATTCCGCCGAGCCCAGCGAGACCGCCCGAAAGCACGTACACAGCCGTGGTGTGCCGCTTGATGGGCACGCCGGAGAGTCGGGCGGCTTCCGGGTTGGACCCCATCACGTACGCGTAGCGGCCCAGTCTGGTCCGGGTCAGCACCAGGTGCCCGGCCACCGCGACCAGGGCGATCAGCACGATGGGTATCGGGAGCACTCCGATCACGCCCTGCCCGAGCAGCCGGAACGAATCCGGCGCACCGAACACCGCCACCGCCCCGGTGATGATGAGCACCAATCCGCGCCCCACGCTGAGCATCCCGAGGGTCGCGATGAACGGTGGGAGGCCGACCACCGACACCAGCAGGCCGTTCACCAGACCGGCAACCGCACCGACGAGGACACCGCCGGCGATTCCCAACAGGGGCGACATGCCATGGCCCGCCATCAGCATCACACCGACCACACCGGACAGTGCCGCCACCGATCCGACGGACAGGTCGATCCCTCCGGTGATGATGACCAGCGTCACGCCGACGGCCATCACCGCGTTCACCGAAGTCTGCGATCCGAGGTTGAACAGGTTGTCGGCGGTGAGGAACGAGGGGGCGATGATCGACAGGACCACGAAGACGACAATCAGCGTTCCGGCAGCAGCGAGCTGCGAGACCGCCCCGGACATCCGAGTGGTCAGGAACCCGAGTGCACCGGGCTCACCTGTCCGCTCGCTCATGGATCCTCCCCGGCTCCGGTCGCGAGTGCGACGACGCGTTCCTCGGAAAAGTCGGTTTGGGCGACTTCGCCCGTGATCCTCCCTGCCCGCATGACAAGGATCCGATCGCACATGTTGAGCAACTCCGGCAGATAACTGGAGATGAACACGATCGCCTTGCCCTCCGAAGCCAGCAGGTCCATCTGCTGGAACATCTCCGATTTCGCCCCGACATCCATGCCCCTCCCCGGTTCGTCGAAGAACAGCACGTCCGCACCCGTTTCCAGCCAACGGGCCAGCACGACTTTCTGCTGGTTCCCGCCGGAGAGCGCCTGAACCGGCCTGCCCACCCACGGAACCCGAATCCGCAGCGCCTCGCGTTTGCGTTCGGCGATCCGGTTTTCGGCGCGGAGGTCGATCAACCCGCCGCGCATCGGCAACCGGGCCAGCGTGATGTTCTTGTCCACCCCCAGTTGTAGGGCCAAGCCGTCGGTCTTGCGGCTTTCGGTGAGATAGCCGATTCCGGCGGCGATCGCTTCCGACGGGTTCCTGACCCGCAGCGGGCGACCATCGAGAGACACGGTCCCGGACTCCGCCGGTTCCGCGCCGAACACGGTGCGGGCCAGCTCCGTCCGACCGGCACCGACCAGCCCCGCCAGTCCCACGATCTCGCCGGAACGCACCTCGAACGACACGTTCCGCACCACGCCACCTCGGCTGAGTCCGCTGACCCGAAGCCGCACGTCGCCGGGTTCGGTCCGCGTTCGCGGGTAGAGGTTCTCGACATCACGGCCGACCATCAGACCGACCAGGCGGGTTTCGTCGAGTTCGGACACCGGGTGAGTGGCGACGACCTCCCCGTCCCGCATCACCGTCACCAGATCACCGATCTCGAAGATCTCGTCGAGCCGGTGCGAGATGTAGAGGACCGCGATTCCCCGGTCGGTCAACTGCCGGATGATGGTGAACAGTTCGGCGGTCTCCCGCTCCGTAAGGGTGGCGGTCGGCTCGTCGAGGATGAGCACGCTCGATCGCACCGCCAGCGCCTTGGCCAGCTCCACCCGCTGCTGCTCCGCTGTGGACAGCGAACCCACCAACCTGTTCGGATCCACCGCCAATTTCACTCGGTCGAGCAATTCGACGGCGCCCCGGCGCTCCCTGCGGCGTGAGATCCAACCGAGGGAACCAGGTTCCCGACCGATGAACAGGTTCTCGGCCACCGACAGGTCCGGCGCCAGGGCGAACTCCTGGTGCACCATCGAGATGCCCCGCCGCAGAGCGCTGCTCGGGCCGTGGTGGGCGACCGGCACGCCCGCGAGTTCGATCCGTCCCTCGCTCGGTGCCTCGACCTGAGCGATCAGCTTCATCAGCGTCGACTTGCCCGCGCCGTTCTCACCCGCGAAGACGTGCACTCGACCGGGAAGTACATCGAGGTCGACATCGGATACGGCGGCAACACCGGGGAACCGCTTGCTGATGCCTCGTAGGGAGATCGCGGGCGGCGCGTCCGCCGACTCCGAAGGTGTGCTCGACATCACGGGCGCACCTCCCTCGATCCACAGTGATCGTCACGTTGCGGCTCGCAGTGAGCTGGATCATACCCACAACACCACGGGCTCGAAAGATGTGGAACGAAGCCAAGTAACCGATTACTCCGCCCGCTTCCCCGCTCGCCGAGCACGACTCGAACGGTGCGGGTGGAGCTCCCGGAACCACCCGGATGACGAGGGCATCCGTTAGCTTGGAGGCAGAGCACCACGACCGCGAGGAGAATGAACACGTGCAGCCGCTGCTGGCCACTGAGCCGGACCGGATCGGCGACTACCGATTGCTTTCGCGTCTCGGCAAGGGAGCGATGGGCTCGGTTTACCTTGCCCGGTCCCGTGGTGGGCGCGTGGTGGCGATCAAGGTGATCCGGCCGGATCTCGCCGAAGATCCCGAGTTCCGGGAACGCTTCCGCCGCGAGGCGCAGATGGCGCGCTCGGTCGGCGGGTTCTGGACGGCGGCCGTGGTCGGTGCCGACCCGGATGCCGAACAACCGTGGCTGGCCACCGAATACATTCCGGGTCCGACCCTGCACCGGGCGGTCGCCGACTTCGGGCCGCTGCCCGCGGACACGGTGCGGAGCCTGGGGTCCGGACTGTCGGAGGCACTCGGCGCGATCCACCGCGTCGATCTGGTCCACCGGGACCTCAAGCCGGGCAACGTGCTGCTCGGTCAGGACGGGCCGCGGGTCATC
This sequence comes from Parasphingorhabdus pacifica, assembly GCF_054779195.1. Lineage (NCBI taxonomy): Bacteria > Pseudomonadati > Pseudomonadota > Alphaproteobacteria > Sphingomonadales > Sphingorhabdaceae > Parasphingorhabdus > Parasphingorhabdus pacifica. The sequence goes on from NZ_BAAGYS010000004.1 coordinate 157,837, forward strand.
GACTTCGGCATCTCCCGCGCGATGACCGGCCAGGCACTGACCGCCACGGGCATGTTCCTCGGCACGCCCGGGTTCTTCTCCCCGGAGCAGACGCTTGGCGGGGACATCGGCCCGGCGAGCGATGTGTTCTCGCTCGGTGCGGTGCTCGTGTTCGCCGCCACCGGCAGCGGCCCGTTCGGGGAGGAGAGCACCGCGGCCTTGCTCTACCGGGTGGCCCATGCCGAAGCGGACCTGTCCGAGGTTCCCGGCGACCTGCGCCCCACGCTGGCGGCGTGTCTCGCGAAGGATCCGGCCACCCGCCCGACGACCTCGGAGCTGATCGACTTCCTTGGCGAGCCCAGGATGCAGGGCGAGCACTGGTTACCGGCACCGATCACGGCGGCGATCAACGAGCACGCCACTCGGTTGCAGCAGACCGTCGAGGCGGCACCGCCCGACACTCCGCCGCCTTCGGCCGCTCGACCGAGTTCGGGCACGCTCGCCTACAGCTCACCTTCCCCGGATTCCGACGGCGGGACTCCAGACGGTCAGCACCGACCCGGCGCGGGGCCACCCGCCGGACACGACCAGGGCACACCGCCGATCCCGGCGACGCCGCCGTCCGATCCGGGCCGTCCGGCGGAACGGCCCGGGAAGATCCGCCCGGCCGTCCCGCGGAACACCGCAAAGCAGGCGGTCGCCGACCGGGCCCGCGTCCGGAAGGACAATCCGGGGCCGGTGTTCACGACGGGCGGTCGGGGCGGCGCGCTGTTCTCGGCAGTGCTGCTGGGACTGTTCGTCTTCGGCACGCTGATGCTGCTGGGCACGCCCCGAGGCGATGTGGCCATCCCGTACTTCATCGGGCTCGGACTGCTGACCGCGAGTGGCGCGCTGTCCCTGCTCAAAGCCATCACCCCGGGGCTCCGGCTGAAGCTCAACAGCGACGGACTCCTCGTGTCCCGGTCGGGTTTCACCCGGGAGATCCCGTGGGAACACGTTTATCGGGCAGGCATCGTCGGCCGCGGCAAGAAACGGTCCGTGGTCGTCTGGTGCACCGATGACGCGCCTCCGCTCAGGTCGTGCATGTGGCACCGGGTCCAGAAGCACCAAGGCGGGGCCGCGGTCTTCCCGCTCGGGGCGACCGGGGGCTGGTGGACGCGCAGGCAAGAGGCCAAGCGGATCCACACCGCGCTACAACAGTACGGGCGGGGCAGTTTCGACCGCGCAATGCTGTGAGCCGCTCGAGCAACGCCGTAGCTCGCCCCTACCAGCAGGACTGTTCGGACAAACGCGTGCTTTCGGACGCCTCCCGCCCGAGTGGCTCGTAGTGCGACGACCGGCGCACAACCGGCGCGGCCGGCAGTTCAGCCCGGTACCGGCAGGACGCAGGCCGGGCTTCCGGTCGTGACCGGTTCACCGACCGATGTGAGCTCGCCGGAGTCGCCGACGGAGAACGCGCGCACGGTCCCGCTGCGCTGCCCGGCCACGAACAGCACCGTCCCGTCCGGTGCGAGGCTGATGTGCCGGGGTTCGGCCACCCCCGCCTCCCACAGCCCGATTCGCCGGAAGCCGACCTCGGACTCTCCCGTGGCGAACTCGGGATCTCCCGTGGCGAACACTGCGATGCTGTCGTGTCCTCGGTTGGAGGCGAGGACGAACCGTCCGTCCGGCGTGACCACGACCTCGGCGGCGAGGTTGGTCTCCGCGTAGTCCGCGGGCAACATCGAGATCGTGCGACCGGCCTCCAGCACACCGGTTTCCGGATCGTATCCGAGCTCGGTGATGGTCGAGGCCAGCTCGTTGAGCAGATACACCCGCTCACCCGACGGGTGGAACGCGAGGTGACGTGGTCCAGTCCCGGCCCGCAGCGACACCTCGTGCTTGAGCGTCAGGTGGCCGGTTTCGCCGTCGAAGTCGTAGACGTGGAGCGAGTCGGTACCGAGATCCGTCGCGAGCACGTGCCGCCCGGCGGCATCGGGCACGATCTGGTGCGCGTGCGGTCCGTCCTGCCTGGGGTGCGGACCGCTCCCGCTGTGCTGGACCAGATGACACGCCTCGCGCAGGACGCCCCCGTCACCGATGGGGTGCACGGCCAGGTTCCCCGTCACATAGTGGGCCGTGAACAGGAAATTTCCGGAGGGGTGCACGCTCAGGTGACAAGGCGCCGCCCCCATCGAGGGCTGGGAGTTCGTTTCGCGCAGCGTGCCGTCGGCTCGCACGGCGAAAGCTATGACGCGCCCTTCCATCGACTCGCTCACCGCGAACAGAGTCGCCGAATCAGGCGCGAGGGCGAGGAAGGACGGGTCCATCGCTCGCGTGGCGCGGCCTGCGCACCCGAGTCCGCCACCCGGGTCGGCGACGAGCAAGCTGATCCCACCGGCGTCGGAGTCCGGACCGGTGTAGGCCCCCACGTAGATCCGATACTCGTCGTCCACCGGCACCCGCGACCCTCCACATCGAACACGAAGCGCAACTCGATCACTACCACTTGTGCCGAACCGATGGTAATCGCGTGATCCGACGTCGGTATAACCGGGCACGCGAACTGATGCAAAAGATCGTCACATTTCGCCCGAATGACGCAACGATGCGTCGAAAGAAGCAACGGTTCAAGACTGAAACGCAACCCGATGCCGACATAGCCTGTCTTCATGACCTCCGCGGCTTCCAGCACGACATCCGCAGACCACCTCGCACTCGCCGAGCACTACGGCGCGCACAACTACCACCCGTTGCCGGTGGTGATCGCCGATGCCGAAGGCTCGTGGATGACCGACGTGGACGGCAAGCGCTACCTCGACCTGCTGGCCGGCTACTCGGCGCTGAACTTCGGCCACCGGCACCCGGACCTGATCGCCGCAGCGGTCGAGCAGTTGGGCCGCGTCACACTCACGAGCCGCGCCTTCCACCACGACCAGTTCGGCCCGTTCTGCCGCGAACTGGCCGAACTCACCGGGACCGACACCGTGCTGCCGATGAACTCCGGCGCCGAAGCCGTCGAATCCGCGATCAAGGTCGCTCGGAAGTGGGCGTACCAGGTCAAGGGCGTCGCGGAGAACCAAGCCGAGGTGATCGTCGCCGGTTCCAACTTCCACGGGCGCACCACCACCATCGTGTCCTTCTCCACCGATCCGGACGCCCGCGACGAATTCGGACCGTTCACCCCGGGGTTCGTGGTCACGCCCTACGGCGATGCCGACGCCGTCGAACAGGCCATCACCGACCGCACAGCTGCCGTCCTCGTCGAACCCATCCAGGGCGAGGCGGGCGTCGTCGTCCCGCCTCGGGACTACCTGCCGCGCCTGCGACAGCTCTGCGACGACCACAACGTGCTGCTCGTCGCCGACGAGATCCAGTCCGGGCTGGCACGCACCGGCACGTTGCTGGCCTGCGACCACGACGGGGTGCGCGCGGACCTGTACACCCTCGGCAAGGCGCTCGGCGGCGGTCTGCTCCCCGTTTCGGCGGTCGTCGGAAGCCACGAGGTGCTCGGCGTCCTCCGCCCCGGCGAGCACGGATCGACGTTCGGCGGGAATCCGCTGGCCTGCGCCGTGGGACGGGCCGTGATCCGGTTGCTCCGCACCGGAGAGTTCCAGGAGCGATCGCGCAAACTGGGTGAGCGCCTGCACGCCCGATTGCGCGAGCTCATCGGGCACGGGGTCTCCGAGGTGCGCGGCCGCGGGTTGTGGGCGGGCGTGCGAATCGAAGACGGCGGTCCGAGCGGACGTCAGGTCAGCGAGGCGCTCGCCGAACGCGGGGTGCTGTGCAAGGCGACCCAGGAGAACACGCTGCGGATCGCTCCGCCGCTGGTGATCGACGGGGAGGACCTCGACGCGGGTCTGGACGCGATCGTGGAAGTGCTGCGCCGCGACTGACACCGCACCGAGCAGAGCAGGTCAGGCACGGGCGGCAGCGCAGCCGCCCGTACGACCGATCAGGACTTCGCCAGATCACGCGACAGTGCGGTAAGCCTGCTGATCGCCCGCAGGTACTTCTTCCGATAACCGCCCTGCAGCATCTCATCGCTGAACAGCTCGGACAGCGGTCGCCCGGACACCCGGACCGGGATCGCCCGGTCGTAGAGCCGGTCGGCCAACGCGACCAACCGCAACGCGACGTCCTGGTCGGGTGCGGGACGCAGGCCGGAAAGGTACACCGCGGTCGCTCCCGTCACCAACTTTCCGTACTTCGACGGGTGCACGCCCCCGAGGTGCTCACACAGCTCGTCGAAGCTGTCGAGGGTCGCACCATCGGTGGTAGCGGCCAAGTCCACCAGTTCGGCGTCGTCCATCGGGGGCGGCGCGTCGGGCAACCCGCGGTGCCGGTAGTCCGGCCCGTCGACCCGCACCACGGAGAAGCGGGAAGACATCGCGTGGATCTCCCGGAGGAAGTCCACCGCGGCGAATCGGCCCTCACCCAGCTTGTCCGGCAGCGTGTTGGAGGTGGCGGCAACGCACACGCCGGCGTCGGTGAGCTTGGCGATCAGCTGCGTGACGAGCATGGTGTCGCCGGGATCGTCCAGCTCGAACTCGTCGATCGCCAGCAGCCGGTGCTCGGACATCCGGCGGACCGTCTCGGCGAAGCCCAGTGCGCCGACCAGGTTGGTCAGCTCGACGAAGGTCCCGTAGGACTTCGGCCCGGGAGCCGCGTGCCAGGTGGAGGCCAACAGGTGTGTCTTGCCGACGCCGAACCCGCCATCGAGGTAGAGCCCGGGAAGGGTCTCCTGCGAGGGCTTGCGTCCGCCGAAGAGACCGCGCAACCACCCGCCGGTCTTGTTCGACGTCCCCACCCGCGCGGCGAACTCGCTGCACGCCGACACCGCCGCCGACTGGCTGGGCTCGTCGGGATTGGGGATGTAGGTCTCGAACCGGACCTCGTCGAACCTGGGCGGCGGCGTCATCGCGTCGACCATCTCGTCCGGACTGAGTTCGGGTCGACGATCGGTCAGGCGCGGGGTGCTCATGTCGAAAGCTTAACCGGCGTGCTGGGATGGTCCGGTGGACAGGCTCTGGCCCGTGGACGGCACTCAACAGGTGGACAGCGAACTGGAAGCGTTCTACGACTTCCCCGAACACGCCCGGCCGTGGTTGCGAGTGAACTTCGTCTCCAGTCTCGATGGGGCGGTGACTGTGGGGGGCCGGTCACGTGGCCTGTCCTCGCGCGCCGACCAGCGCGTGCTGGGACTCATCCGCGACCTCTCCGACGTGGTACTCGCGGGAATCGGCACCGCGACCGTCGAGGGATACCGTGGCATCAAACCGACCGAAGCGCGCAACGCACGCCGAACCAGGTTTGGCCTTTCCGAACAACCACCCCCGATCGCGCTGGTCACGCGGCGGTGCTCACTGACACCGGACGCCCCGCTGGTCACCGACACCCACGTCGCTCCGATCGTGCTCACCTGCGAGGCCGCCCCCGTCGAGCGTCGCCGCGCGCTCGCGGATGCGGGCGTGGACGTCGTCGTCACGGGGGACGAGGACGTCGACCTGCACGAGGCGGTGTCGGCGCTGGACCGGCGCGGACTGGGCCGGATCGGCTGCGAGGGCGGTCCGACCTTGTTCGGCAAGCTGATCGAGCAGGACCTCGTCGACGAACTCTGCCTGACCGTCTCGCCGATGCTGGCCGGTGGCGACGCCGGGCGCATCGCCACCGGAACACCGATCGAGCAGCCACGTGGCATGCGGCTGGTTTCGGCGCTGCGCGCCGAGGAATCGCTGTTGCTCCTGCGCTACGCGAGAATGCGTGGTTGAGCGACGAGGCACACAGCGACCAGCGAGTACGCGTTATTCGCGCGACCGCTGGGGTCGCCCGACCACTCTTTCGAAGGACGGGACGGTGCGTCCGCGAGGTCCGATCATGCTGCGCGGCGAGACTGTTGCCAGACTTCGTCGAGGGAGCTGCCATCCGTCGCAGTGGTCCCGGTCCCGCCGAGGGCATCAGCACGCCGTGAGAGGAGCTTGACGTCCATGTCGCAGAGCAGTGGTGGACAGACCACCGGACAGAGCACTGGTGGGCAGAGCACTGGTGGCCAGGGCAGCAGTGAACAGGCCGGCACCGAAGGCAGCCGGGTACCCACCGCACGTGGCGGTGCCGACCTGCCCAAACCCGCCGACGAACCCTCGACCGGCAAGACGACCATCGCAGCCTCCGTGGTGCAGAAGATCAGCGGGATCGCCGCGCGCGAGATTTCCGGCGTGCACGCCATGGGCGGCGGTGTCTCGCGTGCCTTCGGTGCCCTGCGCGAACGGATTCCAGGTGGCACCGGCACCTCCTCGACCTCGGGTGTGCAGGTCGAAGTCGGGGAGAAGCAGGCCGCGGTCGACCTCGACATCATCGTCGAGTACGGGGCCTCGATCGTCGACCTCGCCCGCGCGGTGCGGCGAAACGTCATCAACAGCGTGGAACGCATGACGGGACTCGACGTCATCGAGGTCAATATCGCGGTCAACGACATCCACCTGCCCTCGGACGACGAAGGCAACGAAGCGGAAGCGGCCTCCTCCTCACGCGTGGAATGAGCCGTGCGCTCCCCCGACCAGCCGGCCAGCTCCGAAGGACCCGTGATGACGGCATCCGAGAACAGGACCGCCGACGCAGCCACCCGGTTGGCCGCGACGGTGCGGTCACATCCCTCGGTGACCGAGCTGCACGGTGGCCGACTAGGGGTGATCGCGACTCCGTTGCCCGGGCGAAAGATCGTCGGCGTCCGCATCGGTGCCGATGCCGAAGCCACCGAGATCGGCGTCGCGCTCCGGCTCGACCGCCCGCTCCCCGAAGTGGTCGGCGAACTTCGGGTCCGCGCGCGTGAGGTGCTCGGCGCGGTGCCGGTGAACATCACGGTGGCGGACGTCAGCACACCGGATGAGCGAGAACCGGATGAGCGAGAACCGGACGCACGGGAGTCGGAGAACGATGAGTACCGGCACGAACGGTGAAGGGAACATCGTGGACCGCGCCGCGTTCCGCGCGTTCGTGCGGGCCAACCACCCGGACGTCGGTGGAGATCCCGAAGTGTTCGCGGCCGGTGTCGCGGAGTTCCGCGCCCGGCGCGCTCGGCCCGCTACCTCGCGACACCGGTACGACCGGTACGACGCGCCCGTCGTGGTGGTGCGACGGGCGCGTGGCTTGCGTGCGATCTTGCACCACATCCGCCTTCGGCGGGTTCGTCGTATCCGGGAAGCGCGGGTCCGGTGAAATCTAACGGCGTTCCCGTGGTCGCCGCGAACCTCGTGCGCGTGGGGCGGCCCGGTCCACCACGGGTCGTCGACAGTGATTCGGACAGTGATTCGTCTTGATGGCAGGAGGTTTTCCGCTTTGAACGCAACTCAGACGGGTCTGCTCGCCGGGCTCATACTTGGTACGGCTGCCGTGGTCGGTGGATTCACCGGCTTTCTGATCGCACTCGCGGCGGGGGCGATCGGGCTCGTCGTCGGCCGGGTCCTCGACGGCGAGCTGGAAATCGGCGAGATCTTCGGCAGAGGCAAAGACCGATGACCGCGAGTTCCGCGACGGTCGCGGACGAACGGACCGAACCGTCCGCACGAGGTCGACTGGACATCAGCCGAACGGTGCTGCGCAAGATCGCGGAGCGTGCGGCCGACACGGTTCCGGGCACCACACGGGTGCACCGGCGGATCGCCGGGGTCGGCTTCGGCGAGCACGGGGCCAGCGCCCGACTTTCGGGCCCGGACAAGGAACTGGTCATCCGACTCGACGTGGCACTGCGCTTTCCGGCCCCCGTTCGGCAAACCACGCGGGCCGTCCGGGAGCAGGTCAGCGCCGAACTCGTCCGGATCGCCGACTGCGAGGTGCGCACGGTCGACGTCACCGTGTCCGCGCTGGTACCGGCCGACCGACCACCACGAGTGGAATGAACATGCGGATCGTCCTGCGCCTGATCACGGCACTGCTCGGATTGGCCACCGCGACGCTGGGCGCGTTGCTGCTGACCGAGGTGTTCTGGTGGTGGTGGTCGCGTCCGGACTCCGGCGGCGTCGTCGTTTCTCTGCGCACCGTGCTCTCCGGCTTGCGGGGTGTGTCCTGGGGGGACGTTCCGGTTCGGGTCACCGCCGCGGGCGCCGTGGTGGTGGGCTTGCTCCTCCTGCTGCTGGCGGCCAGGTCCGGACGAACCGAGATCCGCCTGCACGATCCCGCGCCCGAAGTCACCGTAACCACCGATCCCCGATCGCTTGCCCGCTTGGTGGGGCACCAGGTCCGCGCCCAGGACGGCGTGTCGGCGGCCTCCGTCACCGCTCGACGCACCCGAGTGCGAGTACGGGTGACCAGCCGGTTCAGCGAGCTCGGCGACCTGCACGCACGGGTCCGCAGGTCCGTGGACGACGCGATCGGTGAACTGCCGATGAGCCGGCAACCGAAGGTTTCGGTCTCGGTCTCCCCGCCCAAGGAGCGCGCATGACCCATCGATCCGCGGATACGGCACGCGGGGCGCACCCGAGTTCGACGCCGATCGGCCGCTCCGCCGCCTTCGAACGAACACTCGCCACCGCTTTCGGCCTGCTGCTGGTGGCGGCGGGGCTGGCGGCCCTCGTCGTCGGCACTGGCTGGGTCGGGACGTTCCGCGGCAGGCGGCCGGTTCTCGACCCGCTCATCGAACAGTGGTGGCGGTCGAACCCGGGGTGGGGCGTCGCTGTCGCACTCGCCGCGGGAATCGTGCTGCTCGTCGTCGGCCTGTGGTGGGTGGTCCGTGCGGGCAAGCGAGAACCCAAACCCGACATGCGCCTGGAGGAGCCGACGACCGGCAGCACCACGGTCACCTCCTCGGCGATCACCGATGCGGTGCGTTCCGACGCGGAAGCGGTCATCGGTGTGACCCGGGCGCGCGTCCGGATGGCCGGCACCTCACGGTCCCCCGCACTGCGACTGACCCTCTCGTTGCAAGAGGGAACCAACGTGCGCCAGGTGTGGGACGAGCTGGATGGCAAAGTCCTCTCCCGCGCCAGGGAAGCGCTGGAAACCGAGGTCGTGCCGACGACGATCCGGTTGCAACTCGATCGGGCGGCCCGGCAACGGGTTCGCTGAGCCGCGATACTCGACCACACCACCCGAGCCCGGGAGGCCGCCGATGCTGCCGGTACCCCCACCGATCAAGCCGATGCTGGCCGGACCGGTCCAGGAAATCCCACGACGTTCGGGCATGCTCTTCGAACCCAAGTGGGACGGCTTCCGTTGCCTGGTCTTCGTCGATCCGGAGGCCGATGAGCCGGTCTTCCTGCAGTCACGCACCGGTAAGGGGTTCAACCGCTACTTTCCCGAGGTCGTGGACAACGTCCGGACGGGAACCGATCGACCGCTGGTACTCGACGGCGAACTCGTGGTTTCCCGCAGCGACCACGGTGGTGATCGGTTGGACTGGGACGCGCTGAGCGAGCGGATCCACCCCGCCGAGAGCCGGGTCCGCACGCTCGCGGAACGGACCCCCGCCCGCTTCATCGCCTTCGACCTGCTGGCTCTGGACGACCGCGACCTCCGCGAAACACCTTTCGCCACCCGCAGGCGGTTGCTCGCGGAACTCGGTCTCGACGGACCCGGCCTGCACACCACCGCCGTCACGGACGATCCGGACGTCGCCGTGGACTGGTTCCGGCTTTTCGAAGGCGCCGGACTCGACGGGCTGATCGGCAAGGACTCCGACAGCCCCTACGAACCGGGCAAGCGGACCATGCTCAAGATCAAGCACACGCGCACAGCCGACTGCGTGGTGGCCGGGCTTCGCTGGCACGCCAACACCGAGCCCGGCACCGCGATCGGTTCACTGCTGCTCGGATTGCACGACGACCAGGGTGTCCTGCACCACGTGGGTGTCGTCGGTGCGTTCTCCGCGGCTCGGCGCCGTGAACTCGCCGACGAGTTCGCCGACCTGCGCACCGATGCGGAGGAGCACCCGTGGCTCGGAGCTGATGCCGAGGACGGTCGCCGCCTGCCGGGAGCCGTCAACCGCTGGCGCAGCGGCGAGCAGCCGTGGGTCCCGCTGCGCCCCGAGAAGGTCGTCGAAGTCGCCTACGACCACACCGAAGGCGCCGCACCCTCCCGCTTCCGGCACACGACACAGTTCGTACGTGACAGACCGGACCGCGATCCCGCCTCGTGCCGGTACGACCAGCTCGAGGAGCCCGCCCGTTACGACTTGGGCGCGGTGCTGCGCGGTGAGGTGTCCTCGGCGCCGGACGGCGACGGGTAGCCTCCCCGGGTGTGCGAGCACAACGGATCGCGGTGATCGGGGCAGGGGCAATCGGCGGAGTTCTCGCCGCCGCAGCGCACGACGCGGGGCACGACGTGCGTCTGTGCGTGCGAACGCCATTCGAGAAGTTGCGGCTGGATGCTCCGGAGGGTCCCTCGGACGTCCCGGTCGAGATCCTTTCCGACCCGGACTCCGTGTCCGAAGTGGACTGGGTTCTGCTGACCACGAAGGTGCAGGACGTCGACAGCACCGCGCCCTGGCTGCGGCGACTCGCGGGTGAGAACACCCCGGTCGTGATCATCCAGAACGGAATCGAACACCGCGACTCGGTGAGCTCGCTGGAGCTTGCCGCACCGCTACTGCCCGCGCTGATCTACGTGGGCGCCGAACGCGTACGCCCGGGGCACATCGTGCGGCGCTCCCCGACCAGCATGATCGTGCCCACCGGCGACCTCGGCGACCGCTTCATCCGGATGCTGTCCACATCCGGGGTCACGACGTCGAGCACCGAGGACTTCCACACCGCGGCGTGGCGGAAGCTGCTGACCAACCTGGCGGCGAACCCGATCACGGCGCTGACGCTTCGGCGACTCGACGTGTTCGCCGAACCCGACATCCGCGAACTCGCCTCGGGCGTTCTGGACGAATCCGTCGCCGTGGCTCGGGCCGAAGGCGCCGACATCGGTACGGCGGACGCCGAGAAGGTGCTGGCCTCTTTCACCGGCCACTTCTCCGCCGACACCGGCACGTCGATGCTCTACGACCGGCTGGCAGGCGCGAGCACCGAACACGAGCACATCACCGGTGCGCTGGTGCGCGCGGGTGAACGGCACGGCATCGCGCTGCCCCTCAACCGCACGCTGCTGACGCTGATGCGCGCGCTCCGCCCGGTCGCATAGGGGCGCGCCTAATCCGGTCGGCCGCCCCGTTCGCGGGATGCGGCTCCGGTCTCGCCTGTTGCTCCGGACTCGCCCGTTGCTCCGGAGTCGCCCGTGCCGGAGTCGGCGGGTTCGGAATGGGAGCGGGCTCCGCGCGTGGCCCCGACCGAGGCGACGACAACGCAGCCGATCGCGACCCACTGCCCCGCGCCCAGCGCTTCCTGGAGCACCACCAGGCCAGCCAGCGCGGCTACCGCGGGCTCCAGACTCATCAGCACCCCGAATACGCGCGGTGGCATGCGCCGCAACGCCTCGAGCTCCAGGGAGTACGGGATGACCGAGGACATCAGTGCCACGGCGAAACCGGCGGCGAGCACGGTCGGCTCCAGCAGCGCCGGTCCCGCAGCGGGAATGCCGAACGGAAGCGCCACCATCGCGCCGAATGCCATGCCCAGCGCGAGCCCGGAGCCGCCGGTGGTGTAGTTGCCGAGCTTGGCGCCCATCAGGATGTAGCCGGCCCACAGCGCGCCCGCCAGCAGGGCGAACGCCACCCCGCCCCAATCGAGACCACCATCGCTCCTGGCCAGGAGCAGCACACCGGCACCTGCCAGCAACGCCCACACCACATCGAGCTTGCGTCGGGAACCGAACACCGCCACCGAGAGCGGGCCGAGGAATTCGATCGTGACCGCCACTCCCAGCGGTATCCGTTCGAACGCCTGGTAGATGCTGATGTTCATCCCGGCGAGCACGGCGCCGTAACCGGCGACGACGACCAGGGTTCTGCGGTCCAGGCGTATCGACGGACGCCAGATCACGAGCAACACCGCAGCCGCGAACACCAGGCGCAGCACCACCACGCCGGAAGCGCCGGCCACCGTGAACAGCTGTTTGGCGAACGCGGCACCGACCTGCAGACTCACGACCCCGAGCAGCACCAGAGCAGGCGGGGGCACGGCCTCGAACACGCGGGACGCGTTGCGCTCCAGTCCCACGAGCGACTGCCGTCCCGACGGTGTTTCACGCGTGTGCGCCATGCCGACCGTGAACATCCTTTCCGCTCCGGCGCGGTCCCTCCGCGCACAGCCACCCTATCGAGACCGGAACGGGTTCGAATTGAGCTGCCCCTCACGGGAGCCTCACGCCAATCGTGCGATGCTGGTCGTCGTGGTGGACAGCACGCGCTCAAGCACGGCACCCACCGTGCGCTCCCGAACAGGAGTGCCCACACCCCACACCGCCCGGCGGGCGGGTGTTCTGCTGCTGCCGCTGTTGCTCATCTTCAGCGCGGCCTGCGCGGCAGGGCCTTCGGACCGGCCCGCGGTGGCCTACCTGGACTCGGAACAGCAGGTCGCTCCGTCTCCGCCCGAGCCGAAGCCCGCACCGGTCCCGCCGCTCGAGCAGCCCGGGCGGGAGAACCTGACCTGGCAGGACTGCACCGGGCAGACGCGCGAGGAGCTCGGCGCACCCGCGCCGCCCCCTGATCTGCTGTTCTCCTGCTCTCGGCTGCTGACCACGCTGGACTCACCGGAATCGCCTTCGCGCGGAATCGCGCGCACCTCCCTGCTCAGCGTGGGCAGCGGTGACATCCCGCTGGTGGTGCTCAACGACGCCGGTGGCGAGCCGGGCACGACCTATGCGGCACGGTTGGCCACGCGGCTACCTCCGGAAGTGCTGAACACTTTCCGGCTCATCGGGATGGATCGGCGTGGCACCGGGAAGTCCGAACCGGCGGACTGCATCCCGCAGGCCCAACGCGAAGCGATCGTGGGCTTCGACCCGCTCGCCTCGGACCTCCCCACTCTTCAACCGCTGATCGGCTCGATCCGGGACTCCAGCCAGGAATGCCTGCTCACCCTGGACGACCGACTGCAGGCCTACGACACCTGGCGAGCCGCCGGTGACCTCGAAGAGCTCCGGATCGAACTCGGCGTGCCCAAGCTCCACGCGATCGGCCGAGGCGAGGCCTCCCGGTTGTTGACCACCTTCTCCGAACGCTTTCCCACCTCGGTCGGCCGCATGGTGCTCGACGGGGCCCCCGATCCGATGCTCGACATCAGGGGGCAACTGGAGGCTCGTGCGCGCAGCGCGGAGGAGACCTTCGACGTCTTCGCCGCCGCCTGCGACGACGGGAAACCGTGCCCGCTCGGTCCCGAACCGCGACGGAACGTCCGAGAGCTCGTCGAGCGCGTTCGCACCGAGCCGCTTACCGGCGCGGGCAGCACGGTCAGCGCAGGCAAGGTCGTGCGCGGAATCCTGCAGGGTCTGCAAGACCGCGAGTCCTGGCCGGAGCTGGCCGATGCGCTCGCGGCGGCCGATCGTGGTGACGGGACACCCATCGCCGCGCTGGCCGCACCCTTGTTCACCGGCAGCGCCACCACCCCGGCGCGCCTCGACGGAGATCTCATCACCAGCTGCAACGACACGACGATCCGGGTGCCACCGCAACGTGGCGCCGACATCGCCACGGAGTGGACGCGAGAGTTCGAGTTGTTCGGTGGTGTCCTCGCGCAACGGCTCGTCCGGTGCAGCCTGTGGCCCGTACCGCAAGACCGCCTGCCGACCCCGAACGTCGCGGGGTTGCCCCCCATTCCGGTCGTGAGCACCACGCATGACCCGCTCACACCCGCGAAGAGCAGTGAGCACATGGCTCAGCAACTTCCCTCGGGTGTGCTGATCAACTGGCAGGGCGCCGGGCACGGTGCGATCGGCAAGTCCGACTGCGCGACCGATGCGGTCAGCCGCTACCTGGTGGACGGCGTCGTACCGGCCGATGATCTCGCCTGTCCCGCCTGATGCCCGTGCCCGTGTCGGGGAGCGTTCAACGGCGTCGGCTGGGGGAACCGGTCGCGGTCACCCCAGCCGAGTAGTCGCCCTTGGTCAGCAGCTGCTGCAGCAACCACAGGAAGGCCCGCTGCAGCTGCTGCAGCAGCTGCAGCCGCCCAGATTGGGTTCGGAAACGGGCTTGTCGTGGTTCATCGCGGCCTCCCGCGTCGAGGTCAAAACCGACAGTGTGATGGTGCTTCGCGTACCCACCCGGTGATACCGCTGCACGAGGGACACCGGCTCGGCTGTCCTGTCGGTTCGACGACACACTGTCGGCTCGACCGCGCCCGCCCAGGGACCGGTCAGCTCGCACCCCCGGCGGAACGAACGCGGCAACGATCACGATCCATTCTGCCTAGACCGCTTCGGCTCGCCGGGCATCTTCGGGTAGTCGGGTGGGTACGGCAGCTCGCCCAGGCCCCGGTCGCGTTCGTCCCGCGCGAACCAGTCGAGCAAGGCGTCCAACTCGTAGGCGTCCTCATCGATCCGCCGATGGGGGTCGGTGTTCTCGGCCAGCCAGTCCGGCACCGTTTCGAGATCGAAGTCGTCGGGCTCCACCTCCGCCAGCTGCTCCCACGACACCGGTGTGGAGACGGTGGCACGGGGCGTCCCGCGTACCGACCACGCCGAAGCAACCGTGCGATCGCGGGCGGCTTGGTTGAAGTCGAGGAACACCCGCTCGCCCCGGTCGAGCTTCCACCAATCGACGGTGGCGAGGTCGGGAATGCGGCGTTGCACCTCGCGCGCAAGTGCGATCACCGCGCGCCGGACCTGGATGAAGTCCCAGCGCGGCGCGATCCGGACGAGCACGTGGATGCCCCGGCCACCCGATGTCTTCGGCCAGCCGACCATCCCCACCTCGGCGAGTACTTCCCGCACGACCTCCGCCACGCGGACCGCGTCGGCGTAGTCGGTCCCCGGCTGCGGATCCAGATCGATCCGCAGCTCGTCCGGGTGGTCGACATCGGCGGAGCGCACCGGCCACGGGTGAAAATCCAGGGTGCCCAGTCCCGCTGCCCACACGAGCACGGCGGGCTCGTGTGGGCAGACCTGGCGGGCCGTGCGCCCCGACGGGAACGTGATCTCCGCCGAGTCGATCCAGTCCGGTGCTCCCTTGGGCACCCGTTTGGCGTAGAACGGCTCGCCGGTGACTCCTCCCGGGTACCGTTTCAGCGTCGTCGGGCGGTCCCCGATCGCGCGCAACAGCGGCTCGGCCACCGCCAGGTAGTACTCGACGACTTGCAGCTTGGTGAAACCCCGGTCGGGGAAGTACACCTTCTCCGGGTTCGACACGCGAACCGTCCGGGCACCTTCCGGGCCGTCGATCTCGAGTTCCAGTGGTTCCGCCACAACCGCAGCCTACGAGTCACAGCCGTCCCCGTCCGGTCGACGCGGCACGGAAAGCCGACATCAGAGGTCGAACACGGTTACCGTGTTCCCATGACCTCCGGACGGGACCACTCAAGCGATGAACCCGGACCGGTGGACGGGCGGTTCACCGAGGACCTCATCGGTCTCGACCCGCACGATCCGGAGGTCCGGGAATTCGCCGCCCACCTCAATCGGATGGAGCACCCGAACTCCAAGGCGACCGTCGAAGGCATGCTGCGCGGTGTCGACGACTTCGCCCAGAGCGTCAACCGGTCCGGTGGCCATCGTCGACTCGTCGCGGTCCTGGTCGTCACGCTCATCCTCTTCGGCGTGCTCGTCACCGTCGCGCAGGCGGTGGCTTTCATGGCCGACACGTTCGTCCGCTGAACAGCGGCGAACCCGCGCTGCGGCGAGCATGCTCCCGCAGGACTTCGCGGTGCCCGTGAGGCGCGGAACGACCACGAGCGCTCGACCGAATCAGGCATTAGCGTGGAGGCATGGAACCGGTCGTGGGAGCCACTCCGAAAGTCGTCAAATCGGACGACGAGTGGAAACAGCAACTCAACCCCTACGAGTACGCGGTACTGCGCCAAGGAGCGACAGAACCCGCGTGGACTGGGGAATACACCGAGACCAAGACTGTCGGCGTCTACGAGTGCCGTGCGTGCGGTGCCGAGCTCTTCCGCAGCCAGCACAAGTTCGAATCCCATTGCGGGTGGCCGTCGTTCTACGACGCCCAGGACACCGACGCGGTCATGCTGCGGGAGGACCTCAGCCTCGGTATGAAACGGGTCGAAGTGCTGTGCACCAGTTGCCACAGCCACCTCGGACACCTCTTCGAGGGCGAAGGGTACGAGACCCCTACCGATCAGCGCTACTGCATCAACTCGATCGCGGTTCACCTCGCTCCAGCAGAGTGACCGGCGCGTGTGGGCCCGGCACGGACGGGCCCACACCGGGTCGATCGTTCGAGGAACCTGCTGTGCCCGGTGTTCCTCCCACCGAACCACGCGGAGTCCGGACGGCGCTCACGATCCGGGATGGTGAACCGCTCCACCATCCCGACGGTGGGTCCGGACGAGTTCGTCCCGGGGTGTACCGGGCCGTACGGAGCCCACGCACCGGTTGCGCACGGAGGTCGCCGTGAACGCTCTCGACCAAGCTCACTCCCGGTTGCGGGAGTTCAGCGCCCACGAACTCCGCGAGATCGCCGACCAGCACGCCGCGATCTCCGGGCACGCCGCGTTCCTGGCCGCCGAACGCGCCGCCGAAGCGGACGTGGCCGCGTTGCACACGGTCGCCAGCCAACTCGGCAACGTCGATACCCCCGAAGCCTGCCGCCAAGCCGACGGTCGCTTCCACATCGAGGTGGCCGCCGCGGCGCAGTCGTCCAGGTTGACCCAGCAGGAGATCGCGCTGCAGGCCGAGATCAGCGAGCTGCTGTGGCTGCCGCGGGCACTCGCCACTTCTCCGGAGCTCTCGATGCAGCAGCACCTGGCCATCGTCCGAGCCATCCGGGACGGAGACGGCATCCGCGCCCGGGACCTCGCCGAAGAACACGTCCAGCACGGGATCGGGACCTTGGTCGAACTCCACCGCGAACTGGCAGCCGGGCGAGTGCCCGTGCTCAGGGAACGTGGCGGGAACGACGGGATCCTCTGATGCCGCGCACCGGTGCAAGCGACCGGTGACGTCACCGGTCGCGATCGTCAGGGCAACCGGGCGACCAGCTCCGTGATGTCCACCCGCGGCCCGGTGTAGAAGGGCACCTCTTCGCGGACGTGCAGGCGGGCTTCGGTGGCACGCAGGTGGCGCATCAGGTCCACGATCCGGTGCAACTCGTCGGCCTCGAAGGCCAGGATCCACTCGTAGTCACCGAGAGCGAACGCCGGGACCGTATTCGCCCGGACGTCAGGATAATCGCGAGCTTCCTTCCCGTGATCGACGAGCATCTGCCTACGCTCGTCGTCCGGCAGCAGGTACCACTCGTAGGAGCGGACGAAGGGGTACACACAGACGTAGGCGCGCGGCTCCTCCCCCGCCATGAACGCCGGGACGTGGCTCTTGTTGAACTCGGCCGGTCGGTGCAGCGCGACATTGCTCCACACCGGCTCGGACGCCTGCCCCAGCGCGGTCTCCCGACGGAAACCGGTGTAGGCGGCCTGCACCGACTCGATCTTCTCGGCGTGCCACCAGATCATGAAATCAGCGTCCGCCCGCAGACCGGACACGTCGTAGACGCCGCGCACCGTCACGTCCGATTCGGCCAACGAGTCCAGATATTCCGCAGCCTGCCGGGCGGCCTTCTCCCGTTCCTCGGGCAGCGTTCCCGCTTCGACCCGGAAGACCGACCACATGGTGTAGCGGATGCTGTCGTTGATCTCGGAGTAGTTCACGCGCGCCATAGGTCCATCATTCCACCGATCCGCGCTCAGTCGGCCAGCAGGTGTCGCGTGATTTCGGTCGCGGCCGCGTCGCCGGTCGACACGCAGGCCGGGACTCCGACTCCGTGCAGGGCGGCACCGGCGATCGCGATTCCGTCGATCTCGCCGACGGCCCTTTCGAGCCGGTCGACCGTGTCGAGGTGGCCGGTACCGTACTGCGGGAGACCACCGCCCCAGCGGTACACCCCGGAATCGGCCGGTTCCACGTCCACCCCGGTCAGCTCCGCGAGATCGGCCCGCACGCGGCGGAGGATCTCGGCGTCGTCACGGCGGAGCACCGCCGCCTCCCCGAATCGGCCGACCGAACCGCGCACCAACAACTCGCCTCCGGTGCCGCGCAGATGCGGCCACTTGCGGCTGGAGAAGGTGAACGCCTTGGCGGTGAACGGGGTGCCGTCGGCGTGCACCTCACCCTTGGCGATGAGGGCTCCGGACCAGTCTGGCAACTCGGTGCCTGCGGGCAGCGCGAGACCGACGACGATCATGGATGCCAGCTCGACGGCGTCCAGACTTTCCGATGCGGCGGGGAGGACCCCGCTCAGCAACCTGCGGGCGGCGGGCGCGGGCACGGCCAGCACCACGGCGTCCGCATCGAGCTCTTCTGGTTCGGGAGCACTTCCCAGTTCAAGGCGCCATCCGGCGGCGTTCCGGTGCAGCGCCCGCACGGGCAGCCCATGCCGCACCTCGGCAGCGCTCTCGCGCACGAGCGCGTCGACGAGTTGGCGATAGCCGCCGTCGAACGCGCCGAAGACCGGCGGTTTCGGGGCGTCGGGGGCTGCGGGTGCAGGCAGCGCGGACCGCGCGGCGGCGGTGATGGATCCCGCTCCGCCATCGAGGGCGGCCGCCAACGCGGGCATGGTCGCTCGCAGCCCCAGCGAGTCGGCCGTGCCGGCGTACACGCCGCCGAGCAACGGTTCGACCAAGCGGTCGACGACCTCCCCGCCGACGCGTTCCCGGAGCAGCTCTCCGACCGGCGCGTCCGCGCCGCCGAGATGCAGCGTCGGTAGCTCCTGCTCGGCGGCGACCGCGGCCACGCCTTCCGCGGACAGCACCTCGCGAACCGCTTCGGCGGACGTCGGCACACCCATCACGGTGCCGCTAGGAATCGCACGATTCCGGCCGCCCGCCCGGATCCGCGAGGAAGCGGCGGCAGGATGCACGACCCGGTCCGCCAGGCCGAGCTCGCTCGCCAGCTCCGGTACCTCCGGTCGCCTGGCGAGGAACGCTTCCGCGCCGACGTCGAAGGGCCGTCCGGCCAGTTCCACAGTGCGCAACTTGCCGCCGAGGCGATCGGTCTGCTCGATCACCACGATCTCGGCCGCCGGTCCCAACGAGCGCCGCAGCCGGTACGCGGCGGCCAGACCGGCGACGCCACCGCCTACGACGGCCACCCGGCGTTCCGTCACGCCCGCGCGCTCTCGGCGTGGACGAGTTCGACGACCCGGGTCAGCATGGTCGGATCGGTAGTGGGCAGCACCCCGTGCCCAAGGTTGAAGATGTGACCACCGGCGGCACGCCCCTCGGCGAGGATGCGCCGCACTTCCCGATCCACCGCGGCTTCACCGGCGAACAGCACGGCCGGGTCGAGGTTCCCCTGCACCACGGGGGCCGGACCGTCCGGATCTTCCGCCCGGAGCCGTTGCACGGCCGTGTCGAGCGGCACCCGCCAGTCGACGCCGACCACGTCGGCGCCCACCGACCGCATGGAGCCGAGCAGCTCACCGGTGCCCACGCCGAAGTGGATCCGCGGAACGTCCGCGGCCTTCGCTTCGGCGATTCCCTCGAAGATGCGGCGGGTGTGCGGAAGCACGAATTCGCGGTAGTCGCGCAGGGAAAGCGCGCCGGCCCAGGAGTCGAACAGCTGCACCGCGTCCACTCCGGCCGCCAGCTGCGCGCGCAGGAAGGTCAGCGTGGTCTCGGCAAGCTTGTCCAGCAGCAGGTGCCAGGTTTCGGGATCCGAGTGCATCAGCGCCTTGGTGCGTTCGTGGTTGCGGCTCGGTCCGCCCTCCACGAGGTACGACGCCAGAGTGAACGGCGCTCCGGCGAAACCGATCAGCGGCGTCCGCCCCAGTTCGTCGAGCAGGAGCCCGACGGCGTCGCCGACCTTGTCCACCTGTTCAGGCGCCAGCGACGGCAGGGCTCGCACCTCGGCGGCGCTGCGGACCGGTTCGGCCACCACCGGCCCGGTGCCCGGGACGATTTCCAACCCGACGCCGGCGGCGTACAACGGCAACACGATGTCGCTGAACAGGATCGCGGCGTCGACACCGTGCCTGCGCACCGGTTGAGCGGTGATCTCGCACACCAGCTCGGGGGTGAGGCAGGCCTGGAGCATCGGGGTGTCCTTGCGGACCTCGCGGTATTCCGGCAGTGACCTGCCCGCCTGCCGCATGAACCAGACCGGAGTGCGCTCGGGCACACCCCCTCGGGCGGCCACCAGCAACGGGGAGTCGGCGAGGTCCCGGCGCGGCGAGACCGGTGCGGAGTTCGTCATCGAATGGGGTATCCGTACTGGATCGTGTGTGGTCTCCGGGCCCGTCCGGCACTGAAACGCGCCCCGGGCGTTTGGCGCCATCTTTGCACGCGTCGGCCACGCTCCGATCAGCAGGCGGGGACCGGACATGCGGCCGGTTCGGCGTGGCTCCGACAAGGCCGGTTCCTCTACCCCTAGAGTCTTGTGCGTGACGGAGATGTCGGCGATGCCCGAGGTGTTCCGGCAGGCAGTTGCCGCGTTGAAGTCGCCCCGCCCGCGACCGGAGATCGAACTGACCGAGGTGCGCCCGCCCAAACGGCTGGCTCCTTGGGCGTTCGCCCAAGCTGCGGAGGCGAACGGACCCGCCGGTGAACTCGCCACTGCCCGACTCGTACTGCTGCACGACCCGGAAGGCCAGGAAGCCTGGAACGGCACGTTCCGGATGGTCGTCTACCTGCGCGCCGAGCTCGATCCCGAGCTGGCGGCTGATCCGCTACTGCCCGCGGTCGGCTGGTCGTGGCTCGCCGACGCGCTGGAGGAGTCGGGGGCCACGTGGACGAGCCTCGGCGGGACCGTGACGCTCACCTCGTCCGCCCGGTTCGGCGACATCCCGGGCCCTGAGTTGAACCACGATCTCGAACTGCGCGGCTCGTGGACACCGCTCGACGCCGAGCCGACCGCCCATGCGGTGGCCTTCCACTCCCTGATGGCGAGCGCTGCGGGACTGCCGCCGGAAGGGGTCTCGACACTGGGGCCGCGTCCGGCCGACGGCTGCCGCACCTAGCTCGGCCCGTTCGCGCGCTACCGGACTCGGCACCACGGACCGACGGTCGAACACGACAACACGAAGCGTGTTCGACGCAACACGTACCGTGCCGAACGGGTGTCGCCGAACCGCGGACAGGACGCAGCACGCGCCCCGGAAACCGCCCGCAGGCACACGCTCCCCACGAGAAAACGATTGCATCAGCAATCTACTTGAAGGGGACAACCTGGGTTTGTCGATCAAACACCCTCTGGCGTTAGCCAAAACGTCGATACTCACCCGAACGAGGGACACGTTCATGGTCGAGTTAGAACTCGATCGGGATACATACCCGATTGATCGTCCCGCTGACCCGCTTGGGCGGTTACGCTGCCCCCGACGACACCACTTTCGGTCGATCAGTGGCGCGGCTGATTGGTCGAGAGTCCCGGTGCCGGTCGGGGGGCACGACCGACTCCAGGGAGGTAGTGACGTGGCTGCCGTCGGCTTAGGTCAGGCCGCTCGAACCACGCCTGCCGGCGCTTTGCCGGCTAACATGGTCCCGCACCCGCGGGAAGAGCTGTTCACGGTGCTGGTCGTCGACGACCATCCGTTGCTCCGGGAGGCTATAGCCGCCCGGCTGCTCCAGATGGGCGCCGGCACAGTACACGAGGCCGCTTCAATGGCCGAAGCCAGAGCAAGAGCTCTGGCAACCGGTCCATGCGACCTCGCCATACTCGATCTCGGACTCCCAGACGGGACCGGCATAGATCTGGTGACGGAACTCCGTACCCAGGGCTGGCCACGAATCGTGGTGCTCGCTTAGTCCGATGACCCCTATGCGGTCCGGGCCGCCTTCCAAGCAGGTGCGCAGGCGTATCTGCTGAAGTCGGCTTCACCGATGGTGGTCACCGACGGGGTGCGCCGCGTTCTCGATGGCGGCGTGTATGCCGATCCCAGTGTGGCGCCGGTGCTCGCAGCGGGTACCAGAGTCCCGGGAACGGACAACACACCGAGGGAACTCTCCGGGCGTGAAGTCGAGGTTCTCCAACTCGTTGCCGATGGCCGATCGAACAAGGAGATCGGAGAGGCACTCAACCTCTCCGCCCTCACGGTGAAGAGCCACCTGTCTCGAATCGGCCGCAAATTGGGCACGGGCGACAGGGCACAAATGGTCGCTCTGGCCATGCGTGCCGGAGTGATCAGATGACCGGGTAGAGCAACACCACCCGGCACTTCCGAATCGGTCGGGCCCGGCAACCTGGGACATACCGCCCCACGCGCAGACCTGAGCACGTAAGGTCTGGTAGTCGTGGAAGCTGCTTGTTCCGAGCCCGTCGGGCCCGACCATCCGGAACCGGTGCTGTTGACCGAACCGGCCGAAGGTATGCCGCCGGTCGTCGACGCACCGCAATCCCTGCACGCCGCTACGAAGGGTCTGGTCGCGGGAACCGGTCCCATAGCGGTCGACACCGAGCGGGCCTCGGGCTACCGGTATTCACAACGCGCCTATCTCGTTCAACTCCGGCGTGAAGACGTGGGGACCGTGCTGGTCGACCCGGTCGCGCTCAACGGTGACCTCGACCCGCTCGCGACGGCGTTGTCCGGCACCGAGTGGGTGCTGCACGCGGCCTCGCAGGACCTGCCGTGCCTGGCGGAACTGAACCTCTACCCCACCCGACTGTTCGACACCGAGCTGGCCGGGCGTCTCGCAGGTTTCGACAAGGTCTCCCTGGGTGCGCTGACCGAGCGAATGCTGGGCTACCGGCTGGAGAAGGGCCACAGCGCCGCCGACTGGTCGCGGCGCCCCCTGCCGGAGGACTGGCTGGTCTACGCCGCACTGGACGTCGAACTGCTCGTCGCCCTGCGCGATGCGATGTACGACGAGTTGACCCGGCAGAACAAGCTGGAGTGGGCGTACGAGGAGTTCGAGGCGGTACGCACCGCCGAACCTTCCGCGCCCCGCGCCGAGCCATGGCGCCGCACGTCGGGTATTCACCGCCTGCGCAATCCGCGTCAGCTCGCGGCTGTCCGTGCCCTGTGGGAGGCGCGCGACTCCCTTGCCCGCGAGCGCGACATCGCGCCGGGCCGAGTCCTGCCGGATTCATCGATCGTGCAAGCCGCGCAGACGGCGCCGAAGACCGAGAACGATCTCACCGCGCTTCCCGTGTTCGGCGGCAGGCAGCAACGACGCAGGGCCGGAACCTGGATGCGCGCGTTGCGTGCTGCACAACGGCTCGACGCCGAGGAACTGCCGGTGGCGTCCCAGCCGAACGACGGTCCGCCTCCCGCGAATCGCTGGGCGGATCGGGACCCGGAAGCGGCGGCACGGTTGTCGGCCGCCCGGACGAAGCTCGCCAAGCTGGCTGAGCAGCACCAGGTGCCGACCGAGAACCTGCTGTTGCCCGACCTGGTCCGGCGCCTGTGCTGGGACCCACCGGCGGACGCGAGCATCGAGTTGCTCCGCGGAGTGCTGCGCGAGAAGGGCGCTCGCGAATGGCAGATCGGGCTGACGGTCGAAGCGCTCAGCACCGCGCTGACGACGACGCCCGATTGACCGGACCGCCGGCAATGGCTCGCACTCCGACGCGTGCTCGTTGCCGGGGCGAACCGCGCACAACGATTCGATCCACACCGCGGTATCGGATCTGTGATGCACCTCATGCACCCGCCCAGTTGGTTACCGGCGGGTAATAAGGGCTAGAGTGCTGTTACCGGCCGGTAGCGGCACTTCCGCCCGTGTTCACGCCCGCACCTGTGCGGGGCTTTCGGGCGCGATCGACTCGCCGCTGGCCGAGGCACAACCCACCACACCCAGTGAGGAGCACGCCGTGGCCGCACCTGCGTCGGCGTCAGCCGACACCAGCAGCCCATCGTCCCGACAAAGGGGTGCTGTCCGGGACGTGGTCTTCGTCGACGGTGTCCGCACTCCGTTCGGCAAGGCCAGCAAGAAGGGCATGTACGCGGAAACCCGTGCCGACGACATGGTCGTCAAGGTCATTCGGGAACTGCTGCGGCGCCACCCCGAACTGCCGCCCGAGCGCATCGACGAGGTCGCGGTCGCCGCGACGACCCAGACCGGCGACCAGGGACTGACCATCGGTCGCAGCGCCTCGCTGCTGGCCGGACTGCCCAAGTCGGTTCCCGGCTTCGCCATCGACCGGATGTGCGCGGGAGCGATGACGGCGGTGACCACCGTCGCCAGCGGCATCGGATTCGGTGCCTACGACATCGCCATCGCGGGCGGCGTCGAGCACATGGGCAACCACCCGATGGGCGAAGGCGTCGACCCCAACCCGCGCTTTGTCGCCGACAAGGTGGTCGACCCGTCGGCGTTGGTCATGGGCTCGACCGCGGAGAACCTGCACGACCGCTACCCGAGCCTGACCAAGGAGCGCACCGACGCCTACGCGGCGTTGAGCCAGCAGCGCTACGAGGAGGCGGCCGACGAGGGCAAGATCTCGTCCGACCTGGTTCCGGTCTCGACCCGTTCCGCCGAGAACGGCTGGGGCCTCGCCTCCGCCGACGAACCGCCGCGCCCGGGCACCACCGCCGATGACCTCGCCGATCTCAAAACCCCGTTCCGGCCGAGCGGCCGGGTCACCCCTGGCAACGCGGCCGGGCTCAACGACGGGGCGAC
Source organism: Parasphingorhabdus pacifica (assembly GCF_054779195.1). Classification (NCBI taxonomy): domain Bacteria; kingdom Pseudomonadati; phylum Pseudomonadota; class Alphaproteobacteria; order Sphingomonadales; family Sphingorhabdaceae; genus Parasphingorhabdus; species Parasphingorhabdus pacifica. Next base: position 182,391 of record NZ_BAAGYS010000004.1, read on the forward strand.
CGGCGCCCTGATCGCCGACGGCGACACCGCCCGTGAACTGGGCCTGCCGATCGGTATGCACCTCGTCGGATACGCATTCGCCGGTGTCGATCCCGAGGTCATGGGTGAGGGCCCGGTCCCGGCAACCGAGAAGGCGCTGGAGCGTGCCGGGCTGTCCATCGAGGACATCGGCCTCTTCGAGATCAACGAGGCCTTCGCCGTGCAGGTGCTGGCGTTCCTGGAGCACTTCGGCATCGCCGACGACGACGAGCGGGTCAACCCCTGGGGCGGTGCGATCGCGTGCGGCCACCCGCTGGCCTCGTCCGGTGTCCGGCTCATGACCCAGCTCTCCCGACACTTCGCCGAGCACCCCGAGGTCCGCTACGGCATCACAACGATGTGCATCGGATTCGGCATGGGCGGCACTGTGATCTGGGAGAACCCGAACTACGACGAGAACGCAGGGGGCGCGAAGTGAGCACCGACGCATCAACCGACTTCGCGGCGCTCTTCCCGGACGAAGTAGTCACCAAGGCGATCACCCGCCTGGTCGACGTACCCGGTCTCCAGGGCAAGCTCGCGCTGATCACCGTCGACAACGGGCACGACCACACCCGCCCGTCGACTTTCGGGCCGGGTGGCCTGACCAGTCTCAACGCGGCGCTGGACGAGGCGTTCGCCGCTGATCCGGCGGCTATCGCGGTCACCGGCAAACCGTTCGTGTTCGCCGTGGGCGCCGACCTCACCGGTGTCACCCAGATCGCCGAGCGCAAGCACGCGCACCAGGTCGCTCAGACCGGTCACGATGTGTTCCGGCGCCTGACCGAGTCGAAGATCCCCACCTTCGCGTTCGTCAACGGCGCGACGCTCGGTGGCGGTCTGGAGCTCGCGCTGTCCTGCCACTACCGCACGGTGTCGGAGGGCGCGGGAGCGATCGCGTTCCCCGAGTGCTTCCTGGGGCTGTTCCCGGGTTGGGGCGGCACGCAGCTGCTGCCGAATCTGGTCGGCCCGGACGCGGCGGTCACGGTCATCATCGAGAACGCCCTGAACCAGAACAAGATGCTCGACCCGAAGAAGGCCACCGGGATGGGCATGTTCGACACCCTGCTGGAGTCGGCCGACTTCCTGGAGGAGTCGCTGCGCTGGATGGTGCGGGTCGTCAACGGCGAAGAGACCGTCGAACGCCCGGCCATCGACCGGGGTCAGGCCTGGGACGACGCGGTGAGCCGGGCGAAGACGATCGTCGCTGAGCGCACGCAGGGCGCCTCCCCCGCCGTCACCCGGGCCGTCGAACTGATCGACATGGCGCGCAACAACGATCTCGACGCGGGCTACGCCGCCGAGACGGAGTCGCTGGCCGACGCGCTCATGTCCGATGAGCTGCGTGCCGGGCTGTACTCGTTCGACCTCACCCAGAAGCGGGCGAAGAAGCCGGCGGGTGCGCCGGACAAGTCGCTGGCCCGCGACGTCAACAAGGTCGGCGTGGTCGGTGCGGGCCTGATGGCCGGTCAGCTGGCGCTGCTGTTCGTGCGCAGGCTCAAGGTGCCGGTCGTGATCACCGACATCGACCAGGAGCGCATCGACAAGGGCGTCGGCTACATCCACGGCGAGATCGACAAGCTCGCCGCCAAGGGCCGTCTCTCTTCCGACGAGACCAACCGGCTCAAGGACCTGGTCACCGGGTCGCTGGACAAGACGGCGTTCGCCGATGCCGACTTCGTCATCGAGGCCGTCTTCGAGGAGATGTCGCTCAAGCAGAAGATCTTCGCCGAGCTGGAGCAGTACGTCTCCCCCGAGGCGGTCCTGGCGACGAACACGTCGTCGCTGTCGATCACCGAGATGGCGTCGAAGCTGTCCCATCCGGAGCGGGTCGTCGGCTTCCACTTCTTCAACCCGGTGGCGGTGCTGCCGCTGTTGGAGGTCGTGCGCGGCGCGAAGACCAGTGACGAGTCGTTGGCCACCGCGTTCTCGGTCGGCAAGCAGCTCAAGAAGTCTTCCGTGCTGGTGTCGGACGCTCCGGCCTTCGTGGTGAACCGCCTGCTGACCCGGTTCATGGGCGAGATCATCGCCGCGGTGGACGAGGGCACCCCGTTCGAGACGGCCGACAAGGCGCTGAATCCGCTGGGGCTGCCGATGACCCCGCTGGTGCTGCTGCAGCTGGTCGGACCGGCCGTGGCCCAGCACGTCAACGAGACGATGCACGCGGCCTACCCGGACCGGTTCGGCATCAGCGAGAACCTGCAGAAGTTCGTCGACGCGGGCAAGACCGCCGTGTGGCAGTCGGACGACCAGGGCAACCAGATCGTGGATCCCGAGGTCGCCGAGCTGTGGAAGCAGGGCGACAACCCCTCGACCAGCGAGCAGGTGCGTGAGCGGGCGTTGCGAGCGCTGGCCCAGGAAGCGCAGCTCATGCTCGACGAGGGCGTGGTCGCCGAGGCGCAGGACCTCGACCTGTGCATGCTCCTCGGCGCCGGCTGGCCGTTCTGGCTCGGCGGTATCACGCCGTACCTGGACCGGGCGGGCGTGTCCGAGCAGGTCAACGGCAAGCGGTTCCACTCCCGTGGTGTGGCTTCGGTGCCTGCTGCCTGATCGGTGCGGGACCGACACGGGGCCGGGGCGATTCGTTCGTCCCGGCCCCGTTCGTCGTGCGTCGCCCGGTCGCGGGCCGCGACGGCTCGTGCGTCGCAATGTGCTGCTGGCCGGCGAGACACACGCTCCGCGAGCAGCGGGAAGTCGACGAAGGAGCCGTGCCATCACCGCGAGCCGGGTGCAGGTCGAGGTGGAACCGGCCCGCCTGCGTGCTTGAGCCCGGCCTGCTTCCGGAGCCTGCGGTCACGTTCTCCTGCCCGCGAAGCCGAGCAGGGCGGTGAACGGCGACGCGTCCGGTGGTGTGGGCTGCGCCGGTCCGAACATCCCCTCGGCGCGCAGGTCCGCTTCGTTGCCCTGTGAGTGGAACCGCGCGACCGCGTCCACCACGGCCTCGTCGGGAACGTAGGGGACACCGGCCCCGCGCGCCATGTCCCAGCCGTGGAAGAGTGCTTCCGACAGGCTGACGTTCGCGATGACGAACCCGGGTGCCGGTCCGGGCAGGAACGGGAACACCTCTTCGAGGACGCCGGGGCCCCGGAACGCGGCCAGGCACTTGTCGGCCGCGGCTCGGTAGGCACCCGGGGGGTCGGTCCCGAGCAGGTCCGGTGCCGCGCTTCCGTCGGCGAATTCGGCCGGGTCGACGCCGTGTTCTTCCACGATCCTGGCGAAGATGTCGAGCGCGCCGACGAGGTGGTTGGCGACATCGCGCACCGTCCAGCCGGTACACGGGCTCGCGGATTCGAATCCGCTCGGCGGGATCGCGTCGATGACCCCGGCCGGTGGCCCGAATCCGCGTTCCAACAGTCCGACCAACTCGTCGGCCTGGCGAGCAGCAGCCTGGCTTCGCATGGTTCCTCCCTCACGCCGGGCAGGTGATGTTCGGTACCGGGGCGGCGGGTACGCGCCGGTGTCCCACTAATGCGGACCAGGCAGCGGACGAACACTCATCGCCTGTCGATCGGTGGATTGCGGGGGTACCCGGCCGGGGACGGGTGACGTCCGGCCGGCTGCCCGGTCCGGGTCGGGGCCCGGGTCCGGACAGCCGGTGGATGCTTGATCACCTGCGTGGGTTCGGTGGTCAGGACGGGACCGACCCCCGGTCGGGGAGTCGCGGGGTCGATCCGGGCCTGCTGGAGTCGTCACGCGGCTCGGGCGGCGGGCCGGCTGCGCGACCGGGTGGACCGCTCCGGCCGGAATCGACGATGCCGTCCCAGCGCCCCCAGCAGGCGTCCTGGCCGGAACCGCCGTGCGTCCCGGTCGACCACGGGCCACACCGGTCGGTGCTGGGCGTCCGCGACGGCGTTCTCCGGAGGGCAGGCGGACTCGCCCGTGTCCTCAACCAGCGGCGATGTGGAACAGCCGGGGCAGATGCCACGCCCGTTCGTATCGGGGAAGTCGGCGTGCAACAGATCGTCCCGCGGTCGGTGCCGCACACGGTCGATGCGGGATCGCCCTCGATTCGCACCCGGTGCCACCGCGATTCACGGGAGCCCGCCATCCACGCCATTACCGCCCGCTCTCGCGGTGTTCCGACTTGAGGGCGTCGTTGCAGCCCGGACACGTGGGAAACCGTATCCAGTCCATTTCGGATGGTCGTGCCAGCGCGCCGATATCGCCGCACACCGCGGGAAGTGACGACTGACCTTCCCAGCGAGTTCCCCGGAACGCATGGCGCACACCGCCCGTCCGATCGCGCGTCGCGACCGGGAGCCAGAAGTGCCCAGGGCCCCCGGTTGCGGAGCCGACGGACGCGAGCACATCGCCCGCCGACGCCGTGCCGCCGCGCGCCGGGCGTGCCGATTCCCGTCGCGACCGAGCGGCCGTCTCCTGCTCGTCCATGATCCCCCCCTCTCGATCTTGATACCGGTTTCAAGATTGATTGACCGGTTTCACTTCGGCAATGACACCTTCGTGTAGCGCTACACGGGCTTAGATCAACTAGTGTTTGAGTCGTGGCCAGACTCAACGAGACCCACACTCCGAAAGCTCGACTGCTTGGCGCGGAACTCCGTGACCTGCGATTACAAGTCGGTTTGAACGGACGCCAACTCGCGGCTGAACTCGGCATCACACAAACGACGGTGTCTCGCTACGAACGCGGGGAACGCACCGCGCCAGTGGACTACGTCGCTCGCGTGCTCGGGATGCTCGGAATCACCGGCCAGCGGTACGACGAGTTGATCGCATTCGCCGAAACAGCCTCCGAGCCCGATTTGATTGCGAACAGCAAGTCGGGCTTGCACGGCCACCTCATCGAACTCGCCGAGTTCGAGCGCTCCGCCGAGGTGATCACTGCTGTCGCACCGCTGGTGGTACCGGGATTCCTGCAAACCCGCGCCTATGCTCGACAGATCATGTCCACAGTCCCCGAAGAACAACGGGAAGTCCGTATCGAGCTTCGGATGGCACGTCGTGAGATTCTGCAGTCGCAGCGCCGCATTCAGGTATTCCTCTCCGAGCGCGTACTCCGCGAAGCCATGGGCGATCGGTCCGTTATGTCAGAGCAAGTGGCATACCTGCACGATTTCGCGCAGCGACCCAACATCGCGATTCAGATCCTGCCGTCGACGACCACGGGTTGGACGCTGGCGCACAACGGATCCTTCACACTGTTCGAGTTCGCCAAAGCCGCACCGACCGTGCACCTGGAGCACTTCCGCGGCCCAGCATTCCTTTACGACGAGGCAGACGTCGAGGACTACAGGACGGAGTTGGTTACGCTTGCAGCCACAGCCATGACCCCGCAGGACTCGGTCGCCCTCCTGACCGACCTCGCAAACCAGTGGAAGGGCAATCATGACGCCGAAACCGCGCAACTGGCGGAAGTCCACTAGGTCGAACCCAAACGACTCATGCGTCGAGGTCGGCCGGTGCGGCGACGGTGCGGCCGTGCGGGACACCAAGGACCGCGCCGCCGGATACATCACCACCACCGGCCCGCGATGGACAGACTTCGTCCACGCCGTGAAAACCGGGACCTACGACACCTGACACCGGCCCCGAACCCCGGACGAACAGGGGTTCTGGTCACGGCTCCACGGGCAGCTCGACCGTGACCTCCAGCCCGCCACCGGGCACCGGACACGCCGACACCCGACCACCGTGCGCGGCCACCGCCGCCCGCACGATGGACAACCCCAGTCCGGCCCCGGTGCGGGCCGTGCGCTGCACCCCAGCCCTCCGGAACGGCTCGAACAGCGCCTCGACCCGTTCGTCGTCGATCTCCGGGCCGGACGAGCGGACCACCAACGATGTCCACTGCGGTCCGCTGCTGGTGGTTACCTCCACCCAGCCGCTTTCAACGTTGTGCCGCACCGCGTTCTCCAACAGGTTTCCGGCAACCCGCTCCAACAAGGCCGGATCCCCCACCGCGAACGCCGGATCGTCACCGCTCTCGATCCGCAGGTCGCGCTGCCGCGCCTCCTCCGAAACCGTCCACAACGCACGATTCACGTGCTCGGTGAGATCCACCGGCTCCCGGGCCGCCAACCCGGCACCATCGGTGCGGGCAAGTAGCAGCAACGATTCCACCAGCCGTTCCGCCCGGTCGGTCGCGTCCCGGACGACACCGGCCATGCGCAGCAACTCGTCGGTATCCACATCAGGATCCGACAGCGTCACGTCGAGTTCGGTGCGGATCACCGCCAGCGGGGTGCGCAGTTCGTGACTCGCGTTGGCCACGAACCGGCGCTGCGAATCGAACGCGGCCTGCAACCGGTCGAGCATCTCGTCGAACGTGTCCGCCAGTTCGGCCACCTCGTCGCGGGGGCCGCTGAGCCCGATGCGCTCATCCAGGGATTCGGCCGACAGTCGCCGCGCCGAACCGGTCACCGCCTGCAACGGCTGGAGCACCCGCCCCGCGACGGTCCACGCCAACACCGCGGCCGCGAGCACGACCGCCACGAACGCGATCCCACCGACCAGCAGCACCTGCGACCTCGCCGAGCTGCTCAGCGCTGCCCCGAGCTGGTCCGCGGGAACCTCCAGATCGCCGACCCGGACCAGCGTGCCGTCCGGTAGCTTCGGCACCGCCGCAACCACGTTCCCGGCCAGCACCCACCCCAGCCACAGCAGCAGTGCGCTCACCCCGGCGACCAAGCCGGTCGCCAGCAAGGTCAGCCGGGCCCGCAGCCCGGGGCCCCTCCGCGCGAGGAGCGTGCCGTTCCCGCCGATCACGTCAGCTCTCGGCAGCTTCGGCATGCCCGGCCGACGGTACCCGGTAACCGGACCCCACCACCGTCTCGATCACGCTCGGGTCGCCCAGCTTCTTGCGCAACGTCATCATGGTCACCCGCACGGTGGTGGTGAACGGGTCGGCATTCTCGTCCCACACCCTTTCGAGTAATTCCTCCGAACTGACAACCGCTCCCCCGGCGGAAAGCAACACTTCGAGCACCCCGAACTCCTTGCGGGTCAGCTCGATCTCCGCTCCCCTGCGGTGGACCACACGCTTGGCCGGATCCACCGAGAGCTCGTGCGCGAGCAACGTCGGAGGGATCGCGGGAGTCGACCGCCTGCCGAGAGCGCGCACCCGCGCGGTGAGCTCGGCGAACGCGAAGGGTTTGGCGAGGTAGTCGTCGGCCCCCATGGACAGGCCCGTCACCCGCGCTTCCACCGTGCCGCTGGCGGTCAGCATGATCACCCGGGTGAGCTCTCCCGAGGAGACCACCTCGCGGCACAGGTCATCACCGGAGACGTCCGGCAGGTCGCGGTCCAGCACGATCACGTCGTACCGGGTGATCGCCACCTTCTCCTGGCCGGACTCGCCGTCGTAGGCGACGTCGACCGCCATACCTTCCCTGCGCAGCCCTCGGGCAATGGCATCCGCCAACGGCTGCTCGTCCTCCACCACAAGGATCCGCACGTGTTCACCGTGCCACAGCCACCCGCCCCCGGGCCGCGAGGGGCGAACCCGTCGCGAAGCCGCGCACAGAACCCGGAACGCACCAAGTGCGGCCCGGTACCGGACCGGGCCGCACCCGTGTGTGGCCTGCTGCGGCGAACGGCGGCACTCAGCCCGAGGTGTCCTGCCGATCCCCGTTGGTGCTCGCGTCCCCGTTGGCGCTAGCGTGCGCGTGCACATCGATCTCCGGTTCGCCGTCGAGCCGACCGGCGACCCATTCGGTGACCCGGCGAGCGATATCCTGTTCGGTCAGGCCGAGTTCGGCCAGCACCTCGTCACGGGACATGTGCTCCAGGAACTCGTTCGGCACACCCAGATCGCGCAGCGGCACATCGACCTCGGCATCCCGCAGCGCGGCGGCCAGCGACCAGCCGAAACCACCGTGACGACCGCAGTCCTCCAAGCTGACCACCAGCTTGTGCGTGGCGGCCAGTTCCACGACCGTCTCCGGAACCGGAACCACCCAGCGCGGGTCGACCACCGTGACACCGATGCCCTGATCCGCCAACCGGCGCGCGGCGGCCAGGCCCAGCTGGGCGAACGCGCCCACAGCGGTCAGCAGCACGTCAGGACCCGCGCCCTGCTCGGGCCGGCTCAGCACGTCCACACCGCCGACCCGCTCGACGGCCGGGACCTCCTCGATCACGGATCCCTTCGAGAACCGCACCACCGAGGGTCCGTCATCGATCGCGACGGCCTCGCGCAGCTCCTCCCGCAGCGTGATCGCGTCCCTCGGGGCCGCGACCCGGATGCCCGGAATCATGCCCAGGATCGACAGGTCCCACATGCCGTTGTGGCTGGCGCCGTCGTCACCGGTGATCCCGGACCGGTCGAGCGTGACCGTCACCGGCAGCCCGTGCAGCGCCACGTCCATCAGCAGCTGGTCGAACGCCCGGTTGAGGAAGGTGGAGTACACCGCGAACACCGGGTGCAAGCCGCCCATCGCCAGACCGGCGGCCGATGTCATGCCGTGCTGCTCGGCGATGCCCACGTCGAAGCAGCGGTCGGGGTAAGCCGCGGCGAACTTGTCCAGGCCGGTCGGCCCCAACATCGCGGCCGTCAGCGCCACCACGTCGGAGCGCTCCTCGCCGATGCGAACGAGCTCTTCGGAGTAGACGTTCGTCCAGCTCTTCGGCGTGGGCGCGGTCGGAGCACCCGTCGCCGGATCGATGACCTTGACCTGGTGCATCTGGTCGGCCTCGTGGTTCTCGGCCGGCGCGAACCCGTTGCCCTTCCGGGTCACCGCGTGCACGATCACCGGTCCGCCGAAGCTCTTGGCCATGGTCAGAGCTTGTTCCAGCGCGCGCATGTCGTGACCGTCCACGGGGCCCAGGTACTTGATTCCCAGGTCGGAGAACATCACCTGCGGACTGATCGCGTCCTTGATCCCGCTCTTGGCGGCGTGCAGCCCCGTGTAGATGGGGCGGCCGACCACCGGCAGGTTGCGCAGCGTCCGCTTGCCGCTCTCCAAGGCCTTCTCGTAACCGGGGTTGAGCCGCAACGCCGCGAGGTGTTCGGCCAGCCCGCCGATGGTGGGCGCGTACGAGCGGCCGTTGTCGTTGACCACGATGACCAGCGGACGCTCCTGGTCGGCGGCGATGTTGTTCAACGCCTCCCAGCACATCCCACCGGTCAGCGCGCCGTCCCCGACCACGGCCACGGCGTGCCGCTCGCTGCCCTGGACCTGGAAGGAGCGGGCAAGCCCGTCGGCGTAGGAGAGGGAGGTGGAGGCATGACTGTTCTCCACCAGATCGTGTTCGCTCTCCGCGCGCGAGGGATAGCCCGAGAGCCCGCCCCGCTTGCGCAGCCGATCGAACCCGTCCTGTCTGCCGGTCACCATCTTGTGCACGTACGACTGGTGCCCCGTGTCGAACACGAAGCTGTCCGACGGCGAGTCGAAAACCTTGTGCAGGGCGAGGGTCAGCTCGACCGCGCCCAAGTTCGGCCCCAGATGCCCGCCGGTGCGGGAGACCTTCTCGACCAGGAATGACCTGATCTCATCGGCCAGCTGAACCAGCTCACCGTGCTCCAGGCGTTTGACGTCGGCCGGACCTTGCACGGACTCCAGCAGCGCCACCGCTTCACCTCGCTAGTTGTCCCGAATACTTGGCTCTTGTCCGACGGCCGGTGTTCCCGCCCCGATACGGCCGGGTCCAGTCTACGGAGTCGCCGATCGGTTCCTCGGGTTGGTTCACACCTTCGCGGTCACGCCTGCACACACTGATCACGTAGTGGAAATCTCCATACTGATCATTCTCCACAGGGTTATAGATATCATCTGTGGTGTGAATTTCGACCACATCCACCGCTGGTAGGAGAAGATGAGCCCCTCAGACGGCCGTAACGCGGAGCTCAACGCACGCAACGCGGCAATGCGCGAGCACATGACGTCTCTGCTCGAAGGTCTCGGTCGCCAGACCGAGCAGCTCAAGCAAGTCCAAGCACAGGCGGCGGACGCCACCGGCGAAGCCACGTCGAAGGACGGCCTCGTCACCGTGCGGGTCAATTCCGTCGGCATCGTCACCGGGCTCGACCTGACGCCGTCCGCCTTCCGGTCGACCACACCCGACAAGCTGTCCGAGTCGATCGTGTTGACGATCCAAGCCGCTGCGAGAAACGCGCGCTCCCAGGCAGACGAGGCCCTCGCGCCGATGCGGCAGAACACGCCGGACCTGCCGGACTTCTTCCCCAACGCACCGTCGCTGAAAAACCTCATCCCGGAAGCACCCGCTGTTCCCGACGGCGTGGACGAGGATGCGGACGACGACGAGGACGAAGACGACGACGAGGACGAGGACGAGGACTTCTCGACCGGCGGTCGGCCGAGCGGAGGCCGCTGATGGCCGACGGCATGGAAATCGACACCGAAGCGCTGCGGGCACAGGCACCCAAGTTCGAGCTGGCCGCCGACAGGCTCAAGCGAGCCTTCAGCCAACTCCAGGAAGTCATCGACGCCGAAGGAAACTGCTGGGGCCATGACGAACCCGGCGAGACTTTCGGCGAGAAGTACACCGCTGCCACCACTGATGCCACGGACGGTTCCGAGACCGTCGCCGAAATCCTCAGCCGAACCACCAGCGACCTGACGGGGACCGCTGACACGTCGGAGGCAGTCGACCAGCACGCCGCCGCGAACATCAACGATGCCGGGAGTTGGACATGACCCTCCACATACCGTCCGGTCTGCAGGACTTCGCCTCGGTCGTGGTGGGCGCGGATTGGCCGGAGGGCGACGAAGACGCCCTCCGGCGACTCCGCGACGCCTGGGAAGCCTGCGGCGAGGAAGTCGGCTCCGTCACCGGGGACGCCGAAGCCGCCATCCGTTCCGTACTGGGGACGATGGAGGGTGAGACCGCCAAGGCGTTCGAGGAGTACGGGAAGAAACTCACCGAAGGGGAGGAAGCCCCCCTCGTCGCGCTGGAGAAGCTCTGCGAAGAGCTTTCGAGCGCCTGCCAGGAAGTCGCGGCGGAGGTCGAATACACCAAGATCAGCATCATCGCCGCGCTGGCCATCCTCGCCGCCCAGGTCGCGCTCATGCTGGCGCTCGCCGCGGTCACCTTCGGAACCAGCACCGCCGGGATCGCAGCCGCACAAACCGCCACCCAAGCCGTCGTGCGCGGGCTCATGCAGGCGCTGATGAACACCATTCAGCAGATCGTGCTCAACGTGGCCGTGAACGTGGCCGTCGACGTCGGCATCCAAGCAGGTCAGATGGACGACGGAAACCGCGATGACTGGGACGAGGACAAGACCGCGAGCGCGGCGAAATCGGGAGCGGCCGCTGGACTCGGTGCGGGGATCGCCGGTGGCGTCTTCGGTGGTGTCGCGAAGGGCGTCAGCAGTTCCGTGCGGGCCTCGAAATTCATGAACAAGCTGCCCGACTCGCTCACCGACGGCGGTCCGCTCAGCAAGACCTCCGAGATCGGCGGTAAGAGCCTCTACGGCGCAGCGGAAGGCACTGCCGGAGGCTCGATGTTCGCCGGCATGAACAATTCGATGCAGAACCCCGAGGACCCCGGACACAACGAGCAAAACATGGGGTCGGGAGCCGCCGGTGGCGCACTGGGTGGTGTCGCGGGCGGAGGTGCGAACTACACCGGCGTCTTGGACGAGGTCCCCACCGCGCCCGGCGGCGGCTGGGACGGCTGGCACAACTGGGACACGGCACCACCCCTGCCCGACAACGGACCGGGTCCCTTCAAAGAAGGCGTGGAAACCGTCAAGAACCACGGCGCGGACGAGGCGGCGGACGTGCTCCCGAACCGCAGCCCGGAGAACTGGGTACCGGCCCCGCACATGGTGCAGGGCGCCGACTTCGACACCGCGCCGGAAAAGACCGGCATGGAAGAGTACTCCGCCGGTGACAACCCCTCCCCCGCGGAGAAGGAAGAAGTGGCGGAGAAGCGGGAAGAGTTCAGGCCCGACCTCCCAGGCGGGGGCTGACAGCAGACCGGGTGAGAACCCCGCCACCGGACATGTACGACCGGCGCGCGGGTTCTCACCCGGCAAGAGCCATAGCCCTGTCGAGCCATGCCGGTCGGCAGCGGCTCGCCACCGACGACGGTGTTCCCGTCGACAGCGTTCCCCTCGACCGGACGCGACAGGTCAGTCCCGGCGTTCGACCACGGCCACGCACTCGACGTGATGGGTCATGGGAAACGCGTCGAACGCTTCCAGCTCGACCAAGTGGTAACCGTGATCCCGGAACAGCCCGAGATCACGAGCCAGCGCTGCGGGGTCGCACGCCACGTGCACGATCCGTTCCGGACCGCGCGCGCACATCGCCTCGACGATCTCCCGCCCCGCACCCTTTCTAGGCGGATCCAGCACGATCACGTCCGGCGCGTCCAGCTCCTCGTCGGTCAGCACCTTCTCCACCATGCCCGCCCGGAACGCGACCTGCGGCAGATCGCGCAGGTTCGACACGGCGTCCTCGGTTGCCCGCTCGGAGGACTCCACCACCAGGATCGAACCGCTCGGGCCGACCTGTTCGGCGAGCACGGCCGCGAACAGCCCCACACCGCCGTAGAGATCCCAGGCCGTCCCGCCGTCCGGAACCCGAGCCATGCGGGCGACCGACGCGGCGAACAAGTCCGCGGCCTCCGGGTGCACCTGCCAGAAGCCGTGGGCGTCCAGCTCCCAGCTGCGTCCCACCGCCCGCTCGTGCGCGACACCGGAGCCCTGGACACGCTTGGAAACCATCGGGCCACGCCTCTCCCGACGGCGATCCGGCCTGCGCTGGTGAGTGGTCACGTGCACCTCACCGGCGTCGTCCTTGGCCACCTCGATCTCGGCGCCCTTCGGCCACCGCCGATCGGTCACCTCGTCGAGCGCACCGGGAACCGTGATCGGGCAGTCCTCGATCGGGATCACCCGGTGGCTCCGATTCGCCCGGAACCCAGGCCGGCCCTGCGGGTCCACCGCCAGACGCACCCGGCTGCGCCAACCCAGCAGTCCCCCGGGAAGTTCCTGAACGCGCACGGGATACTCGATCCCCGCGATCCGTTGCAGCTGCTCCGCGATCACGGCTTCCTTCAGCTCGCGCTGGGTCTCGGCCGACGCGTGCTGCCAGTCGCAACCGCCACACCGATCCTTGCCGCGAGCCATGTCCGCGAGCGGGCACGGCGGTGTGACCCGCCCCGCTGCCGCCACCTCGACCTCGACGGCATCGGCACGGCAGAAGCTCCCGCCCGTGTCATCGGTGATCTCGGCGAGCACCACCTCACCCGGCAACGCGTGCCGGACGAAAACCACACGCCCCTCGTGGCGGGCGACGCAATGCCCGCCGTGGGCTACCGATCCGACTTCCAGTCGGAGGCGCTGACCGGTCCAATCCGGTTTCCCGGTCACTTCTGATCATTCTCCTTCATGTCTTCGCCGCGTCCTCTCCGCACCACGCTCGGAACCTCACGGCCCCGCTTCTTCGCCCGCGCCGACGACGCAAGCTGCCACGGCACGCTGGTGACCATCACGCCCGGCTCGAAGAGCAGACGGGCCTTGATCCGCAGCGCACTCTGGTTGTGCAGCAATTGCTCCCACCAATGCCCGAGCACGTACTCGGGAATGAACACCGTGACCACGTCGCGTGGGCTGTTGCGGCGGATCCGCTTCACGTACTCCAGCAGCGGACGGGTCACTTCGCGATAGGGGGATTCGATCACCTTCAGGGGAACCGACAGATCTTCGGCGTCCCACTCCGACGTCAGCACGCGGGTGCCCTCGTCGTCCACGTTGACCGTAACCGCCTCCAGCGTATCCGGACGCGTCGCCCGGGCGTAGGCGAGCGCACGCAACGTCGGCAGGTGCACCTGGGACACGAGAACGATCGCATAGTTCCGCGACGGCAGGACGGCAGGCTCGTCCCGCCGCGTGAGTTCCTCGGCCACCCGGTCGTAGTGCTTGCGGATCGCGGTCATCAAACCGTAGAAGACGATCATCGCCCCCACCGCGATCCACGAACCCTTGGCGAACTTGGTCGTCAAAACGATCAGCAGCACGGAACCGGTCATCAGCAGACCGAACGTGTTGATGGCCTGCGCCCGGCGCATGCGCCGCCGCTCGGCGGGAGCTGACTCCTCCCGCAGCGCTCGCTGCCAGTGCCGCACCATTCCCGCCTGCCCGATGGTGAAGGACACGAAAACACCGACCACGTACAGATGGACCAGGCGAGTCACCTCGGCATCGAAAATCCACACCAGCAGCCCGGCGAACGCCGCGAGAAAGAGGATGCCGTTCGAAAACGCCAGGCGGTCACCCCTGGTATGCAGCTGCCTCGGCAGGAAGCGATCCTGAGCCAGGATCGACCCCAGCACCGGAAAACCGTTGAAAGCCGTGTTCGCGGCCAGGATCAGGATGACCGCCGTCGCCCCCGTGACGAAGTACGCCCCCGCCGGAAATCCGTCGAAGACCGCGTTCGCGATCTGCGCGATCATCGTCTTCTGGTCGTATCCCGGTGGCGCGTCCACGATTTGCGCAGCCGGGTTCTCGGCCATCCGCACGCCTGTCAGCTGGGCGAGGAAGATCAGCCCCATCAGCATCGTGACCGAGATGGTCCCCATCAACAGCAGCGTCTTGGCCGCGTTGCGCGGCTTCGGCTTGCGGAACGCGGGCACACCGTTGCTGATCGCCTCGACACCGGTCAGTGCGGCCGCGCCCTGCGAGAAGGCCCGCAGCACGAGGAACACGAACGCGGCCCCGGCGATCTGCGAATCGTCCGGCAGGATCTCGACCGAGGCGCTCTCGGCCCGCATCCGCTCATCCAGCACCAGCGCCCGGACCAGCCCGTAGGCGATCATCCCGAGCACACCGACGAGGAACGCGTAGACCGGGAAGGCCATGAACCCCCCGGATTCACGCACCCCGCGCAGACTGATGGCGGTGAGAACGGCGATCGCGGCCAACGCGAAAGCGACCTTGTGCGTGGCCACGAACGGCACGAGCGAACCGATGTTCGCGGCAGCCGACGAGATGGAAACCGCGACCGTCAGCGTGTAATCGACCATCAGAGCACTCGCAACGGTCAGCCCCGCACGATGCCCCAGGTTGACCTTGGCGACCTCGTAGTCGCCACCACCAGACGGGTAGGCGCGAACGTTCTGCCGGTAGCTCGCGACCACCGTGAGCATGACGATCGCGACCATCGCCCCCACCCACGGGGTGAGGGTGTAGGCGGAGAGCCCCGCCACCGACAACACCAGGAAGATCTCTTCCGGTGCGTAGGCCACCGACGACATGGCGTCCGTGGCGAACACCGGCAACGCGAGTCGCTTCGGCAGCAGCGTGTGGGACAGCCGGTCGCTGCGGAAGGGCCGACCGACCAGCAGGCGCTTGGTCGTGGTCACGAGCTTGGACACGGCACAGAGCGTAAGCGCTATGCCTCACCGCGCTCGCCAACGGCCTGCCCCCACGCGAAAGTCGTCGCTCGATCGCCCGCCAGGCGCCCACCACACCCCTACCGGTACGGTGCATCCGCCGCCCGCAGCGCCCGGTGAACAGATCGAGCGACCCGAAACGCAGCCTTCAGCCGCAGCCACGGGTACGGTCGCTCTGCGACCGGAAAATCGGCGCAACGGACCGCAACGAGGAGACAGGTCGTGCACGTCGTGATCATGGGGTGCGGCCGGGTCGGGGCTTCCCTGGCCGCAGCACTGCAACGGCTCGATCACACGGTCGCCGTAGTGGACAAGAACAGCCAGGCCTTCCACCGCCTGGGCAAGGACTTCCGAGGCCAACAGGTCACCGGCAACGGGTTCGACCGGGACGTTCTCGCCGAAGCGGGCATCGAGAAGGCGGCTGCCTTCGCCGCCGTGTCGAACGGCGACAACTCCAACATTGTCGCGGCCCGAGTGGCGCGGGAAACCTTCGGCGTCGAACACGTCGTCGCGCGCATCTACGACCCCAAGCGCGCCGCGGTGTACGAGCGCCTGGGTATTCCGACGGTGGCCACGGTCCCGTGGACCACCGACCGGTTCCTGCGCATGCTGCTTCCGGAAGGCATCGCCACCGAGTGGCGCGAACCATCCGGAACGGTGGCAGTCCTGCAGCTGCCACTGCACGACGAGTGGATCGGGCACCGGGTCACCGAACTGGAGAAGACCGTCGGCGCACGGGTCGCATTCATCATGCGATTCGGCATCGGGGTCCTTCCCGATTCCCAGACGGTCGTCCAAGCCGACGACATCATCTACGTCGCCGCGCTGTCCGGCACCGTCACCGATGTGACCGCCGCGGCCCTGCGGGCACCTGAGGAGAGCGAATAATGCGCATCGCTATCGCAGGAGCCGGAGCGGTGGGGCACTCCATCGCGGGTGAGCTCCTCGACGGTGGCCACGAGGTCATGCTCATCGAACGGAGCACCGAGAACTACCGCCCGAGGAGCCTCCCCAAGGCCGAATGGGTGCTCGCCGACGCCTGTGAGCTGGCCTCACTGGAGGAGTCCGGCCTCGAATCATGTGACGTGGTCATCGCCGCCACGGGTGATGACAAGGTCAACCTCGTGGTCTCGCTGTTGTCCAAGACCGAGTTCGCGGTCCGCAGAGTCGTGGCGCGGGTGAACGACCCGAACAGCGAATGGTTGTTCACCGAGGCTTGGGGCGTGGACGTCGCAGTGTCCACCCCGAGGATGCTCGCGGCGATGGTCGAAGAGGCGGTCAACGTCGGCGACCTCGTCCGCTTGATGACGCTGCGGCAGGGCGAGGCCAACCTCGTGGAGGCCACCCTGCCCGAGAACACACCGCTGGCGGGGCGCCGCGTGAGGGAACTCAAGCTGCCCTCGAACGCAGCCCTGGTCACGATCCTGCGCGGGGGACGAGTGATCGTCCCGCAGCGAGACGATCCGATGGAACCCGGTGACGAGATGCTGTTCGTGGCCGGCGCCGACGTCGAGCAGGAGATCCGCGCGATCATCTACTCCGACTGAACCGCCGCCACTCGCGGCTTCCACGGCGGCACCTCGCGCCGTGGAAGCCGGCAGTCGGGCAGTCGGGCAGTCGGGCAGTCGGGCAGTCGGGCAGTCGGGACGATCAGTACGTCGACGGATTGGGCTGCGCAGCCGGACCACCGGGCGCGCCCTTCTCCACCTCGGCCGCCTGCTCGGCGACCTTCGCCGCCCGCCGGATCGCCCACACCGTCACGACGAGCGCCAGCGCGGTCAGCGGATACCCCATCGCGATCCGGGCGAACGCCAGCCAACCTGTCTCGTCCGCCGCGTAGAGCCACTGCTGAACCACGTACTTGGCGGCGAAGACGATGGTCCACGCGAGCGTGGCGAGATCGTAACCGGTCATCGCCCTGCGGTGCTGCCGCCACGAGAAGCCCAGACCGTTCAGCGCGGACCACGCCACCCCGACCAGCGGCCAACGCACCAGGATCGAGATGAGGAAAGCCCCGCCGTAGATGAGGCTCGTCCAGATCCCCAGCAGGAAGAACCCCTTGGCGTCACCGGAGCGGTAAGCGATGAAGGAGCACACCGCCACCCCGAGGACGCCGGAGAACGCGGGCTGCAACGGCTCCTTGCGCACGATCCGGACCACCGCGATGGCCACCGCGACTCCGACCGCCGCCCAGATCGCCGGCGTCAAACTGATCAACGAATTGACCAGGACGAACACCACGATCGGGACAGCGGAATACGCGAGACCGCTGACTCCGCCCATCTGTTCGAGCAGGGTCTGCTCGGGTGCGGCGGCCCGGTTCTCTCCCGAGCTCTCGGGCTGCTGTCCGCCAGGCGATCCGGATGCCGCGGGATCCTCCGGAGAGGACACGGCTTCCGTCGAACCAGCGGATGGCTCCGGGAGTCGGGACTCGGATGTATCGCGTTCGCTCATGCGGTGTTCTGCAACTCGTAGTAGGGGTTGTACAGCACCTTGCGGCCGTCTCGGACGGCGATCCGGCCGCTGGCCTTCAACGTGCGACCGGGTTCGATACCGGTGATCCGGCGCCGACCCAACCACACCAGCGTGACACCTTCGGTGCCATCGAAAAGCTCCGCTTCCAGCGTCGGTGCCGAAGTCTTGGGCGACAAACCCACGCTCCGCACCCGACCGAGCACCACGGCCTCCTGACCCCGTGTGCAGTCGCAGGCACGCTGGGCGCCCCCAGCCTCCGCCCGCTCCGAGAGGTCATCGGCGTCGAGCTCGCCGACATCACTGGTCAGACGGTGTACAAGGCGGCGCCAGTAACCGCCCCCGATGTTGCTCATCTAGCGCTCCTGCGCCTCGAGGCTCGAATTGCAGCCCATCCACCCCCAGCGTAGCCCGCGGACCTTCGTCGAGTCGTCAACCCTGGGCGGAATTCGACCTTGTCTCGCCCGATCGGGCAGCGAACGATCACCGACGGCGCAATGGGCACAACCGAACGGCGGGCCGCCGAAGCGCGGAGCCGATGGGCGCCACGGCTTCGACGGGCTCTCCGGAGCGGCCCCGCGCCTCCGAACACCTCAGCTCGTCGCCTGCTCGCCGGCCTGCGCCTGCTGGATGTGCTTGGCGATCGACTCGGGTAGTTCGATCGGCAGGGGCGTGCGTACCGGAAGCGGCTCGTCCCCTCGGACGACCACCGTTTCCTCCAGCAGCGCATACAGCAGTTTCGTGCACGCCTCCGAATGCTCGGAGGGCCCTGCCGCGACACCCCGCAACATCCAACGCGGACCGTCGACCCCGACGAAGCGGAGCATGGCCTTCGGGGAGTCGGCCACGATCTCGGCACCCCAGTCACCGATCACCGAATAGACCTTCGCGCCGTCCGCGCGGAGCTGGTCGGCGAGTTCGTTGCTGACCTCCGGCCACAGGTCACTGGTCTTGGGCGCGGCGAATCCGCTGACCGTGATCCGGCCGACGTCGGTGACCAGGTGCACCGCGCGGACCGGGCCGGACGGGTCGACCTCCACCTGCAGCTGACTGCCTTCCGGTACGGGAAACCGCACCGACCCCAGATCCAGACGTTCGACCCCGTCCGAGGGCGCCTCCTGCTCGTCGAAAGGTCCCTTGACGGCGAGTTCCCGGTCGTCCGGTTCGTCGACGTCGGCGAACTGATCCCGTTCGTCCGCCTCCGCGCGCCGCCCGCGACGGCCCCATCCGAACATCCTTCAGACCTCCGTCCTGTGGTCGGCATCGGCCTTCGCCGACACCGTCAGCACCTCGTGCCCGCCGGTGGATCCGTATCCACCGGCTCCCCGCTGCGACTCCGGCAACACATCGACCTCGTGAAACTCGGCCTGTTCGACCTTCTGGACGATCAGCTGCGCGATGCGGTCGCCACGCCGCAACGACAAAGACCTCTCCGGGTCATGATTGATCAAACACACCTTGATTTCACCCCGGTAGCCGGCATCGATCGTCCCCGGCGCGTTCACCACGCCAAGACCGGCCTTGGCGGCCAGGCCGGAGCGGGGGTGGACGAAACCGGCATACCCCTCCGGCAACGCCAACGCGATCCCCGTCCCCACCAGTTCTCGCCGGCCCGGCTCGAGCACGAGATCCGTCGTCGTCATCAGATCGGCACCGGCGTCGCCAGGAGCGGCATAGGTGGGCAGTGGGATGTCTGGGTCAAGGCGAGTCAGCAGGACCTTCACATTGGGCACGGGCCGCGAGACTACCCTGAAGACGTGTCGGAGAACGCAGAAGTGGTCGGCGCCGCCGTGGACACCCCCGGTCAGGCGAACGGGTCCCGGTCCGGGACGTTCCGGGAACGGCTCTACGCGTCCTGGTGGACGTGGCCGCTGCCGTTGATCGCGGCGGCCCTGCTGGCCGCCGAAGTGCACATGGGTTACCCCGGGATCCGGGCCTGGTTGCCCTACCTGGTGTTGGTCCCACTCGCCATCGCAGTGCCGCTCTGGCTGGGCCGCACCAAGGTCGAAGTGACCGACGAACAGGTGCGGGTCGGCGACGCTACCCTGCCACTTCGATTCATCGACGAGGCGGAGACGATCGAGGCGGCGGACAAGCGGGCGGCGCTCGGCCCCGAACTCGACCCGGCGGCGTTCCTCGTCCACCGTCCCTGGATCCGCACCGCCGTCCGGATCTGGCTGGACGACGACAACGACCCCACGCCGTACTGGGTCGTGAGCACCCGCCACCCGGAAAAGCTGGTGGAGGCACTGGCTGCCGAGGCACCGCCACAACGCTGACGTGAGCTGCCGCACCGCTGAACGGAACCGCCCGAGCCGTTCGGTGGAATCGGATTCCCACCTCCGGCTCGGGCCAGTCGGTCATTCGCGGGCGGAATCCATTTACCACACCATCGTGTGAAGATTTCCCACGCGACCTCGTCGGTCCTCGGCGACCTGCCGCCCGCTTCCGGGCCTCGGGAAAAACCAGCCGCCGAATGTCCGAGAGTTCTGCCGAAACGTCACATCGACGACCTGCCACGGTGGGCTGACACACCACAAGGACGAGCCGGGCACACGCCCCCAGCGTGTGCCCGGCTCGTCCTTGTTCTCATGTTCTTCGGCGCCCCTCCCGGAGCCGGTTCTCCGGCCTTTCACCGGTAGGTCAGGCGGCGCAGTCGCGGCAGATGAAGCCGCTGCTGCGCTCTTCGGCCAACCGGCTGCGGTGATGAACGAGGAAACAACTCGAGCAGGTGAACTCGTCCGCCTGCTTCGGAAGCACCTTGACCGTCATCTCTTCACCGGACAGATCGGCGCCCGGTAGCTCGAAGTTCTCCGCGATCTCCGATTCGTCCGCCTCGACGGCGCCGGATTGCGCCTCATTACGCCGCGCCTTCAGCTCTTCGAGCGAGTCCTCTGCCATCTCTTCGGACTCGCTGCGGCGCGGAGCGTCGTAGTCGGTCGCCATCGTGATTCACCCCTGCGATAGTGGAGACTGCAATGGTGTGCCGCTGGTAAACGTTCCAGGGCCCAGTTTTGTGCCCGCGGATTTGCGTGACGGTGATCTCGCTCTGCTGCGCCCCAAGTTCCCCCGAAACGAGCGAGTCGCCTCATCCGTCATGCCCGAGGCGCCGAGAGGGTAGCTCATGCCGACCCTCCCCACTCAGCAGGTCACCCGTAGGTGTGGTGTTTGTTTCATCTACTGATCAGAAGGAACTAGCTGGAACATCCCCCAACTGGGGTGTTCGTTTGTTGCGGGCCTTACCTCCGCGTGGTCCGCTGCTGGCAGCGAACCGGTTCTCGGCCAGCGGACGGGCCCGTCGACAACAACTCCGACACAACGACCCGTCCGCAGCCACATGACAGCTCTGGACCACCTAGGCTGATCACAGCCAGCGATGAACGTTTCCGGATTCCGGCGAGGTCGAGGAGGGTGGCAGGACGTGGCTGCCGCGACTACGAGGTGGGGCCAGCGGGGTCCCCGTTATCGGCGACGCCGGCCGTTGCCCGCGTTGTTCGTGCTTTGCGCCCTCGTGTTGGCGTCCGGGTTCATGTGGACCCAGGTATTCGACTCGCTGGAGGACATCGAGACCGCGACCCGGTGCAACCACCCGAGCCCGCCGAGCACGGCTCCCACCGCCGCAGGCGAGGAACCCGCGGGCGAGAAACCGGTGGCGCTGGG
This sequence comes from Parasphingorhabdus pacifica, assembly GCF_054779195.1. Lineage (NCBI taxonomy): Bacteria > Pseudomonadati > Pseudomonadota > Alphaproteobacteria > Sphingomonadales > Sphingorhabdaceae > Parasphingorhabdus > Parasphingorhabdus pacifica. The sequence goes on from NZ_BAAGYS010000004.1 coordinate 203,865, forward strand.
CTCGATGCTGCCCAGGGACGCCCTGAACGAGACCTCACCGATCCCGCCACAGGACATCCCGGTCCGGGTGCTCAACGGGAACGGGGAGAGCAACGAGGCGTCGCTGGTCAGTGAGCAGCTGACCGACCTCGGTTTCGTCGAAGGCGCCGAGGCGGCCGACGACCCCGTGTACACGAACTACGACCTGAACTGCCACGGGCAGATCAGGTTCGGCAAGGACGGGGCGGAAGCCGCCCGCACGCTCAGCCTGGTCGTCCCGTGCGCTCAGCTGGTCCGTGACGAACGGAACGACCCCGGAGTCGACCTCGTACTCGGCGCCGAGTTCGACGACATCAGGACGACCTCCGAAGCCAAACAGGTCCTGCAGGAACTCAAGAACTGGGTCCCGCAACGAGACCGGGAGGGCAGCGCCGCGCAAGAGGCGACACCCCCGCGAATCGGCGACGACCTGATGCAGAAGGCCCGCGACGTGCACTGCTGACCGGGACCGGTCGGCCGCGAGCGCACCGCCGGCCGGGAGCAGGCTCCGGACCTCGCTCCTGGGGCGGAGCCGCCCCAGGAGCGCGTTCGACGAACGAACTCAGACGTCGGCCGCCTCCAGCCTGACCAGAGTGTCCGCGAGTTCGCGCGCCACTCCCCGCGCCGCGCACACGATCGCGCCATCACCGAGACCGTCGGTGGTCCCCGTACCCGGCAGGCGCAGCCACGCACCCGCCTCGACTGCGATCAGCGCACCCGCCGCCCAGTCCCAACGGTTCAGCCCGATCTCGTAGTAGCCGTCGAGCCAGCCCGCGGCCACCGCGCACAGGTCCATCGCGGCCGATCCACTGCGACGAATGTCACGAACCTCACCGAGCAGTCGACCGACCACTTCGGCCTGGGCCTTGCGACGGGGCAGGGAATACGCGAAACCCGTCCCGACCAGCGCGAGGTCGAGCCGCTCCGACGTCGACGCCCGCAGCACCCGTCCGTCGAGAGAGGCACCACCGCCCTCCGATGCGCTCCACACCCGTCCGGACACGGGTTCCACTACCGCACCGGCCACCGAACGACCATCCACCTGGGCGGCCAGCGATACGGCGTACCAGGGAAAACCGTAGAGGTAGTTCACCGTCCCGTCGATCGGGTCGACCACCCAACGGAGACCGTCGAGCGCACCGTCACCGCCTTCTTCCTCACCCAGCACGGACTCGCCCGGGCGCAGCTCCGCCAACCGGTCCCGGACCAGCCGCTCGGCAGCGTGGTCGGCAGCGGTCACGACGTCGGTCTCGGTACTCTTCACGTCCACGGATCCATCGACGACCGCCTGGTCACGCATGGTGCGCGCCAGATCGGCCGCCTCACCCGCGACCTGCACGGCAACCGCCCGCAGGGCTTCCGGTTCCGGAGTTGATGTCAATCCCACATTCACATCGCAACACAGCGCGGTTAAGGTCTCCACACCTCGGTCTGAATCGAATAGGAAGGATCAGGGATGGGAACTGTCCGCGGATTCGGCGTGGACATCGGCGGGTCAGGCATCAAGGGATCCCCGGTCGACATCGACGGTGGCGTGCTGGCCGATGAGCGCATGCGCGTTCCGACTCCACACCCATCGACCCCCGACGCCGTCGCCGACGTCGTCGCCGAAATAGTCGAGAAGTTCGGTTGGACCGGCCCCGTCGGGGTCACCCTTCCCTGCGTGGTCAAGCAGGGAATCGCTCACACGGCGGCGAACATCGATCAAAACTGGATCGGTACAGATGCGCAAGCGATGTTCGCCGAACGGCTCGGCCGCAGCCGCGAGGAGATCGTCGTGCTCAACGACGCCGACGCGGCAGGGCTCGCCGAGATGCGATCCGGCTCCGGAGTCGACCGGGACGGGCTCGTCGTGCTGCTCACCTTCGGCACCGGAATCGGCAGTGCGACGTTCATCAACGGCGAGTTGGTCCCCAACACCGAGTTCGGTCACATCGAGGTCGACGGGCACGATGCCGAGACCCAGGCTGCCGCGTCGGTGAAGGACGAGCTCGAACTTTCTTACCCCGAATGGGCGCCCCGGGTCAGCCGCTACATCCAGGCGGTCGAGAAGTTCCTCTGGCCGGACCTCATCATCGCGGGCGGCGGGGTCAGCAAGAAGCAGCACAAATGGCTTCCGCTCCTGGACACGCGTACTCCGGTGGTAGCAGCGACCCTCAAGAACGACGCGGGCATCGTGGGTGCCGCGACGGCTGCCGCAGACCAGCTCAGGCTCTGAGGAACAACCCGGTCGTGTGCCCCTTTGAGCGTGTACTCCACCTTGCAGCGGAACCGCACTCGCTCGACGCAGTTACAATGGAACACGACCCACCGGATTCACGGCTTCGCGGATGCGCCGAACGGTTCATCTCAGGAGTCTGAACAGTGGGTCGTCCCCGACCTCTGGCGGCCGAGGTTTCGCGCCCTCCGGCCAGCCCTGATCGACCGTCGCGAAAGGGCGTACGTGGCAGCCGCAGAAACCGCAACCCGACGCTCCAGCTCCGCTGCAAATTCTGGCGGTGCCCAGTCCGAGTCGGCCCAGTCCCAGCCGGCCACCTCGAACGAGGAGGCGACCGAGCAGGCTGGCGCCGAGGAGCCGAAGACAACGGCGACCGCTTCCAAGCGAACGGCCAAGAGTTCCACCGGTGCGAAGTCGACCGCCCGCAAGACCGCCGGCAAGACGGCGGCCAAGAAGGGCGCCAAGACTTCGGCGAAGTCGGCCACGGACTCAGCCGGTTCCAAGGGCAACGGCGAGAGCCTGGAGATCGACGAACCGATCGAAACGGATCTGACCTCTCCGGACGTCGGCGATCTCGCCGAAGTCGAAGTGGAGATCCCCGAAGAGCCGACCGTTCCCGAAGACGAAGACGGCAAGACCGACTCCGACTTCGTCTGGGACGAGGAAGAGTCCGAGGCGCTGCGCCAGGCTCGCAAGGATGCCGAGCTGACCGCGTCGGCCGACTCCGTCCGTGCGTACCTGAAGCAGATCGGCAAGGTCGCTCTGCTCAACGCCGAGGAAGAGGTGGAACTCGCCAAGCGCATCGAGGCGGGCCTCTACGGTGCCGAGCGCCTGCGTCAGACCGACGAATCCGAGGAGAAGCTCGCCTTCCAGATGAAGCGCGATCTGCGTTGGATCGTGCGGGACGGCGAGCGTGCCAAGAACCACCTGCTCGAAGCCAACCTCCGGCTGGTCGTGAGTCTCGCCAAGCGCTACACCGGACGTGGTATGGCTTTCCTGGACCTCATCCAGGAGGGCAACCTCGGTCTGATCCGCGCCGTCGAGAAGTTCGACTACACCAAGGGCTACAAGTTCTCCACGTACGCCACTTGGTGGATCCGGCAGGCGATCACCCGAGCGATGGCCGACCAGGCCAGGACCATCCGTATACCGGTCCACATGGTCGAGGTCATCAACAAGCTCGGCCGAATCCAGCGCGAGCTGCTTCAGGATCTGGGCAGGGAGCCCACGCCGGAAGAACTCGCCAAGGAAATGGACATCACCCCGGAGAAGGTGCTGGAGATCCAGCAGTACGCCCGGGAGCCCATTTCGCTCGATCAGACGATCGGTGACGAGGGCGACAGCCAGCTCGGTGACTTCATCGAGGACTCCGAGGCGGTCGTGGCAGTGGACGCGGTGTCGTTCACGCTGCTGCAGGACCAGCTGCAGTCGGTACTGGCAACGCTCTCCGAGCGTGAAGCCGGTGTCGTCCGACTGCGGTTCGGCCTCACCGATGGCCAGCCGCGCACGCTCGACGAGATCGGCCAGGTTTACGGGGTGACCCGTGAGCGGATCCGCCAGATCGAGTCGAAGACGATGTCGAAGCTGCGCCACCCGTCGCGCTCGCAGGTGCTGCGCGACTACCTGGACTGAACCTTCGAACACAATGCCGCTGGCCCGCGACTCGCGGACCAGCGGCATTGTGCGTCCGGGCCCAGCACGCCCGGTCCTACGGCGCGGAGTGCAGGTGCGATGCGCGGACACCCCGGACGGCCGCCGAAACGGCTCCTCAGCAACGCCCCCCACCCGCTGCGGAGGGGTTTCGCGCCGCGGCGAGTTGTCGGCGCTCACGCGGCCGTGTCGTGCTCGCCCCCTCTCGCACAGCGGAAAAACACTCTCCGTGACCTGAAAAATCTCTGTTCGCTTCCAGCGGAACCAACAGCCGCGACAAGATCACAATAATGTGATGTGAAACACGTTCGTACTCACTTCGACGTCCGGAACGAGCTGGCACTCTCGCCTCAACCGGTATTGTTTTGCCTGCTCAGCGGCCACGAACTTGGTGTTGATGACGCTGAGCGACGAGCACTGCTGCAACCGGGTACTCAAACGTGACGACTGTCGCTCCCCGGCGCGGGAACACTGACGCGGGCCCATGCGTCTGGAAGAGTGGAGCCAGCGAACACCGGCCCCGTCGCCAACGGGCCACCGGTGGTCGCAGCAGGATCGAGGGCGTCGGGGAACTCCGACGCCGGGACGGAGGGAGATCACGATGCCTGGAACGCTCACCCGCCCCGAGCTGACCGCCGCCGACCGCTGCGACCGCTGCGGGGCCGCTGCGAAGCTTCGCGCCGTATTGCCATCCGGTGGGGAGCTGCTGTTCTGCGGGCACCACGCCCGTGAGTACGAGTCCGGCTTGCGGGACGTGCAGGCTGACTTGCAGCAGGACGAGCAGTAATTCTCGAAGGAGAGTGGCCCTCGGAGACCTGGTCTCCGAGGGCCACTTCCATTTCTGAGCCCTGAGGGCCCGTCTCCTCCCGGTTCTCCCGGGGTCGGGCTTGTTCCGCCACCCACGCATCCGTCGGCAGCGGAAGTCCCATTCGGGCGGGCCAGTGCGCCCATCAGCTCGAACCCATCAGCTCGAACCCATCAGCCGCAGTTCCGCGTCAGGAGCCGCCTGCGGGGTTCAGCTTGGCCCGGCGAGCTCCCCGAGCGCATCCAGCAGCCTGCGCACGTCCGACTCGTCGTTGTAATGGGACAGGCTCGCCCGCACACCACCGGTCTCGGCCAGTCCCAAGGCGTGCACGGCCTCCCACGCGTAGCAGTGTCCCGCCGAGACGTTCACACCACGTTCCGCGAGCTGTTCGGCCACCGCTTTGGGGTCCACCCCGGGGACCGAGAACAGCGCGGTGGGCGTACACGAGCCCCGGGGCACTCCGTGGCGCACGAGACCCGTCATCTCGGCCAACCCGCCGAAGAGCAGCGCGGCCAGCTTCTCCTCGTGCGCCACGACCGCCGCGCGCGAGGAGGCCAGTCGCTCCCGGCGGCTGCCCACCGCTTCGGGATCCAACCCCGACAGGTGATCCACGGCCGCCGTCACACCGGCCAACGATGCGAACGACTGAGTACCGAGTTCGAAGCGATCCGGCACGTCTTCCGGCGAGGGGATCAGCTTGTCGGGGTGCAACAGCTCCAATGACCAGGAGTCGGCGGCCACCACCGCGGCCACGTGCGGTCCCGCCCACTTGTAGGCACTGGTCGCGTAGAAGTCGATGCCCAGTTCGGAGAGCCGCACATGGGAATGGGGGCAGTGCTGCACCCCGTCCACGTAGGTAAGGGCTCCCACCTCGCGGGCGCGTTCGGCGATCGGCCCCAGGTCCGGAACCGTGCCCAGCAGGTTCGAAGCCGCGGTGACGGCGATGAGCTTGGTGTCCGGACCGATGAGTCCGGTGACCTCGTGAGCGGACAGCTCGCCGGTCTCCGGGTCGAGCGGTGCCGTCCGCACGGTCGCACCGGCGTGCCGGGCCGCTTGCACCCACGGGCGAACGTTCGCATCGTGATCCAACTGGGTCACCACGATCTCGTCGCCGGGCCGCCACCCGGCCGCCAGTACTCCCGCGAACCGGTAGGTCAATGCCGTCATGCTCGCGCCGAACACCACGCAGTCCGAGTCGGGTGCGCCCACGAGATCGGCGACCGCCGCCCTGGCGGCCGACACCGTGTCTGCCGCCCGACGACTGGATTCATGCGAGCCACCCACGTTGGAAACACCGGCGCGGTAGGTCTCGCACACCGCGTCGATGACGGCTTGCGGAACCTGGGTACCTCCCGCCCCGTCCAGCCAGACTCGCCCATCCGCCAGGGCCGGGAACTGCGTCCGGATCTTCTCCACGTCATAAGCCATGCGGAAAGCCTAGGGGGCCGAGCCCCCTGCCCAGAAGATCACTTCCGTCCGAACGTGCCCGATGTTCGAAACGGGGGTCGAACGCCGGAGCCCCAGCACGGACCGCCAGGGTCGCTCAGCAGAGCGGGGGCTTCGGTGACCGGGGCTTTGGGTGACCGGACTTTTCGATGACCGGGGCTTTCGGTGACCGGGGCTTTCGGTGAGCCGTGACCGAGCCTACGAGGTCACCACGAGCGTAGCGTCGCGATGCGTTCTTCCAGCTGCTCGATCGTGGCCATGGCAGTCGGCGGTCCCCCGCAGGACTGGCGCAATTGATTGTGGATCGCACCGTGCGGTTTCTTCGTCCGGTGGTGATGCAGCGACACCAGCGTGTTCAGCTCCTTGCGGAGCCCCTTCAGCCGCTCCTGAACACCCTGCGGCTTGGGCTCGGCCGGTTGTTTCGCCTGTTCGGCGGCCTTCGCCGCCTTGTCGGCCGACTCCCGCTTGCCGACCTCTTCGATCTGCTGTTCCTGCCGCTGCCGTAGCAGCGCCCGCACCTGGTCCGGCTCCAGTAGTCCCGGCAATCCGAGGTAGTCCTGCTCGTCCTCAGCCGAACCGAACGCGGCCGTCCCGAACGAGGACCCGTCGTAGATGACCTGATCGAGCTCGGCTTCCGCACCGAGCGAGGTGAACGCCTTTTCTTCCTCACCGGGCTCGTCGCGGGTCCGGTTGGCTTCGGCCAGCAGCTCGTCTTCCCAGCCGTCCTTCTCCCGGTGCGGTTTGCCGAGCACGTGGTCCCGCTCGGCTTCCAACTCGCTGGCCAGTTCGAGCAACACCGGCACGCTCGGCAGGAAGATGCTCGCGGTCTCCCCCGGCTTCCTCGCTCGCACGAACCGACCGATGGCCTGGGCGAAGAACAGCGGCGTCGAAGCACTGGTGGCGTACACGCCGACGGCCAGGCGCGGAACGTCGACGCCCTCGCTGACCATGCGGACCGCGATCATCCAGCGGTCGTCGGACTCGCTGAACTCGGCGATACGGCCGGACGCCTTCGGGTCGTCCGAGAGCACGACGACCGGTTCGGTGCCGGTCATCCGGTGCAGCGTCTTCGCATACGCCTTGGCGGACGCGTGGTCGCTGGCGATCACGAGCCCCCCGGCATCGGGCATCCCGCCCTGACGGAGCTGGGTGAGGCGCGTGTCCGCAGCGCGCAGCACCGACGGAATCCACTCCCCGGCCGGATCGAGGGCCGTGCGCCACGCCCGCGCGGTCTGCTCGGCTGTGAGCGGCTCGCCGAGCCGGGCGGTGAACTCGTCACCGGCGTTGGTGCGCCACCGAGCCTCGCCCGAGTAGGCGAGGAAGACCACCGGCCGGACCACGCCGTCGCGCAGGGCGTCGGTGTACCCGTAGGAGTGGTCGGCCTTGCTCCGCATCGAGCCGTCCGCGTCCGGCTCGTAGTTGATGAACGGGATGGGCGAATCGTCGCTGCGGAAGGGCGTACCGGTCAGAGCCAGCCGCCGTACCGCCGGAGTGAAGGCTTCTCGGATGGCGTCGCCCCAGGACAACGCGTCTCCCGCGTGGTGCACCTCGTCCAGGATCACCAGGGTTTTCCTGCGTTCGGTACGCACGCGGTGCAGCGTGGGATGGGCGGCCACCTGGGCGTAGGTCGCGACCACGCCCTGGTAATCGCTGGAAGTCGCGCCGTCCGCGTTGCGGAAATTCGGGTCGAGCGCGATCCCCGCGCCTTCCGCCGCAAGCGCCCACTGGTGTTTGAGGTGCTCGGTGGGCGCGACGACCGTGACCGCATCGACAGTCCGGTCGGCCAGCAACTCCGCCGCCACGCGGAGCCCGAACGTCGTCTTACCGGCACCAGGGGTAGCGACCGCCATGAAGTCCTTGGGGCGGTCCATCAGGTAGCGGGTCAGAGCTCTCCGCTGCCACTCGCGCAACGGACGGTTCGAAGCATGTGCGGGGTCGCTGAGAACGGATCGGACGGGATCGTCGACTGGCGTCTCGGACACGCGTTATCGCCGCTCCTTCCTGTGACTTCCCTGCAAGGGTGTGGACGAACATCGCCCACCCGGCGCACTCGGCCCACGCGAGCCCTCGCGGCAACCACCCGGCGAGGGCGCCCGCGAAAGCCTACCGCTCCCGCTCGGCGTCTCCCGTCAGACCGGACCGGCGTGCACCCGAAATCACACCGGTGGCGACACTCCGCGTTCACGGGTCCGCGATCGCTCGCGCGAAGCATGCAGCATGCTTGTGGGTGCGATGGGTTCACCGATTCCGAACGATCACGCCAAGCAGGGCGACAGCGTCCCGACGTCCGGGGAAACACCGGCGCGTCGGGGGCCGCTGCGCCTGATCGGCCGCACGCTGTCCAAAGCGTGGTGGGACAACATCTTCTCCGAATCGGCCGCCGCCGCTTTCTGGCAGACCCTGTCGCTGCCGCCGTTGCTGCTCGGGCTCCTGGGCAGCCTCGGCTTCTTCGACGACTGGTTCGGTCCCGTCGTCGTCGACGCCGTTCACGGAAAGATCCTCGCATTCGCGAATACGATCATCAGCGAGGATGTGGTCGACCAGATCATCGGACCGACCGTTGTGGACATCCTCACCGAGAGCCGCACGGACATCGTCTCGGTCGGTTTCCTGCTCTCGCTGTGGGCAGGCTCCTCAGCGCTCGCGTCGCTGGTCGATTCGATCACGCTGGCCCACAGCCAGTACACCGTGCGGCACAGCGTGTGGCAGCGGATCTTCGCACTGCTGCTCTACCTGGTGAGTCTCATCGTCGCCGTGATCGGCCTGCCCGTCGTGGCACTCGGCCCGGAACTGCTGCCGACCCTGTTCCCGCCGCCGTTGCAGGACGAAGTCGCGTGGCTGATCCGGTCCTTCTACTACCCCGCCACCGCGCTGGGGCTGGTGCTGGCTCTCACAACGCTCTACAAGGTGGCGCTGCCGAGGAAGCTCCCCTGGCACCGCTGCGTACCGGGGGCGCTGCTGGCGATGGTGGTGTTCCTGTGCTCCAGCATCGGCCTGCGCATCTACATCACCGGCGTCACCAGCACCGGGTACACCTACGGTGCCCTGGCCACGCCTATCGCGTTCCTGCTGTTCGCGTTCTTCCTCGCGTTCGCGATCATCCTCGGGGCGCATTTCAACAACGCCCTCCAGGAAATGTGGCCGGCAAAGATGACCCGCAAGGAGCGGCGGCGCTGGCGCAGGCTGGAAATGCGACGGCACGCGCAACGGATGCGTACCGAGGAGGGGTACCGGGCGTGGCGCGACAGCCGTTCGACGGCCGACGCGCCCGCCGAGCAGAACGGAACGGTCCAGGAGCGGGAAGAAACGTCCCGGCCCGCCGGACCGGAAGCGCCCGCTCCACGGCAGGATTCGCACCCGGAACAGCGCGGTGGCTAGAAACAGCGGGGTTCGACAACCAGCGTGATCCGGAGACCAGCACGGCCCCGCGAACGGGCGCCGGTAGACGCCGACGGCGTCCCGGCTCTTGCCGAACGCTCGGTCCTACTCGTCACCACCAGGCGGAAGGTTCTCGAAGACCTTCTTGCAGTCCGGGCACACCGGAGATCCCGGCTTGGCCGACTTCGTGACGGGGAAGACCTCACCGCACAACGCCACGACATGGGTGCCCATGACCGCGCTCTCGGTGATCTTGTCCTTCTGCACGTAGTGGAATACTTCCGGCCGGTCGTCACTGGTCTGGTCAGCGGTTTCTGGCCGGACATCGGTTTCCGGCAGCGTCGTCGTGCTCATGACTACATGATGCCCCATCGCAGCGGAGCACGTCCTCCTCGGCCCGGAAGGTTTTCCCCGCAGCCGGGGAAACTCGCCGCGGTCCGCCGAACCGGGCACCGAACCGCGCCCCAGGAGGCCTGGACTACTCGACCACCCGGTGCTCGCGAGCCTCCAGCTCGTGCGGCGAACGCTGATAGCGGTTGACCTTCTCGTTCCTGCGTGGCGGTCGATCGTTCGCGATCAGAACGGCCATCCACGGCAGCGGGATCGAGATGGCGATGATGATCAGCGACAACCACCAGATCTGGTAGCACAGGGCCGCAATGACCAAGCACGGGATACGTAGCGACATCATCAGCGCGTACTTGCGCCTTCGCGCCGCCTGCTGATCGTCGTAGGACGGCTCCGCCTCGGTGATCAGCACCGGGGTGTCGTCGTCGCGCTGGGAACTGCTCACGACACCACCTCCACACCACCATCGTCGCACTTTTCACGCCGCTGCGAGTACCCCGGGGCTCCGAGAACGCAGGTCTCGGTGTTTGCGTATCTCACACGATCCGGTTACCGGCTTCGGATACGCTCACCACCAGACCATTCGGGAGGGCAAGTGTTCTACGCGGCGACCAAGCGTGCGATCGGCTCCCTGGCACGATCGCTGTACCGGCCCGAGATCGTAGGGGCGGACAACGTCCCGAGCCGGGGACCGGTGATCCTGGCTCCCAATCACCTGTCGATCGCGGACAGCTTCATCGTGCCCCTCGTGCTGCCGCGCCGGGTCGCCTTCCTGGCGAAAGCCGAGTACTTCCAAGGCAGCGGCGCACGTGGCGGTCTGGCCCGCTGGCTGTTCGGGTCGCTGGGAGCCATTCCGGTCGAACGCGGTCGCGGCCGTGCGGCCCAGGAGGCACTTCTGGCGGCGGAACGCGTCCTCGCCGACGGCGGCGCATTCGGGATCCACCCGGAGGGAACCCGTTCCCCGGACGGTCGGCTGTACCGCGGTCGCACGGGAGTGGCGCGACTGGCGCTGCGTTCCGGGGCCCCGGTGGTCCCGGTCGCGCTGACCGGGACGGAACGCCTGCAGCCACCGGGCAAGCGGATACCGCGCATCACACCGGTGGAAGTCCGGTTCGGAGAACCCATCGACTTTTCGCGGTACGCGGGCATGGATGGCTCGTTGCCGGTGTTGCGGTCGATCACCGACGAGATCATGTACGCGATCTCCGAGCTCTCCGAGCAGGAGTACGTCGACCGGTACCAACCGCCCACCTCGGCAGCGGCCTGAACCGGGCCGCTACTTCTTCGCCGCCGCCTTCTGCTGCTTCTTCCACGCGCGGACTTCGTCGAGCGTCTGCTGGTCGACGACGTCGGCAATGGACCGGCGGGCGTCCTGGTCGCCGTAGTGACCAGCGGCCTCGCGCCAGCCCTCGGGCCGGACGCCCCACTGCTTGCCGAGCAGGGCGACGAAGATCCTCGCCTTCTGATCACCGAACCCCGGTAGCGCTTTGAGTCGCTTGAACACGGCGTCGCCGCCCGGTTCACCGACGGTCCAGAGTTGTTCGACCTGGCCGTCGTAGTTGTCGACAAGGTGCCTGCACAGCGTCTGGATCCGTTTCGCCATCGACCCCGGGAACCGGTGGATCGCGGGCGGCGTGGCGCACGCCGAGGCGAATTCCTCCGGGTCCATCGCGGCGATCGTCTGCGGGTCCAGCGCGCCGAGCCGGTCGAGAAGCACCTTCGGCCCCGCGAACGCCTTTTCCATCGCGATCTGCTGATCGAGCAGCATACCCAGCAGCAGCGCCAGCGGATCGCGGGAGAGCAGCGCGTCGGCTTCGGCGTTCTGGGTCAGGCACAACGATCGGGTCATGCGCTCCAGCCTTGCATCCGGTGGCGACCGGTGCACCGTCGACCTGCCCATGTGAGGATCGACGACGTGATTCCGGATCTCTCGCCCGACCGCATCGACCGTCTCCGCGCTGCTCTGCTGACCGCGGGTTACGACTCCGATGGAGTCCTCGACCTGCTCGGCCCCGAAGCGCACGCCGCCCTCGGCCGGGGCGAACCACTACCCGCCCTGCTCGCCACCGCCGATGCGGGACGGCTCGGCACCCTCATCCGCCTGTTCCTGCTCGGCGAAACCGCAACCGTCGCCGAAGCCGCTGCCGCACTCGACCCGCTCCCCGTTCCGGAGGCCCGTGCGGCAGGCTTGCTCGTGAGCGACGACCGAGGGGTCCACGCGGGACTCGACCTGCGTCCGCACAGCTACGGCGACGAATCGTGGTGGGTGCTCTCGGATCTCGATTCGGATCTGCGCCCGAACGGTGATCCGGTGGCCCCCGACCACGTGCTTGGGCTGGGCCACGCCTCGTTGAGCCTCGTCCGGGCCACTTCCCGGCGTCAGAGGGGTTCGGTTCTGGACCTGGGGACCGGATGCGGCGTCCAGGCCCTGCACGCAAGCACGCACGCACAGCGGGTCACCGCCACCGATGTTTCTCGCCGGGCGCTCGCATTGGCGTCCGCGACGTTCCGGCTGAACCGAATCGAGGTGGAACTCGCCGAGGGCGAGTGGTTCGAGCCGGTTCGCGGACGTCGATTCGATCACGTGGTGTGCAACCCGCCGTTCGTCGTCGGGCCCGCGAGGAGCGACTTCGTGTACCGGGATTCCGGCCTCGCCGGAGACGACGCGAGCGCGCTGGTCGTCCGGCAGTTGCCGTCGTTCCTCAACGAGGGCGGAACCGGCCAGCTCCTCGCATCGTGGCTGCACCGGAAGGGCGAGGACTGGCAGGACCGGGTGTCCTCGTGGTTGCCCACCGGCGAGTTGGACGCCTGGTTCGTGCAGCGCGACGTCGCCGACCCCGAGCTGTACGTGGGGACCTGGCTGCGCGATGCCGGCTACGACCCGCGCTCCGCGGTGGGCCAGCAGAAGGCCGCGGAGTGGTTGGACTGGTTCGCCGCCAACGATGTGGAGGGCATCGGATTCGGATTCGTCACGTTGCGCCGGACGGGCGCCTCCCACGGGGAGGTGGTGTGCGAGGACCTTCGCCAGGCCTACGACGACCCGCTGGGCCCCGAGACCGAGGGGTGGCTGCGTCGGATCGACTGGCTGCGCGAACACGGCTCGGACCTGATCGGTTCCCGGTTGGTGACGGCCCCGACCACGGTGCTGGAGGAGGTGTCCTCGCCCAGTGACGAGGGCTGGCAGCGCATGGTCCACCGGCTGCACCGCACCGACGGACCGGGCTGGCAGCACGAGATCGACGAACTCGGTGCGCGGCTGCTCGGTGGCTGCAACGGAGCACTGCCGCTCGGCGATCTCGTGGAACTGCTGTCGGTCGCTTGCGACGAGCCGCTCGGCGAACTGACCGATGCATCTTTGACCATGGTCCGAGAACTGATCCGGCACGGAATGGTTCTCCCCGCCGATTGGGAGGAGAACCGGCAGTGAGAGCAGTCGTCTCACGCGTCACTCGAGCTTCCGTCTCCGTGGATGGAGTCGTGGTCGGCAAGATCGAAGAACCGGGCTTGCTCGTCCTATTGGGCGTCACGCATTCGGATGGTTCGGAGGAAGTGGAGAGAATGGCGCGAAAGCTCCACGAGATTCGTGCCCTGCGGGACGAGCAGTCCTGCGCCACCACGGGAGCACCACTTCTGGTTGTGAGCCAGTTCACCCTGTACGGCTCCACCCGCAAAGGGCGTCGACCGTCGTGGACGGAAGCCGCACGACCTGAACAGGCCGAACCCGCACTGGAGGCGGTCGTCGAGCAACTGCGGGGCCGGGGTGCACGGGTGGAGACCGGACGGTTCGCCGCTGCGATGTCGGTGGAGAGCGTGAACGACGGCCCATTCACTCTTTTGGTTGAGGCCTAGAACGTAACGCTCACTCTCAGCGAATCCTCAGGATTGGTGGCGCAACGGATGTGACCGCCATGACGTCATTGGTTGGAGAGATTCGGGAACGAATTCGAGCGCGCGTTCGTTTTCCAGGTAACCGAGCTTCGACAGCTAGGTCTATAACGTGATCGTCCACAACTTGATCCAACCGACGTCAGACGCATCCGAAACCGACGTGACGCCCGGGCCTTCCTTCCGAGCGTACGCGTCTTCCACACCACGCGGGGCCGCGTTGGTGTGGCGTGCGCCCACCAAGCCAGCCCGCCAGGGAGGGAGCTCATGACCGTCCCGCAGCAGACCACCACTCCGGACGTCGCCCCCGATGGTGACCTCGAGAACGCTCAGGGCCCATCGGCCGACCTCGTCCGTGTCTACCTCAACGGCATCGGACGAACCGCACTGCTCAGCGCGCAGGAGGAAGTCGACCTCGCCAAGCGGATCGAGGCCGGTGTCTTCGCGAAGCACATGCTGGAGACGAGCTCGAAGCTCTCCTCCGAGCGGCGCAGCGACCTGAACGCGATCGTGCGGGACGGCCGGATCGCCAAGAACCATTTGATGGAGGCCAACCTCCGGCTGGTGGTCAGTCTGGCCAAGCGCTACACGGGACGCGGTATGCCGCTGCTGGACCTGATCCAGGAGGGCAACCTCGGCCTGATCCGGGCAGTGGAGAAGTTCGACTACACCAAGGGCTTCAAGTTCTCCACCTACGCGACCTGGTGGATCCGGCAGGCCATCACCCGCGGCATGGCCGACCAGAGCCGGACGATCCGACTCCCCGTCCACCTGGTCGAACAGGTGAACAAGCTCGCCCGGCTCAAGCGGGACCTGCACCAGCGGCTGGGCCGGGAGGCCACCGACGAGGAACTGGCCGAAGAAGCGGGCCTCGCGGTGACCAAGGTCGTCGACCTGCTGGACCACTCCCGCGACCCGGTGAGCCTGGATATGCCGGTCGGGGCCGAAGAGGATGCTCCGCTCGGCGACTTCATCGAGGATGCCGAATCGGCCGACGCCGAGAACGCCGTGATCTCCGGGTTCCTGCACGACGACCTCCGCCGGGTGCTCGGCACCCTGGAGGAACGCGAGCAGGCGGTGATCCGGATGCGGTACGGCCTCGACGACGGTCAGCCGCGCACCCTCGACCAGATCGGCAAGGCGTTCGGGCTTTCGCGCGAGCGGGTCCGCCAGATCGAGCGCGAGGTCATGTCCAAGCTCCGGCAGGGTGATCGGGCCGACAAGCTCCGTGCCTACGCCAGCTGACCACGGCCGGACTTGCTCAGCGGTCGGCCAGTGGCCACCGGCCGGACCGCTTCCCAGGGGAGGTCGGAATCGTCGACAGCGACGGCTCCGGCCTCCCGACCACGTCAGAACTCGCCGGTGAACCGCTCGCGCCAGCGAGTCAGTTCCGCTTCGGTTACCCCGTTGGCACATAGCCATCCGGCTGCCCCGCCCTCGTTCTCCGCGAACCGGGACACCACTTCCTCGATAGCGCTCGCCGGTGCCGAGACGAGTTCCTCGACGTCCTTCTCGTCGACCCCGGGGGGCAACTGGGGTTCCAGATTCAACCGCCGCAACACCTGCTCCATGTTGCGGTCGGTGCGCACGTAGTCCGCGACGATCGAATCGAATCGCACCCCCACCACTCCCAGCAGCAATGCCGAAACCACACCGGTCCGGTCCTTGCCCGCAGCGCAGTGGACGAGCATCGGTCCGTCCGCGTCCAGCGCGATGCGGAAGACCTCGACCAGCTTCTTGGTCGCCCGGTCGAGCATGTGCTGGTAAAGCTCCGACAGCGTGTACCAGGACTCGCCTTCGGCCGCCTGCGCGCGCACGTCGTCGAGCAGCGGGACATGGTGCACCTGCGCCACCTCCGAGAGCGGGTGTGCCATCGGACCGTGCTCGACGGCGTCCCGCAGGTCGACCACCACCGCCGGGGGCCACTGATCCACGCCTTCCGGAACCCGGTCACCGGCATACGGGGCGTCGCTGCGGTACACCACGCATGACCTGGTGACGCCACCATCATCAGTCGGCAGACCCCCCAGGTCCCGCAGGTTGACCAATCCGTCCGGAATCGGGTTCGTCATCGACAAAGGTGTCCTCCTCGAACTTTCCGTGCCACGGCGCGGCACCGGGGACAGACTGGCAGCTCGAACAGAGCCCCCACCAGACCCACTCGGGCGGACCACGAGCCTCCTTCCATCCGATGCGCATCTACGGAGGCGGGCGCGAACGGACGGTCACGTGGGGATGCCCACAACCTCATCGATTCCACGCCTCGATCCACTCGACCCCGCAGGCGGGTGAGTTAACGTCAGCGCGTACCCGACACGCGCGCAAAGGAGCCCCGTGACGTGACCACCACGTTCGACTTCACCGAGGTGCTTCCGCTCGGCCCGGACCAGACCGAGTACCGGCTGGTCAGCACCGAGGGAATCCAGGTCGTCGAGGCAGCCGGACGCCGGTTCCTCGAAATCGAGCCGGCCACTCTGACCGAGCTGGCAGCCGAGGCGATCAAGGACATCCAGCATCTACTGCGACCATCGCACCTCGCCCAGCTGCGCTCGATCGTCGATGACCCCGAAGCCAGCGGGAACGACCGTTTCGTCGCGATGGACCTCCTGCGGAACGCCTGCATCTCCGCCGGTGGTGTGCTCCCGATGTGCCAAGACACCGGCACCGCCATCGTCGTCGGCAAACGTACCGAGTCGGTGCTCACCGGCGGCCAGGACGAGCAGGTGCTGTCCAAGGGCATCTTCGACGCCTACCAGGACCTCAACTTGCGGTACTCCCAGATGGCTCCGATGAACTTCTGGGAGGAGCGCAACACCGGCAGCAACCTCCCCGCCCAGATCGAGCTGTTCAACTCACCGGGCACCGACCCGAAGTACGAACTGCTGTTCATGGCCAAGGGCGGTGGCAGCGCCAACAAGACCTTCCTCTACCAGGAAACCAAGGCGCTGCTGAACCCGACGCGATTGGCGCGGTTCCTCGAGGAGAAGCTGCGCTCCCTCGGCACCGCCGCTTGCCCGCCCTACCACCTGGCGATCGTCGTCGGCGGCACGTCCGCGGAGTACAACCTCAAGGTCGCCAAGCTCGCATCGGCCCGGTACCTCGACGAACTCCCCCGAGAAGGCTCCCCTTCCGGGCACGCGCTGCGCGATGTCGAACTCGAAGCGCAGGTGCTGGAGATGACCCGGCAATTCGGGATCGGCGCCCAGTTCGGCGGAAAATACTTCTGCCACGACGTTCGCGTCATCCGGCTCCCCCGGCACGGAGCTTCGCTCCCGGTCAGCGTCGCCGTGTCCTGCTCGGCGGACCGGCAAGCCAAGGCCAAGATCACGCCGGACGGGGTTTTCCTGGAACAGCTCGAACGCGAGCCCGCCCAGTACCTGCCGGAGATCGACGACGAGCAGCTCTCCGACGACGTCGTCAACATCGACCTCAACCGCCCCATGTCGGAGATTCGCCGCACGTTGTCGCAGCTGCCACCCAAGACACGAGTCTCGCTGACCGGTCCGCTGGTCGTGGCACGGGACATCGCGCACGCCAAGATCGCGGAACGGCTCGGCGCCGGTGAGCCGATGCCCGAGTACCTCCGCGACCACCCCGTCTACTACGCGGGCCCGGCCAAGACCCCCGACGGCTACGCCTCGGGCTCGTTCGGGCCGACCACCGCGGGGCGCATGGACGCCTACGTCGAGCAGTTCCAGGCCGCGGGCGGCTCGATGGTGATGCTCGCCAAGGGCAATCGCTCCAGTAAGGTCGCCGACTCGTGCAAGGAGCACGGCGGCTTCTACCTGGGCTCCATCGGGGGTCCCGCGGCGAAGCTCGCCCAGGACTGCATCCGCAAGGTCGAAGTACTGGAATACCCGGAACTCGGCATGGAAGCCGTCTGGAAGATCGAGGTGGAGGACTTTCCGGCCTTCATCGTGGTCGACGACAAGGGCAACGACTTCTTCGCAGACACGTCGCAGCCGACCCTGCAGATCTCCTTCGGCCAGTAATCCACCGGACGCGCGTTTCGTCCGCAGAGGCCCCACCCCCTGCGGACGAAACGCGGTCTCGATTCGCCGATCACGGCGAAAGCATCGGAGTCGGGCGCGGTGCGAGTCTGCTGTTCCCGCCGCGGGATGCGAGCCGTACCGACTCGAGGTGCTACTTGGGTACCTTCACGTCGCGTTCCTCCAGCACGACGGTGCGTCCGTCCAAGGGCTTGTCGAGCTTCGCCGCCACTGGCGGGTAGCGGAGGTCCATCGTGCAGATCCCGGCCGGCTCCGGGGTCTCCTCCACCAGGACGAGTTTCACCCGCTCGTCGTTCTGCTCGGCGACCTCGGCGTGCACCGAGCTGCAACCACCTTCCTCTCCGATGGTGACCAGGGCGGAACCTCCGTCCTGGGTCCACACCTGCGGCGTCTTGCTCCCGGTCTCCCGTGCGTCCTCGACGGCGTTTTCGGGCACCGGCTTCCTCTCGGCCTCCGGCTTCGGCTCCACCGGCCCTGAAGCCTCCGGAGGTGCGTCCGGCTGTCCACCGAATCCGATGTCTGGTTTCTCCTCGGCGCAGGCAGTTACCGCGAATAACAGGACGCCCGCGCCGACTGCGGTGTGTAGGCGTCTCATGCCCCGAAGACGGGGACCGAGCACTGCACGGTTGCGTGCGCGCGGAGAAAATCGACATCAACTTCCCGCATCGTGGACCCGGTGGTCGATGGTCCTGCACACGTGCTTCTGTTGAGGTCGCGAGTAACCACACTGGAGAGGGCATGTCCACAAGCACCGTCCCGAGACGACCACCACCCACGAGGCCCCGGAAGCGTCGGCGTCGAAACCGCAACCGCTGACCCTGGCCATCGGCCTGGCCTGCGGGGTCGGACTCGTCGCGGCAGCAGGTGCCGTAGCGGGCCTGACATCGGCGATCCTCGCCGCACTCGGCCTCGCCCTCGGGCTGACCCTGTTCCACTCCCGGTTCGGCTTCACCTCGGCCTGGCGCCAGCTCGTCTCGGTCGGGCAGTCCTCCGGACTCCGCGCCCACCTGCTGATGCTCGGGTCGGCTTCGGTCCTGTTCGCCCCCATCCTCGCGGGCGGGGTCGGTCTCTTCGGCCAGCAGCCGGAAGGCTACGTGGAACCACTGGGCATCGGGCTCGCCGTCGGTGCGGTCCTGTTCGGAATCGGCATGCAGCTCGGCGGTGCCTGCGCCTCCGGAACCCTGTTCGCGGTGGGGGGCGGCAACTCGTTGATCGTGGTGACGTTGTTCTTCTTCATCGTCGGGTCGGTGCTGGGAGCACTGCACCTGCCCATGTGGACCTCCGACGCGATCACTCTCGGATCGTTCTCCCTCGCCGAAGACGCCGGTCTCGGCTACTTCGGGGCGATGGTCCTGCAACTCGCGGTCTTCGGGGCGATCTGGTTCGCGGTCACCCGCTGGACCCGGCGACGCGGTGCTCCGCCCGCCGGGCGGCCGCCGACCGCCCGCGGCGCGTGGCGGATCATTCGCGGCTCCTGGCCGTTGTGGGTGGGCGCGGTGCTCCTCGCGGTGCTCAACGCCCTCGTCCTCGTCACCAGGGGCAGCCCGTGGGGAATCACCTCGGCGTTCGTCCTGTGGGGATCCAAGGCGCTCCAAGCCGTCGGCGTGGACGTAGCTGCCTGGGAGTACTGGCAGGGCGAGAAGGCGGCCGCGCTGACCGAACCACTGCTGGCCGACAGCACGTCGGTACTGAACTTCGGGATCATCATCGGCGCCCTAGTCGCCTCGGCGGCCTCCGGAGCATTCGTGCTCGCCAAGCGCCTGCCCGCCAAAGCACTGCTGGCGGCGAGTATCGGCGGGCTGTGCATGGGCTACGGTGCTCGACTGGCCTTCGGCTGCAACATCGGTGCCTACTTCGGCGGTATCGCCTCGTTCTCGCTGCACGGCTGGGCGTGGGGCCTGCTCGCGCTGGGTGGCACCTGGATCGGCCTGAAGCTACGGCCGTTGTTCGGCCTGGGTGTGCCGAAGGCGTCCGACTCGGTCTGCTGACCACTCGTCCCATCCGGGTACTGGTCCCGTTCGGTCTGTCCCGTTCGGGTCTACCCGCCCGTGCTGTCCCGTTCGGTCTGTCCCGTTCGGGTCTACCCGCCCGTGCTGTCCCGTTCGGTACCTATCCGTCCCGTGCTGTCCCGTCCGGTGCTGTCCCGTCCGGTGCTGACGCGTCCCGTGCGAGCCATTCGACGATCCAGCGGGCGAGCTCACCGCTGCTGTGCACCCAGCTGAAGTGGCTGAGCTTCTCGGTCCCCGCGACCTCCGGCGTGTAGTGCCCGCTGGATCGAGTGCAGTTCTGCGCCTTGCCGCCGAGGTGATCCACCGACGAAGCGGGCGCGAGGTCGTCGCCCGCCACGCTCACCGTCAGCAACGGCAACGCGAGGCCCCGCAAAGCCGCCTCGTAGTCGGTGTTCGAACGAGTGAGCCGGTACCGTCCGGTCCGCGCCTGTCTGGCCCAGTCCCTCATGAGCTCGCCGGACTGGCGACCACCGAAGCCGAACCGGTTCCCCGGCCAGTAGCCGAGCACGGTGGAAAGCAACGCGACCGCCTGCGTGCCGAAGAGGGTGCGCCAGGTCTGGGCACCATCAAAGCTGCGGAACCAGACCGAGCCGGAGGCGATCAGTGCGATGCCGTCGAGCCGATCCGGGTGCTCTGCCGCGTACAGCATGGCGATGTGCCCGCCGAGGCTGTGGCCGAGCAGGAACCGCGGCGCTTCGGGGAACGCCGTGCCTACGAGGTCCACAACGGCACCGAGATCCTCGATGAGGTCCTTGTACCCGAAGCGCACTCCACGCGTGGCAGGAGGCCCGGCCTCACCCTGCCCCCGCAGGTCGAAGATCACGACAGTCAAACCACGCTCGTGCAGCTCCCGGACGAACGGCCGGTAGTACTCGGCGGGCACGCCCATCGCAGGCAGCACGATGGCGACCGGACTGGTCGGATCATCCTGGGCCAGCATCCACACGGGCGTTCGATGCCTACCGGCAGAGATCTCACCCAGGATCGTCGGAGTCGTGTACTCCGCGTCGAAGTTCTCCGTCCGCATCGCGCCACATTAACGGAACGAATCAGTACTTGAAAGTCGCGGCCCGCTCGCCGACCGACCAAACCGGAGGATGGGCGTCAGCGCAGGCGCCGGGGGCCGGAATCCGGCCACGCGTGGGAGGGCTCGATGGCGACCCGGGCGCCCGTCACATAGGTACCCCGTTCCGAAGCAAGAACGGGTTCCAACGTGAGCTTTCGAATCTCCGGGAGATCCTCCGCGAGCGCGGCCACCCTGAGCACCAGGTCTTCCAGCGCCTCCAGATCAGCAGGTTCCGCACCTTTGTAGCCGGTCAACATCGGTGCGGCGCGCGGCGCGCGAACCAGCGAGGCGACGTCCACGTCCGACAACGGAACCGCTCGATACGCCTTGTCCCCGAGCAATTCGCTGGCCACTCCGGAAAGTCCGAATGAGACCAGCGTGCCGAACGAGGGGTCATCCAGAAGATCGACGACGCAGGAATTCGCCCGAGGCGCCATGCACTGCACGTACGCCTCGTCACGACCCGCCGCACGCCGGACGTCCTCGTAAGCGGCACGAACGAGCTCCGAACTGCCGAGATCCAACCTGACCCCGGCGAGATCGCCCCGGTGCCACAGCTGTCCGCTTACCGACTTCAGCGCCACCGGAAAACCCAGCTCCTCGGCTGCCGCAACGGCCGCTTCCACATCGTCGACCAACCGGAACGGAACCAGTTCGATGCCGTAGCACCCCAGCAACTGCACAGCTTGCTCATCGCTGAGTTCATCCTGCCCGTCCGCCAACCACGCTTCCACGAGAGAACGGGCCCGCACCTCATCGACCCCGTGTGGGCGGACGAAATGGCCCTGCGGGGCCGCTCGCCACTGCGAGTATCGGGTGACCCGCGCCAAGGCCAGCACGGCGCGCTCCGGACTCGGATAGGAGGGGATCGAGCCCCAGCCTGCAGCACCATCGGGCCCCGGTGACGCCAACTCGTCGGGCACACCTTCGGCAGCGAGGAAGGTCGTCACCACCGGCTTGCAACCCTCCGTTCCGGATTCGGAAAGCGCCTCCCGCAGCGCGCGTGCGTACGCCGTGCCCGGCACCGCCACCGGAGGTGCGAACACGGTGACAAGGGCGTCGACGTCCTCCCGCAGCGCGGTCGCCCGCACCGCCTTCGCGAACTCCTCCGGACCGGCGCTGGCACCGACGTCCACCGGCTCGTCCACCAGTTCCAGCCCCTGGGCACGCGCCACGTCGGCCGCGAGCAACCCCAGCGCCGAGGAGTTGCCGACCACGGCGACACGCTCACCGCCAGGCAACGGCTGGTGTGCCAGTAGCAGCGCGGTGTCGAACATCTGCGCCACGGATTCGACCCGGATCACGCCGGCCTGCTCGAACAGGGCTTGGACACTCGCCTCGTCGACCTGCACCGATGTGGCGGCGAGTCCCGGCCGCACCGCGTTACGACCCGACTTCACCGCAACCACCGGCTTGGTCCGCGCAAGCCGGCGAGCCAGCCTGGCGAATTTGCGGGGGTTGCCGAACGATTCCAGGTACAGCAGCACCACGTCTGTCGCCGGATCGGTCTGCCAGTACTGCAACAGGTCGTTGCCCGACACGTCGGCGCGGTTTCCCGCCGAAACAAACGTCGAGAGCCCCAGCCCGCGCTCGGTCGCGGTCGCGAGAATCGCGACTCCGAGGGCACCGGACTGGCAGAAGAATCCGGTGCGCCCCCGCCCCGGCAGTCTGGGCGCGAGCGTGGCGTTGAGTCGATACCCGGGTTCGGTGTTCACCACGCCCAGAGCGTTCGGCCCGACCACCCGCATGCCGTGCACCCGTGCCGCCCGCACCATGCGGTGCTCGATCTCCCTACCGTCGGCTCCGGCCTCGCTGAACCCCGAACTGACGATGACCAGGGCTTTCACCCCCTTGACCAGACAGGCGTCGAGCACCTCGTCCACACCGGCCGCGGGGATCGCGACCACCGCAAGATCCACATCATCCGGTATGTCCAGGACTGAGGGATAGGAGCGAACACCACGAACCGATCGGTGCTCCGGATTGACCGGATACACGGGCCCGGCGAAATCCGCCGTGAGCAGGTTCGTCAGGACGGCATGTCCGATCTTGGCGTGATCGGTGGACGCGCCGATCACCGCCACCGAGCGTGGATGCAGCAGGTTGTGCACGCTACGTGCTTCAGCGGCCTGCTCCCGGGCGCGAGCCACGGCAAGCGACTCGTCGGTGGGGTCGATGTCGAACTCCAGATGCACAACACCCTCCTCGAGAGCGCGACTCACCTGGTAACCGGCATCACGGAACACTCGGACCATCTTGGAGTTCTCGGCGAGAATTTCAGCGACGAACCTGCGCAGACCGCACTCCCTCGCGGCGGCGGCCAAGTGTTCCAGCAGGATTGATCCGAGGCCACGCCCCTGGTGGTCATCGGCGACCACGAACGCCACTTCCGCTGATTCCTGCTCACCGAGCCTGTCGAACCGACCGACGGCCACGATCTCGTCCCCGAGAACCGCCACCAGCGCGACTCGGTTGACATGGTCGACATGGCTGAAGCGCTCCACGTCCCGCTTCGGCATTCGCGGGTAGGGGCCGAAATAGCGGAAGTACCGCGTCCGGTCACTCAGCTTTCCGTGGAAGGCGATGAGCTTGTCCGCATCTTTCGGAACGATCGGCCGCATATGCACGGTGCCGCCGTCGGAGAGCACGACGTCGGCCTCCCACTGCCGCGGGTAGCCTTCCGCTCGTTCCACGGCATGCCCATTCACCACATCGTTCACGCGGACTCCTCAGTCCCGATCAGTCCCGACTGTCCATCGGATCGAGTCCGTGCAGTGGGAACACCGCGTGGCGCGCATCCCGGATCGCGGTATCGACCGATGAATCGGTCACCCCGTCCCACTCCACGAACCGATGGTCCGCTTCGTCGGTCATCGTCGTCGGTATAGGCGTGTTCCCGGCGAGCTGAACCGCGTCCGAGATCCAGTCCTGCGGGATGTTCGTGGACGGGGCGAGATCCCGATCCAGCAGGGTCGCCAGCAGGTGTGTCCACGCTCGTGGCACGACGCGGAACAACGAATACCCTCCGCCTCCCAGCGCCAACCAGTTCCCGCCCGCATACTCGTCGGCCAAGTCGCGCAAGCTCTGGTAGACGGCGCGCTGGCCGTCCACCGACATCGCTAGGTCGGCGAGCGGGTCTTCCCGGTGGGCGTCCGCACCACACTGGGTGACCAACACCTGGGGCCCGAAGGAGCGCAGCATCGAGGGAACGACCGCGTGGAAGGCACGTCGCCACCCCGCGTCGCCGGTTCCCGGTGGGAGAGGAATGTTGACCGAAGTGCCGTCCGCCCCCGTCGCCCCGACCTCGGTAACGAACCCGGTTCCCGGCCAAAGGGTGACCGGGTGCTGGTGCAGGGAGATCGTCATGACCCTCGGGTCGTCGTAGAAGGCCGCCTGCACGCCGTCGCCGTGATGGACGTCGACATCGACGTAGGCCACCCGTTCGACGCCGTTGGCCAGTAACCACTCGATCGCCACCGCGCAGTCGTTGTACACGCAGAAGCCCGCCGCGTTGTCGGCCATCGCGTGGTGCAGGCCTCCCGAGAGGTTGACGGCGCGCTGTGTCTTGCCCGAGACGATCTGCTCAGCCGCGACGATCGAGCCGCCCGAGACAAGCGCCGCGGCCTCGTGCATCCGGTCGAACACCGGGTTGTCGTCGGTGCCCAGCCCGTGACCGGGGTCCCAGGCCGCGGTGGGGGCGGACCGCACCGCAGCCAGGTACTCGGCGCTGTGCACCTTCCGCAGTTCTTCTTCGGTCGCCGCACGAGGTTTGACCGGCTCGACATCGTGCAGAACATCGAGCGAGCGAGCCAACCGCATCGTCAGGTCCAGCCTGACCGGGTGCAGGGGGTGTTGCCCACCCAGGTCATAGCCGAGTACGGACTCGTCCCACACCACCGCGCATTCGATGCCCATACCTGGACGCTACCTTTGCTGTGTCGACCAACACAGTGGCCCACCGCACAAGAGCGACCACCCGTTCGAGACGCGGAAACGCCCGCGAACAGGCCCCTGACCGATTCTCAGCCTGGGGCGGAACCCTCGGCTACCGGTCGCTTCGGATCATTGGACCAGTTCGACCACGAACCCGCGTAGAGCGCGGCCGGCTTCTCGGGCGTGCTGATGCCGGCGTATTCGAGCGCGAGCAACACCGAGCACGCCGTCACCCCGGAGCCACAGTAGGCACCGACTCGTTTCCGACTGTCCACCCCGAGGCGGGTGAAACGCTCGGCGAGTTCGGCCGCCGGACGCCACTGACCCGCGGGATTGATGTGCTCGGCGAACGGCGCGTTCAGCGCACCCGGGATGTGGCCGGCTCGCGGATCCAGCGGTTCGGATTCGCCGCGATAGCGCATGGGCGCCCTGGCATCCAGCAACACGCCCTCTCTCGCGAGCCGCGCGGCGCCTTCGGCATCCAGCACCGGCATCTGCCCGGGCCGCACCCGGAAGTTGCCTTCTCGGGGAGCCGGTACCTGGGTCGTGGTCGGCAGACCCTCCCGGACCCAAGCCGCGTAACCGCCGTCCAGGACCTTCACGTCCGGATGACCCGACCACCGCAGCAGCCACCAGGCTCTGGCAGCCGCCGAGCCGTTGTCGCCGTCGTAGACTACGACGGTCCGGTCGTGGTCGACTCCCGTCCGCCGCCACACGCCTTGGAGATCATCCGGGTCGGGCAGGGGGTGTCTGCCCACGCGGCCGGGCGGTGCGGCGAGTTCCGCATCGAGGTCGACGAACACCGCACCCGGCAGGTGACCCACGTCGTAGTCATGTCGCCCGGATGGCCCGAACAACGTCCACCGGACGTCCAGTAGGGCCGGGGGCGAGTCCCCACCGAGCAGGGACATAAGATCGTCAGTACGGATCAAAGGATGCATAACGGCCTTTCGTTCCCCGGCGACGAGGTCTACCTGAGATCAATTTGAAGACAACTGTTTGAGCCACCGACCGCGTGTCGTCCACTGGGACTAACATCGTAGGTGGGACTGAATGGGGAGTCGGCGTGAACGATCTCATCGATACCACCGAGATGTACCTTCGCACGATTTATGACCTGGAAGAAGAAGGTGTCATCCCGCTGCGCGCCCGCATTGCGGAGCGGCTCGAACAGAGCGGGCCAACCGTCAGTCAGACGGTCGCACGCATGGAGCGCGACGGTCTGCTGACCGTCGCCGAGGACCGACACCTCGAACTTACCCAGGCCGGTCGGACCCGCGCGGTCCGCGTGATGCGCAAGCACCGTCTCGCGGAGCGTCTGCTGGTCGATGTCATCGGCCTGGAATGGGAACACGTGCACAGCGAGGCCTGCCGTTGGGAGCACGTGATGAGCGACGCGGTCGAGCGCAAGCTCGTGACGCTCCTGGGCAGTCCCAGCACCTCCCCGTACGGCAACCCGATTCCGGGACTGGACGATCTAGGGGTGGGCGAACCGGCCCCACCGGTCGAATCGGACCTGCAGCGCGTCGACGAGATCGCCCGCCGAGGCGGCGGTCGCACGTTGGTCTGCCGCATCGCCGAACACGTCCAGCTGGATCCGGACCTGATGAGCGAACTGAAGGATGTGGGAGCGATCCCCGGTAACGA
Source organism: Parasphingorhabdus pacifica (assembly GCF_054779195.1). Lineage (NCBI taxonomy): Bacteria > Pseudomonadati > Pseudomonadota > Alphaproteobacteria > Sphingomonadales > Sphingorhabdaceae > Parasphingorhabdus > Parasphingorhabdus pacifica. The sequence goes on from NZ_BAAGYS010000004.1 coordinate 230,278, forward strand.
AATCGAGGTTATCGGCGTCGCCGGGACGAGTAAGTCCATCGAGGTACGCGGCTCCAAGGGAAGCACGCAGCTTCCGCCGAGCATCGCCCACGCGGTCATGGTGCGTCGCCGGTGAACGCGGTCGAGCTCGCGCAGTCCGCGTTCACCACGGAGCACGGTCGCTTTCCGCAGTCCGTGTGGTCCGCACCGGGCCGAGTGAACCTCATCGGTGAACACACCGATTACAACGACGGGTTCGTTCTCCCGTTCGCCCTCCCCCATCGCACAACGGTGGCCACCGCGCCTCGCGACGACGGCTGGTTTTCGGTCGCCACCCTCGGCGGTGACAAGGTGGTGCACCGCGCTCCCGTCCTGTCGCTCGCGGAGCTCACTCCCGGGCACATCACCGGATGGGCGGCCTATGCCGCCGGTGTGGCGTGGGCATTGCTGGATAGCGATATTGCTCTGACCGGCGCGGACCTTGTCATTGCCGGAGATGTGCCGACCGGCGCAGGCCTCTCTTCCTCTCATTCGTTGGAGTGCGCGGTGGCGCTCGCGCTGCTCGACATCGCGGGCCGAGCACAGGACGGCCCGGACCCGGTCGGCCTTCCGACGATCGCGCGCCTGGTGCAACGGTCGGAGAACGAATTCGTCGGAGCGCCGACCGGCCTTCTCGATCAGACCGCCTCGTTGTGCTGCACCCGGTCGCATGTCCTGTTCTTCGACGTCCGATCCGGCGATATGCAGCAAGTGCCCTTCGAAACGGACTCGGCCGGCCTGGAAGTGTTGGTGATCGACACCAGGGCAAATCATTCGCACAGCGACTCCGGCTATGGGGAACGCCGCCGAGGATGCGAACGCGCTGCCGAGATTTTGCAGGTCAAGGCACTGCGTGACGTCGCGACCGATGACCTGGAATCCGCTCTGGCACTCCTTCCGGAAGAGCTGCGCCCGTTGGTTCGCCACGTGGTGACCGAGAACGAACGTGTGCTCACGACCGTTTCGAAGCTGCGGGCAGGCAGGCTCGACGAGATCGGGCCGTTGCTGTCGGCCTCCCACACCAGCATGCGGGACGACTACCGCATCTCCTGCCGGGAACTCGATCTCGCGGTGGACAGCGCGATGGTCGCGGGTGCGTTGGGGGCACGCATGACCGGCGGCGGGTTCGGTGGTTCGGCCATCGCACTGGTACGCGCCGATGACCGGGAACGTGTCGAGCACGAAGTCCGCGAAGCGTTCGCGGCCGAGGGCCTCACGGCACCGCGCCTGTTCACGGCTGTGCCGGCCGCGGGTGCGGGACGAGACCAATGACCGCGTGAGCATGCCCCGGCCGCGACGACTCTCGTCCACGAATACATCGGACAACCATTTCCACAGGAAGGCGGAACGCAGGTGAAGCTTCTCGTCACCGGCGGAGCGGGATACGTCGGCAGTGTGTGCGCAGCTCGCCTGCTGGAGTCCGGTCACGAGGTCGTCGTCGTCGACGACCTCTCCACCGGTCATGCTGACGCGGTTCCGGAGGGCTGCACGTTCGTGCGGGCCGACCTCGCCGAAGCGGCCGATGAGCTGCTCGCGGACAACTTCGACGGGGTTCTGCACTTCGCGGCGAAATCCCTGGTCGGAGAATCGATGGAGGATCCGCACAAGTACTGGCAGGGCAACGTCGTCACGTCGTTGCGACTGCTCGAGGCGATTCGGAAGCACCGAGTTCCCCGCCTGGTGTTCTCGTCCACGGCTGCGACCTACGGCGAACCGGAGGTCGTACCGATCTCCGAAGACGCTCCCGCGAAGCCCACCAACACCTACGGGGCGACCAAGCTCGCGATCGACCACGCGATCAGTTCCTATGCCGCCGCCCACGGTCTGGGAGCGGTCAGTTTGCGGTATTTCAATGTCGCGGGCGCCCACGGCTCGGTCGGCGAGCGCCATACCGTCGAAACCCATCTGATTCCGATCGTGTTGCAGGTCGCGCTCGGTCAGCGGGAGCAGGTCCAGATGTTCGGTGATGACTGGCCCACCGAAGACGGCACGTGCGTGCGCGACTACATTCACGTAACCGACTTGGCCGACGCCCACCTGCTCGCGCTGGATAACGCCGAGGCCGGAACGCATCGGATCTTCAACCTGGGAAACGGGATGGGCTTCTCGGTCAAACAAGTGATCGACACCTGTCGAACCGTGACCGGTCATCCGATCCCCGCGCACGTGGCACCCCGCCGGGCAGGCGATCCCGCCAGCCTGGTGGCAGCGAGCGGACGGGCACGTGACGAGCTGGGGTGGAAGCCCCAGCACGCCGATCTCGAAGTCATCGTGCGAGATGCCTGGGAGTTCACTCGCGCCCGTCACCAAGCCTGATACCAGCTCGGCTTCACGCATCCCGCTCACCATTCGCTGTCTTCCTCGATCAGCATCCGGGCATCGTCGGCGGCATCGCGGGCGATAACGGAGAGTTCGGATGCCGGTAGCCCGGCATCCAACGCCTGTCGCAGCAGATTCCCGAGCCGGTGATCGGGGCGCGTGGACTCGATGCGTTGTAGTGCGGCTCCGGCCAGTGCGCCCTCACCACGGAGGTAGGCGGAGAATGCGAGCAATGCCGCAACATCGGCCAGCTCGGGTGAGGGCGCCTTCCGCACCAGGATCAACCAGAGTTGTTCAGCCGCGCTCGCGAGGTCACCGAGCGCGGTTCCCATCACCAGGTCCCGCACCCGGCTATCGGACAGCGCCAGCAGTATTCGCGCGTGGTCGTCCTCGGTGAGGGCGATTCCGTCATGGGTGCGCTGAACGCCGGCATAGACCATCCGCAGGTCCTCCTGAACCGCCGCCGCACCCGACCGCTGCCATTCTCGATCTTCTTGCAGCCCGTCCAGCTTGGCGGCGCGACGTGCGACGAGATCGTCGGCTTCGGGAGCTACGAGTGCCTCGACATCCTTGCGACTGTCGAAGGTGACAGCTCCCGAAGCCGCCATCGCAGCGGCCAGCACGGAACCCTGCGGGTCGGGTACGTCGCCGCTGCAGTCGGCCTTCCGCATAACATGCCCATGTCCCACCAACACGGACCTCCGGCGTCCACACCGAGTGGAGCACTTCGATACCCGCGCTCGTGAAAGCACCGGTGAGGTCTTCGACGAGTTCGCGATGCGGGAGCGTGCTCGCGACCACTGAAGGGACGTCTTCTCCCGAGTCGACGCTGTCCGCCGGCTCAGCATCGTCCGCCGAGTCGCCGCCACGTCCGGCATCAGGAGCAGGCGGACCCGCTTCTGGTTCGGAGTGGGCGGGCGCGTGCGCATCGCCGTGGTCGCTCCCACCCACCAACACCAGCACCACGGCGTTGACCTCCTGGTTGCGCAACGGCCCGTTGATCAAGTAGTCGGCCAGCGCCCGGTGATCCCCTGTTCGCGGAAAATCCGACCGTAGCGTCATGCCGAAGCGGATCGATCGCTCCTCGTTGCGAAATCCGATGAGAACCAGCGAGTCGGTCGGCCAGAAACCGAGAAGATGCGGCACCGCGGCAACCAGGTCGCGGGGACTGTTCATTTTGATGGTGCTCTGCGTTGACGTGGTCATACATCCACCATCAAGCAGCCATGACCTGCACAGAAGACCGAATCCATGATCTGTGGACAACCCGAGGAGCTGTGGACAACCAAGGGTCGAATGCACCCGGGGGTCACACTGAGGAGTTACCCAAAACAGTGGGAAACACAATTCGTAACCGAGGGTTCAAAGGAACCCCGCGTACCACCCCTCGGAAACGCGTCATCAACAGCGCAGGAACTCCGGAGACCGTGCGGGCTGCTCCGGAAACCGGGTGGACGGAGAGTCGGCAACGATCCGACTGCCGCTCCCCGTCCGGCGAACCTCCGACGCAACCGAGCCCTCACCCGCGACCCAGCGCGGCACCTCCACCCACCACGGGCAGGCGGAACTCGGTGTGTGCCAGGTCCAGGGCCAAACCGGTCCCCGGCTCGGGTCGCAGCGTGAAGTCGTGGTCGCTGGAGAGCACCACGAACCCGAGCTGGTGCCCGGCAGGCACCACGTAATCGTGCGGCTGCATCTCGACGTCGATCTTGTACCTGTGCCCGGGCTTGACCGGGACCGTCCGATCGATGCCACGGCGGTTCTGCGGATCCCGCCACCCGCGAGTGACCACAGTGGTCCGCCCGTCAGGTGCCCTGTCCACGAGCAGCGCCGTCACATTGGCCGCAGGACGGTCGAAGGTCAATGCGAGGTCGGCTCGCGCGGTCCCGCTGAAGCGCACCGGGCCGGCGACCGGTTCGGTGAAGTAGGCCAACCGGTGCGGTGAGCTCGGAGCCGCCGCGAGATCCGCCGCTCGACGACCCGCATCGTCCCGCAACCGCTCCTCCACCCGACCGCGGTCCCGCGGATGCGTGATCAAACCGCCGCTCACGTTGCCGCCCGGAGTCGGGCGGAACGTGACCTCACTGGCGTCCGGTGACGGCCACTCGCTTTCCTCCATCCAGCTGGAGTCCTCCCGCTGGATGGTCGCCCTCGGCTCGCCCTCCACACCGTTGTCCACGTCGTGGAGGTAACGGGTGAACCACCGGTTCAGCGTGGTCAGCCACTCTTCCTTGCGCACCGAGATCGGATCGACGTGATCCTGCTGGTGCCACCAGATCTTGTGCGGGACACCGTGCTCCCGCAGGGCGTCGTACCACTGAGCCGCCTGCCTCGTCTTCACGTTCCGGTCGTTGAGGCCGTGCACCGCGAGGACAGCAGCGTGCACGTTGTCCACGTCGTCGAGGTAGTTCCGCTCGTCCCAGAACGCGTTGTAGTCACCGGTTATCCGGTCCTGCCGCTTTTCGATGTCCTCGATGACCGGGCGACAGGGTTCGCGGTCCTCGCGGGTGTGCACGTACTCGGCGAGCACGTCCGCGTCCTCTCCCTGGTAACCACCGGGAGCCACGATCGCCCCATCGGAGCGGTAGTAGTCGTACCAGTTGGAGATCGCCGCGACCGGCACGATCGCTTCCAACCCCTCCACCCCAGTGCTGGCGACCGCGTTGGGCAGCGTGCCGTTGTAGGACACGCCCATCATGCCAACCTGCCCCGTCGACCAGTCCGCCTCGACCTGCGACCCCGCCGAATCCCGGGCCACAGCGCGGGAATTCAGCCAGTCCACCACGGATTTGGCACCGACGGTCTCGTTCTCGCCCCCTGTGGTCGGGCAACCCGTCGAAGCGCCCGTGCCCAGTGATTCCGCGTAGACGACGGCGTAACCCCTGGCGAGGAGGTACTCCTCGTACGCCCAGTTGATCTCGGCGGCACCACTGGCCGCGACACGTTCCTGACCGGTTCCCGCCCCAAGACCGGAGACCGCAGCGCGTCCCGGTTTTCCAGGAACGTGCAGCTCGGTGTCCACGTTGTGGTTGGTCACCTCATTGCCGCCGGAGAAGTACGGACTGGCCTGGTAGACGACCGGCACCCGCAAACCGCGCTCGGTGTCGTCCGGGCGGACCACTTGCACGTGGACCCGGTCGTCCCGGCCATCGCGGTCGCTGTCCACCGGCGCGGTCACGAACAGGTCCTCACGAACGACCTCGGTCGGATCGTAAACCGGTTGTGCCTCGCCGTCGGCGAAGACCGGTTCCTGCGGTGGATCGGCCGCCGCCACCCCGGACACGCCGGACAACGGCAGCGCGAGCACCACCGCGAGCAGAACCGTTCGAACACGCCACATGCGAGCCCCCGTGCAACGATCAGATCGAATCGGACAACCGGAAACCCTTGTCACCTCGGGATCGCGTGTCAACATCAACGCACGGCGGGTTTACGCCAAACGGCCAAACCACACGCGAATGGACCAGCCGCCCACCGAGCCGACTCCAGCAGCCGCGATCACAATTGCTCGCGATGTTTCCCTTGGCTGCTCAGGTCGGGTTCAAGTCCGCTTGCAGTACAGTCGACCACCGCACACCCGATATATCGCCTCGCACGGTGGTGCTCCACCAGCGGTGATCCGACCACCACGCCTCACCCGCACCGCAAGAGTTCCAAGCCGAAGGAGCCCACATGCGCAGCATTCCCGCCGGCCTGTTGACCTCGGCCGGACTGGTCGGCGGATTCGCCGTCTCCAAAGCCACCAAGCACCGGCACTGGGGTGGTGCGGTGGCCGCGCTCGCGGGCATCGGTGCGGCGGAGAGCTGCCGCCGTCGCACCGGGATGGCGCGCGCCTCGGTACTGGCGGTCACCTACGCGTCCGCGCTCGCAGGCTCGCACCCGCTCGCCCGGAAAATCGGTGCCTGGCCCGCGGTCTGCACCGTCACCGCGGGCACCGCGGGAGCTGCTGCACTGCTCAGCCGCCGAACCGCGAAATAACTCCCCGACAGCCCGTCGGCCAGAGCTCGACACCACCGCCCCGAATCGCAACCGGTAGTAGTCGAGGTGCCAGATACCGCCGCTGAACAAGGTGGGGGCGGCCAGTTCCGCTGTGCGTTCCAGGACGGTGGAATCTGTTCGGCAGGAACGTGCGCGACGAGTGCCGCGGGGCATTCGATAAGGAGTCCCGGATTCGACCGGTCAGATGTGGGTTCGGGGAGCTGGTCCACAGACCAGCTCCCCGAACCCACGCTCAATCGCGGCTCCGTCGCCGCTCTACGTCAGCTGCAGCCGGAAGTGGACCCGCAGCCCTCGCAGAGGTAGCAGGACCCGGAGGGACGCATCTTCGTGCCGCAGGTCATGCACAGCGGCGCGTCAGCGGCCTTGCCCAACCGCAGCTCCAACAGCTCCGTCGAGCTACCGACCCGGTTTCCGTCCGAATCGACCTCTTCGGACGCCGGAGCCGAATCGTTCGCCGAATTCGTGGAGTTCGCCGGGTAGTCCACCGTGGACCGCATGGTGTCGAGGTCGACACCGTTCTCGTCGGACGGCGTGGTGTCGTAACCGGCCGCCTGCGCGGTTCGCTCGTCCGCGGTGAACACGCCCAACTGGGCACGCTTCTCGTAGGGCAGGTAGTCGAGCGCCAACCGGCGGAACAGGTAGTCCAGCACGCTGCTGGCCATCCGCACATCGGGATCGTCGGTCATCCCCGCCGGTTCGAAGCGAAGGTTCTGGAACTTCGCGACGTAGAACTCCAGCGGAATGCCGTACTGCAGACCGACGGAGATGGACATCGAGAAGGCGTCCATCACACCGGCCAACGTGGACCCCTGCTTGCCGAGCTTGACGAACATCTCGCCGAGCCCATCGTCCGGGTACGACCCCGCGTGCAAGTAGCCCTCGGCACCACCGACGGTGAACGACACCGTCTGGCTCGGACGCTTCTTCGGGAGGCGCTTGCGAACCGGGCGGTACTCGATCTGCTTCTCGGAGGCCTTGTCGCTCTCCTTCCGACCGCCCTTGCCCACCGAAAGCGGCTGGCCGACCTTGCAGTTGTCGCGGTAGATCGCCAGCGCCTTCAGGCCGAGCCGCCAACCCTCGAAGTAGATCTCCTCCACATCCGAGACCGAAGCCTCTTCCGGCATGTTGACCGTCTTGGAGATCGCCCCGGAGAGGAACGGCTGGACCGCCGCCATCATCCGGACATGGCCCATCGGGGCGATGGAACGCTGTCCCATCGCGCAGTCGAAGACCTCGTAGTGCTCCGGCCGCAAGCTGGGCGCGTCGATCACGTGGCCGTGCTCGGCGATGTACTCGACGACCGCCTCGATCTGCTCATCCTGGTAGCCGAGCGCCTTCAACGCACGGGGCACCGTCTGGTTGACGATCTGCATCGAACCGCCGCCGACGAGCTTCTTGAACTTGACCAGCGCCAGGTCGGGCTCGATGCCGGTCGTGTCGCAGTCCATCATCAGGCCGATGGTTCCGGTGGGCGCCAGCACCGACGCCTGCGCGTTGCGCCAGCCGTTCCGCGCACCGATGGCCAGTCCGTCCTGCCACACGCTCGTCGCCCGACGGTGTACGGCGACGTCGTTGCGGTGGTAAGTGCGGACCAGGTCGTTGGCAGCCGCGTGCTTGCGCATCACCCGCTGGTGCGCCTCTTCGTTGCGCGCGTATCCCTCGTAGGGACCGACGGCTCCGGCCAGCTCGGCCGACCGCTTGTAGGCGGTACCGGTCATCAGCGAGGTAACCGCCGCGGCGAGCGCACGCCCCCCGTCGGAGTCGTAGGCGTGACCGGTGGCCATCAACAGCGCGCCCAGGTTGGCGTAGCCGATGCCGAGCTGCCGGAACTTGCGCGTGGTGTCACCGATCGCCTCGGTCGGGAAGTCGGCGAAGCAGATCGAGATGTCCATCGCCGTGATGACGAACTCGACGGTCTTCTCGAAGAGCTCGGCATCGAACGTGAGGTCGTCGCGCAGGAACTTCATCAGGTTCAACGACGCCAGGTTGCAGCTGGAATTGTCCAGGTGCATGTACTCCGAGCACGGGTTGGACGCCGAGATCCGGCCGGTTTCCGGAGCGGTGTGCCAGTCGTTGATCGTGTCGTCGTACTGGATACCCGGGTCGGCGCACTCCCACGCCGCCTTGGCCATCTTGCGGAACAAGTCGCGGGATTGCACGGTCTCCACGCTCGAGCCGTCAGTGCGCGAGCGCAGCCCGAACCGCCCATCGCTCTCGACCGCACGCATGAACTCGTCGGAGACACGAATCGAGTTGTTCGCGTTCTGGTACTGCACCGACGAGCTGTCGGCGCCGCCCAGGTCCATGTCGAAGCCCGCATCGCGCAGCGCGCGAATCTTGTGCTCCTCCTTGGCCTTGGTCTCGATGAACTCCTCGACATCCGGGTGGTCGACGTCGAGGACAACCATCTTCGCCGCACGCCGGGTGGCGCCACCGGATTTGATCGTGCCTGCCGAGGCGTCCGCGCCACGCATGAACGACACCGGCCCCGAGGCGGTACCGCCGGAGGAGAGCAGCTCCCGCGAAGAGCGGATCCGGGAAAGGTTCAGGCCTGCGCCGGAACCACCCTTGAAGATCAGCCCCTCTTCCTTGTACCAGTTGAGGATCGACTCCATCGTGTCGTCGACCGAGAGGATGAAGCACGCCGAGACCTGCTGCTTCGAACTGGTGCCGACGTTGAACCACACGGGCGAGTTGAAGCTGAACACCTGGTGCAGCAGCATCCAGGTCAGCTCGTGCTCGAAGATCTCCGCGTCCTTGTCGGTGGCGAAGTAGCCGTGCTCGACACCGTTGCGCACGTAGGTGTGCACGACGCGGTCGATGAGCTGGCGCAGGCTGCTCTCGCGCTGTTCGCTACCGGCCGCTCCCCGGAAGTACTTGCTGGTCACGATGTTGACCGCGTTCAACGACCAGAATTCGGGGAACTCGACACCCCGCTGCTCGAAATTGACCGAACCGTCACGCCAGTTCGTCATCACCACGTCTCGGTGTTCCCAGGTCACCTCGTCGTAGGGATGCACCCCCTCCGTCGTGTAGACCCGATCCACCCGGATGCCCTCGCCCCGGGCACCTGTGTCCGGCTCCCCCGCAACACCGGCCGGGCTGTCGACGGTCTCTGTCATGACCTGACCCTCTTCCTCATCGCTCACTGGTCGTGCCTTGCCCCCGTCCGGGCTCCCCGTCCGGTTCGGTCGCATTTCGTCTTGCAGTGACGGCCCACCCTGGACCGCCGAACGCCGCGCATTGGCCGTACCACCACGGCCCGACCGTCGCCGCGACTTACCCATTGCTTCCCGCCTTCTCCTCAGCGCCATCGCCCTCGGCAGCCTCGGACTTCCGCTCATCGGCGACCCGGAGCTCCACGATCTCCCGCTCGAAGTCCTCGACTGAGGAGAACGCCCGGTACACACTCGCGAAGCGGAGGTACGCGACCTCGTCCAGCTCGCGGAGCGGCCCGAGGATCGCGAGACCCACCTCGTGGCTGGGCAGCTCCGATACCCCCAACGAACGCACGGCTTCCTCGACCCGATGGGCGAGCTGCTGCAACGCGTCCTCTTCGACCGGCCTCCCCTGGCACGCCCGGCGCACGCCGCGCACGACCTTCTCGCGGCTGAAGGGTTCGGTCACGCCGGAACGTTTGACCACGGAAAGCACGATCTCCTCGATCGTCGTGAACCTGCTGCCGCACTTCGAACACGAGCGCCTGCGCCGAATGGCCTGACCTTCCTCGACTTCACGCGAGTCGATCACACGGGAGTCGTCCCCACGACAGAACGGACACCGCACCAACACTCACCCCCTTCCCATGATCGTCCGACCCGAACGAATTACCACCGAGCGATCAGCTTGCACGTGCCGTAATCGCGAGGACACCGCAGTCGCAACTTGTGGAGTAACTACACCGACGAAACTACTAGATGTTGTGGTCCAGCTTAATCCGCCCCGCACCCGTAAGCCAAACCGACACGGCGATGCGGCAACGACCGGCGAAGACACGCAGGCAGACACACCTGAAGGCCCGAACAAACCCGGACACTCCTGAAACCGCCCCGGAAGAGCACTCACCAGACGCCGGCGGCACTCCCCCAGTCCGGCCGGACCGCCCCTTCGGCCCCAGACCGACCCAGGATCGCGGCATCCCACAGGCTCCCACTCGGCTCCGCCGAAACCGGCATCGCTCCCACTCGTTCGAGCGGTACATCACCGCCGTTACCGAACAGGCCCAGCAACACCCCCAGAAGGACGGTGAAGACGGCCACAGCGCCCAACCAGACCCACTCGCATTGATCACGTCGGTCGCGTTCGGCCACGCATCCGACCGGCAAGCGCGCTCGTGCCGAACTGTGCGCGCTCTCGGCGTTCGAACGCCGCGGCCCCGCACTCCGGGCACGCACCGGAGGACACCCCGGCCCCCTTCCACGCCCCACCGTCGACGAACGCTGCGAGCCATCCGGAGCGACACTCCGACCTCGCGCCACCGCCGTCCGCTTCGGCACCGGAGCTTTCGCCTCCCCGTGGACCGCCATCACGCCTCCCGCACTATCCGCCATCCCGGCAGCCACTCACTCGTCCCGGCAGCCACTCACTCGTCCCGGCAGCCACTCGCTCGTCCCGGCAGCCACTCATTGGGTCGAAAGAATGTTCGATCGAATCTGTGTGCGATTGTGTACCAATCCGGGCGGGGAAATCGACCCTTGTCGTCCAATCGATTCGAAATTAGCTCGAACAGGTGTTTGATCTCCGTCTCTGTCCGGTCTACTGTGGAAATCAGGAGTCTCAGAGCTGCTCAGCCAGGGGTAACGCTGGCTAGGCGTAACTCCGGCCAGGCGTAGCGTCGACCCGGGGTAACTCCGGCCAGGGGCAACTCCAGCCAGGCGTAACGCCGGCCAGGAGCGACGCGGTAGGGCAGCTCACGGCTGGGAGCAGCTCTCGACACGGGGTCGAGTCGGCAAGGGGCTTCGAGTCGTAAGCGACTTCGGTCACGTGGTCAGGAGGCAATGTTGACGAGGAATGCGATCAGCCCGACCGAGGACGGTCCCACCGAGGACGGCCCTACTGCGGAGGGCGCGACCGGGGACGGGGTGACCGGGAACGGGGTGACCGCGGACCGGGCGACCGAGGTCGAGGACCCGCCTACCGAAGTTCATGCCCTCCCCCAGCAGCCCGGCCCCGCCGAAGAAGAGCTGAGCCAACGCCAGCTCAAGGTCCTCGAAGCGATCCGCGAATGGATGCGTGACCATGGCTACCCGCCGAGCGTCCGGGAGATCGGCGACGCGGTCGGACTGACCTCGACCTCGTCGGTGGCGTATCAGCTGCGCGTGCTCGAGAAGAAGGGCTACCTGCGGCGGGATCCGCATCGGCCTCGAACGGTCGGCGTGTTGGTCACCGATTCCGAACAGGCGAACGCCGATCTCGAGACGCAGACCAAACCCGCCTACGTTCCGGTGGTCGGTCGCATCGCGGCGGGTGGCCCCATTCTCGCCGAGGAAGCGATCGAAGACGTCTTTCCACTGCCCAAGGAGATCGTCGGCGAAGGTGCGCTGTTCCTGCTCCAGGTGGTCGGAGATTCCATGGTCGACCTCGCGATCACGGACGGCGACTGGGTTGCGGTGCGCCAGCAACCGGATGCCGATAACGGCGACGTCGTGGCAGCGATGATCGACGGCGAGGCGACGGTCAAGACCTTCAAGCGCACCGACGACCACGTCTGGCTCGTTCCGCACAACGAAGCGTACGAAGCCATCCTCGGCGACGACGCTACGGTTCTCGGCAAGGTGGTCGCGGTCCTGCGTAGGCTCTGAACCGTCTCAAGTCGTTTCGGACACGAGTTCGCCCAACGCCTGTCGCCCAACGCCTGACACCGCCCCAACGCCGCTCCCGCGGGTCTTACGCCGCCCCTCCACCGACGTGCTCAGCGTCGACGCCCTTGGGCGGACGTGCTCAGCGCCGACGGAGCCGGCTACCCACGAACATGATCACAACAGCGAGACACCCCGCGAGGATCAGCGCTCTGCCGGTCGGCATCGACTCGGACGACTGCCGCGGCTCCTCCTGCGACGCGGCGCTGTCCGGTCGGCCCGATTGCGCCTCCGGCCGGCCCGATCGTGTGTCCGGACTTTCCGTGGCCATCGGCATCTCACGTGCGACCTCGGATGCTCCCGAAACGGCCCGTACCGGGTACTGCCCTTCCGAGGCCGAAAGCAGCGTGCCGTCCGGTTCCCAGGCGATCGCCTCGCCCTGCGGCTCGTTCGGCAGGGGAACTCGAAGTGGCTCCCGTTGGAGGGCCGCGACCACATCACCGTCCGGAGCGTGAAAGATGTACGCCTCGGTGTAGGTCCGGACGGCCACGAGCGTGCCGTCCCGGCTCACCGACGCCCCGGTCACCATTCGTGATCCGATGTTGCTGGCTACCGGACCACCCGGCGAGTCCGTACTGCTCAACGCCAGTGAACCCACTCGCTGCAGCGGAACCGCGGCGTCCGCGGTCAGGGCCTCCGTCGGCCGGTATACCCCGGCCTCACCGAACGGCTCCTTGGTGACGATGTGCGGCACACCCGCACGGTCGAGCAGCAACGCCTCCGCATCGTGTGATCCATCCGGGTAGGCCATGCGGAACAGTTCCGATTCTCCTCCCGGTGCGAGCACGTGCATCGCGACCGTTTCCCGTCGGCCACGGTTGTCGCCGATGTCCGCGAGCCACACGTCACCCCCGGGCGCCAGTGCCAGGTCCTCGACGTCGTACGGATCCTGCTCGGCGGTACGTACTTCACGCACCGCGCAGTTCGCCGGATCCAGTACGAATACCCGCAGCGAAGTACCGCCGTCGTTGGTCGCGAACCAGGACGTGCCGTTCGAAGCGAGCCCGGAGAGTTCGTTCAGCCGCGGGTCATCGACCGTGCAACGCTCGGACGGGGCAGAGACCCCATCGCCCGCACGAGGTGCGGCCGCCGCCGCACCTGAGGAAACAGGCAGCAACACCGCGACAGCGAAGCCGCCGAGCAGCCGACGCCTCATGCACTGGCGGCGAACGGTTCGAGCACCCCCGCCAGGTCCGACTTCACCTTCGCCCGGACGTGGGTGCCCTCGGCGGTGTGTTCCTCGTCGACGATCTCGCCTTCCGAGTGCACTCGAGCCACCAGCTCACCTCGCGTGAACGGCACCAGCGCATCCACGAAGATCTCCGGGCGCGGCAACCGGTCGGCGATGATCTCGCGTAGCGAATCCACGCCGGTCCCCGTGTGGGCGGATACGAACACCGCCCCGGGCAACAACCTGCGCAGCTCGGCGACCCGGGTGGCACCGATGGCATCGGTCTTGTTCACGACGAGGAGCTCCGGTGGGACGGCTTCCCCGTTCTCCTCGGCAATCTCGTTGAGGACCTGCCGGACCGCGACCACCTGCTCGTACGGTACGGCCTCCGCACCGTCGACGACGTGGACCAGGAGGTCCGCGCCGGTCACTTCTTCCAGCGTCGAACGGAACGCCTCGACGAGCTGGTGAGGCAGATGCCGCACGAACCCGACCGTGTCGGTCAGCGTGTAAGCGCGGCCGTCCGGGGTTTCCGCGCGTCGAGTAGTGGGGTCGAGGGTCGCGAAGAGCGAGTCCTCGACCAGCGCCCCCGCATTGGTGAGGGCGTTGAGCAGACTCGACTTGCCCGCGTTGGTGTACCCCGCGATCGCGACGCCCGCGACCTCGTTGGCGTAGCGCTGCCCGCGCTTGGTGTCGCGGACCGTGCGCATCGCGCCGATCTCCTTGCGCAACTTGCTGATGCGCTTGTGGATACGCCTCCGGTCGGTCTCCAACTTCGTCTCACCAGGACCACGAGTACCGACGCCACCATTGGCACCACCGGCACGGCCACCGGCCTGCCGGGACATCTTGTCGCCCCAACCGCGCAGGCGCGGCAGCATGTACTGGAGTTGGGCGAGCTCGACCTGCGCCTTGCCCTCCTTGGAGCTGGCGTGCTGAGCGAAGATGTCCAGGATCAGCGCCGTGCGGTCGATGACCTTGACCTTCAGTTTGTCCTCGAGCTGGCGCAACTGGCCCGGCGAGAGTTCGCCGTCGCAGATGACGGAGTCCGCTCCGGTGGAGGCGACCACATCGCGCAGCTCTCGCACCTTGCCGGAGCCGACGTAGGTCGCCGGGTCCGGGCGAGGACGGCGCTGGATGAGACCTTCGAGCACTTGGGAGCCCGCCGTCTCGGCGAGCAGCCCCAGTTCACTGAGCGAAGCGTCCGCGTGGGCCGCATCGCCTTCGGTCCAGACGCCGACTAGGACAACGCGTTCGAGCCGAAGGCGTCGGACCTCGACTTCGGTGACGTCCTCGAGTTCGGTGGACAGTCCGACGACTCGACGCAGGGAAACGCGGTCGGCGCGATCCATTTCCCCCGTGGACGGTTCGTCTCCGAGGACCGGTTCGTATCCGTCGGCTTCAACTCCGTCGGTTTCAACAGGGTCGAAGTCCGCAGTTCGGGCAGATTTTCTCATATCGCCATCATTGTCCCACGGCACGCGACCGGTTTTCACCCTCCGCGCGGGCCGAACCCCTGGGTTCAGCCGAATTCGATCGCGCGCCACCAGCGAGCGTCGAGCCGACCTTCCCCGACCAGCACGGCGGGCCCGGTGAGGTAGCTCGTGGATTCACCGATCTCGACCTCGACCGCACCGCCGAGAACCTCCACGATGCGACTGCCCTCGGCGAGTCCATCGGCGCGCAGGGCCGCGACCGCCGCAGCCACGGTTCCGGTTCCGCAGGACTTCGTCTCGCCTACACCCCGCTCGTGCACGCGCATGCGCACCTCGTCCTGCCGGGTACGACGCACGAACTCCACGTTCACCCCGTTCGGGAACACGCCCGTATCGAAGCTCGGGGCGTCCGCAAGGTCGAGCACGTCGAGGTCCGCGTCGGTCACGCAGGCCAGGTGCGGATTTCCGAGGTCCACGGCGACACCGGCGAACTCCGCACCGTCGATCACCGCGCTCGACTCGGCGAAGACCGTGGCGCGCCCCATGTCCACCGTCACCCGTCCATCCGGGTGAACGACTACCGGACGAACACCGGCGCGCGTGCCCACCAACACCTCGCCGACACCCGCCAAGCCTGTCTCGACGAGGTACTTCGCGAACACGCGAACCCCGTTGCCGCACATCTCGGCGATGGACCCGTCGGCGTTGCGGTAGTCCATGAACCAGACCTCGGGCGGCACCTCGGCGGGAGCATCCGGTAGCTCCCCGGCGCGAACGACCCGCAGGACCCCGTCACCACCGACTCCCGCACGCCGGTCGCACAGCGCGCGCACGTGGGCCTCCGTGAGCTTCAGCCGGCCGTCCGGATCGGGCAGCACGACGAAGTCGTTCTGGGTGCCGTGGCCCTTCGCGAATTCGGGCCCGTCGGAGAAACGCACGCCGGTCATCCTACGTTTCGAACCGGGAACCGGCCGCGGCCACCAGGTTCGGATCCGCCGCATCCAACCAGTGGATCCGCTGGTCCCGCCGGAACCACGACCGCTGCCTGCGGACGAACCGCCTGGTCAGCTTCGCGGTCTCGGCCGAGGCCGCGGCCATGTCCCCGCCACCGTCGAGTTCGGCGAGCACCTGCTGGTAACCGAGGGCGCGAGAAGCGGTCCGACCACGTCGCAGTCCCCGCTGATCGAGCGCACGCACCTCCTCGACCAGGCCAGCGTCGAACATGCGGGTCACGCGCAGATCCACCCGATCGTCGAGATCCGCCACGGGGCGGTCCAACCCCAGGAGCACGGCGTCGTACCGGGGCGACCCCGACTTCGGCAGATTCGCCGAGAACGGCCTGCCGGTGATCTCGATGACTTCGAGGGCCCGCACCAGTCGCCGCCCGTTGCTGGGCAGGATCGATTCGGCCGCCGTCGGATCGAGCATCGCGAGGCGGCGGTGCAGCTCGGCGGCGCCGCTCCGGTGCAGCTCCTCTTCCCACCTCGCGCGCACGGTGGGGTCCGTTCCCGGAAATCGCAGGTCATCCACGACAGCCTGCACGTAGAGTCCCGATCCGCCGACGAGCACCGGTGTCTTCGACCTGGCCAGGACGTCTTCGACTACGGCTCGCGCCTGCCGCTGATAAGCAGCGACCGAAGCGGTCTCGGTGACGTCGAGTACGTCGAGGAGGTGGTGGGGGATTCCCCTCCGCTCGATCGGGGCGAGCTTCGCGGTGCCTATGTCCATCCCCTGGTAGAGCTGCATCGCATCGGCGTTGATCACTTCGCCGTCGAATCTCGTGGCGAGTTCGACACCGAGTTCGGACTTGCCCGTCGCGGTGGGACCGACGACGGCGACCAGCCGGGACAGGGACACAGTGGACACGAGGACCGAGCCTAACCGTTCCCGCGGGACCAGACCGCCACGTGGTAGGTCACACCGAGCGGAGTGGCGGAGTACAACAAGTCACTTCGCCACTCTCCAGCCGCAGAGCTGACGACACCGACCATCGCGTGCAGCGCGGCGCGTCCACGCACGCCCAATTCCCCCGCGAGCCCGGCGTCCAGATCGGTCAAGCCCTGCGGGTCCGCGCCTGCCAGCGCATCACGCATCCGTGCGTCGAAACCGGCCGCGCGCTCGTCGGGTGGAACGGGAGAGCGCTCGTCACTCCGGTCGGTGCCGTCGCAGAGCACCAGCAGACCCGTCGGGTTCGGTCTCGCGGCAGCTTCGATTCGCGCTCCGCGGGCACGGCACTCCTCCGGGCCCGCGGTTTCGGGCAGCAGGTGGGTGGTTACCCGATCGGCCCCGCTCCGCCCTCGCAACCACCCTGCCATCAGGGCGGGCAGCGGCAGCTGTGGATCCGGTGGGAGTCCGCCGCGTCCGCCCAGCGTGACCGGCACGTCCACCCCGTAGCCCGCGAATGTGCCCGCGGTTTCCGGCCCGCAAACCCGTGAACCGGATGGTTCTGCACCGAGGGCCACCCATTCCGGAGCGACTTCAGTCACACTGGACGCAGCGCGCAAGCAGGCGCTCCGCAGCTGCTCGACCTCCGCGCCGGCCCGCACGGTCAGCTCGGGGACCAGCAGCGGTGGATACGGCACCACAGCGATACGGTTGATCACACCCATGCACGGTAGAGGCCCCGAGCAGCACTTGGTGGAACAGGGAGCGGATAAGCGCGTGAACCGCGTGCTTCTCGCAACCTGTCCGCCCGTGCGCGGCGCTGCCTGCGTGCTATCAGGCAACCGATCAGAATGGGAGCAGTGCCGGCCACGACGCGCACCGGAGACCCCCGGGACGTGGTATCAGGGAAGTTCGGACACCACCGGAACCCACGCGGGCGCCTCGGAGTACCGGTGCGAGCCGTGACCTGTTTGAATGCGCCAGCGAAGGCCGGACCGTCCACAGGGTTCGGGCCGACGCTTGCTGGGCCCCGCCACGCGGGGCGTCCGTGCACTGCACGGGCATCGATGCGCCGCATGCGAGGAGGAAGCCGGCCATGAAGCACGAGGACACGACCCCGGAGGCCGTTGCCAACGCGACGACCACGGATTCGACCACAGGCGATACCGGGTCGACCACGGCTCCGCCCGCGGTTCGAGCCGCCTCCAACAACCCTTCCAAGTGGGGTCGGGTCGATTCCGACGGCACGGTGTACGTGCACACCACCGAGGGCGACCGCGCGGTTGGTTCCTGGCAAGCCGGTGACACCGCCGAAGGACTGAGCCTGTTCGCTCGGAAGTTCGACGACATGCTCACCGAGGTGGAGCTCCTGGAGACCAGGCTCAACGCGCACGCAGGTGACCCCAAGCAGGCTCTGGCCACAGCCAAGCACCTGCGCGACGGGCTGGCCGATGCGGCCGTGATCGGCGACCTGGAGTCGCTGGGAGCGCGAATCGACCACCTCATCGAGCACGCCACGAGGGCGGTCGAAGACGCGAAGACCCAGAAGGATCAGGCCCGGGCGGACGCGATCGCGCGGAAGGAAGCGCTCGTCGCCGAAGCCGAGCAGATCGGGTCCGAGGCGACTCACTGGAAGAACGCCGGGGATCGGTTGCGGAAGATCTTCGAGGAGTGGAAGTCGATCCGAGGGGTCGACCGCAAGACCGACGAGCAGCTGTGGCGCCGCTTCTCCAAGGCGCGGGAGACCTTCAACCGGAGGCGCGGCTCTCACTTCGCCGATCTGGACCGCCAGCGCGCCGCCGCGAAGGCCCACAAGCAGGAACTCGTCGACATCGCCGAATCACTGACCGATTCCACCGACTGGGGACCGACCGCCAACCGGTACAAGCAGCTCATGGCGGATTGGAAGGCTGCCGGACGCGCGCCGAAGGACAGCGACGAGGCACTGTGGCAGCGCTTCCGGGCGGCCCAGGACACGTTCTTCGCCAGGCGCTCGGAGGCCTTCTCCGAGCGCGATGCGGAGTTCGCCGAGAACGCCAAGCTCAAGGAGGAACTGCTGGCGGAAGCCGAGCAGATCGACCCCTCCACGGGTCTGAAGGCGGCCCAGAACCACTTGCACCGGATCCAGCAGCGCTGGGACGAGATCGGCAAGGTTCCCCGGGAGCGAATGCGCGAGCTCGAGAACCGGCTGCGCACGATCTCCGACCGCGTTCGCAATGCTTCGGACGCGCAATGGCGCCGCAGCGACCCGGAGGCGCAAGCCCGGGTCGATCAGTTCCGGGAGCGGGTGGAGCAGTTCCAGTCGCAGGCGGACAAGGCCCGCGCGGCGGGCGACGAACGGCGCGCCAAGAAGGCCGAGGAGCAGGCTGCGCAATGGCGAGAATGGCTCACGGCCGCGGAACAGGCGTTGGCCAGCCGCTGACGGAGACGAGGCGGGGCCCCCGAGCAGGTATTCCGGTCCGGGGGCCGCAGCCCGGCTGGCGGCTGGACAGCCGCGTTCGAACGCGGCCGGTTCAGACGCTCCCGGTTCGGCCGCGCGAGCCGGTCAGCTCCGGGACCACGCGATGCGCAGCCACTGGATTGCGAGCACCAGCATGCAGAGCACCGCGAGGGCCAGTCCGAAGGACGGGCCGGCGTGCGGTGTGGTCTGGCGGGACCAGATCGCGATCAGACCTTCGAACGACACGATCCCCGACGTGAAGGCGGCGAGGAAGGCCAAAGCCCACCGCCGGGTCACAAGCGCGACCGCACCGATGCCCACTCCTGCGATACCCGAGTTGATCGCGAACAGTCGGGGCAGCAGCCCGACGTCGAGGGCGGGATCCGCCTGTCCCGAAAGCACCTGCCAACCGGGCGCCGCCGCGATCCAGGGCATGAGCGACGAGCTCACCAGTACCAGCATGACCGCGGCGATGACCAAGGCCCGCTTGCCCGGATCGATCCTGCGTAGCAGTTCTCGCTCGGCCTTCGGGAGCTGTTGCCGGTGTTCCCGGCCGGCCTGCGAAATGCGCGGTTGATCCGCCGGATGTTCCGGCTGGTTCGGGTCTCGCTCACTCAACAGGCACATCCCTGATCGGTCTTCGGCTCGTCGGCTGGCGCGCCAAAGGAAGGCAGACCCAGGGTCACTCCGGAGGTCTTGGGACGCCGTCCCTCCTCCCAATGGTCACCGGCGCGGGTGCGCCGGTGAGCGAGGATCTCGGCGTCGGCGACCAAGTGGTGCGGCGCGGCACGAGTGATCGTGGTGTGCACGACGTCGCCCGGCCGGATCTCCCCATCGACGCCGTCGGGAGCGAAGTGCACGAGCCGCCCGTCCCTGGCGCGCCCGGAAAGCCTGCGGGTCTCGCTGTCCTTGCGCCCCTCGCCCTCGGCGACCAGCAGTTCCACCTGTCGCCCCACGAGCTCCTTGTTGAGTTCCCAGGAGATCTCGTTCTGCAGCGCGACAAGGCGCTCGTAGCGCTCCTGCACCACTTCCTTCGGGAGCTGCCCGTCCATGTCGGCGGCCGGGGTACCGGGGCGTTTCGAGTACTGGAAGGTGAATGCACTGGCGAACCGGGCCTGGCGGACGACTTCCAGAGTCGCTTCGAAGTCCTCTTCGGTTTCGCCCGGGAACCCCACGATGATGTCGGTGGTGATCGCGGCATCCGGCATCGCTTCCCGTACCTTCCGCAGGATGTCGAGGAAGCGTTCCGAGCGGTAGGAGCGACGCATCGCCTTGAGGACGCGGTCCGAGCCGGCCTGCAGCGGCATGTGCAGCTGGTGGCAGACATTGGGCGTCTCGGCCATCGCGGCGATCACGTCGTCGGTGAAGTCCCTGGGGTGCGGCGAGGTGAACCGCACCCGTTCCAGCCCTTCGACGTCCCCGCACGACCGCAACAGCTTGCCGAAGGCGAATCGGTCCCCGAACTCGACACCGTAGGCGTTCACGTTCTGTCCGAGGAGCGTCACCTCGAGCACGCCTTCGGACACCAGCGCCTCCACCTCGGAGAGCACCTCACCCGGTCTGCGGTCCTTCTCCTTGCCACGCAGGGCGGGCACGATGCAGAAGGTGCAGGTGTTGTTGCAGCCGACCGACACCGACACCCAGCCGGAATAGGCGGATTCGCGCCGCGCGGGCAGGGTCGACGGGAAGACGTCGAGCGATTCGAGGATCTCGACCTCGGCCTCTTCGTTGTGCCGGGCGCGTTCGAGCAGGGTGGGTAGCGACCCGAGGTTGTGGGTGCCAAAGACGACGTCGACCCACGGCGCGCGCCGGACGATCTCACCGCGGTCCTTCTGCGCCAGGCAGCCGCCGACGGCGATCTGCATGCCGGGGTTCTTCTGCTTGGCCGGTCGCAGGTGGCCGAGGTTGCCGTAGAGCCGGTTGTCGGCGTTCTCCCGCACCGCGCAGGTGTTGAACACGACCACGTCCGGCGCGTCGACATCACCGGGTGCGCGCACATATCCGGCGTCTTCCAGCATCCCGGACAGACGCTCGGAATCATGCACGTTCATCTGGCAGCCGTACGTACGGATCTGGTAAGTCTTCTCGCCCGTCATCGCGCTCACGTTCCCACCGTATCCCCTGATCAGAGGCCCTGTTGCAGCACCCACCCGGCAGCACCCACCCGGCAGGGTCGAGCCGACGTCTCGAGATCATCGACTACCGGGCGCGGCGGGGAGCCATCGGCTCCGGCGCGCGCACGCCAGGGCACATCGCCCTGACGACCAGGACCGTTCGGCGTCGCCCGGCCACTTCGCGAACGGCCACCTCACGAAGCCCCAGGGTAGTTCGAGCGCATACCGCTCCCGAATCGGCATCGTCACCAGCAGACACGCCGAGTGCCAAATCGGACACAAAGGTCATACGTAATTGATTTGCAACCTCAGGAGCAGCAGTTTCCACTGGACCTTTCCAGTCACGGGCTCTAGGTTTTGCGCCATCGCTTTCGAGTTGTATCGATCAGGAGAGTGCATGACCGCAGAGGAAACGGACCCGCCCGCACCGATGATCCGGATGTCAGCGGTCGACAAACACTTCGGCTCGCTGCACGTCCTGAAGAACATCGATGTCGAGGTTCCTCGCGGTCAGGTCGTCGTGGTGCTGGGCCCGTCCGGGTCGGGCAAGTCGACGCTGTGCAGGGCCATCAACCGACTCGAACCCGTCGATTCCGGCAGTGTCGAGATCGATGGCGTTCCGCTGCCGGTCGAGGGACGCGGGCTGGCCGAGCTTCGGGCCGACGTCGGAATGGTCTTCCAGCAGTTCAACCTGTTCGCGCACAAGAGCATCCTGGACAACGTCACGCTCGGGCCGATCAAGGTTCGCAAGCTCGACAAGGCGACCGCGAGAGAAGAGGCGACCAGTCTCCTGGAACGCGTCGGTATCGCCGACCAGGCGGACAAGTATCCCGCCCAGCTCTCCGGTGGCCAGCAGCAGCGGGCAGCGATCGCCCGTGCGCTCGCGATGCGGCCGAAGGTGATGCTCTTCGACGAGCCGACCTCCGCGCTCGACCCCGAGATGGTCAACGAGGTCCTCGACGTCATGACCGGCCTCGCGTCCGAGGGCATGACGATGGTCGTCGTCACCCACGAGATGGGGTTCGCCCGCCGCGCCGCGCACCGCGTGCTGTTCATGGCCGACGGCGAAGTCGCCGAGGACACCTCACCGACGAAGTTCTTCAGCGAACCCGAAACGGATCGGGCGAAGGACTTCCTCGGCAAGATCCTGACCCACTGACGCGCAATGGGGCGAGGCAGCCGGGAATTCACGGAAGGTATGGAGAGATCATGAAGCTACGCACGCTGGCAGCAGGGCTCCTGGTCGGCAGCCTCGCCCTGGCGGGTTGCGGCCGCGAAGGCAGCCCGAACCAGGACGGACCCGAACTCGACTACACGGTCGCGAGTGACGTAGCGGTCGAAGGTTCGCCGACCTTCGATCGGATGAAGCAGCGGGACAAGGTCATCGTCGGGGTCAAGGAGGACCAGCCGCAGCTCGGTTATCGGGATCCCGTGACCAACGAGTACTCGGGCTTCGACGTGGAGATCGCCCGCATGGTGACCGCGAAGCTCGGTTTCGACCCCAAGACCAAGATCGAGTACCGGCCGATCCCGAGCACCGCGCGGGAGCAGGCCATCGCCAACGGCGAGGTCGACTACTACGTCGGCACCTACACGATCAACGACAAGCGCAAGCAGCAGGTGGGCTTCGCCGGGCCTTACTACATGGCCGGTCAGGACCTCCTCGTACGCGCGGACGAGGGCGAGATCACCGGACCGGAGACGCTCAAGGGCAAGAAGGTCTGCTCGGCGACCGGTTCGACACCGATCCAGCAGGTCCGGGAGAAGCAGCTGACCGAGCCGGAGAACATCGTCGAGTTCCAGCGCTACTCCGAGTGCGTGCAGCAACTGCTCGACGGTCAGGTCGACGCCGTCACCACCGACGACGCCATCCTGAAGGGCTATGCCGCCGAGGACTCCGAAAAGCTCCGTGTCGTCGGCAAGACCTTCTCCGATGAGCCCTACGGCGTGGGCATGGCGAAGGACGACGCCGCGCTGCGCGACAAGGTCAACGACATCCTGGAGCAGGCCGCCGACAGTGGCGAGTGGAAGCGCATCTACGACGCGACGCTGGGCAAGTCCGGCAGCGACGCCGAAGCTCCGCCCGTCAACCGGTACTGATCGTCTCCGCGTGCCCGGGCGATGTCCTCGCCCGGGCACGCGGTCGTCGACGGAGGCAAATCCTTGTTCGACATCCTGCTGGACTACTGGGATGTATTTCTCAACGGATTCGTGCACACCATCCAGCTTTTCCTGCTCTCGGCAGCGGGTTCGCTGGTGTTGGGAACGATCCTCGCCACCTTCCGCGTGAGCCCGGTCCCCGCTCTGCGGGCCCTGGGCACCGGCTATGTGACTCTGCTGCGCAACACGCCGCTGACGCTGGTCTTCTTCTTCTTCGTTTTCGCCTACCCGCAACTCGAACTGATGGAGTTCCCGTTCTTCACCGCCGCGGTGGTGGCGCTGACGGTGTACACCTCGGCGTTCGTCTGCGAGGTAGTGCGAGCGGGAATCAACACCATCCCGGTGGGGCAGGCGGAGGCCGCGCGCGCGATCGGACTCGGTTTCCGCCAGTCGCTGGGTTCGGTGATCCTCCCCCAAGCCTTCCGCGCGACCGTTCCGCCCCTGGTGAGCGTACTGATCGCACTACTCAAGAACACCACCGTCGCCGCGGGCTTCAGCGTGAGTGAGATCGGATCGGTCATCCCGTACTTCAACGAGGTCGGGGAACCAGCGCTCGACGCCTTCGTCTGGATCGCAGTCGGATTCCTGATCCTGGTCATCCCGTTGACGCTCGTCCAGCGGGCTTTCGAGAAGCGGTGGAGCGTGACGCGATGAGCAACGTCCTGTTCGACACCCCGGGGCCGCGCGCCCGCGCGCGCAACCGCGTGGTCAGCCTGGTCAGCCTCGTTCTGGTGCTGGCGGCGATCGGCTACGTGCTCTATCGCTTCTACCTCACCGGCCAGTTCGACGCGAGCAAGTGGGACTGGCTGCTCTACGAGCAGATCCAGCTGAGCCTGCTCGACGCGCTGTGGAAGACGCTGAGCGCGTTCGCCACCGGTGCTGTGCTGTCGCTGGTGTTCGGTGCGCTCTTCGCCCTCGGCCGGGTCTCCGACCGCGCTTGGATACGCGTGCCAGCCGGCGCCGTCGTGGAGCTCTTCCGCGCGTTGCCACTGGTCATCCTGATCTTCTTCCTCTATTATGCGGCGCCCTCCATCGGGTTCGACGTCGGCCAGTTCTGGTCGGTCGTGCTCGGCCTGATGCTGTACAACGGTTCGGTCCTCGCCGAGGTCTTCCGGGCAGGCATCGCCTCGTTGCCGCGCGGCCAGACCGAAGCTGCCTACGCCATCGGACTCCGCAAGAACCAGGCCATGACCAGCGTGGTGCTGCCCCAGGCGCTGCGCGCCATGCTGCCCGCGATCGTCAGCCAGCTGGTGGTGCTGCTCAAGGACACCGCACTCGGTTTCCTGATCACCTACCAGGAGCTGCTGTACTACGCCCGCTACCTCGGTGGTCTGCCGACCCTGGACCGACCGATCATCCCGGTCAGCATGGTCGTGGCGGCGATGTACATCTCGCTGTGCTTGTTGCTGACGTGGTTCGCCCACTACCTCAGCAAGCGCAGTGCGCGCACGCCCAAGAACAAGCGGACCGCCGCGAACGTCGACAAGCCGGTCACCGCGGCCCTCGACGAGTAGGCTGCTCGCCGACCGGGCGCACTGCCGCTGTGACGTCCCGCTGTCCCCGGCGACATCCGTCGTCGGGGGCAGTTTTCGGTCGGTCGGCTTCGACGTGAGATCCGGAGACGACGTGGCACGTCACCGGATCGTCGACCTGGCAGGGCGACCGGTTCCGAGCAGCCTGGACGGCCTGCGATGACCGTGGGCGGTGCCAGTCGGGCTGTTCGGCGTCGGCGGGTCCGGCTCTCCTCCTCGGGAAGGCCCGCGATTGGGGCCGATCAGCCCGGGAGCGGACGGGCCTGCACTCCGGCCTCGCCGAGCGTCGCGTCGTAGGCCCGCTGCCAACTGCCGTCGGCGACGGCCTCGTCGAGGATGCGGCGCACCTCGTCGCGCATCACCTCATCACCCGGCCGCATGCCGATGAAGTGCTCCTGCTCCGTACCCGGTGGACCGGTCACCGCGTACGGCCCGACCGCCTCCACCCCGGGGGCGGCCGGATCGAAACCACCCAGCTGCACATCGACGTTGCCTCCGGACATGGCCTCGAGCACCAGGGACGCGGGCAGGCGCCGGTACGAGATCCCGGTCTCCGGGTCCACACCCATCCCCTCGGCGATCATGCGTGCGATCTCGACGTCGAACCCGCCATAGGAACCAGCCCCGGTCCGCTCCACGAACAAGGGCTCATCCGAACGCACTCCGACGATCAGCTTGCCGCGCTGCTTGATCTCCTCGATGGTCGGGGACGATCCCAGCTCGATCGGCTCGGGAGGCGGCGGAACCGCCGCACCCGGCGCCTCGTCGACCGGAGCCTGCAACGGAGGCGGAGCCGAGACACCCGGGGCCCCTTGACCACCACACGCCGACAGCGCGGCACCCACCGACAGCACCGCGGCCAACAACCGCATCCGCTTCCGCATCCGCGCACCCTTCACCAAGCACCGGTTCAGAGGTCTCCTCGCCTCATGATCGCGCATCCGTCCCGGCAGTGTCCGAAGCAGGACGGATTCGTCCGGCGACTTCTACGATCTTCCCGGCGAAAGCGCAGGTCAGGTCGAACCGCCGAGCGCGACGACGACACCGGTTCCCCGCCTGTCGGATGTACGGCGTTTTACATCGAGGCAACTTGATCGTTTTGGAAATCCGGACATACGAGTTACTGTGTCGACTGTCACGACTCGAGGCGCCAACGTCGTCGCCCGCATCACCAGCTACACCAGGGAGGCGGCCAATGGCGTCGAACGCGTCCGTTCATCCTGCCGTTCAGCAGGTAACCGACCGGATCAAGGCACGCAGCGAAGCAGCACGAAACGCGTATCTCGACCGCGTCCGCGCCGCAGCGTCCGAAGGCCCCGTGCGAGCCGGTATGCCCTGCAGCAACCTGGCGCACGGATTCGCCGCCTGCGGCGGCGACGACCGGTTGGCGATCCGTGGAGAGACCAAACCCGGAATCGCTATCGTGTCGGCCTACAACGACATGCTTTCGGCCCATCAGCCGTACGTCGACTACCCCGCAGCGCTCAAGGACGCCGTGCGGGAGTCGGGCGGGGTCGCCCAGTTCGCGGGCGGTGTCCCCGCCATGTGCGATGGCATCACGCAGGGACGAACCGGCATGGAACTGTCGCTGTTCTCCCGGGAGGTCATCGCGATGGCCACCGGGGTTGCGCTCTCGCACGACATGTTCGACGGCTCGCTGCTGCTCGGGATCTGCGACAAGATCGTGCCCGGGCTGCTCATCGGCAGCCTCACCTTCGGCCACCTGCCGAGCATGCTCGTTCCCGCAGGACCGATGCCGTCCGGCCTGCCGAACAGCGAGAAGAGCCGCATTCGCCAGCTGTTCGCCGAAGGCAAGGCCACCAGGGAAGACCTGTTGGAGGCCGAGTCCGCCTCCTACCACTCCCCCGGAACCTGCACGTTCTACGGAACGGCCAACTCGAACCAGCTCGTCGTGGAAGTCATGGGCCTGCAACTGCCGGGTTCCAGTTTCGTCAGCCCGGGCACGCCGCTGCGCGAAGCGCTCACCGCGGAGGCATCCCGGCGGATCGTCCAGATCAGTCGTGGTGACGACTACACGCCCATCGGCGAGATCATCGACGAGCGCGCGATCGTCAACGGCGTGGTCGCGCTGCTTTCCACCGGCGGCTCGACCAACCACACGCTGCACTTGGTCGCAATCGCCGCGGCCGCGGGCATCGAACTGACCTGGGAGGATTTCGCCGAGCTCTCCGCGGTCGTTCCGTCGCTGTCCCGCGTCTACCCGAACGGGTCGGCCGACATCAACCACTTCGCCGCTGCGGGCGGCGTGCAGACCCTCGTCAGCCAGCTGCTCGACGCCGGGATGCTGCATCCCGACGTCCGCACCGTCGCCGGCGACGGCCTGGAGCACTACCGCAAGCAACCGTTCCTCGAGGACGGACAGCTGGTGTGGCGGGACGGGCCGAGCAGCAGCCTCGACCGGGACGTGCTGCGCGACTTCGACGACCCGTTCGCCCCCGACGGTGGCCTGCGCGTGCTCGACGGCAACCTGGGCCGTTCGGTGATCAAGGTGTCCGCGGTCAAATCCGAACACCGCGTGGTCAACGCGCCCGCCCGGATCTTCGATGACCAGCAGGCATTCAACGCCGCGTTCAAAGCCGGCGAGCTCGATCAGGACGCCGTCGTGGTGCTCCGCAACCAGGGCCCGCAGGCCAACGGCATGCCCGAACTCCACGGGCTCACCCCGGCGCTGGGGGTGCTGATGGATCGCGGTCACCAGGTCGCGCTCGTCACCGACGGCCGGATGTCCGGCGCGTCCGGCAAGATTCCGGCGGCGATTCAGCTCACCCCGGAGGCCAGCGCGGGTGGCCCACTGGCGAAGCTGCACGACGGCGACATGGTCCGGCTGGACGCGGACAACGGAACCCTCGAGGTGCTCGTGCCGGACTCCGAATTGCATACCCGTCGGCCCGCACCCGGCGCCCCGAGCACGCAGTTCGGCACCGGACGTGAACTGTTCGCACCGTTCCGCCAGGCAGTGGGCCGCGCGGATCAGGGCGCGACGGTATTCACCCCACCAACGGAGCAGACCCGCGTGACATCCGGTCAGCCGCAGCACTGACCTGAACCGCCCCGGACGTCCAGATCCGGTTCGAGCGCGGCCGACGACGAGCACACCCGCAACTCCCCATGGAGTGGGCAATACTCGCCTCATCGGCAGACCCGAGCTCGCACCGGCCGGACCCACCACGACTCGCCGACCACTCGGCGACAGCCGCGCCCGGTCCCGCTGCTCCACCGTAGTCCGGGACCGGCGCCGATAGGAGTTTCGATGAAGACAGCAGCCGAGGTGCTGGACATCAGCCCGGTCGTTCCCGTCGTCGCACTCGATGATGCCGCCCACGCCGTCCCGCTGGCCGAAGCCCTACTGCGCGGCGGCATCCGCACCATCGAGGTCACCCTTCGCACTCCCGCCGCTCTTCCCGCGATCGAACGACTCGCGGCGGAGGCCCCCGACATCGTCGTCGGCGCAGGCACCATCACCGAACCGGGCCAAGCGGGCAAGGCCGCCGATGCGGGTGCCCGCTACTTGGTGACCCCCGGATACACCGATCGCCTGCTCGACGAGTTGGACGACTCGGGCCTGCCGTACCTGGCCGGAGCGAGCACGGTTTCCGAGGCGATGCGGTTGGCCGAGCGCGGCGCGACCGGAATGAAGTTCTTCCCGGCCGAACCCAGCGGTGGTATCCCATACCTCAAGTCGATCGCCGGACCGCTACCCAACCTGCGCTTCTGCCCGACGGGCGGAATCACCCCGGAATCCGCACCGCGCTACCTCGCCCTCCCCAACGTGGGATGCGTCGGTGGATCCTGGCTCGCGCCTTCCAGCTTGCTCGCCGCCGGCCAATGGGGCCAGGTCGAGGCGCTGGCACGCCAGGCCGCCGCCATGGGGTGAGTCCGGCATCGCCGTGCCGGTTCCAACCGGCCGGCACGGCGGTGAATCTCGTGCAAACGCGGTACCGGCCACCCCTGCGACGCCTGATTCGGCTGAGCACGCTCCCCCCGTAGCGTCGGGCTCGCAGCGCAACCGACCTTCCGGGTGGTCGCGGTATGGCCAGTGATGACAGCACGGACGCCCCTGCGGGCACGCCACGACGTGCCCGCAGACGGTGGCCGGTCCTGGCCTCCCTCGTACTGGTCCTGGCCGTCGCGGTTCCCCTGCCCGCGGGCGCGCAGGAAGGTCCGACCACCATCGTCAGCTTCACCATCGATGACGGGACGGTGTCCCAACCAGTGGGTGCCGACATCCTCACCCGGCACCAGATGCGCGGAACCTTCTACATCGTCTCCGGCTCGATCGGAAAACCCGGTTACATGAGCCACGACGACCTCAGGCGGGTCGCCGCTGCCGGCCACGAGATCGGTGGCCACACGGTCAACCATCCGGATCTGGCTACCACCCGCCCCGACGAAACCCGGCGGCAGATCTGCCAGGACCGCAACAACCTCACCGAGTGGGGCTACCGGGTCACGTCCTTCGCCTACCCGTACAGCACCCGCTCGCAGACGGCCAAGACCGCCGCGGAAGACTGCGGTTACAACAGCGCCCGCGCACTCGGAGATCTCTACTCGCCGCACGAGTGCGCCGACTGCACGCCGGCCGAGACCGTTCCTCCCCGAGATCCCTACGAGATCCGCTCGCCGGGCATGGTCGGTCCGAGGTGGACATTGCGCGACCTTCAGCAGGTCGTGCTCCGAGCCGAACAGTCGGGTGGTGGCTGGGTTCCGCTCGTATTCCACCGGACCTGCGACTTCTGCGGCGAGATGGCGATCCGTCCACAGGTGCTCGACGAGTTCGCCGGCTGGCTCGCGAAGCGCGAATCCCGCGGAACGGTGGTGCGAACGGTCGACCAGGTCATCGGCGGCCCGGTACGAGCGTCCGCCGAGGGACCGCCGGTCGAAACAGTCCACGAACTGCCGAATCCGTCGCTCGAACTGAGCGGCCACGCCCCGGCCCCGCGGGGCTGGTCTGCTTCGACGTGGGGCAACAACGAATCGACCGGGACCCGCACCCGGGACGCACGCACCGGCGAGTGGGCGTATCGGGTCGACGTCGCGCGACACGTCGACGGCGATGCCAAGCTGATGCCCGAACTCGACCTCGGCGCATCGGCCCCGGCCATCCGTCCGGGCAATCGGTACACGGTAAGCACCTGGTACAAGGCCTCGGCGCCGACCCAGCTCGCGCTCTACTACCGCGATCAGGACGGAAGATGGCAGTACTGGTCATCGAGTCCGTCGTTCGCCGCCTCGGAGGACTGGCAGCAGGCCAGCTGGACCAGCCCGCCCGCCCCAACGGAGGCGACCGGCCTCAGCTTCGGGCTTGCGCTGTTCTCCGACGGTTCGGTCACCACCGACGACTACGCGTTGGACGTGGCCCCCGACCCCACCCTCTGCGACCGCCTCGACCTGTGGGCACCGCTGCGATGGGTGTGCGACTGATCCGGATGCGGAACCGGTTGCCGGGAACTCTGCTCGCGGCAACGCTGGCCGTGACGGCATGCGTCGCCGACTCGCCGGTGGACGCGCCCCACGGCCGGGTGTACCCGCTGCACACCGGCATCGTCGCCACCACGTTCTGGGTCGGCGAAGTCCTCGATCCGACGGCCTCGGACGGTAGCCAGGTCGTCTCCGCCTACGACTCGGACTGGATGGAGCACTACGGCGGTTGCGACGGTATCCGGCGTGGCGACACGTGCACGACCGAACGACGCACGGCCGCCAACGACTTCTTCCCGACCAGGATGGTTCCCCAGGAGAACCCGTTCTACCTGGATCTGCCGTTCGACGATCTCAACGATCCGACCGCGTTCGCCCAGCGAGCCGCGGTCGTGCCGTGGAGCGATGATCCCGGATATGCGGGTCATGCCACCGACCCGTCGTTCAGCTACCTGAAGAACCGCTGGGTGATGATCTCCAACGGCACGGCCACCTGCTACGGACAGATCCAGGACGCGGGCCCCGGCGAGTACCACGACGCGGAGTACGTGTTCGGCGCCCACGATGCCCGTCCGGCCAACCAGAAGTTCAACGGAGCGGGCATGGACGTCTCTCCTGCGCTGAACGGCTGTCTGGGTTTTCAGCAGCTCAACGGGAACCAGGACGTGGTCGACTGGAGGTTCGTCGACGCCGAGGACGTTCCGCCCGGACCGTGGAAACGCATCGTCACCACCCGTCCGCCCGTACGCGACTGGTAACGCACGCACAGCACCGCCACGGTGCGAAATACCGGCTGCGCAATACCGGCTACGCGGCGGCCTCGGCATCGATCAACCGTATCGCCTCGGGGATCGAGTCGACGACGGGGAAACCGGAGCCTTCGAGTGCACGACGACTCATGACACCGGTGGTCAGCAATACGCAGTCGGTACCCACCCGGCTCGCCGCGACCGCGTCGTCGAGCACATCGCCGATCAGCACGACACCGGCCGGATCCAGCGCCAGCTCGGCGACGTGCCGCTGCAGGTGCTCGGCCTTGGATCCGCCGCCGACCTCGTCGCGAAGTCCATCGACCCTGGCGAACAACGACCGCAGACCGAAGTCCTCCACCAGCGGTACGAGCTCCTCGTGGAACCACATCGACAGCAGCGACTGGGTCCCGCCCGCGACCTGCCAGTCGCGGAGCACTCCGGGAACGCCCCGGGCCAGGTCGCAGCTGTGCAGCAATTCCCCGTAGGCCTCGTGGTAGAGCCCGTCGATGCGAGCCCACTCCTGTTCGGTCAGGCTGCGCTCCAGCACCCGCTCGTAGCACTGCAGCAACGGGCGGCTGAACACCTCGCGCCATCGTGCGAGGTCGATGCCGGGATGGTCGAACGATGCGCACACGGTGTTCACCGCTGAGAGCACCGCGTGATTATCATCGAAGAGAGTGCCGTTCCAGTCCCACACGATGTGCGACGGGCTGGGCACGCCGGTCTTGTTCGCCACGAGCGGGGACTCTACGAGAATGCCGTGCGGCTCGGAACGCCGGTACCGGACTGCTGTCGACCGAGTGGAATCGAGGCTCGATTCGCCCGCCCCTGAAACGCCCGCCCCTGCGGGACGACGCGACTTGGGTTTGCCCGCTGTTGAACTCGGCGAGGATCCGATGGTTCCAGGTTCGATGTCAGGTTCCGAGTCCCGTGAGCTGATCGAGCTGTCAGACGGAGCCGACGTGAGTGGGAGGTTGCTCGCCGAGGTGGGTTTGCAGGTCGTCGAGGAAGACGCGGAGTAGCTCGGACAGGGCGGCCTGCTGGTCAGCAGTGGGGCCCGAGATGAGCTCGGCCTCGCGCATGAGGACACGGTCGACGAGTTGCTCGACTAGTTCGTGTCCCGCCGAGGTCAGCGTGCGAACTGTGTTGGTAACCGGCGGCGGAACCGGCTTCGGTCTGGCCATAGCAACCCGGTTCGCCAAAGACGGGGACCGGGTGTACATCACCGGGCGTCGGAAAGCTGTCCTGGACGAGGCATGTCGATCCCTCGGCGGGCAGGCGCGGGCGCACTGACCGCACTGAGCAGGCACGGTCATCCCGAGGAAATCGCCGACACCGTCCACTTCCTCGCCTCCCCCGGAGCGCGCTTCACCACCGGACAAGTGATCAACGTCAACGGCGGTGCGCGCACCACCCGATGAACAGACCACAGCACGCCGGAACGGTCCCTGCTCCTACACGCCGGGGTAGTGCCGCGTCGCCGCCGCTACCCCCGCGAGGCACTGTTCGGCAACGTCGTCCGACATCGTCCGCAGCGCGCGAGAGAAGCTGACCTGCTAGGGCGAACCAGTCCCGCCGACGCTCACCCCTCGGCCGGGACGGCCCGCTTACTCGTCCACCTCGACGTCCGCGTCCGGAAAGCCGAAGTGCTCGATCTCCTCCCGCACAACCCGGAAGGCCAGACCTTCGCCATATCCCTTGCGTGCCAGCATCCCCACCAGTCGGCGGGTGCGCTTCGTGCTGTCCACCCTGGCCATCGCGGGCATCTTCCGGCGGACGAGCTCCCGGGCGCGCTCGACCTCCGCTTCTTCGTCGACAGTGGACAGAGCTTCGGCGACGAGGTGTTCCTCGACACCCTTGCGCCGCAACTCGAACCCCAAAGCCTTGCGCCCGAGCCCCTGGTACTGATGCCGCTCGTGCACCCAGCTCTCGGCGAACGCGGCATCGTCGACGAGCCCCGCGTCGACGAACTTCCGCAACACATCCTCGGCGACCTCTTCGTCGATCTCCTTGCGCAGCAGGGCCTGCCGGAGTTCGGCCCGGCTCCGCGCCCGGACGGCGAGGAGCCGGTACACCACGTCCCGCGCCAACTGCTGGGTGTCGGTTCCCTCCGTTGCGGAAGAGACGGGTGCCTCCCGGCCGGCCTCGGGGTCGTCGGCAGCCGACACCGTCTGGCCGTCGCGAGAGCGACCCGACGCGCCGCTCCCACGACGGTGAGAACTGTCAGTGCTCATAGATCACTCAGAACTCCACCGGGGCCGGACTTCCGCCCTCTTCCTCGGAATCCACCGTGGCCCCGATTCCCAGCTTCTCCTTGATCCGCTTCTCGACCTCGTTGGCGATGTCGGGGTTGTCCCGCATGAACTTTCGGGCGTTCTCCTTGCCCTGCCCGAGCTGGTCTCCCTCGTAGGTGTACCAAGCGCCGGACTTGCGGATGATTCCCTGCTCGACGCCCATGTCGATCAGCGAGCCCTCTCGGCTGATCCCGGTGCCGTAGATGATGTCGAACTCGGCCTGCTTGAACGGCGGTGCGATCTTGTTCTTCACGATCTTGACCCGGGTCCGGTTGCCGACCGCGTCGGAACCGTCCTTGAGCGTCTCGATGCGGCGCACGTCCAACCGCACCGACGCGTAGAACTTCAGCGCCTTACCGCCGGTGGTCGTCTCGGGCGACCCGAACATGACGCCCACCTTCTCGCGGAGCTGGTTGATGAAGATCGCGGTCGTCTTGGCGTTGTAGAGCGCGGACGTCAGCTTCCGCAGCGCCTGGCTCATCAGCCGGGCCTGTAGACCGACGTGGCTGTCCCCCATCTCGCCCTCGATCTCCGCCCGGGGAACCAGCGCGGCCACCGAGTCGATGACGATGCAGTCGAGGGCACCGGAGCGAATGAGCATGTCCGCGATCTCCAGTGCCTGCTCACCGGTATCCGGCTGGGAGACCAGCAGGTTGTCGGTGTCCACTCCGATCGCCTTCGCGTACTCCGGGTCCAGGGCGTGCTCGGCGTCGATGAACGCCGCCGTGCCGCCCAGGCTCTGCGCGCCGGCCACGGCGTGCAGCGCCACGGAGGTCTTACCGCTGCTCTCCGGGCCGTAGATCTCGACGACGCGCCCCCGCGGCAACCCGCCGATGCCGAGCGCCACGTCCAGCGAGATGGATCCCGTGGGGATGACTTCGATCGGCGCGCGCGTCTCGTCTCCGAGCCGCATCACCGAGCCCTTGCCGTACTGCTTGTCGATCTGGGCGAGGGCGAGCTCAAGCGCCTTGCCCTTGTCGGGTGTCGCTGCCATCGGGGTCCACCTCGGTCAAGTCGGGCTTCGTCGTATCGGAATCGACGCTACGGGTTGGGACCGACATTCCATCCGCCGACTCGCGGCCCACGGGGGCAGCCGTCCCTTACACCCCCATACTAGACGAACGCGTGTTCGATCAGACGGTCGACACGCAGGTGAATCCCACCACCGGGTGGCGGTGGGCTCTCGCCCTCACACAGGTATCCACCGTCCGGCCAGTATCCGGCCTCCGCCGTCGGCAGTATCCGGTCGACGTGCTCGCGCCGGCACGAGCACTCCGCCGGAGAGGCCTCCGCAGGTCCGCACCCGACCGCGCGTCGCGCCGTTCAACGCCGTTCGGCGGGAATGTCGAACGTGTCGCAGACGGCGTGCCAGACCTCCTTGGGGAACAACCCCGCGTCCAAGGCCTGGTCGACGGTGCGGCCACCCAACTCGGCCATCACGTGGTCCTGGGCGAGCATCTCGGCTCGGATCTCGCCGAATTCCTCGGCCATTCGACGGCGGAACGCGGTATGACGCATCACCACCAAGCCTACGGGGCGCTCGCAGCGCCCCTGAGAACTCGTCCTCACCCGGTCGTCACCGAAGATCAGCGGACCGCAGTAGAAACGACCCGAGCAGGTCTCGCACCACCGCGCGGGAGTCCGACCGACGTGCCGAGCGTCGCGCGCCGGAGTTCTCACTAGACTGACGGGTGTGCTACTCCTCCAAGCCGATCCGACAGGACTGTCCAGTCCACTGGGCCAGTTGGTGATCGCGGCCGGTTTCATCACCGTGATCGTGGTGGCCGTCCGCTGGTTCTGGGACCAGCGGAAGAAGTAGTTGAGGCACGCTCGCAGACCCTGCGGGTGACTCACCGAACTCGACCCGCGCCTTCGCAGCCCCCGCTCGCACGACCCCGCTCTCGGGCGGACCGGACACTCACGACCTGCGGTGTCGGTGGCGTGGTCCAGCATGGAACGGTGACCGATGTGCTGGACCTGTTCTCCCCCGCCACCCGGGACTGGTTCCGGGACGCGTTCGCCACGCCCACCGAGTCGCAGACCGGAGCGTGGGAAGCGATCGCACGGGGAGAGCACGCGCTCGTGGTGGCCCCCACCGGTTCGGGCAAGACGCTCGCGGCGTTCCTCTCCGCGCTGGACTCGCTGGCGGTGCGCGAACGGCCCGAGGACCCCACGAAACGCTGCCGGGTCCTGTACGTCTCGCCGATGAAGGCGCTGGCGGTGGACGTGGAACGCAACCTACGGGCGCCGCTGGCCGGTATCCAGCAGGCCGCGCGGCGAAGGGGGACGCAACCACCGGACATCACCGTCGGCCTTCGAACCGGCGATACCCCGGCCGATCAGCGACGCCAGTTCACGCGGAAGCCGCCGGACGTGCTGGTCACCACCCCGGAATCGCTTTTCCTGCTGTTGACCTCGGCCGCTCGGGAATCCTTGCGCGGTGTCGAGACGGTGATCGTCGACGAGGTCCACGCGGTGGTGGGCACCAAGCGCGGCGCACACCTGGGGCTGTCGCTGGAGCGCCTCGACGACCTGCTGTCCGGCCCCGCACAGCGAATCGGACTGTCGGCCACGGTGCGACCGATCGACGAGGTGCGCACGTTCCTCGCCGGTGGGCGCCCGGTGCGCACCGTCCAGCCGATACGCGGAAAGCAGGTGGAGGTCCGGGTCGAGGTTCCGGTCCCGGACATGGCCGAGCTGGGCGCACCGTCCGGCGAGGTCGAAGGATCGGCCGCCGGCGCCGAGCAGCACACCTCGATCTGGCCATCGGTCCAGGAGCGGATACTCGAGCTGCTGCGCGGGCACCGGTCGACGATCGTGTTCGCCAACTCCCGCCGCTTGGCCGAACGTCTGACCTCGGGCATCAACGAACTCGCCGAGGAGGAGACCGACCGGCAGGCAGAAGTCGGCAGGCAGGAGGCGACCGGGCGGTTCCCCGCCGAAGCCGTGGGTGGCTCGGGCATCACCTCGGGTGCCACGACAGCGGTCGCCAAGGCCCATCACGGATCGATGTCCAAGGAACAGCGCTCCCAAGTAGAGGAAGAACTGAAGTCGGGACGGCTGGCATGCGTCGTGGCCACCTCGTCACTGGAGCTGGGCATCGACATGGGTGCCGTGGACCTGGTCGTGCAGGTCGAGACACCACCCAGCGTGGCTTCCGGTCTGCAGCGGATCGGGCGCGGCGGGCACCAGGTCGGAGCGGTGTCCCAGGGCGTGGTGTTCCCGAAGTTCCGGGGCGACCTGGTCGGCTGCGCGGTGGTCTCCGAGCGCATGGCCGACGGGTTGATCGAATCACTCGCGTTTCCCCGCAACCCGCTGGACGTGCTGGCCCAACAGGTCGTCGCGATGGTCGCGATGGACAACTGGCCGCTGGACCGGCTGACCTCAGTGGTTCGCCGGGCG
Organism: Parasphingorhabdus pacifica; assembly: GCF_054779195.1. Taxonomy (NCBI): domain Bacteria; kingdom Pseudomonadati; phylum Pseudomonadota; class Alphaproteobacteria; order Sphingomonadales; family Sphingorhabdaceae; genus Parasphingorhabdus; species Parasphingorhabdus pacifica. Next base: position 267,096 of record NZ_BAAGYS010000004.1, read on the forward strand.
GCTTCCTTCGCCGGCCTGCCCGACTCGGCACTGCACGCGGTGTTGGACATGCTCGCCGGGCGCTACCCCAGCGAGGAATTCGGCGAGCTGCGCGCCCGCATCGTGTGGGATCGGATCAACGACGAACTGCGCGCACGTCCCGGTGCCCAGCGCCTGGCCGTGACCTCCGGCGGCACGATCCCCGACCGAGGCCTCTTCACCGTCACCACACCCGGGGACGACACCGCGGGCAAGGGCGGAGTACGCGTCGGCGAGCTGGACGAGGAGATGGTTTACGAATCACGGGTGGGAGACACCTTCCTGCTCGGGACCTCCTCGTGGCGGGTCGAGGACATCACCCACGACCGGGTGGTGGTGGTTCCGGCACCCGGACAGCCCGCCCGGATGCCGTTCTGGAAGGGCGATTCACCGGGGAGACCGCTGGAGCTGGGCAGAGCGCTCGGTGCCTTCGTCCGGGAGCTGGTGGCGGCGGACCCGGCGAAGGCGGCTGCCCGCGTGGAGGCTGCCGGGTTGGACACGTGGGCCAGGGAGAACCTGCTCGCCTACTTGGAGGAGCAACGCAAGGCCACCGGCCGGGTGCCGGATGACCGCACGGTTGTCGTGGAACGGTTCCGCGACGAGTTGGGCGACTGGCGGATGGTCGTGCACTCGCCGTTCGGCGCCCAGGTCAACGCCCCGTGGGCGCTCGCGATCGGCGCGAGCCTGCGCGAGCGCCGCGGTATCGATCCGCAGGTCGCGTCATCGGACGACGGGATCGTGCTCCGACTGGCGGATGCGCTCGACGAGTCCGGCACCGAAGTGCTCCCCTCCGCAGCGGACGTGCTGCTCGCCTCCGACGAGGTCAACCAGGTGGTGACCGCCGAGGTCGGGGGTTCGGCGTTGTTCGCGTCCCGGTTCCGGGAGTGCGCTGCTCGGGCACTGCTGTTGCCCCGACGGGACCCCGGGCGGCGGTCGCCGCTGTGGCAGCAGCGTCAGCGAGCGGCCCAGCTGCTCGCGGTCGCCTCGCGCTACGAGGAGTTCCCGATCGTGCTGGAAGCCATGCGGGAATGCCTGCAGGACGTGTACGACGTGCCGGGACTCACCGAGCTGATGTCCCAGGTCGAGTCCCGCACGGTCCGGGTGGTGGAGGTCGAGACGCCGACGCCTTCCCCGTTCGCGCGAAGCCTCCTGTTCGGCTACATCGGAATGTTCCTCTACGAAACCGATGCTCCGCTGGCCGAACGCAGATCCGCGGCGTTGAGCCTGGACTCCACGCTGCTGGCCGAACTGCTGGGTTCCGAGGCGTTGCGCGAGCTGTTGGATCCCGAGGTCGTCGACGAGGTCGAGGCCCAGTTGCAGCGCTTGGTTCCCGAGCGGCACGCGGGCGACGAGGAATCGACCGTGGACCTGCTGCGCTTCCTCGGCGATCTCACCACCGAGGAAGCCCGACAGCGTGGCGTGCGCACCGAGTGGTTGGAGGACCTGCGGGATCAGCGTCGGGTGCTAGAGGTGCGGATCGCGGGCCAACAGCGCTGGATCGCGATCGAGGACGCGGGCAAGATGCGGGACGCGCTCGGGGTGGCTCTCCCGGTGGGCGTTCCCGAAGCGTTCACCGAGCTCGTAGCCGATCCGGTCGGTGAGCTGCTCATCCGGTATGCCCGCTGCAGAGGACCGTTCACCGCCGATGCCGCCGCGCATCGGTTCGGTCTGGGAGTGGCGGTGGCGCACGGCGTGCTGGATCGGTTGACGTCCGGAGGACGGCTGGTTCGCGGTGAGCTCCGCCCGCTCGAAGCCGGTGGCGGCAATGCTCTGGAGTACTGCGATGCGGAGGTGCTGCGCCGGTTGCGGCGTGGCTCGCTGGCCCGGCTCCGATCCGATGTAGAGCCGGTGGAGCCGTCGACGCTGGGACGGTTCCTGCCCGCTTGGCACGGCATAGGGACGCGTTCGCGGTCCTCGCCCACGGTCGACGACGTGCTCGGAGTCGTCGAGCAGCTCGCGGGAGCGCCGGTTCCGGCCAGCGCGCTGGAGTCGTTGGTCCTGCCCGCTCGACTGCCCGGCTACACACCGGCACTGCTCGACGAGCTGACCGCCACGGGGGAGGTCAGCTGGGTCGGGTCCGGAGCGCTCGCCGGTGGCGACGGCTGGGTGGCGCTGGCACCGACCGATGTCGCGGACCTGCTCCTTCCGGACCGGCCCGATGCCGAGGCGCCGGATTCACCCCTCCACCGCGCCATCCTGGCCGCGTTGGAGGGTGGCGCGCTGTTCTTTCGGCAGCTCGTCGATCGGACGAGTGCCGCGTTGTCGGAGATCGGCGAGGGTATCCCCACGGACGAGAACGTCACCGCCGGGCTGTGGGAGCTGGTGTGGTCGGGCTCGGTCACCAACGACACCCTTGCGCCGCTACGCTCGCTGATCTCCGGGCGGGGTGCCGCGCACAAGCCTCGGCGCAACGCACCGCGAGGCCGCTACGCACGGCTCCGCGCGGGTCGACCGTCGATGCCGAGCCGCACCGGTCCCCCCACGGTCTCCGGCCGGTGGTCGCTCGCCCCGAATCCCACCACCGAACCGACCCGCCGCGCCCACGCTCGTGCCGAGGCCTTTCTGGAGCGGCACGGCGTCCTGACCCGCGGAGCGCTGGACACCGAACGAGTCACCGGCGGTTTCGCTGCGGTCTACAAGGTGTTGCGGGCGATGGAGGAATCCGGCCGGTGTCGACGTGGTTACGTGATCGAGGGGCTGGGGGCCGCCCAGTTCGCCGTTCCCGGCGCGATCGACCGGCTGCGTGCGCTGTCCCGCGCCGACGGTCCGGGAGAACCCGATGAAGCCGAAACCGTCGTGCTGGCAGCCGCGGATCCCGCCCAGCCGTACGGGGCGGCGCTGGAGTGGCCTGCCCCGATCGGCGAGACGCGGCATCGTCCCGGCCGCAAGGCGGGTGCCCTGGTGGTGCTCGTCGACGGGGACGCGGTTTTCTACGTCGAACGCGGCGGCAAGTCGTTGTTGTCGTTCACCGACAAGGACGGGCCGCTCCGGTCCGCTGCCCGAGCATTGGCCGGCAGTGTCCGGGAAGGGTGGCTCGAACAGCTCGCGGTGCAGCGCGCCGACGGCGAGGGGGCGCTCGGCTCACATCTGGCTGGTGTGCTTACCGAAGCGGGCTTCCGCGCGACTCCCAAGGGATTGCGGCTACGGTCCTGAGACACCTGGTCCTGAAACGCCTGGCGTGGCCGGCCCCCGGCAGCCCACCGTCCGCCGCTCGCCACCACCCTCGCCGCTCACCGAGTGGCGAGCTGAAGCAGTCCCCACAGCTGCGCGACGGCGTCCGGATCTCCCTCCGTTTCGATCACTCGATCCGGTAGACGTCCCCATAGCCAGAGGTAGATCGACACGGGATCTCCGTGAATGAGCGCATCCCCGCCCCGGCGGGTTCCTGGGTCCGAGCCGGGTTCCCGCACATCGCTTTCCGCTTCGACCCGATCGGGGTCTGCCCGGACCCACCAGGTCTCACCGGCCGACCGGATCTCGACGGAGAACGGCCGGGAGGAACCGATGTCCATCGAACCGAGCCGATGGGTGAACCACGTCCGCAGCACCTCGTCGATGCCGTCGACGGCGATCGCGCCCTCGATCGGGGTCATTTCCACTCCGGCCGCGGTCTGCACGTCCACCCGGTGCAGGGTCGTCGCGTGCACCATGCGGCGCACCCAGAAACCAACGCTGTGGTCGCCGGGCCACCACGTCCGGCACGAGTCGTCCGGCGGGCGAGTCCCGAACTCCGCCAGCAGGTCCGCCAGCCGGGCCGCGAACCGGTGAGTGAGTTCGCGCAGGCTAGGTTCGTGCGGGAGTTCCCGATTTCCGGATGCGACATCGGAGGCATCCATCCAGGAGAGCGTGTCCTCGCACAGATCGCCGATGTGGCGCACCGTGGCACCCAGAGTTCGACCGGAAGCACCCGCCACCAAAGCATCCGGCCGGGCGTCGAGAGTGGCTGCCGTGAGCAGCTGCCCTTCCGTACCCAGCAAGTCCAGCATTCGATCGTGGTCGATCATCAGCACGGGACTCATCGTGCCGCGCCGGAGAGCTCGATATCGACGAGATCCAAAAACTCACCGGCTCGGCGCAGAACTCGGTCGGCCTGCTCATCGGACACCCCCGGAATACCGGCCTCCGCGATCGCCCGACGTTCGGAGCCCGCCGCAAAGAAGGCCGCCCATTCGCCGAACTCGGGCGCCACGTCGCCGAGCAGCCGCCAGACGCTGACCGGTCGGTCACCGACCCGCCGGGGGCCGCGCGCAACGACGATCGCGGTAGCGGCCCGGAGCGCAGCCAGGTGGGCGGCCACGTAGCGCTCGGTCGGCGGGCCCGCGCGCTCGCCTTCCCGCAGGCGGTTCCCGGCCCGGACGAGCAGCGCGCGAGAGCTCGCGGAGGCCGCGCTCCCACCGGAAACAGCTACCGGGCGGTCATCGACCGAGCGCCGAGGCACCGGGATGGAGAGTTCGTTGGATTGTGACATCGGCGTCCTCCTCGAAGATCACGTTCACGACGTCTCCGGTGACACCTGGCCCACGCGCGGAGCTACGACACCGGAAGGACGGATTCGTGCTGCGCCGGGGGGAAGCCGGCAGTCCGGTGGTGAGGTGCTTCCCCCACCTCACCACCGGACGCTGTTTTCGAACCTCAGTTCGAACGCCTTCAGATTAGCCCCTCCGGGGGCCGGACTCAAGCACCGCGACCTAGCTCACCTGTTCGAGGCAGTCGACGCGTCGGAACAACGACCAGCGGCTTCGCGCGGAGCGCATGACGCCCCCGACACGCCACGCCACTCAGCCCGCACCACAGCGCGATCATCAGACCCGACCATCTAGGGTTCGGTGAGTGACCGCCGCGCGCTCCCCGCACTGCGACCGGGTCGTCGAACTCTCCGCCGACCAGTTCCGCACTCGACTCCACGAAGCCCTGCAGATCTACATCGACGCGATGGACTATCCACCGGTGACCGCCCAGCAGCGTGCGCCGATGTGGTCCGCGCACGTTCACCGGCCCGGCTGGCGTTGCGTCGGCGCCTTCAATGCCGACGACGAGCTGCTCGGCATCGGATACGGCTATCGGGGCGTGTCCGGGCAGTGGTGGCACGAGCAGGTACGACGCGGGCTGCTCGTCGCCGGAGCCTCCGACGCCGACGCGTGGCTGGAGGACTACTACGAACTGACCGAGCTCCACGTCCACCCGCAGAGCCAGGGCAGCGGCCTCGGCGAACAGCTCCTGCGCCGACTCCTGGACGGAGCTCCGGGGCGGACCGTTCTGCTGTCCACCCCGGAGGGGCCCACCCGGGCGTGGAAGCTGTACCGCCGAGTCGGATTCGTCGACGTGGTCCGCCATTACCGGTTCACCGGCGACCCGCGACCGTTCGCCGTCCTCGGCCGCTCACTGCCCCTCGAGCCGGACGACGCCTGAAGCACGCGGGGGCGGTGCCAGTCGATCCGGGCAGCCGCGAGCTCCTCCCCGCTCAGATCAGGGCGAGCTGCTCCCGCAGGGTGTCCAGCCCCATCGGACCCATGCGAAGTGCCTTCCCGTGGAAATCCTGCAGGTCGAAGGCCGATCCCTTGCGCTGGCGGGCTTCGTCGCGTGCAGCCAGCCACAACCGTTCACCGAGCTTGTACGAGGGCGCCTGGCCGGGCCAGCCCAGGTAGCGGTCGATCTCGTCGCGCACGTGGTCGGCATCCGTGATCGTGCGGTCGAGCATGAACTCCAGCCCCAGCTCCGGCGTCCAGCGCTCACCCTCGTGGAAGCCACATCCCGCCGGAAGTTCCAGTTCCAGGTGCATGCCGATGTCGACCACGACCCGAGCGGCGCGGAAGAGCTGATCGTTGAGCATGCCGAGCAGATCACCGTCGTCGGTGAGGTACCCGAGCTCGCGCATCAGCCGCTCGGCGTACAGCGCCCAGCCTTCGGCGTGACCGGAGACCAAGCAGGCCAACCGCTGGAACTTGTTCAACCGCCCCGACTGGTACACAGAGGTCGCCACCTGAAGGTGGTGACCCGGTACTCCCTCGTGGTAGACGGTCGAAACTTCCCGCCAGGTCGGGAACTCCTCCTTGTCCTCGGGAACCGACCACCACATCCGGCCCGGCCGGGAAAACCCGTCCGTCGGCCCGGTGTAGTAGGCGCCGACCCCGCCACCCGGCGGCGCGATCCGGCACTCGAGCTTCATCAACTCGTCGGGGATCTCGAAATGGGTACCTCGCAGTTGCAGCAGCGCCTGATCGGAAAGTCCCTGCATCCATTCCCGAAAGGCCGCCTGGCCGCGCACCCGGTAGCGCGGATCGGCGTCGAGCGCGGCAGCGGCCTCGGCGAGGGTCGCTCCCGGCTTGATGCGATCGGCGACCTCCTTCATCTCCGCCTCGATCGCGGAGAACTCCCGCCAGCCCCACTCGTACGCCTCGTGCAGGTCGAACTCGGCTCCCGTGAAGAACCGGGACCACAGCCGGTACCGCTCAGCGCCGACCGCGTCCTTTCCCGGAGCCCTGGGCAGCAGGTCCGCGCGCAAGAAATCCGCGAGTTCGCCGTACGCCCCCGCCGCCCGGTCGGCCGCGTTCTCCAGCTCGTCGCAGAGTCCGGACTCGATCCCCGCTTCACGCGCGGGGGCAACCATGCCACGGAAGAAGGAACGCTGTTCCCGTCTTCCCGCCCAGGTCTCGCACTGCTCGGCAACGCGCTTGACCTGCCGGGCAGCCGAGATGTGCCCTTCCGCCGCGGCGTGCCGCAGACCGGAGCGCAGCCCGGACACGGCCGAGGGCATCGCCGACAGCCGTTTGGCGATCGTGCGCCAGTGCTCCTCGGTCTTGGACGGCATGAGGTCGAAGACCTGCCGAAGCTCCTGCACCGGACTCGCGATCACGTTCAGGGCCGACATGTCGGCGCCCGCTTCGTGCAGCTCGACATCGAGGCCCACCCGCTCGAGGAAAACCGCCTTGGCCACCCGTTCGCCCTCGTCAACGGGCTCCGCCGCCGACATTTCCGCCACCGCCCGGCGGGCCAGCTCGGCCCGTGCGCGGTAGCCGTCGGGCGAGAAGTCGGTCAGCTCCTCGTCACCACCGGGGATACCGAGGTGAGTAGCCACGATCGGGTCGAGACCGGCCAGGTCGTCGACGAATCGATCACTGATCTGATGAACACCATTGTCGGATGTCATGCGGGGAACGCTACCGCGCCGGACCGACGACGCTGATCACCGCGGATCGCCCTACCGTGGTTCGCGGTCGGCGAGTTCAGCGGCACGGTGGGAAAGTCGTCGAGGTGAAGGGCGAAGCGTTCCGAACCGCAGCGGCACGACCCCAGACCGTCCTGGCACTGCTGATCCTGGTGATCGGAGTGCTCCTGAGCGGTTGTCTGCATACGCGGGCAACCTTGAACCTCACCGAGAACGACACCGCCTCCGGAGAAATCCTGCTGTCGACCCAGACACCGGACGGGCAGGTTCCGTTCCGGTTGCGACCGCCCGAAGGCTTGGCCGACCGGGTGAACGTCACGCCCTACTCGAAAGAGGGGCGTACCGGATCACGGCTGACTTTCCAGAAATTGACCTACGACGAGGTCGAAAAGCTGGCGTCCGAAGTAAGCCAGGGCCACCGCCGCTACACATTCGACTTGCACCGTTCCGGTTCACTCGTGTTGTTCAACGGTTCGGTCGACCTCACACCGCTGGAGGAGAACAGTTCCTCCTTCCTCCTCGAGATCAGCACACCCGGTGAGGTCACCACCACCAACGGCCATGAATCCGCCGGGGTGGTGAGCTGGCGACCCGAAGCTGGTCAGGTCACCGAACTATCGGCCGCTTTCCAATTCGCAGGCGCGGGCTCGAAGTACTGGATCTGGTGGACGCTGCTCGTCGTCGCGCTGTCCTTCGGCGCAGCCGGGTTCGTCGCCTACCTCGCGCAGCGGGCCCACCACGAGCACCACCATCCCAAGGCTTCCTCGGCGCAGCGCCCGGAGGAAAGCATCAGCACCTGAACACGATCGGACGGTGCGGACAGTGCGGCCGGGCAGCCAGCGTGAGCCCACGAGCTCGGTCACATCCGTTCCGGCTCGGCACCGTCCGGTCACCCTCCGAATCCGAACCCGCGACACGGGGAGAGCACTCCGGACCCACGACCGGCCCCGGAGCCGTGTCCCGGAAGATGGACCCGTGCTCCTACAAGACTCCACCCCCCGCCAAGACATCATTGAGGACACCGCCGTGGAAGTCGACCTGCCGGGCCAGGTACAGCATTGCCTGTTCACCTACCTGGAACGTCGCATCGCCGAATGCGAGGGCCTCGACCCCGCGTTCGCCGAGGCAGCTCGGGAACTCGCGAAGTTCGTGCTCGGAGGGGGCAAACGTCTCCGTCCCACCTTCGCGTGGTGGGGCTGGCGGGCCGGTGGCGGCGCCGCCACCGGCTCCGAGGCCACCGCGATGCTGCAGGCAGCGAGCGCCCTCGAGCTCATCCAGGCATGCGCCCTCGTGCACGACGACCTGATCGACGACTCGGACACGCGGCGTGGAAACCCCACGGTGCACGAGCTGTTCGCTCGAACCCACCGGGACACGGGGTGGGAGGGGCCGAGCGGGCGCTTCGGTGCCGCCGCCGCTGTGCTGCTCGGCGATCTCGCCTTCGCCTGGGCCGACGACATGCTGCACACCGCCGGGCTGGCGCCCGAAGCACTCTCGCGGGCGCTTCACCCGTGGCGATCGATGCGCACCGAGGTGCTCGCCGGGCAGTACCTGGATGTGCTGGGACAAGCGCGAGCGGACGAGACCCAGCAGGCCGCACTGCGGATCGACGAGCTCAAGACCGCCTCGTACACCATCCAGCGCCCGCTGCAGCTCGGGGCGGAGATCGCGGGGGCCGACGTCGATGTGCTTTCGGCCTTGCACCGGTTCGGCACCGACATCGGCGTCGCCTTCCAGCTCCGCGACGACCTGCTCGACGTTTTCGGCGATCCCGAGGTCACCGGGAAACCCGCGGGTGACGATCTGCGGGAGGGCAAGCGCACAGTGCTCATCGCCGAAGCCGTGGAACGAGCAGGCTTGCAGGACGACAAGGAGGGGCTCGAACTGCTCCGCCGATCACTCGGCGACGCCGAACTCGACGGAGACGGGGTCGAACGTGCCAGGCGCGTGCTGACCCGGGTGGGCGCGGTCGACGCGGTAGAAGAGCGCATCACCGAGCTGACCTCCTCGGCGATGGCGGCGTTGCACACCGCCGACCTCGGCGAGCCCGCCACGACCAGGCTCGGCGAGCTCGCGATCGACGTGACGGATCGAAACCGCTGATGCGTCGAGTCGCCGGCCCCACCGAGCACGTCGTCATCGTCGGTGCCGGCCTGTCCGGCCTGTCCACGGCCCTGCACCTGGCCGGGGCAGGCCGTCGGGTGACCTTGGTGGAGCGGGCGAGTGTTCCCGGCGGGCGAGCGGGCGTGCTGGAACTCGACGGTTACCGGGTCGACACCGGTCCCACCGTGTTGACCATGCCGGAACTCGTCGACGAAGCGCTCGCCGCAGTGGGAACCTCGCTGCGGGCGGAACTGGACCTGCTCCCGCTCGACCCCGCGTACCGGGCCTGTTTCGCGGATGGTTCCGCCCTGGACGTGCACACCGACCCGGCCGCCATGGAAGCGGAGGTGCGCCGGTTCGCCGGACCGGCCGAAGCAGCCGGGTACCGCAGGCTGCGCCGCTGGTTGAGCGAGATGTACCGGGTGGAAATGCACCGGTTCATCGACGCAAACTTCGATTCCCCGCTGGACCTGCTCACTCCGCAGCTGGCCAAACTCGTCGCGCTCGGCGGTTTCGGGCGCCTCGGTCCGGCGATCGGTCGGTTCCTGGGGGACGAACGCCTACAGCGGGTGTTCTCCTTCCAGGCGCTGTACGCGGGACTCGATCCGCGACGCGCGCTGGCCCTGTACTCGGTGATCTCCTACATGGACACGGTGAACGGGGTCTGGTTCCCCCGGGGCGGCATGCACGCGCTACCGACCGCGATGGCCGACGCCGCCCGCCGAGCCGGGGTGGAACTGCGCTACGACACCGAGGTGGAAGCGCTCGAGTGGAACGGCAACCGGGTGCGGGCCGTGCGCTGCTCCGGAGGTGAGGCGATCAGCGGCGATGCGTTCGTGCTCACCCCCGACCCGCCGGTCGTCCAGCGGCTGCTCGGTCGGTCCCGGAACCGTCGACTCCGCTGGTCACCCTCAGCCGTGATCGTGCACGCGGGGACCTCTCGGAGCTGGCCGGGCACGGCCCACCACACGATCTCGTTCGGAACCGCGTGGCAGAACACCTTCACCGAGATCATCCAACGAGGGCACCTGATGAGCGACCCGTCGTTGCTGATCAGCCGACCGACCGCGACCGATCCGTCGCTGGCTCCCGAAGGGCGCGAACTGCACTACGTCCTGGCGCCGTGCCCGAACCTCAGCACAGGCCCGTTCGACTGGGAAACCCTGGGCCCGGCCTACCGGGACGAATTGTTCACCCTGCTCGATGCCCGAGGATTCACCGGCTTCGGTCAAGCCGTCGAAACCCAGCGACTGGTCACACCGGCGCACTGGGCGGCGCAGGGCCACGCCGCTGGTACACCGTTCTCCGCCGCGCACACCTTCGGCCAGACCGGGCCGTTCCGGCCGCGCAACTTGGTGCGCGACGTGGACAACGTGGTGCTGGCCGGTTCCGGGACCACGCCGGGCGTCGGGGTGCCGCCCGTGCTGATCTCCGGCAAGCTCGCCGCTCGCCGCATCACGGGCTGACCAGCGCACCAGCCTTCCCTGCGGTCAACCACCACCTCAGGATCGGAACACCCAGCACGTCGGCGAGCCGCCCACCCCAAGGCCCTGCCTCCGCTCGACCAGCCCGATCTGGTGCGGCTCCTCGTCGGAGAGGTCTTCGTGGGCTGGATCGGACTTCACGTAGATGCGGTCCACGAACCACCACGCCCGTCCGGGGCCAACCCGCACACCGGAGGACGCCGCCTCGCCGCCGCACGGTACGGCGCTGAACCACATCGCGTCACCGTCCCACGCGCCCCACCCCGGCCTCAGGTGCCGTGGCCCGTCGGGACACTCCGTCGCCGTCCAGAAGCCATCCGCTCCGGACAACCGCTGTTCAACCCACGAGCACGTCACCGGCCCGCTCGAGTCGGCCGAACCGCCGGTGCCGAAGCCCGTTTCGAACAGCCGGGAAACCACCGGTACCACCATCACGATCACCTGCTCGTGTCCTGCCTCACCACGAGCATGACCCGAACGGCTCGTCCGCGCCGCTCGGTGAGGCAGCTCCTCAGGTCTGGCGGCATCCGGACCGCGCGGCATCCGCGCCGCCGGGGAGGCGACCCGATGAGCAAGAGGCTGCCGCGAGCACGGATTCGTCCTCGAACCGGCGTCCGGCGCCATTCGCCCCGACGGTCCGAGCGGAGCCGACCGGGAAATGCACCCATCCGAAAAAAGCCGGGCCACCGATCGGTGGCCCGGCTGACGAACACGGACAGCGAATACGAATGCATTCGCGTCGCCGACGCGGCAGAACTGCGGGTTCTAGAAACCCATCGCCTGGGCCCGTCGCTTCACCTCACGGCCGCGGTCTCCACGCAATGCATCGATCGGGGTTCCGGGCAACGAGTCGTCGGCGGTGAACAACCACGTGAGGATCTCGTCCTCGTTGTAACCGTTGTCCCGGAGCAAGGTGATCGTGCCACCCACTCCCTTGACGATCGCGGTCTCGGTCAGGAAAGCGGCGGGCACGCTCAGCACCCCCTCGCGGCGCATGGCGAGCAAATGCCCATCACGAATCATTTGGTGCACCCGGGTTACCGGCTCTCCGAGTCGCTCGGCGACATCGGGCAGCGGAATCATCTCCACGTCGGGAGCAAGCACATCCGGGGCGGCAGGGATCGCACTCACACCACACACAATGCCACATCGCCTGCACACATGCCGTGCGCCGGACGGGTAACGGCTTCTCCTACGATCGCGACTGACCCGCGGCGGCCCTCCGGCGGCAGCCCACACCAGCGAGCGCCTGAGCCATACCTGGTGCGGACGGTGGCTCGACAACCGTGGCGGTCGGCGACCTTTCGGCCATCCCTGGAAGAATCGCGCAGGCAACCAGCGTTCTACGGTAGGCGGACGATGACCCCTGAGACACGACCCGGGCACGGCTCCAACCTCGTGGGAGCCATGCTGGAGCGTCGGTACCGGGTCGACTCGCTGATCGCGCGAGGCGGCATGTCGGCGGTCTACCGTGGCCTGGACACCCGACTGCAGCGGCCGGTGGCGCTCAAGGTCATGGACGCGCAGTACTCGGGTGATCGATCTTTCGTGGACCGGTTCGTGCTGGAGGCCCGTTCCGCGGCAAGCTTGCACCACCCGAACGTCGTGGCCGTCTACGACCAGGGCGTGGATCGCGAGGCGGAGGGCGACCACGTCTTCCTCGTGATGCAGCTCGTGGAGGGCTGCACGCTGCGCGATCTGATCCTGGACCGGGGCAGCCTGCCGCTGCCGCTCGCGCTGAGCGTGCTGACGCCGATGCTCTCGGCGCTCGGGGCCGCGCACAACGCGGGCATGGTGCACCGGGACATCAAGCCCGAGAACGTGCTGATCGGGACGGACGGTTCGGTTCAGGTCGCCGACTTCGGCCTGGTGCGCGCGGCGGCCTCCGCAGGTACCACCAGCGGCAGCGTGATCCTCGGGACCGTTGCCTACCTCTCCCCCGAGCAGGTCACCACCGGCGCGGCCGATGCGCGTACCGACCTCTACGCCGCCGGGGTGGTGCTCTACGAGATGCTCACCGGGCGCCCGCCCTATACCGGCGACACCGCGCTGTCGGTGGCCTACCGGCACGTCAACGATGATGTCCCCGCCCCGAGCGAGCAGGCCCCCGAACTGCCCGGGCCCGTCGACGACCTCGTGGTGCACGCGACCCGCCGGGAACCGTCCGCCAGGCCGGAAAGCGCCGAGGCCTTCCTGGCCGAGGTGGAGGCGGTGCGGGACGTCCTGGACCTGAAACCGGTACCGGTCCCGGTCCCGGCCGGCGACGACCGTACTGCCGAAATGCTCCCCGCCGACCTCGGCGACGAGCCGCCCACCGAGCGGTTTCCCCAGGTGGGAACGAGCCCGATGACGACCTCGGACGACGAGTTCCACTCGACCGGAGGCCCGCGGGGAACCCGCGCCATGCGCCGTCCGGTCGACGACGCCGAGCAGACGCAGAATCTCAGCGCTGTGGAGGCCGCAGAACCCGAGCCTCGCGCTGCCCGAGCACCTGCCCAGGAGCAACAACGCCGACGTAGTCGCCGCAAGTTCGCGGTGGTCACCCTTGCTGTTCTGCTGCTCGCCGGGCTCATCGGCGGGACCGCCTGGTGGCTCGGCAACGTCCGCTCCGTGGAGGTTCCCACGGTGGTCGGCAAGAGCGAGTCGGTGGCGCGGGACGCGCTGGTCGGCGCGGAACTCACTCCCCGGATCACTCGGGAGTACCACAACTCCGTTCCCGATGGCACGGTGATCAGCTCCTCACCGGGGCAGGGTTCCCACGTCTCCACCGGCGAAGAGGTCGAGCTCGTCGTCTCGCAAGGCCGACCACAGGTTCCGTCCATCGCCGAGGGCGCCTCCGTGGAGGAGGCCGAGCGCGTGCTGCGGGACACCAAGCTCCGCCCGCGCCTCGACGAGGCCGCGAACCAGTACCACCCCACCGTTCCCGAGGGGAAAGTACTCGGTGTCTCCCCGGAAGCGGGCAGCCGAGTCGAGATCAGCAGCGAAGTCACGGTCGTGCTGAGCAAGGGCCCGGAACCGGTTCCGGTGCCGGACGTGACCGGTGCGAGCAAGGAGCAGGCGTTCGCTGCGTTGCGCGAGGCGGGATTCGAACCACACGAAGCCGCCAGGAAGTTCGATTCCGACGTCCCGCGTGACCACGTGATCAGCACGACTCCCAGCCCCGGAACCGAGGTGCAACTCGTCGGCCGCCCCAAGGTGGGTGTTGTCGTTTCGAATGCCGTGACGGTCCCCGACCTCAATGGCGTCCGTCTCGTGGAGGCCGAACGCCAGATCGCCGAGCTGGGGTTGAAACTGAAAGTCCGGTCCCTTTTCAACCGGGAGAACGGTCTGGTCCTCGGCCAGTTCCCCCTCGCGGGAAGCAAGGTGGAACCGGGGTCGACGGTGCACGTCAACGCGATCTGAGCGTGCGGTCGTCATCACCGCGGCCCGGGGCTGGTGGCCCGGTGGGCGCGGCCCTCGTGGGCGCCGCCTTGGTCGCACGGCCTTGGTGACGCCGATTTCGCGGATCGACCCGGCACGGTCGTGCTGATTCCGGCGTCGAGCGCCCTTCGATGTGGGGCGCGTTCGGATTGCCGCCATACTGTCATCCGGCATGGCGAAAATCACTCGATTAGTCCGAGCCGAATCGACTCAGCATGTAACGAAGAGTAAGCACGGTTCTCCCATCTGCGTCCCCACCTGGACAAACACGAACCGTGATCAACCCGCCCATTCCGGGGGCAATTATTTCAGCGGAATAACTTTCACTGGTCAGGACAGGGCCACTGAGCGCATGTGGAAGCATTGGGGCCACCATGGCCCCCACCGAGCACACCACCACAACCGGAAGCCAGTCGATTCCGAACCGGTCGAAACCGGACGAACGTTCGAAGACGCCACCACGCGCCGTGGTCACGGCGATCTCCGAAGACCGGCACGACTCGCTTCCGCTGCGCACCATCGCCCTCGGCACGATCGGCGCGCTGCTGCTGCTGATCGGCGCCCTCGGCGGCGCTGGCACTTTGGTGACCGATCCCATCTTGTCGGATGGTCCGCTTTCCGCCATGCGCTACGGACATGGCAAGGACCTCGCCACCGCGGTGCTCTACATCGGGTTCGGACTGCTTGTCTGGGCTTGGATCCGGCTGGGACGCGGAGTGCTCGCCCGGCTCGTCGGCTCACGTGGCGTGCTTCTGGCCACCGCGGCTTGGACAGCGCCGATGCTGATCGCACCGCCGATGTTCACCCGGGACGTCTACAGCTACCTCGGCCAGGGACTGCTCGCCCTGCACGCGATGGACCCGTACGCGATCGGCCCGGCCGCGCTCACCGGCCCCATTCCCGACAACGTGCACCCCACCTGGCAGAACACCCCCGCCCCGTACGGCCCGCTGTTCATCGGGATCTCGAAAGGCGTCATCCTGCTCGCAGGAGACAGCATGATCTCCAACATCATCGTGATGCGCCTGGTGTTGCTGATCGGGCTCGGGATGCTGATCTTCGCACTACCCGGGCTGGTCCGCCACCTCGGCGGGGACCTGCCCACCGCGCTCTGGCTGGCCGCGGCGAGTCCGATGACGGTGGTTCACCTGGTGGGCGGACCGCACAACGACATGCTCATGATCGGCCTGCTCGCCGTCGGCACCCTGATGCTGCTGGACGGGCGACACGCGGGCGGCATAGCACTGGTCACCCTGGCGATGGCGATCAAGGCAACGGCCGGACTACTCCTGCCCTTTCTGGTGTGGGTGTGGGCGTCCCGGCTCTCCGGATCGTTCTGGGAACGGTTCGTCCGCGCTCTCCTTCCCGCGCTGACCGTGTTCGCCGTGGTTTTCGCGGCCTGCACCGCCCTGGCCAAAGTCGACCTCGGGTGGCTTCCCGCCCTGTCCGCACCCGGCAAGATCGTCAACTACCTCTCGATGCCCACCGGGCTGGGCCAGGCGGTCCACGGCGTGGTTTCCCTGTTCGTCGACGTGAATCCGGGCATCTTCATCGACATCGGCCGGACCTTGGGGTCGGTCGCGCTCGCGGTGCTGGCGGTGCGCCAGTGGTGGCGGGCGCGCGCGGGAGATGTGGACACCATTCGTCGTGCGGCCCTCGTGCTGTTCGCGGCCGCGCTGCTCTCGCCGACCGTGCTGCCGTGGTATCTGACCTGGGGGTTGGCCCTGGCAAGCGCGCTGCCGTGGAGCAGGCAGGCGCTGCCCTACGTGGTCGGCGGCTCGGTGGTACTCGCGTTCGCCTACTACCCCGACGGTGAGCAGGCCATGTACAACTGGCCGTTCGTCGCTTTCGGGGTCGCTGCCGCGATCGTCGGTGCCCTGTCGCTGCTCCGCTTCGACCCGCTCGGCTTGAGCCCGCGTGCAGCCGGCCGGTCTTCCGCACCGACGAACAGCCACCCACCGAATATCGACGCGGCTCGTCCGCCGGTGCCCACCGAGGACCGGGGCGACACATCGCGGGCGATCCACTGAGGCACCTCGCTGACACCTGTGGTTCTCGGTCTCGGCCTGAACCGCCACCGTCGGCTGATGGTTACCTGACCAGACCACTTGGTCCCACACGGACATCTTCCGGGCAGCCACAGTGCCGGAGCACCGAATCGGAAGCGCCCCGCTCCGGAGAAGCCGGAACGGGGCGCTCGAAGGATTTCACCGCCGTCGACGAGGGCGATCGTCTCGCCGACGAGGTTCAGCCGGGCCTGCCGGACCGGCTCGGACGATTCACGACCGGAGCATCTCGGCCACGAGGAAAGCGAGCTCCAGCGACTGCTGAGTGTTCAGCCGCGGGTCGCAAGCCGTCTCGTAACGACCCGAGAGGTCGGTGTCGGAGATGTCCTGCGCACCGCCAATGCACTCGGTCACGTCCTCACCGGTGAGCTCGATGTGGATCCCGCCGGGATGGGTGCCCAGCCGGTGGTGCACCTCGAAGAAGCCCTGGACCTCGTCCACCACCCGGTCGAAGTGCCGGGTCTTGTACCCGGTGCTCGCCTCGTGGGTGTTGCCGTGCATCGGATCGCACTGCCACACCACCTGGTGTCCGGACGCGGTGACCTTCTCCACGATCGGAGGCAGCAGATCCCGTACCTTGCCGTTGCCCATCCGGCTGATCAGCGTGATCCGCCCGGGCTCGTTGTGCGGATCCAGCCGCTCCACGTATTCGACCGCCGCCTCCGGTGTCGTCGACGGCCCGATCTTCACACCGATCGGGTTGGAGATCAGCTCGGCCAACGCCACGTGCGCACCGTCGAGCTGCCGCGTCCGATCGCCGATCCACAAGAAGTGGCCGGAGAGATCATAGAGCCGCGGAGACTCGTGCGAATAGTCGAGCCGCAGCATCGCGCGCTCGTAGTCGAGCACCAGAGCCTCGTGGCTCGCGTAGAAGTCGACCGTGTGCAGGCTCGAGTCATCGACGCCGCAAGCGGCCATGAACCGCAGACCGCGGTCGATCTCGGCCGCGACGGACTCGTAGCGCTCACCGGCCGGTGAGTTCAGTACGAAGTCCTTGTTCCAGTCGTGGACCTTGGTCAGCGCGGCCATGCCACCGCTGGTCAGCGCCCGGGACAAGTTCATCGCGGCGCTCGCGTTGGCATAGGCACGAATCAGGCGGCCCGGGTCGTGCTCCCGCGCTTCCTCGGTGGCCACCAGCGAATTGACCATGTCGCCCCGGTAGCTCGGCAGACCGAGCGCATCCAACGGATTCGACCTGGGCTTGGCGTACTGGCCCGCGATACGCCCGAGCTTGACCACCGGCATGCTCGCTCCGTAGGTGAGCACGACCGCCATCTGAAGCAGAGTCCGGATGTTGCCCCGGATGTGCGCCTCGGTGTTGTCCGCGAACGTTTCCGCGCAGTCGCCGCCTTGGAGCAAAAACGCCTCGCCCCGGGCGACAGCCGCGAGCTGCGCCCGCAGGCGCTCGACCTCGGAAGGCACGGTTACCGGCGGAACGCTTTCCAGCACTTTCCGCACGTTCTGTGCCTGGTCCGGGTTCGGCCACTCCGGCTGCTGGGCCGCGGGCCGCGCGAGCGCGTCGTCAAGTTGCGAACGCATTTCGGGCGGCAGCGGAGGCAGTTCGGGAAGGGTATCCACCGGTACGTCAACGCTCCAGTTCACGCCCCCAGCGTAGGCGGTCCCCGTCCTGCTCATTCATCCGGGAGAGCAGTCCCACAATATGAACGCAGAAGCCCGATCAGAGCACACTTCGATTCAGTACTGCCGGCGACACTCCCGGCGACTCGGTCCGTGCGGTTCCGCGCCGTCCGGCAGGTGCCGACCGCGAGGAACCGCACGCCGTGCGAGCGCCTACCCGAAGAGGACCTCGGCTTCGGCATAGCGTTCGAGCGGAACGGTCTTGAGGCTGGCGGTGGCTTCTTCCAACGGAACCCGGACTATGTCCGTACCGCGCAGCGCGACCATCTTGCCGAAGTCCCGCTCACCGATCGCGTCGATGGCGTGCAGCCCGAACCGGGTCGCCAGCACCCGATCGTAGGCGGTCGGCGTGCCGCCTCGCTGGGTGTGACCGAGCACCACGGCCCTGGATTCCTCGCCGGTGCGGCTCGCGATCTCCTCTGCCAGCCAGGTGCCGACGCCACCCAGTCGCACGTGCCCGAAGGCGTCCTTCTCCCCCGCCTGCAACACCTCTTCGCCGCCGTCCGGGACAGCTCCCTCGGCGACCACGATGATCGGTGCGTACTGGCGCTCGAACCGCTGCCGGACCCAGTCGCACACCTGCTCGACGCTGAATCGCTTCTCCGGCCCGAGGATCACGTTGGCCCCACCGGCGAGCCCGGAGTGCAGTGCTATCCAACCCGCATGCCGTCCCATCACCTCGACGACGAGCGCACGGTGATGGGACTCCGCTGTGCTGCGGAGCCGGTCGAGCGCTTCGGTGGCGATGTGCACCGCGGTGTCGAATCCGAAGGTGTAATCGGTGGCGCCGAGGTCGTTGTCGATGGTCTTCGGAACACCGACCACCGGAACGCCGTCCGCCCCCAACTGCTGGGCGACGCCCAGGGTGTCCTCCCCGCCGATCGCGATCAGCGACTCGATGCCCTGTTCGTCGAGGGTCGCCTTGATCCGATCCACACCGTTCTCGACCTTGTACGGGTTGGTGCGCGAAGTTCCCAGGATCGTGCCGCCCCGGCTGAGGATCTCCTCCACCGAATCGAGCCCCAGCGGCTTCGTCCGCCCCTCGATCGGGCCCTGCCACCCATCGCGGAAGCCCACGACGTCGTACCCGTACACCGAGATGCCCTTGCGCGTGACCGCGCGCAGCACCGCGTTGAGACCGGGGCAGTCGCCGCCACCGGTCAGCACTCCGATACGCGTTCCAGCCGGCATGTAGCCGCCTCCTCATCGATCCATCGAACGTGACCTGGATCTCCCCGAGTGAAGCCTGTCACGGACTGGATCGGTGCAGCAAGGCAACTACGCGCCCACCGGGCGATCTTCAGCTCAGCGGGTAACCCTTTCGGCTCTGTTGGTCCTCGATGACCTTCCACCGCTCGAGGTTGTGCTTGGCATCGGCCAGCGCATCGTGCGCGTTGGCAGGCGGCGAAGGCAGCTTCGGCTTGCCCACGTCCTCCCACCGCTGACGCAGATCACGGGTGAACTTGGGGATTCTTGAGGGCAGTGCGGGCATCGGCCCCCACAGCTGCGCGAGCGTGACGTGGTCGTAGGCGGCGTACCAGGCCCACAGCTCGATGTCGCCGCCTCGAGCGGTCAAGAAGGAGTAGAGGTCCTCCCGAATCCGCGAGCGGGACCGCCACAGCGAAGACGCCGGCGGTGGGAGTTGCGGCAAGACGTGCTGCCGCACCCATGGACCGGCACGACCGGCATCGAACTCGGTGGATACTGCGTAGAACTCGCGACCGGACTCGTCGACCATGCCGATCGACACCAGCTCGATGGTTTGTCCGTCTTCGATGAACTCGCAGTCGTAGAAAAACCGCACCGGTCAAGCTTATGCGCCTGCGGAGCACACGATTCGACACCCCTGGAGACGGAGCGAACCCGCTCAACCGGCCTTGGAATCCGGCATGCGCCTCGACGCGGTGTCGTCCTCGGACCAGCCCGCGACGTGCTTGCCCTGAGCCGCGAGATCGTCCTTGGCCTTCGCCGCGTAGACGTCCACGTACTCCTGTCCGGACAGCTCCATCAGCGCGTACATGATCTCGTCGGTGATCGAGCGCTCGACGAAGCGGTCACCGGCCAGACCTTCGTACCGGGAGAAGTCCAGCGGCGGTCCGACCTTGATCCGAACCTTGTACGGGCGCCACATCTTGGACCCGAGCGGATTGACCTTGTCGGTGCCGAACATCGCGATCGGGATCACCGGCACGTCGGCTTCCAGCGCCATCCGGGCCACACCGGTCTTGCCCTTGTACAACCGGCCATCGGGCGACCTGGTTCCCTCCGGATAGACGCCCAGCAGCCTGCCCTCGTCGAGCAGGCGAACCCCCGTGTCGAGAGCGGCCTGCGCCGCCGCCCCGCTGGAGCGGTCGATCGGCACCTGTCCCACACCGGAGAAGAAGTACTTCTTGAGCTTTCCCTTGAGTCCCTTGCCGGTGAAATACTCCCGTTTGGCCAGGAATGTCACCCGACGCGGCATCATCAGCGGCATGTAGAACGAATCCGCGACAGCCAGATGGTTGCTGACCAGGATCGCACCGCCCGACGAGGGAACGTTCTCGACGCCCTCGACACTCGGTCGGCAGAACAGCTTCATCAGTGGACCCAGCACAAAGTGCTTCATCACCCAGTACAGCACCGCGCCGCTGCCTCCCTGTCACCCGAGTTCCCTGCTCAGCCTACGGAGCCCGCATTTCGGGCACAATGCGCCCCCACGTGAGGATGATCCGGCAACGCTCACACCATGAACTCCGTATGCGTGCGACCATAACCCCACGCAGGCGTGCCGATGGCGAAGGAGGCTGCGGTGCCCGTACTGCCCGGCGCCGAACCGTGGACCCACTACGGGCCCGGCGATGCAGGCATGCTGCTATCCGACCTCCACGCGACGACCATTTCCGGAGACGGCGCACCGAGCAGACCGACCGGTAGCGTCGGGACGAACCGCAGGATCCACAGCGAGCGTGTCGAGGAAGCCGCATGAGCACGCGCCATGACAACGCCGACGGTCCCGAGGACATCGACGCCGCATTCGCCGAGATCGTGGCCGGTCTCGAGCGCGACGCCCCCATGTCTCGCTGGCCCGCCGAGGACGCGGGCAGTGAGCAGGCGAACACCGGCAGGGCGGAGACGGACACCGGCAGGACGGACGGGGCGTCGACCGGTTCGGCCGCCGTGGAACCCCGGCCGGAGTCCGCGGCATCTCCCATCGAGCCTGCGGAACCGGCCGGGCCCCGGGACTGGACGCCGTTCACCGAGGACGAAGGGCACTACGACCCGCCGGAGCCTCCCCCGATGCCGCCACCCCGCCCCACCACGATCGGCGGCATCGCGGTGATCGGGATAGGCGTCGTCCTACTGCTGGTTCCGGGCCTGGCCGGCTTGGGTAGCACCGTCGCCCTCCCCATGGGGCTCGTGGCGATCAGCGCGGGTATCTCGTGGCTGCTGTTCCGGATCCGCCAGAGCCCACCGGATCCGGATGACGACGGTGCCCAGCTCTGAGGCACCGGGCCAGCTCTGAACACCGGGCCAGCTCTGAACACCGGAGATGCCGCACTACTCCGGTACGGGGCGGCACCGTCCCGACTCACCAGACCGCGTGATCGATGGTCGCCGCGACGTGTTCCCGCGCCAGGACGGCGGAACCGATGATCGCGGCTTCCGCACCGTGGGCGGCCGTTCGGATCTCGGCCAATGGCCGATTCCCGGCGCCGGTGATCGTGTCCTCGTAGCGGCGACGCGCTCCGTCGAGGAAGAGGTGGCCCGAACCGGACACGCCTCCCGCGATGACCACCACGTCCGGGTCGTAGACGTCGGCGATCAGCGCCAGTCCTTCGCCCAACCACCGGGACAACTCCGCCATCGCGCGCAACGCCGTCGGGTCACCGTCCTCGGCCGCGCACGCGACCTGTTCTCCGGTGACCGAACCCGGCTCCGCTCGTGCCGAACGCGCCCACGGGGTGTCCGCCGGCTCGGTCTCCAGCAGCTCCAGCGCGGTGGTGACCAGGGCGGTGCCGCTGCAGTAGCGCTCCCAGCAGCCTCGCTTTCCGCAGGGACACGGCCGCCCGTCCGGCACCAACCGAAGATGTCCCAGCTCGGGTGCCACGCCGTACGCGCCCCGGAACAGCCGCCCGTCGATCACGAGGGCGCCACCGATACCTGTTCCCACCGCGACCAGCACTCCCGCGCGCGAACCCGCCAGCGCGCCGTACCGGTGCTCGGCGACAGCGGCCGCGTTCGCATCGTGTTCGAGCAAGACAGGCATCCCCAGTCTGCGGGCGATGTCGTCGGCGACCTCGGCGTGGCGCCAGGCGAGGTGCGGTGCGAAACGCACGATCCGCCGGTCCTCGCTGACGAATCCCGCCACAGCAAGTCCGACCCCTGCGACCGGGTAGCGATCGGCGAGCCCGCGGACGGCATCGACGACCGCCGAGTCGAGCTCGGACGCGGAGGACGGGGTGGGCACGCGGTGCGTCGCCAGCACTTCGCCCTGCGGGGTGATGACACCGGCCCGCAAGCTGGTGCCGCCCAGGTCCAATCCGATGGTCAGCACGGCCTCTCCCGGCCCCAGTCGTTGGCGGATTCCGCCGCACCCGACGCCGCATCCGGCACAGCATCCTCCGGGCCGGCCGCCGGGGTTCGCACCACGCTGCCGCTCACCCGTCGCACATCGATCCGCTGAACCTTGTCCGAGGCACCCGCCCGTCCCCGCGCGGCCGCTTCGCCGGACTCCGGATCCGCAGCACCCGATCGCTCGGAAGCTTGCCGGGCGGCGTGTTCGGCCAGGGCCTGGCGCAGCAGTCGCACGAAGGCTGTCATCTGCTCGACCATCCGCGTCGTGTTCCCGGTCCGCTGGCCGCGCAGCGCCGCGGCTAGTGCGCACACCGGACACCAGCCGCAGGCGGTGGAGCAGCTCGGAGTCACGTCTTCGTCCTCGGACTCACCGAGACCGCGTAGATACTCCTCCGCGCGGGTGGCGGCCGCATCGAGCAACCGTCGGAACTCCTCGGTCATCTCCTCCCGCCGGGCATCGCTCGCGCCGTCGGTCCGGTTCGCATCCATCAGGCTTCACCGCATCCACTGGTCCGGGTCGGGGCGGAAGGTCACGGTCAGGCCATCGTCGCCCGCCACCGCTCCGGTGACCACGCACCGGCGCAGGACGGAAGGCAACGCCACGAGCCGTCGCCGACCGTCCACTGTGATGGCCAACTCGTCGGAGATCCTCGCGAGGTCGAGTTCCGCGTCCTCGTGCAACGGCAGGGAAATCCGCAGCCCGTACTCGGACGACAGGGAACGGCCACCACCGGTGACCTCCATCAACGGAGCGGCGTCCGCACCTGCCAGCGGGTCTTGATCAGCGTAGAGCTCGGCGCCGAGCTCCCGGAGCGCTTCGGCCCCGACCGGTTCGCACGCCCGGTGTTCGACGGTGCGGACCGGCAGTTCCGTCGCGGTCCACAGCGTGTCGAGCACCTTCTCCTGCTCCTCGCGCCGCGTACGCAGCCAGGCCGCCGACGTACCAGAGGCCGAGCCGGGATGCGGCACGACGCGGTTGGCCACCAACCCGTCCACGGTGATCTGCTGCAATGCCAGCGCGGTCAACGTTCGGCGGGTCTCGGCCGCCACGACCGCTTCGGGCGTGAACACCAGGCGCACGCTCGTGCCCGGATCGCCGAGCATGTTCGTGAGTCCTCCGAGGCGTTCCGCGAGGCGCCCGAGCGCGTCGGCCACCGCGTCCCACTGTTCGACGTTGTCGCTGCCCGCGACGCCGGCCAACAAGCCGCGGACGACGCGCCGATGCGCTGGGAACAATCGCTCCAGGTACCCGGCGAGGGATTCGGGCAGGGCCAGCAGCCGCAACGTCTCGGCGGTCGGGCCGCAGTCGACGATCACGGTGTCCCACAGGTCGCCGTCCGCGAGGCGCTGGACCTCGCTCAGCGCCAGCAGGTCTTCGACGCCGGGAAGGGAGGTGAGCTCCTCGGCTTCGAGCTCGGTGACGCCCGCACCGACCAACAGGGTCCGCAGGTGTTCACGGAGTTCGTCCCAGGTTCGGTCCAGCAACGCACGCGTGTGCACCTCGGCAGCGTGCAGCGCGCTCCGGCCGTCGGAACCGGACATGTCGATCTCTTTCGGCTCGGGATCGAGTCCGGTACCGAGGGCGTCGGCCAGCGAGTGCGCGGGGTCGGTGGAGACCACCAGAACCTTGCGACCGAGGTCTGCCAGGTGCGCCGCAGTGGCAGCGGCGAGGGTCGTTTTACCGACGCCGCCCTTTCCGGTGAACAGAAGGATTCGCACGGGCCGCCTCTTCGGGCAGGATGGGTATCAGCGCGAGCTCTCGACACGGCGTTTGAGTTCCTTCAACGCCGTATCCATGATCATTTTCTCGGCTTTGCGCTTGAACATGCCGATCATCGGGATCGCCAGATCCACCGCCAAGCTGTAGGTCACCTCGGTCGTGCCGTCCGAACGCGGGGTCAGCTGGTAGGTGCCGTGCTGAGCCTTCTGCACCTGCCCTTCCTGCAGCGTCCAGCTCACCGACAACCCGTCGGGCGCCCAGTCGTACACGTTGACGTAGGTGTCCTTGACCACGCCGGCGTCCAACACGAAGCGGACCTTTTCGGCCGTTCCCTCGGAGGTCGCCGAGAGGATCTCGGTCTCCTTGACCGCCTCCGCCCACTCCGGGTACGCGGCGAAGTCGGAGATCACCGCCATGATCTCCGCGGCTGGTGCCTCGATCACGATGGACTGGGTGGACTGATCGACCATGCGCGCAGATTACAGGTCGCCCCCACCAGCAGCGGCGCCAGGAGGTGGGATTTCGCGATCTGCCACCGGTGGTGGGACGAGCGGACCGATCCTCCGATCACCAGGTCAGCACGTGTGGTCGGCCGGTGCGCTTGAAGTGCCCCACGTTGACGCATTCGGTGCGGCCGATCCGGTAGCGCTGCGCCAGCGGCTGGTGCACGTGACCGAAGAGCGACCACCTCGGCTCGTCGTGCCTGATCCGTTCGAGCAGCTTCTTCGAACCGTGCTCGGCACGCTGGGCCACGACGTCGTAGAGGAGGTCCGGCACAGCCGGTGGCAAGTGACTGCACAGCACGTCGACCGGCCCGATGCCGGCCAAGGCCCGATTGAACTCGTCCTCGTGGCGCAGATGCGGTACCCACGCCGCGTCCGTGCGCAACGAACCGCCCGGTGGGAGGAGGGTGCCACCGATGAACCCGAAGCGGAGGCCGCCGATCTCGATGGACTCACCGTCCAGAAAGTGGACGCCCTCCCTGGCGAACTCGGACCACAGATGCGGAACATCGACGTTTCCCGAGGTCACGTACGTAGGCGCGGTCATCGCACCGAACAACTCCGCGTACTGCTCCCGGACCGCGTCCTCGACGACCTGCTTGGGGTCGGACAGGCTCGCCCACAGTGAACGGGCGTAGGACGCGAGTTCCGAACCGCGAGTTCGGCGGAGTTCGGCGAACCGCGCGACCTTCTCCGGACCGAACACGGCGCCGAGAATTCCCTTGTGGTGTTCGTGGTAGTCGACGAAATCGATCAGGTCACCGAGCACTACCAAGGCATCCGCGCCATCACCGGCTCGCTTGAGATCTTCGACATTGCCGTGAACGTCCGAAACCACGTGCACCCGCAAGGCCGCCCCCTTCCAGGTCTATCGGGTCACCGCTCCTGAACCGGGATCGGGTGGACAACCGGGCGCGCGATCCCGCTCGAGGCCGTTCTTCAGCTCGAACGCGAGCGTCCGGGCCGCCGGTCGGCGGCGTCGCGTTCGCTCCGCGATGCAGTTCACCCACCCGGTAGCGTCCATTTCGGCGACCGGGCCCGCCCCGAGATAGTAGTGCAGCACCGTGCCGTCGAGGACGGGGTCGAGCCACACCTCCATGGTGCCGGTCATCGAACCGGTCGGAAATCAAACGCATCCCCTTGGCGCCGCGATCGACTTGAACCCGCAGGTCGCGGCCCGGACAACAGCCTCGCCAGAAAGCCGGGTCGGCGAAAACGACGGGCCAACGCTCAACGCGAAACGGCCAAAAGGATCTCGTCCACGATGTCGACGACCGGGGGCACCGCAGGCCGGAGTAGCGCCGGCCGGAGTACCACTGCGGGAAGTGCCGGTGAACGGAGCGCGGGCGGACAAGCCAAGTCGTCCAGACACATCGCTCGCGGGCATGTCCGCCAGCTTGCCATGTTACTGCGCGCGTTCCCGTGACCGCCCTTCGCATTCTCGAAGGCGCATTCCGCGGCACGCCCGAAACGGGGTAGCACCGGCATCGAGATTGATCGTGCGCGAAAAATGTCCCCCGGTGGCGAGGTCGGCTGAACCGATCAGCGCTGCGGCGGCCCTGAACTGATCGGCGATAGGGTTGCTCCCATAGGTTGGGGACAAATTCGGGACTACCGCTCAGTAACTATCAGGGTTAGGTTATGCCCCACGAATGGCGTGTTTTTTCGGAGGTTTCAACGTGCGAGAGTTCAGCGTCCCCGCCAAAACGGGCGTGGCCGACGACGAGAACCTCACCGACATGGTGTGGGCCAATGCGGAGCGTTTCGGCGGGACCGTGAGCTTCCGGCGCCGGGTGGAGGGTGCCTGGGTCGACGTCACCGCAGCGGAATTCGCGGTCCAGGTCATGTCCGTGGCAAAGGGACTGATCGCCGCGGGCCTCGAACCGGGCGATCGAGTCGGGCTGATGTCTCCCACCCGGTACGAGTGGACCCTGCTGGACTTCGCGATCTGGTCCGCAGGCTGCGCGACGGTCCCGATCTACGAAACCTCGTCGGCCGATCAAGCCGAATGGATCCTCAGCGATTCCGGCGCCAAGGCCGTCATCGTCGAGGCCCAGACGCACCACGACGAGGTCGCTCCGGTTGTCGAGAAGCTCCCCGACGTCGGGCACATCTGGCAGATCGACGGCCCGAAGGGTGCTATCGAAGCGCTCACCGAACTCGGATCCGAGATCACTGATCAAGAGGTGCACGACAGGCGCCGTGCGATCAAGGCCGACGACCTCGCCACTCTGATCTACACCTCGGGTACCACCGGCCGCCCGAAGGGCTGCGAACTGTCGCACCGCAACCTGCTGGCCGAGGTCCGCGGCGACATCGACGCGTTCCCGCAGCTGCTCCAGCCGGGCAACTCGATGCTGATGTTCCTGCCGATGGCGCACGTCCTGGCCAGGGCGATTACCGTCGCCTCGGTCTACGCGCGAGTCACGCTGGGCCACACCAGCGATGTGAAGCAGCTGGTCGACGATCTCGGTTCGTTCCGGCCGACCTTCGTACTGGCGGTGCCGCGAGTGCTCGAGAAGGTCTACAACACCGCGAAGCAGAAGGCCCACGCCGGTGGAAAGGGCAAGATCTTCGACGCCGCCGAGGAAACGGCCGTCACCTACAGCAAGGCGATGGACACCGGCGGTCCCGGGATCGGACTTCGCCTCAAGCACTTCGTGTTCAACAAGCTGGTTTACGGCAAGCTGCGCGCAGCACTGGGTGGCCGTTGCGTGGCAGCGGTGTCCGGTGGCGCACCGCTGGGTGAACGACTCGCCCACTTCTACCGGGGCTTGGGCGTGCCGGTACTCGAAGGCTACGGACTCACCGAGACCACGGCGGCCGCCGCGGTCAACGTCGAGGACGCCTTCAAGGTCGGCACCGTCGGCAAGCCGATTCCGGGAACGAGCGTCCGGATCGCCGAGGACGGCGAGATCCTGGTCAAGGGCGACGTGGTGTTCCGGCGCTACTGGAACAACCCGACCGCCACCGAGGAATCCCTGGAGGACGGCTGGTTCCACACCGGCGACCTCGGGTCCCTGGACGAGGAGGGCTTCCTGCGGATCACCGGCCGCAAAAAGGAGATCATCGTCACCGCGGGCGGCAAGAACGTGGCACCGGCGGTGCTCGAGGACCACCTGCGGGCCGACCCGCTGATCAGCCAGTGCATGGTGGTCGGCGACAAGAAGCCGTTCATCGGCGCACTGATCACCCTCGACCCGGAATTCCTGCCGTCATGGCTGTCCAACCACGGCAGGCCGGAGGACACGCCCACCTCCCAGCTCGTGGATGACCCGGAGGTCCGCAAGGACGTGCAGAAGGCCATCGACGAGGCCAACGAGGCGGTGTCCAAGGCCGAGCAGATCCGCCAGTTCCGCATCCTCCCCGAGGACTTCACCGAGGCGACGGGTGAGATGACGCCGAGCATGAAGCTCAAGCGCAACAAGGTCGCCGAGAACCACGCCGACGAAATCGAGTCGATCTACACCTGATCCACCACCCGGATCATCGAGCGTGCCGCGAGCGGCTCGGGCGTCACCGCACATGACGTTCGAGTCGCTCGCCCCACTTCTCCACCAATTCCGCTGTGGACATGCCGACGATCTCGCGCAGGGCGGTGTCGTAGGTGGACGGTGACGTCGACCCGGCCACCCGCCGGTACAGCGCCACCAGCCGCTGCTCCCCCACCCGCTCCTCGATGTAGGACACCACCGACCACGACTGCTGGTAGGCCAGGTCCAATTTCCTGCCCGCCAAGTGGAAGTCCTGGTTGGACGGCAAAGAGGTCGGGCGTCCCTCGGTGCGCAACTGTTCCAGGAGATCCGGTGCGATCTCCTGGAAGTTCAGCCCGCTGTCTCGGTAGCCGACGTAGTCCGCGAAACCTTCCAGCATCCACATCGGTGCGCCGTCGACGGTATCCGCCCTCGCGGCGAGGTGGGTGATCTCGTGCTGGAGCACCACCCGCAACGCCGTCCCCGAAAGCCCTTCGGTCGTTCGGTGGTTGAACACGATCCGGGGTCCTTCCACACGGCGTCGAGCCGGATCGACGTGGTCGGCGACCGCGACGGCCGCGATTCCGTCCACGGCGAACCGCGGCCCCACCATGGCCCGAAGTTCGGCACGTGAACCCGGTAGCAGCACCGCGGCCTGCTGTGACCAGTCCGGCCCCCAGACCTCGGTCACTTCCGCCACCGAGTGATCGACGAGTTGTGAGAGCCGCTTGACCAGTGGTTCATTTTCGTCGTGGCCGATCACCAGGCCGTGTCGGGTGGCGCGCACCCGACACGCGGCGAAGTCCCACGGGCCGCGCCACGTCGACCGGCCCTGGTCCGCCAGGAGATCATCGCCGGTCAGATACCAGGAGTCACCTCGCTTGGCGAAGACGTACGCCATCGAACGACGAGTGGGGACCGAATCGACACCGGTCAGCGCGTAGTTCAGCGTGACCCGCGGAGCCCAGGTGTCTTCAGCCGGGTCCGGAAGCGGTGGCGGCTCCACTACATCGGAACCGTCGATCTCGTAGTGCCACTCGTCCAGCGGAACGTCGACGAGGTTCTTGAACAGCGCCCGCTGGCTCTCCCGGAACTCGGACGAGGCCTTCGGATCGACCGAGCCCAGGAACGCGGCCTCGTCCCGAGTACGAACCGCTGCCGCGCGTTCGCTCAGCAGGGAGCGCACCGCGTCCGTACGCGACGTCAGTGGGGTGGCCGACCTGCCCAGTGGCAGTTCGACTCTCGCTTCCTGCGGCAGCGGGACCGCGACCGGAAGCGAGACGACCGCGACACCGGCGAGCACCGCCGCGGCGACGGCGACCGCCAGCCACCCGCGGATCCTGTCTGAGACCGGCACACGCGGCATCGTAAGGCGGACGCGCAGCTGTGGCCTGCGGGCGAACACGCCTCGCCCGCGACTCGCCCACGACTGTCACGCGAAAGGGGCTCACACCCGAGTGGATGTGAGCCCCTTCGTCGACGACGTCGAACTCAGCCGGCGACGCGCCGGTAGTTCGAAGGAGTCGCGATGTCCTTGTAGTTGGCAACCTTGACCACGTCCCCGGTCGTGGGGGCGTGCACCGCCTTGCCGCCACCGATGTACATCGACACGTGGTAGACGGGGCTGCCGTAGAAGATCAGGTCGCCTGGCTTGAGCTGACTCGGCGAGACGCTCTTGCCTTCGGTCACCTGAGTCTTCGTGCTGCCGCCAACGCTCACGCCGACCTGCTGGTACGCCCAGTACACGAGGCCCGAGCAGTCGAAGCTGGACGGCCCCTTCGCGCCGTAGACGTAGGGCGAACCGCGCTTGCCGAGCGCTGCCTGCACCGCCTGAGCAGCCGTACCGGAGCCACCTGTGAACTCGAAGTCAACCTCGTCGCTGACCATCGAGTCCTGCTCTTCACCGCTGAGCTCGGCGTAGTTCTCCTCGGCCTGGTCGACAAGTTCGTCCATCTCGGACTTCTTCTTCTCGGCCTCTTCGAGAAGACGGGCCGCGTCCCGCTCGGCGCGTTCGGCGGCCGCACGGGCTTCCTTGGCCTGGCGCTCGGCGCCCTCGGCCTGGTCGACCGCGGCGGAAAGCTTGCTGATCGCCTCGTTGTTGTCCTTGGACATGACTTCCAAGGCCGAGGCCCGGTCGAGGAAGTCGTTCGGCGATTCACTCACCAGCAGCGCGGAGAGCTTGTTCATGCGCGCGCCCTGGTACGAAGCCGTGGTGAGGTTGTCGACCTTGCCGCGGAACTTCTCTTCTTCCGCACGTGCCTGGTCGGCGATCTGCTGGGCCTTGGCGATCTCCGCATTGGCTCGATCGAGTTCCTCGATCTTGGCCTCGTGATCGTCTTCGGCCTTCTTGAACTCCTCGGTAGCAACCTCGGCCTTGTGCGAGAGATCACGCACTTGCTTGGCTGCGTCCGAAGCATTGTCGGGAAGTTGCGGGTCTGCGATAGCAGGCGCGGAACTCATACCGACGGCTGCGGCGACCGCCGTTGCCGCCAGGGCTCCGCGCATCGAGCGCTTGAGTCGGTGCGACGCCACGTCGCGCACTACTCCTTCTTCGTCTCGACCGCCTACCAGGCAAGCCACGAGCGCGAACAGCAAACCGTCTCGTCGAAACGAATGGTCTGCGCACGCCCGGACCGGAGGTCCCCAACTGGTTGGGCCCGGTTCGGCTCCCCGACAAGCCGATTTCGGCGGCGACTCGCGGAGCCGCCCGGTGCGGGCAGCTGATCGCCACGAAGTCCCGGCTAGGTTACGAAAGGTCAAGCGTTGCGTCTAGATGGGGGGTCAAAAAACGTCACACATCATCCGCAATATCCCAAAAGCGTGAATACTTGCCACAGAAAGTAATCTTCCGCCAGGCTCCTCTTCCCGGCTACATCCTTCTGCAGTGGTCCGAAGGCCTCCCCGTAAGACCGCCGGTCACGCCCCGTCGCAACGCCAACGAACAGCGCGAACTCGGCCGGGCACGTCAGACCCGGTTGATCCTGCCGAGCAGGACCGCTGAAGCAACCGCGTAGGCGCCCCGGTGACGCACCGAGGTGGCCACCGCCCGGTCGGACGTCGCAACGATCAGCTGCCTCCCCTGCGGTTCAGCCTCGACGAGCGCACGGATCACGTCGTCGGCCTGCACACCCGGATCACTGAACAACACCCGAACTCCACGCGGCCCGGCGGTCGGCACCGCGAGCACGTCCGCACCGTCGAACACGAGCGTGACCTCCGCAGCGGTCCGAGCAGCCAACGCAGCGAGCTGATGCGCCAACCGATCCCGCTGGTCGGCCAGCGGGAGCTCCGGATAACCGGTCTTGGTCACGTTGTAGCCGTCGACGATCAGATGCACCGCGGGCAACGCCAACAACCGGTCCAACATCGCGGCATCCTGGACCTGCCCGGTCGCACCCGAATGCGGTCGAGCACCCGACACCGCCTCGGCCGGCCGCGGACCACTCCCGGTGGCCCCGAGCTCCCTGCGCAACCCACCGAGCGCGCCCTCGACGGTTTCCAGCAACAACGACAACCGGACCTCGTCGCTCTGCCTCGCCTCCCGAGCCGACTGCCGCGCGACCTCGGCCTCGGCGACGGCGCGATCGGCGCGCGTCCGCTCCTCCTGAGCGCGCAGGCGCTCCCGGTCGCGCTCACCGGACATCTCCGCCAGCTCGGCGTCGGCCGCCTCTCTCGCCCGCCCGGCCTCCACGCGCGCCTGCTCGGCATCGTCGCGCGCCTCCTTGAGCCGCACGCCCTGATCACGCAACCGTTTGCGCAACCGATCCGCCTCGGCGCTGGATTCGTCACCGGCCTTGTCGGCGGCCTCGCGCGCCTCGGCGAGCTCTCGCCGCAGCCGCTCCATCTCACCGGAAGCCTTGTCGGCGCGCGCCGCCGCCGAGTCCCGCTCCGAACGCAGCTTTCCCTGCTCCACGCGGAATCCGACGAGCTCGACGAAGTGCGCGGCTCCAGGAGCGTCGAGCAGAACGGCGGACGCGGCCACCACCACCGGATCGACGTCGACGACGGTGATCGCCTCCGGGCGGTTGCTTCGATGCCAATCCACCACCGCCGTGCGGAACACCACCGAATCCCGCAGCGAGGCGAGCAGCGTCGGCAATCCCAGCTTGGCGCGCTTGGCCGGTGCGAAGCGCACGACCGGACGCAACGGCACGGGCACGTCCGCTTGCCGCATCCCGCCCAACGCCGCAGCGGCCAACTCGGCGAGTCGGGTGCGGAGCGGCCCGGGAAACGCGTCCCAGTCCAGCGATCCATCACCGCCAGCCTGCCGCGGGCCGTCCACAGCAGACTCTTCCGGACAGGGGGTTCCGTTTCCGTCCCCCGGCGTCGAGGCCATTCACACAGGTTAGTGGCAGACCCGCGGTTCCCCACACGCACGGGGCTGTCGGAGTGCGCACGTACCGTTGCCACCGATGAGCGGCGATCTGCAACTGGCTTTCGACGAATTCGACACGACCGAGTCCACTTCGCTTCCGGAGACCACCTTCGTCGTCGTAGACCTGGAAACGACCGGCGGCAGCAGCGAACGCGACGCCATCACCGAGGTCGGCGCGGTGAAGATCCGCGGTGGCGAAGTCCTCGGGGAGTTCACCACCCTCGTCGACCCGGAACGCGAGATCCCACCCGCCGTGACTTCGATCACCGGCATCACCGGCGCCATGCTCGCAGACGCTCCCCGGATCGACACGGTGCTGCCCGCATTGCTCGAATTCGCCGCGGGCGGCGTTCTCGTCGCGCACAACGCGCCCTTCGACACCGGCTTCCTGCGGGCGAACTGCACACGACTCGGCCTGAGCTGGCCGAAGCCACACGTGCTGTGCACCGCCAAGCTCTCCCGCCGGATTCTGTCCCGGGAGGAGACACCGAACCACAAGCTCGCCACGCTGGCAGGAGTGCTGGGCGCCCGGACAGCGCCCGTGCACCGCGCACTCGACGACGCCCGCGCCACGGTCGATGTGTTGCACGCCCTGCTCGAGCGAGTAGGCCCGCTGGGCGTGCACACGCTCGAAGACCTGCTCGGCCATCTTCCCGACGTCTCACCCCAGCAACGGCGAAAACGCGGACTCGCCGACGCGCTACCGGACTCCCCGGGCGTGTACCTGTTCCGAGGCCCCAACGACGAGGTGTTGTACGTCGGCACCGCCTCGAACCTCCGCAGACGTGTCCGGCAGTACTTCACCGCGGGCGAGCGACGCGGCCGGATCAAGGAAATGGTCGCCCTGGCCGAGCGGATCGATCACGTCGAGTGCGCGCACCCGCTCGAAGCGGAGGTTCGCGAGCTTAGGCTGCTCGCCGCGCACCACCCGCCCTACAACCGCCGCTCGAAGTATCCGCAGCGCGCCTGGTGGGTCGCGCTCACCGATGAAGCGTTCCCGCGACTATCCATCGTGCGCACCGCCCGTGACGGCGCACTCGGCCCGTTCCGCACGCGCCGAGGGGCCGCGGACGCGGCCGACGCGCTGCACGCGGCGACAACTCTGCGACGCTGCACCGAGCGCATCCCGGCCACCAAGCAGCGCGGACGTCCCTGCGCACTCTACGAACTCGGCCAGTGCGGTGCCCCCTGCGCCGGACGCCAAACCACCACGGGGTACGCGCCCCAGGTGATCGCGGTTCGCGAGCTCGTGGTGGGGCGCGACAACGCGATCCTCGCCCGTCTGCGGAACAGGCTCGATGAACTCGCCACCGAGCAGCGCTTCGAAGAAGCCGCGGCGCACCGCGACCAGCTCGCGAGCGTAATCCGATCCTTGGACCGGGGCCAACGGCTCGCCGCTCTCGCCGACATTCCCGAACTCGTCGCAGCCCGTCCCGATGGTTCCGGCGGCTGGCAGTTCGCAGTGATCCGGCACGCCAGGCTCGCGGCAGCGGGGACCGCCCGGCGCGGTGTACGGCCGATGCCGGTGGTCGACCAGTTGCAAGCAGCCGCCGAAACGGTATTCACCGACCACGGGCCGCTTCTGGGAGCATCCCCCGACGAAGCGCACGTCGTGCATCGGTGGCTCACCACCGATGGCACCCGCATGGTGCGCTGTTCGCAGCCCTGGTCGGAGAACGCTGGTGGTGCGGGCAGCTGGCGCAGCTGGCTGGAGCGCGCGAGCAACGGCCGTAGCCCCTATGCCGGGGCCGACTGACCGATCCGGCAGACGTACCGGCTTCGGTGCGGCTCGCCACGAGGACGAACCAACCGCCCCGGCCGCGGACGAAGAAGCGGCCCGGCACCATTCCGGTGCCGGGCCGCTCCCCGTGGTTCCGCTGACTCAGTCGGTCGACGTGGACGTTCCTGCGGTCAGCTCCTCCGACTCCTCGACCGCCACGGCCGGCTGCTCGCGACGAGCACGCTCCAACGCGGTGGTCTCCTCCGGCGGGTCCGGCTTGAGCAGGCTGCCCTCGACCGGGTGGCCGGCCGCACCGAGCTTGTTCATCTTCTTCGGAACCGGAGCACCCTGGTAGGGCAGTTCCTCCGGGTGGCCGTGCGAGTCCACCGGGCCGAGCGGCTGGTGGACCTCGATGAACTCACCGTGCGGCAGTCGCTTGATGATTCCCGTTTCGACACCGTGCTCGAGCACCTCGTGGTCGGCGTGCTGCAGACCGAGGCAGATCCGGTAGGTGACGTAGTAGGCGATCGGCGGCGCAACCAGCAGCCCGATTCGGCCCATCCAGGTCATCGCGTCCAACGAGATGTCGAACTGGTAGGCGACGATGTCGTTGACGCCCGTGACCATGAGCACCATGAAGAAGGTGATCGCCATGACACCGAGGCTCGTCCGGACCGGCACGTCCCTGGGCCGCTGCAACAGGTTGTGGTGCGCGTCGTCGCCCGTGAGCTTGCGCTCGATCGACGGGTACAGCGCGGCCACGGTGAAGATCAGACCCATGAACAGCACGGTCGGGAAGAACACCGCGGGGATCATGTACGGCCCGAGGTAGACCTCCCAAGCGGGCCACAGACGGCTGGAACCGTCCGTCCAGATCATGTACCAGTCCGGCTGCGACGCTGCCGAGATCTTCGAGGCGACGTACGGACCGAGATTCCAGATTCCGTTGATCTGGAAAACGCCCGACATGATCGCCAGCACACCGGTGACGACTGCGAAGAAGCCACCACCCTTGACGGCGAACACCGGCATGATCCGGACACCGACGACGTTGGTCTCCTTGCGCCGCACGCCCGGGAACTGAGTGTGCTTCTGGTACCAGACCAGCGCCAGGTGGACCGCGATCAGCCCCAGGATCAGACCCGGCAGCACGAACACGTGGAACAGGTAGAACCGGGGAATCAGCTCGGTACCGGGGAACTCGCCGCCGAAGAGGATCCAGCTGATCCAGGTACCGATGACCGGGATCGACATCGCGATGCCCGAAGCGATCCGTACGCCCGTACCGGAGAGCAGGTCGTCCGGCAGGGAGTAACCGGTGAAGCCCTCGAACATGCCGAGGATGAACAGCAGGATGCCGATCGTCCAGTTGGTCTCGCGCGGGCGGCGGAACGCACCGGTGAAGAAGATCCGGAACATGTGCGCCACCAGCGAGGCCATGAACAGCAGCGCCGCCCAGTGGTGCAGCTGGCGGGCGAACATGCCGCCCCGGACCTCGAAGGAAATGTCCAGCGTGCTCTCGAACGCCCTGGACATCTCCACACCGCGCAGGTTGGTGTAGACGCCCTGGTACTCGACCTCCGCCATCGACGGGTCGAAGAAGAACGCCAGGTAGGTGCCGGTGACCAGCAGCAGGATGAACGTGTAGAGCGCGATCTCACCCAGCAGGAACGACCAGTGCGTGGGGAAGACCTTGTTCATCTGGCGGCGCAGGCCCGGGGCCATCTGGTACCGCTGATCGAGCTCGTCGGCGGCCGTGGCCGCCTTTCGAGAAGCCGTGCTCGCCGGCTTCGTCGGCCTGGTGATCGAACTCATGCCTCACGCTCCCAGTAAGCCGGGCCGACGGGCTCAATGAAGTCGTGCTTCGCCACGAAGTATCCCTCTTCGTCCACCGTGATCGGCAGCTGCGGAAGGGAACGCGTGGCCGGGCCGAACACCGGCTTGGCATAGGTGTTGACGACATCGAACTGCGACTGGTGACACGGGCAGAGCAACCGCCCGGTCTGCTGCTCGAAGAGCGAGGTCGGGCATCCGAGGTGGGTGCAGATCTTCGAGTAGGCGTAGTAGTCGCCGTAGTTGAAGTCTTCCTGACCCTTGCGGTTGAGGGGCGCGCTGCCCGGCCGCAAACGGATCAACATGACTGGGCTGTCGCCGGACCGCAGTCCCTTGATCAGCTTCTCGTGGTCCTCGCGATCCGATTCCCTGAACGGGAAGACCGTTTCGAAACCGCCCGCGGAGAGGTCCTCGGGACGCACCAGCGAAACCTCGCTGGAGTGCCCGGTGTCCCTGCGCAGGTAGACCTTCTCGCCGTTGGTCGACCGCCACAGGGTGTGCGACAGGGAGTCGGCACCGGTCTCCGACCACGGATCCCGGACCACACCGCCGAGCGCGAACACCCCGGCCCCCAGGCCGAAGGCACCGACACCGAAGCCCGCGGTCCGCTTGATCAGCGAACGCCGCGCCAGGCCGCTGCGCTTACCCGCGTCGGCCAGCAGCGCGGTGGCGGTCTGCCGGTCGGTCTCGCTCGAGCCGTGACCATCGTGCCGCTGCTGAACGGCGACCTCGTGCGGCAGGAACTTCTTCTGGTACAGGATCACGCCGATCCCGACCGCGAAGATCGACAAACCGAGGAAAAAACCGATCAGCGGGTTGTACAGCGAATAGATCAAGTAGCCGCGCTCGTCCGCCAGCGGATTCTGGTAACGCCACGGCCAGAAGATGAACACCGCCACGAACGCCAGCGCCGAGAGCCCCGCGAGGCTGAACCAAGCGGCGACCGCTCGCTCGGCGCGCCGCTCGGCGCGGGTTCCTTCGACCGGCCAGCGATCCCGGTACTCGGCCAGTTCGACATCGTCGAGGGCCAGCCCCAGTCGGACCTTCTCGTCCTGGCTCATCCCGGCCAGTTCGGCCTCTGTGTATTCCTTCTTCTGCTCACTCATGCCCTGGCTCCGATCCACAGGGTGAGGCCGATCAGCGAGCCGAGTCCGATGACCCAGGCCACCACGGTCTCCGGTCCGGGACCGTAACCACCGAGGCTGTTGCCGCCGGGGTTGTTGTTGCCGTTGGTAACGGATTCGACGTACGCGATGATGTCTTTCTTCTCTTCCGGGGTGAGCTGGCGATCCGAGAACTTGGGCATGTTCTGCGGGCCGGTCAGCATCGCCTCGTAGATCTCCTGCTCACTTGCCTCGTCGAGGTTCGGCGCGTACTTGCCCGCCGACATCGCGATGCCGCGGCCGGTAAAGTTGTGGCAGGACGCGCAGTTGAGCCGGAACAGCTCACCGCCGCGTCCCGGGTCCGCTCCCCGGAGTGCCTCGCCAGACTCCTTGGGGGACTCCGGCCCCCCACCGTAAGTCTGAACGTACGCGGCCAGCGCGTCGACCTCTTGCGGCGTGAACTTCGATGGCTTGCGATGCGCCTGCGCTTCCTGGCGAACCATCGGCATGCGACCGGTGGCGACCTGGAAGTGGGTGGCGGCCTCGCCCACACCGACGAGGCTCGGACCGCGGTCCTCGACACCTTGGAGGTTCGAGCCGTGGCAACTGATGCAGGTGGTGCTGTAGAGCTCTTCACCCTGCCTGACCAGCGCCGCTTCCGCGTCCGCGTGAGCGGCTTGCGGCTCTGGGGTCAGGACGGTGTAGAGCCCGCCAGCGCTCACCAGGGCAATCCCCAAGGCGAGCACACCGGATATCCGTCGCCGAAGCTTCGAGCCCGCGCGGTTCCGTTTCTTGATGGTGGTCATGAGTGCGGCAACCCTTGCTGTCAGGTTCGGGGTGTTTCCAAACGACCTTGTTGGACGGCCGTCATGTCACGGCACCAGATAGATCACGGCGAACAGGCCGATCCACACGATGTCCACGAAGTGCCAGTAGTAGGACACGACGATCGCAGCGACGGCCTGTGAAGGCGTGAACTTGCTGAGTTTGGTCCGAATGATCAGGAAGACGAACGCGATGAGACCACCGATGACGTGCAACCCGTGGAAACCGGTCGTCATGTAGAAGACGGTTCCGTAGGCCGACGAAGCGATGGTCGTCGCGTGCTCGGCGACCAGCGTGTAGTACTCACCCGCCTGGCCGAGCACGAAGATCGTCCCCATGACCAACGTGACGACGTACCAACGGCGCAAACCGAAGACGTCGCCCCGTTCGGCCGCGAACACGCCCCACTGGCAGGTGAACGAGGACGCCACCAAAATGATCGTGAACGGAAGGGCGTACGGGAGATTCAGGTGCGTGGGCGGCGGCGGCCACGCTCCTTCGTTCTGTGCCTTCACCGTGAAAAACATGGCGAAGAGCCCAGCGAAGAACATCAGCTCGCTGGCCAACCAAACGATGGTGCCCACGCTGACCATGTTGGGTCGGTTCAGCGAGTGCACGCGATGACTGATTGAGGGCGCTGCCGTTGTCACGCGACGCATTATGGCTTGCACGGTCTTCCGGTGTCCCGCCGGGTCCGCGGGTGCGCCGGAAACCGATCAGATTGCGACGTGGAGGTGACTCTCGGTGAATATGAGTCGTTGGTTGTCCGTCTTTCGACCGAGCCGGAAACGAACGCCGAAACAACCCGTGATCAGGGCCGATGATACCGACCTACGCGTCGTGGTCCGGTCCTTCGACGATGCGGAGGCGGCCTCCGCCGTGTTGTCCCGCGCAGTGGACTGGGAGCCGGATTCACCGGCCGTACTCCGGCACCACCTGCGAATCCCGCAGGCCGAACTGGACACCGCGCGCCGGCTGCTCGAGCCCGACGACTGGGCCGTGACGCTCTGCGACATAGACCCTGACCTGCAAAAAGAGGAGGTCTCGGTGCTGGCTTACCGGATTCAGAAGTTGGATTCGTTGCATTGCTCACAGGAGGGCTCGCGAATGGCCGGTCTCGCGCAACGGCTGAACGGACGCGCGCTCGGTTGGGACGCCTTGCAACGCGGCGACGAAGTCGAATCGAACTGATCTCCCGATGCGGGCGACTACTGTTCGGACCAGCACTGCGGATAGCATTCGAAGGACTAATACCGGCACGCCACGCGCCGACCAGCCAGCCGGCCCGGAAGCCAGCGAGGAGCACGTTGATGAACGCACCGACCACGACCGTTCTCGTGTTCAGCCATCGGCCTGAGGTCCGAGAGTCGATTATCACCGCGGTGGGGCGACGCCCCGCCCCCGATCTCGGTCGCGTGACCTACATCGAGACCGCCACGGCCGCCGAGGTGCTCGGCGAAGTCGACGCGGGCACTCCGGACCTGCTGATCCTCGACGGTGAAGCCCAACCGACCGGTGGCATGGGGCTGTCCCGGCAGTTCAAGAACGAGATCACCAACTGCCCCCCGATCGTCGTCGTGGTGCGCCGCAAGGACGACCGATGGCTGGCGACCTGGTCCGAAGCCGACGCCGTCCTCGTCCACCCTCTCGACCCGCTCACCTCGGCTGAAACGATCGCCGAAGTCGTGCGCTCGCGTTCCACGCCCGCGCTGCAGCGCTGAGAGAACACCGAAACCAGAGAACCAATGGGAACGTTTTCCGGAAGCTGGCCCGGCCTGCTGAACCACTTGGTGGCAGGCAACGACCTCACCGCCGACGACACCGGCTGGGCGATGGACCTGGTGATGACCGGGGAAGCGACCGCTGCCCGGGTGGCGGCGTTCGCGGTAGCCCTGCAGGCCAAGGGCGCCACCCCCGAGGAAGTGCGCGGCATGGCGGACGCCATGCTCGCGCACGCCCGCCCGCTGCGGATCGAACAGCGGGCGATCGACGTGGTCGGCACCGGTGGGGACCGCAAGGGGTCTGTGAACATCTCCACCATGACGTCGATCGTGCTCGCAGCGGCGGGTGTGACCGTGGTCAAGCACGGAAACCGTGCCGCCTCGTCGAAGTGCGGGACCGCGGACGTGCTCGAAACGCTGGGCGTCGCCATCGACCTGCCGTCCGAGGCGGTTCGGCGTTGCGTGGACGAGGTCGGGATCGGATTCTGCTTCGCCCCCGTCTTCCACCCCGCGATGAAGTACGCAGCCGGGCCACGGCGGGAAATCGGCATTCCGACCGCGTTCAATCTGCTCGGACCGCTGACGAACCCCGCCCAGCCGTCGACCGGGCTGATCGGTTGCGCCGAACGCCGGATGGCCGAGGTGATGGCCGGGGTGTTCGCGGCTCGCGGCAATTCCATCCTGCTGGCCAGTGGCGACGACGGGATGGACGAGATCACCACCACCACGACCACCACGGTCTGGGCCGTGCACGACGGCACGATCCGGGAAGACCGGATCGACCCCACCGAACTCGGGATCGAACTCGCCTCCGAGGAGGACCTCCGCGGCGGCGACGCCGAGGTCAACGCCGAAGTGGTGCGCAAGCTGCTCGCGGGCGAGCGCGGCCCCGTCCGCGATGCCGTACTGCTCAACGCCGCCGGTGGGCTGGCGGCCTATGACGGCCCGGCCGACGACCTGACGACGCAGTTCGAGACCGGGATGCGACGGGCGGCAAGGGCGATCGATTCGGGCGCGGCCGCCGAGCTCCTGGAACGCTGGGCACAACGCTCCGGCGACCTCAGGTCGGAGTACGCCGACTCCTGACACGGGCGCGTGCCGGTCGGAAGTCGACCGGCACCGCCCTGTTCCCACAGCTCACTGTTCCCCACCGCTCGCTTCGGTCACTCCTCCAGACCGATGGAGAAGGTCGATTCGGTGTCCTGACGGGAGTAGGAACGGAACGCGATGTGGGTGTCGGTGTCGAGCACCCCGTCCACCTTGTTGATCTTGCCAGGGACGATGTCGGCGATCCGCTCGTGATCGGAGACCCGCAGCAGCGCGATCAGGTCGACATCTCCCGCGCACGAGTACACCTCCGAGACTCCATCGATGTCGGCCACTTCCTGGGCGGCCTCGGTGAGCCGGTCGGCGGCGGTCTGGATCAGCACGATCGCGGTGATCACTGCGAAACCTCCTGGGGTAACGGCTGGTTCGTGCGAAGATCCTAAACCTCCCCGGATACGACGACCGCTCGACCGGCGGCGACTCGCCCGGGTACGTGGACCTCTCTAGAAGTTCGACGCTGCTCGTCGCAATGTGACGGCGCTGGCTCGTCAAAATGCAAAGACGCTGGCTCGCCCGACACGAAACGGCCCCCGGACCAGAGGGTCCAGGGGCCGTTGCCGTTCGAAAAGATCGATCACTCGTGGTTCGGGCCCGCGTGGTACTCGAACACCAGTCCCGCCGTAGTGATCAACACCGCACCGACGGCCAGAACGATCATCCACACGTGGAAGAACGCGAGGGCCAAGCCGGTGAAGGCCGCTGCGGCCGCCAGCCCCGCGGGCCAGTAGCTACCCGGGCTGAAGAAACCGAGTTCGCCCGCCCCGTCGCTGACCTCGGCGTCCGGATTGTCCTCCGGCCTGGGTTCGATGCGCCGGGCTACGAACTGGAAGTAGCTGCCGATCAGCAGGGACAAGCCGCCGACCAGGATCAGCGCCACCGTTCCCACCGGCTCCTTCGCCCAGAGCCCGTAGACGAGCGCCGATAGAAAGAAGAAGAAGGTGATGATGTTGAAGATCTTCGCTTCGACCTTCATGGAGTCCTCGCTCTCAAGCCGTACGCCCTGCCGGGGGGCACCCCGCGGTTAGTTTCCGCGCGTCTCGTCACTGCTGGTGGCCTCGCCCGACGTGCGGTCGGTGTCGAACGGAACACCGGTGACCGCGTGCGGCGTGCACAACTCGCCGCAGTTCATGTCGCTGAACGCTTCCGCCGCGGTGTACGGCTGGCCCGTGTCCGGGTTAACCCTGGTCCGCAGCTGCATGTAGCGGTCGAACTTGTCCTGGGACAGCGCACGCACTTCGAAGTTCATCATCGAGTGGTAGGTGCCGCAGAGTTCGGCGCACCGCCCGACGAACGAACCTTCGCGGTCGATCGTGTTCTGGAACACGTTGTTCTGGTTGTTCTTGTCCGGGTGCGGGAACGTGTCCCGCTTGAAGTGGAACTCCGGCACGAAGAACGAGTGGATGACGTCGGTCGAGCTCAGGTGGTACTCGATGTTCGCCCCGACCGGAAGCACCAGTAGCGGAATCTCGTTGCTGGTACCGACCGTCCGGACCGGTTCGCCGTCCGGCGTCTTGTACTCGGGGTAGTTGAACTCCCAGTTCCACTGGAAGCTGACCACGTTGACGGTCTCGTCCGGGTCCTCCTCGGTGGCCATCACATAGTTCTGGCTCACCGCGGTGAAGTAGAACAACACCACGACCAGCACGAACGGCAATGCCGAGTAGATCAGCTCCAACGGGACGTTGTACTGGAACTGCTTCGGCAGTTC
Source organism: Parasphingorhabdus pacifica (assembly GCF_054779195.1). Lineage (NCBI taxonomy): Bacteria > Pseudomonadati > Pseudomonadota > Alphaproteobacteria > Sphingomonadales > Sphingorhabdaceae > Parasphingorhabdus > Parasphingorhabdus pacifica. The sequence goes on from NZ_BAAGYS010000004.1 coordinate 309,632, forward strand.
ATCGCCCTTTTTCCGGTGGAAGGCGACCGACCAGAAGATCAGCCCCCACACGATCACACCGACCACGAGTGCCGCGATGACCGACCACGTCCAGAGCTGCCGCATCGACTCAGCCTGCGGGGTGACACCCTGTGGCCAGCCGAACCGCAGAACCTCGTCGGTCGTGCAGCCCGTGGCCACGACACCAACCAGGCCGATCAGCCCAGTGACCTTGACCAGCCGTGGCACTCGGGTCCCCTCCTTCAGGCCCACTGCGCGACGCCTCCTCGCTGCAAAAACTCACCGGCGGAAAATTCGCGTTCCGCCGCCCTGACAAGGACGGGCAGACCGGCCGCCGGAATTCTGCGGCGAGCCTAGCCCAGCAGTAGCCGTGATACTGCTCCGGGGTAGCCCGACGGGACACCCCCCGCGTCAGTTCGAGACCGAGATCACCCACTCGAAGAGGTCGACTCCACGCAACACGCCCCCGTGCGTGCACCCCCACCCACGCGGGACGGCATACTGGTACACCCCATCACTGGGAGATCTCCGCGTCGAGACGTCTCAACCGAGGCTGCCCAGCGGTGACATCCCAGGTTGGGGCCCCGACGACACACCGCCGACACGAGAGGTGCGCGAGACGCGTGTGCGGCCTGCTTGGACTGGTCTGTCCCACTGAAGAGAACGCCGGCAATGCCGTCGACGCCGTGGCCAACGCGCTGCCGTGTCAACGACACCGAGGCCCGGACGAGAGCGACACCTGGCATGGCGGCCAGGTGGTCTTCGGCTTCAATCGGCTGTCGATCATCGACCTCGAACATTCCCACCAGCCGTTGACCTGGGGACCGCCCGAGAACTACGGGCGTTACACGATCCTGTTCAACGGCGAGATCTACAACTACCTGGAGCTCCGCGCCGAGCTGATCGAACGCTTCGGCGCCCGCTTCACCACCGACGGCGACACCGAGGTCATCGTCGCGGCATACCACTACATGGGCACCTCGATGGTGGGCCGGTTGCGTGGCATGTTCGCCTTCCTGATCTGGGACAGCGAACGTCGCGTGGTCTTCGGCGCCAGGGACCCGTTCGGCATCAAGCCGCTGTACTTCGCGCAGGGCCCCAACGGGGTGGCGTTCGCGAGCGAGAAGAAGAGCGTGCTGAGCCTGGTGACCACGCTGGGGCTCGACGAGGACCTCGATCACAAGGCCCTGCAGCACTACTTGATCATGCAGTACGTGCCGGAGCCGGAGTCCTTGCATCGTTCGATCCGCCGGATCGAGTCGGGCACGTCGTTCACCGTGTCGCCTGGCGGTCCGGTGGTCACCGAGCGGTACTTCTCGCCCGAATTCACGTCCCGGCCGGTCAACACCGATGCCGACGCGCATCGGTTGCACACCGAGATCGCCGACGTGATGCGCGACTCGGTGGCCAAGCACATGCGCGCCGATGTCACAGTGGGTGCGTTCCTCTCCGGCGGAATCGATTCGACCGCGATCGCCTGCCTGGCCAAGGAGCACAACCCGGACCTGATCACCTTCACGACCGGGTTCGAGCGGCAGGGTTACTCGGAGGTCGACGTGGCCGCCGAGTCGGCCGCCGCGATCGGCGTCAAACACGTGGTCCGAACCGTCTCCCCGGAGGAGATGATGGAGACCTTGCCGCTGATCATCTGGTACCTGGATGATCCGGTGGCCGACCCGGCGCTGGTACCGCTGTGGTTCATCGCGCGGGAAGCCCGCCAACACGTCAAGGTCGTACTCTCGGGCGAGGGCGCGGACGAGCTGTTCGGTGGATACTCGATCTACCGCGAGCCGCTGTCGCTTGCACCGTTCGAGCGAGTGCCGGGCACGTTGCGCAAGGCCATGGGCCGGGTTTCGACGGCGATCCCGGACGGTGTCCGGGGCAAGGACCTGCTCCGGCGCGGCGCACTCAGCCTGGAGGACCGCTACTACGGGAACGCCCGCATCTTCCGGGACGATCAGCTCGAGAAGGTGATGCAGGGCTTCGATCCGGGTGTGTCGCACCGCGACGTCACGGCGGGGCCGTACAGCAGCTCGGAAGGCTGGGATCCGGTCACCCGGATGCAGCACATCGATCTGTTCACCTGGCTGCGCGGAGACATCCTGGTCAAGGCCGACAAGGTGACGATGGCGAACTCGCTGGAGCTGCGGGTTCCGTTCCTGGACTCGGAGGTCTTCCGGGTCGCGAGCAGCGTCCCGCTCGACCAGAAGATCACCGACGAGACGACCAAGTACGCGCTGCGCCAGGCGATGACCCAGATCGTTCCGCCGCACGTACTCAACCGTCGTAAGCTCGGTTTCCCGGTACCGATCAAGCACTGGCTGCGCGACGAGATGCACGACTGGGCGCGCAACATCATCCAGCAGTCCCAGACCGACCGACTGCTGAACAAGTCGGCGATCTTGCAGTTGCTGGAAGAGCACCGTTCCGGCGTGCTGGACCACAGTAGGCGGTTGTGGGCGCTGCTGGCGTTCATGCTCTGGCACGGCATCTTCGTCGAGGGCCGGTTGTCGCCGGCCGTGCCCGAGCCGCACTACCCCGTCAAACTCTGACCTCGCGAGTGGAGCGGGAGTGCCCGACCGTTCTGGTCCGGCACTCCCGCTCCACTCGGTGATACGACGATCAGTCGCGCTCCGGGCCACGCCCCGTTGGGTCCGCGTCCGGACCTCGGATCAGCGCTCCGGCGGCATCAACCGCAATGTTCGAACGGGCTCGTGTAGGACTCGCTCCCCACCGAGCCACCCCACTGCACACAGGTCGCGCCCGCGGCGGCACGCACCGGGCCTGCGTAGTACGAGAAGTTCCCGGAGTCGGTGCTGCGATCGGCACCCTCGACTTCGAGCATCGCGGAGGTCGCCGACGGGGTGCCGACGGACGCGGACTTCAACGTGGCCACGCAGTTGTGCTGGTTGGACCCGTTGTAGAGCAGGTAGACGGTTCCCGCGCCCGCCAGGCCTTTCGAATCGATCACGCTGTAGCCGGATCCGCACACCTCCTCCGGCGTGTACGGGTTACCTCCGCAGTTGTTCCTGCTGGTGAAGTCGGTGTGCCCGTAGTAGGGCACGTCCACACCCCCGAGCGTGACCTTGACCGCCGAGCCGTTCGAGCGCTGTTCGTAGTGCAGGTGCGGACCGGTCACCCCGCCCGATGCGCCCGCTGCACCGATCTTGGTTCCCGCCGAGACCGTTTGCCCCCGCGAAACGTTCTGCGCCGAGAGATGGGCGTAGCGGGTGGTCCAGCCGGAACCGTGGTCGATCTCGATCCAACGCCCGTAACTGGTGCTCCCCTCGTTCGCGACTCGACTGACGGTCCCGCCTGCGGAGGCGAGCACCGGCATGCCGGTGATGCCGCTCTTCTGGAAGTCGACCGAATTCGCGGGATTGTGGCCGCTGAACGTCGCGGCGGTCACGGTGACCCCGCACCGGAACGGGACCTGAAAGTTGGGTGCGGCGTGGGCGGGAACCTGTCCGGATCCGACCACGCCCAACCCGGCCAACGCCAGTGCTGACGCACCGACGGCCAATCGCCTCAACAAGGACATCTACTACCTCCACGGATCATGGTGGGTAATCCGATGTGATCACGAGCGGTCCGCGATCCATAGACCCGTTGAGACGAATGGTGGTGAATTTCTTACGTTGTGGCTTGCTCGTCGATCCATACCGTGGTCTCGCCGGGCAGCACACCGTCGAACTCCGGGCGTTCCGCTAGCCCACCGCGATCACTGCGGCACAGGACTCGACCCGCCTGCCGCAAGCGGACCGGTTCGGAACCGAAATTGACCGCGCAGAGAAACCCGGGGGTGCGGCGGAACACCAGCGTGTCCTCGGCTGAATCCACCCAGGTGAGCTCGCCGTCTCCCAGCGCCGGGTGCTCGCGCCGCAACGCGAGCGCGGCCTGGTAGGTCCGCAGCACCGAGTCCTCGGGCGCCTCCTGAGCTGCCACCGACAACTCTCGCCAGTCCTGCGGGACCGGCAACCAGCTCTCCTCCGAATCGGGCGGGCCGAAGCCGAACGGTGCCCGCTCACCACTCCACGGGATGGGAACACGGCAACCGTCCCGTCCCCGCTCGGTATGGCCGGAGCGCTCCCAGATCGGATCTTGCAACGCCTCTTCGGGAAGGTCCGACACCTCCGGCAATCCCAGTTCCTCGCCCTGGTAGACGTACACCGATCCGGGCAGGGCGAAGCTGAACAGGGCGCTGGCCCGCGCGCGACGCAACCCGCTCGCTCCACCGCCGTACCGGGTGGTGGGCCGCGTGGTGTCGTGGTTGCCCAACACCCACGTCGTCGTCGCGCCTACCGCTGCGGTGCAGGCCACGGACTCGCGCACCACTCGCCGGAAGGACTCCGCCGACCAGTCCTGCTCCAGCAAGGCGAAGTTGAAGGCCTGGTGCAGCTCGTCGGGCCGTACGTAACGGGCGAGTCGTTCGCTCGTGGGCGCCCACGCCTCGGCCACACCGATGCGGGCTCCTCGGTAGGAGTCCAGCAGCTCGCGCCATTCGCGGTAGATCTCGTGCACTTCGTCCTGGTCGAAGTAGGGTAGTTCCGCACGACCGAGCAGCGAGATCTGCTGGTCGACCTCGGCGTCGGGCAGGTCGGGGTGCTTGATCATCCCGTGGGCCACGTCGATCCGGAAACCGTCGACGCCCCGGTCCAACCAGAACTTCAGCACCTTGGTGAACTCGGCGCGCACCTCGGGGTTGCGCCAGTTGAGATCCGGCTGTTCGGGCGTGAACAGGTGCAGGTACCAGCTCCCGTCGGCGACCTGCGTCCAGGCGGGGCCACCGAAGACCGATTCCCAGTCGTTCGGCGGCAGTTCTCCCCGCTCCCCTCGCCCGGCCCGAAAGAGGTAGCGGTCACGGGCCGGCGTTCCCGCCTCGGCGGCGAGGGCTTCGGTGAACCATTCGTGGGCATCGGAGGTGTGGTTGGGCACGATGTCCACCAGGACCCGCATGCCCAGGTCGTGCGCGCGCTCGACGAACCCGTCGAAATCGGCGAGGGTGCCGAACATCGGGTCCACGTCACGGTAATCGGCAACGTCGTAACCGCCGTCGGCCATCGGCGACCGGTAGAACGGTGTCAGCCACACCGCGTCCACCCCCAGGTCGACCAGGTGCGGCAGCCTGTCGCGGGCGCCGACCAGATCGCCGACGCCGTCGCCGTCGCCATCGGCGAAGCTGCGCAAATAGACCTGGTAGACCACGGCGTCGCGCCACCAGGTTCCGTTCGGATCCAACATCGTCTGCACTCCTCCTGAAACTGCGGTTGTCGGACACTGCCGGTCATCGAAGACTGCGGTTATCGGAGACTGCGGTTATCGGAGACTGCGGTTATCGGATATCGCGAAACGTCACTGGCGGGATATCGATCGGGGGACCGAGGGCCTCGTGCAGTCGACTCGCCGCGCCGGGGTCAGCCACGGCGCGGTTCCGCCGTGGATTCCCGAGCGATCAGGGTCGGACGGAACATGCGGCTGTGACTGCCGGGCGATCCTCGGGGATCGTCGGGGTCGAGACGGCGAATCAGCTCGTCGACGGCGGCGTTGGCCATCTCCTCGATCGGCTGGGCGAGCGTACTCAGCGACGGCTGGCAGTGGGCGGCGAGCGGAATGTCGTCGAACCCGATCACCGAGATGTCCTCCGGAACCACGAGACCTCGGCGACGGACCTCCCCCATCGCTCCCAACGCCATGACGTCCGAGGAACACATCACCGCGGTCGGTTGCGCGGCTCCGAGCAGCGCGCTCATCGCCTGGGCACCACCGTCGGCCCCGAAGGGACCGTGCGCGACGAGCTCCTGATCCGGCGTGATCTCCGACTCCTCCAGGGCGGCGGCCCAGCCCGCCCGCTTCAGCCGCGAGGGCAACGCTCTGGCCGGACCGGAGACGAATCCGATCCGCGTGTGTCCGAGTTCGATCAGATGCCGCGTCGCCGCGTATCCGGCGAGTTGCTCGTCCACGACGACGTCCGGTACATCCAACGCGGGGGCACCTCCGTTGACGAAGACCATGTGCGCCCCTTCGGCGAGCAGCCCCTCGTAGTAGCTCCGGTTCGCCTTGCCCTCCGCCCCGGCGGGTGTGCCCTCGATGTTGGCTATCTCGGGAGAAACGAAGATCATGCCTTCCACGCCGCGCGCCTGGAGCATGCGGACGTATTCCTCTTCGGTCATGGCCGCCCTGGTGTTGCACAGCAGGGAGGCGTAACCGGACCGGGAGGCACGACTTTCCAGTGCTTCGGCAAAGGCCGGAAAGACCGGGTTGGACAGCTCCGGCACCAACAGGCCGATCACTCCCGTGCGCCGCAACGCGCCCGGACCGCGCGCCGTGTGCGGCATGTCGTTGAGCACCGCGAGAACTCGCTGCCGGGTGTCCTCCTTGATGCCCGCTCGTCGGTTGAGCACCCGGCTGACGGTGGACACGCTCACTCCGGCCGCCCTGGCGATGTCGGACAGACCAGCCACGCATCGGCTCCTTCCCGGTAGCGATGGACGAGCCATCATCGTTGCACAGGTTTGAAACGATTTGCAATCGACGAACCACGATAACTGGCGCAACCACTCGTCGCGTGACAACCGGAACCGAACTTTTCCTTGACTTGCATCACATATGCGGTATGCAATCTATGGCCAATGCTTCGCAAATAATTGCAACAGTGGTGCCGCATCGAGTGCAAAGGAACGTCAGCATGAGATCGAAAGCCATCGTGACCATCACCGCCCTGGGCCTCCTGGGCGCGATGACCCTCACCGGATGCGGATCCGGCTCCGAGGTAGACGCGAACCGCGTCGTGTACTGGGACACCAGCGGATCGAACGAGAGCCCGGTTTTCGCCGAGATCGCGGAGGAATGCGGACGTGCGGGAGGATACGAGGTCGAGGTCGAGCGGGTGACATTCGACCAAGCCCTGAACAACTACAAGACCGCGGCGCAGAACGGACAGGGGCCCGACGTGCTTCGCGCCGACGTCGGGTGGGTCGCCCAGCTCGCCAATGCCGGGCTGATCAAAGACCTCTCCAACATGTCACTGGCCACCGACACCTCCGACTACCTCGATGCACCACTGAAGTCGACCAAGCACGACGGCAAGACCTACGCCATCCCCCAGGTCACCGACACCCTCGCGCTCTTCTACAACAAGCGCATGCTCGCCGAAGCCGGCGTGAACCCACCCGAAACGTGGGAAGAACTCAAGCGGATCGCGCCGAGGCTCGGCGGCGAGAACGCGTTGTTCATCAACAACGACGCCTTCTACTCCCTGCCGTTCCTCTACACCTACGGCGGAGGCCTGGTCGACACCGAGGCCGAGACCATCGAACTCAACTCGCCCGAAAGCGTGCGCGGGCTGGGGATCGCGAAAGACCTGCTCGAGGCGGGAGCGGCACGCACGGCGTTGGACCCGACCAACTCGTACAACAACATGAAGGCCGCCTTCAACGCGGGCGAGGTCGCGATGATCATCGATGGCCCGTGGGCCACCCCGGACTTCTTCGCCTCCGACACCTTCGCGGACCCGGCCGACCTGGGCATCGCCCCCATCCCGAGCTCACCGTCCCCGGCGGGCGGTCACAACTACGTCGTCCGACAGGGCACCGACGCCGACGAGGCGTCCACCAAGTTCGTCGAGTGCATGAGCAGCACCGAGAACCAGGCCGCCATCTCCGCGAAGCTGGGTTTGCTGCCCACCCGTGAATCCGCCTACGCCGATCCCACCGTCGCGGAAGAGCCGGTCGTCGCGGCGTTCAAACCGCTCCTGGAAAAGACTCATCCGCGGGCGTGGATCCCCGAAGGCAACGAACTCATGGAACCCCTCGAGATCGCCTATGCCGACGTCCTCGCCGGTCGCGACAGCACGCGCGCCGCGCTCGACAAGGCGGCGAAGAAGTACGAGGACACCATCCTCCCGGACTACACGGCGGGCTGACACCCCGTGCGTGGCGGGCGCCCCACCGGAGCTCGCCGCGCACGGCGGCGGAGGGATCTCACATGGCCATCGCCATCGACGAGCCCAGCACGAAAGCGGAACCCGGCTTCACCCGCCGGCACCGGCGGCTTCGATCATTCGCGGGACGGTACTGGTTCGTCTACGCGATGGTCCTGCCCGTCGTGGCCGTGCTGGCGTTGCTCGTGGTGTTTCCGTTGCTGCAGGGCCTGTACTACAGCTTCACCGACATCAACGACACCAACATCGCCAATCCGGTCCTGGACCGGCCCGCCGAATATTCGATCGTCGGTCTGACCAACTACTTCAACGTGCTCTCCGGAAGCGCCTCCTACGGCGCGTTCTGGGGAACATTGGCGCGCACCCTCATCTGGACCTTCGCCTGCGTATCCCTGCACTACGGGGTCGGGCTCGGCCTGGCGGTCCTGCTCAACCGCGAGATGCGGCTGCGCGGCCTCTACCGGGTCCTGCTGATCCTGCCCTGGGCCGTTCCCGTGTTCATCAGCGCATTCGCGTGGAAGTACCTGTTCAACGCCGAATACGGGCTGATCAACTGGGCTCTCGAGTCAATTGGGCTGCCCGGCCAGGTCTGGCTCGGCCAGTCCGATCTCGCGCTCGTCTCGGTGATCATCGTCAACGTCTGGCTCGGCGTGCCGTTCATGATGGTGGCGCTGCTCGGTGGTCTGCAGTCCATTCCGCCCGACCTCTACGAGGCGGCCAGAATGGACGGCGCATCCGGTTGGCAGCGTTTCGTCAACGTGACGCTTCCGGGGCTGCGTCCGGTATCGGGGACCGTCGTCCTCCTCGGGGTGATCTGGACGTTCAACATGTTCCCGGTGATCTTCCTGATGACCGGGAACAACCCGCACACCAGAATCCTGGTCACCTACGCGTTCGAGCGGTTCTTCTCCGGAGCCACCCGCGACTACGCGATCGCCTCGACCTACGGCGTGCTGATCCTGTCCGTCCTGCTCGTGTTCGCGGCGTTCTACCGCCGGCTGATGCGCAAGCAGGGAGAGGAGCTCTGAATTGTCCATCGACGCCGCCTCGCTGCGGGTATCCCGCCCGGCCCGCTCCGCTTCGGCCGGCCGCCGGAGTCACCGATCACTCCCGGCTCGCATCGGCCTGCATGCCACCCTGACGTTCGCTTCGCTCGTCGCCGTCTTCCCGGTGCTGTGGGTCGTGGTCGTCTCGTTCAAACCGAACTCGAAAGCCATCGAAGCCAACCCGACGCTGTTCAATGAATCCAGTGTGGACAACTACGTCGACATCCTGCTGGGCCGCAAGGGCGCATTCCTGCACTGGTTCGGAAATTCGGTACTCATCGCAGCACTCACCACGCTCTGCGGTGTGCTGCTCGCAGCCACCACCGCCTACGCGGCGAGCCGCTTCCGGTTCCCGGGCAGGCACTGGCTACTGCTGTCGTTCCTGGTGGTTCAGATGTTCCCGTTCGCGGTACTGATCGTGCCGTTGTACAGCATCCTGCTCGAACTCGGCTTGCAAGGCAGCGCCACCGGTCTGGTGCTCGTCTACTGCAGTACCGCGATCCCGTTCTGCACGTACATGCTCAAGGGGTACTTCGACTCGGTTCCCACCGACATCGACGAGGCCGGGCGGGTGGACGGGCTGTCCCCGTTCGGCGTGTTCTGGCGGCTCGTGCTGCCGCTGGCCAAACCCGGACTGGCGGTGACGGGCTTCTACTCGTTCATCGTGGCGTGGAGCGAGGTGGCCTTCGCTTCCGCGTTCCTGTCGGCCAATGACGAATCCAAGACGTTGGCCGTGGGGCTCCAGATGTTCGTGCAGGAGAATCGCACCGAGTGGGGCCACCTGTCGGCCGCGTCCGTCCTCGTCACGGTGCCCGCGGTCATCGTGTTCTACCTCGTGCAGCGATTCCTGGTCAGCGGACTCTCAGCAGGCAGCGTGAAGGGCTGAACCCACCCGTGCGACTCCGGCCCGGTTGGGAACGGACCGGAGTCGCACGTCCGCTCAGGAATGCAGCACCTCCGAAGGCACCGAATACCCCCGCACGCGCTGCGGATGATCGCCGACCGGTATGCGGGCGATTTCTCGCGGGTTGTCGTACGGGATGACCGAGATGTCGTCGGTCCCGCTGTTGGACAGGAAGCAATACCGGCCATCCGGTGTCGTCGCCGCCCAGTAGGGCTTCTTACCGGTGGGCACGATTTCGTCGGTGGTCAGTTCGGGTACCGACACGATCGCCGCGTAGTCGGAGATGGTCCCCGCGTCGCAGATCTTGGTGTTGTCCCCGTTCAACGCCAGTCCGTGATGAGCGGAATCCAGCGGGTACTCATCGCGCCGCAGTTGCTCGGCGTCCTCGCTCAACGGCAGGTGCACGGTCCGGGTGATGCGCTTCTCGGCCAGGTCGTACTCGATGAAACCGTTGTGAAAGGAAAGCTGCGCGTACATGGTTCGGCCGTCGGGCAGCACTCGGAACGGACGGATGCCCACCCCGAAATCGATGACGTCGCGAACCTCCATCGTCTCGGCATCCGCGATCGTCAGCACACGCTCTCCCTTGCCCGCGTCCAGGGCCGGCGCATCCGGTGCGATCACACGTCCGATGGTCGAGTTGTAGAGGGTCTTGCCGTCTTCGGAGAAGCGGTTCTCGTGCGGGAAGTCGCCGGTACCGAACGCGCCGGTGATCTCACCGGTCGCCGGATCGAGGGCATTGACCTCGTTGGAGGTGGTGGCCGACACGACAAGCCGCGAGCCATCCGGCGAAAGGGCCATGTGGTCCGAGCGGTAGCCCGAGACTTCGGTGTTCCAGAGCTGTTCGCCGGTGCCGATGTCGAAGGCCGACACGTCGCCGAGGCTCGGCCGGGAGACGTACATCGTGCGTCCGTCGGGTGAGACCGCGATGTCATCGACGAGCTGGTCGTTGCCTTCACCCGCGGATTCCCGGATCACCAGGAAAGCGATGTGCTCGTCGGGCGTCATCTCGGCCTTGCGCTCCGCCAGATCCGGTACGACATCGATCCGCTGATACTTCTCGAAGGACGTTCCATCTATCAGATCGACCGTGCCGTCCCAGTTGTTGCCGACGAACATGATGTCGCGATGGGGCTGCGCGATCGCCTCCTCCGCCCGCACCGCCGGTGCCGTTGCCACCGCGACCGCGGCGAGCACCGCCCCGAATCTGCTCCATCGTCCAGTCGTACGAGATCGCATCACTACCCGCCTCTACCGTGTCCGGTACGCATTCCGGTTCCCCCCGCCCAGTCGATCTACCAACGAGGGACCCGCGGGTTCGGATACTGCTCGCGTCCGGCCGGACACGTAGCGGCGCGTACGAACGGCGCGCGGCCACAGCGGACCCCGCGCCGTTCGTACTGGTCAGCGATTTCGTAGCGGTCAGTGGGGTTGCGCTCCGGTGTGCAGGGCCAGCCCCGAATTCGGAGGGACGGTCGCGGTGAACTTGCCGTCCGCACCGACCTCCACGGTTCTTCCGCTACACCCGGTTTCACCGGGAGCGCCGGTCATCACATCGCAATAGGTACCGGCGGCCAGCGAGGTCTGGAACTCCCTGGCGAGTTCACCGCCTTCGCGGTTGATGGCCACGTACCCGGCGTCCTCCCGCCCGAAGGCGACCTGGCCGTTTCCGTTGTCCCACCAGTCGGTCAGCCCGGCGTCCGCGACCGTCGCGTGGAAACCGGCCATACCGGCGATGATCGTGCGTCGCTGCTCGCACACCCATACTTCGTCGTCGCAGGCGGCCGGTTGCGTGACCCCGTCCGCGCTCGCGGGCGGACCGGCGTCCGGATCGTCGAAGGCGAAGCTGGACATCAACCTCGGGGTGCCGTACGGGTGCGCCAGCATGAACGCCGCCGCCAAGTCGTAGGCGGTGCCGTCTTTGTAGGTCAACGTGGGAGAGCTGCGCTGGGTGTCGTGATTGTCGACGAACACCACGGCCTGGTCACCGGGCAATGGCATCTGATCGGCGAGTCCGGACAGTTGCGCCAGGGAACCTTCCTTGAAGGCGTTGCTCACGTTGCCGTGGTAGGCGAACTCGGTGACGTCACCGTTGCCGGTGTACTCCCCACCTGTCGTGGTCTGGTCGGCGATCACCTCCTGGTACACGTAAGGTTTCTGTCCCGTTCCCGGCACGGTGTCGAGCGCACCGAAAATCGCGCCGATGTCCTCCGGCGGCATGTGCTTGCTGCCGTCGACCCGGAATCCGGAGACCCCCATGCCGACCAGGTCGTTGAGATTGGCGATCTCGGCATCGCGAACCTTGTCCGATCCGGTCTCGAGGTCGGCGAGACCGACGAGTTCGCAGTTCCGGACCTCCCACTTGTCGTTGTAGTCGGTGATGTCCCGGCGGCAATCGCTGAAGTCGGAATCCGCGTACAAGCCGGGATACTCGTACTTCTCGTAGTTGGTTCCCCCGCTGCCGGGTCCACTGTCAACGGATCCGGAACCGCTCATGTGGTTGACCACCGCGTCGACGTAGACCTCCACGCCCGCGTCGTTGCAGCTCGAGACCATTGCCGCGAACTGCTCCCGGTCGCCGCGGCGACTCTGCAGGCCGTAGCTGACCGGCTGGTAGTCCTGATACCAGGGATGACCTTCGTCGGCGAGTTGGACATGTTCCTGCGGGGGTGAGACCTGGACCGCGCCGAACCGGTTGGGGCCCAGGAATTCCGTGCACTCCCGGGCAACCGAATCCCACGACCACTGGAACATCTGGATGATCGGCCCTTGGACCGGCGCGCCTGCGGGTGCAGGCGCGCCGTCGTTCCCGGGCATCGCAGCGTCGTTCCCGGGCATCGCGCCGTCGTTCCCGGGCATCGCAGCGTCGTTCCCGGGCATCGCAGCGTCGTTCCCGGGCATCGCGCCGTCGTTCCCGGGCATCGCAGCGTCGTTCCCGGGCATCGCAGCGGCGGCCGGTATCAAACCCGTACCGGCGAGCACCGCCGCCATTGCAAGAACAGGTAATCGCATGGCATACCTCCTCAATCGGACGTGCCCACGATCACAATTTCTTGCGCCCGTAAAGTCAATACGCCATCCGCATCACCAGTGCGCTGCGATAATATCTGCAACTCTTTGCAGAACGACAAAAGTGCGGTGTGCTGACGAGTAGGTCAACACACCGCACCATCAGTTACGGCCGAGGGTTCCGCCGATCAGCCCACAACCCCTGCAGGCCTGGCGGGCAGCACGTTGTGCCACCGGTTGAACGTGTTGTCCGGGTCGAACTGCGCTTTGACCCGGGCGAGCCGGCGGTAGTTCTCCTCGCCGAACCCGGCCACGATCCGGTCCTGCCCCTCATCGCCGATGAAGTTCAAATACACGGACCCCGTGGTGAACGGACGCATGCTGGCACGAATACCGCGCGCCCAGCGCACCGCCCGCTCGTCATCAGCCGGGTCCGACCACATGCCCAACGGGTGAACCACCCATGGCGCCGACCGGTTCGACATCGGCCACTTCCCGTCGCTCCGGGCCACTTTTCCATCCCAGGGAACGATGATGTTCTGCGACGGCGAAGGGACGATCATGGATTCGGAACACAGGCAGAACGTGTCGACCGCCGTGTCCGAGAGCTCGCGAAGGTACTCACCGGACCAGTAGTTCCGGTAACCCGGTGGATCGTCGAGCATGCACTGCAGATCCGCGTACGGAATGTCCGTTATTATCGAACCCGCCGGGTTCAGAGCCAGCATCGGCGCGACCCGCTCCCGGAGGTCGCGCGCGGGCCCGACACAGGTCACCAGAACAGCGAAGGCCGCCGATCCGACCAACCTCTCCGGCACGAAAGTCTCCGGTGGCGCCGTCAGGGAGATCCCCGCACCACCGATCTCGTCCGGAGCGTCTTTGATGAGATCGCGGAACCCGCGCAGCGCGACCGGCCCCCGCTCGTCCTCCCAGAGCATCAGCGCCATCGAGAACTCGGGCAGCTCGTGCAGCCGGAAGGTCATTCGGCTGGCGATCCCGAAGTTCCCTCCGCCACCATGCAACGCCCAGAACAACTCCGGGTTCTCCAGCTCGCTCGCGGTGACTTCGGTGCCGTCGGCGATGACCACATCGACCGACAGCAGGTTGTCGCAGGCAAGCCCGAACTTTCGCTCCAGCCAACCCGACCCACCCCCCAGGGTCAGCCCCGCGACCCCGGTGGACGACACCCGTCCGCCGGTGGTGGCCAAGCCGTGCGGCTGAGTCGCCCGATCCACATCCGCCCACACCGCGCCGCCCCCGACAGTCATCGTCCTCGCCGACGGATCGACCGAGACCTCGTTCATCGCGCGGAGGTCGATCACGAGCCCGTCCTGCACCAGGCTCGCCCCGGCCACGCTGTGGCCTCCGCTGCGCACTGCGATATCGAGACCGTTCTCCCGCGCGAAGCTCAACGCGGTCGAGATCTCCGCCGAATTCGCGCATCGCGCCAACACCGCGGGCTCGGTCTCGATCGCGCTGTTGAAAACTCGCCGCGCAGCCTCGAAATCAGCATCCCCGGGGCCGAGCACCATTCCGCTCATCCGGGCACCCAACGCTTTCGCCATCGCTGAAGACTCGGACCTGTCCGGCATTGGAAACCCTCCAAATGAGTGCGGCTCGGTCCCATCAACGTTGGAGCCGCGGAAGGTCACCGGCCAGAGGCGTTCGACCCGCTGCGTCCCGGAAAGACCGCGCTGATCTCCTCGGCCGCCCGAGGCCCGTACGCGGCCGCGAGCCGTTCCTCGGGATGCCCGTGATCCAACGACCACTCCTGCGTACCGGTCACCTCCAGCACGAAGACCGCCAGCAGCGCCCCCAGTTGAGCCGCCCGTTCCCAGTCCAACCCGGCGTCGACCGCGACGAGGAAACCCGCGCGGAACCCGTCTCCCACCCCGGTGGGGTCGACCTTCGCCCGGGTGGGCACGGCGGGCACCCGGATTCGTTCCGCTTGCTTGCCGGCGATCTCGACACCGCTCTCGCCGTTCGTGGTGATCCGGGCCCCGACCCGGCTCAACACGTCCCGCTCCGTCCAGCCCGTCTTGTGCAGCAGAAGTTCCCACTCGTAGGCGTTGGTGAACAGGAACTCCGCGCCCTGCACCATCTGACGGGTCTGCTCGCCCGTGAGCCTCGCAAGCTGCTGGGACGGGTCGGCCGCGAAGCGGTACCCGCGCTGACGGCACTCCTCGGCGTGCCGCAGCATGGCCTGCGGATCATTGGGGCTGATCACCACGAGCTCGGCACCCGTGGATCGGATGATCGGCGCGAGCTCGATGTTGCGCGCCTCGGACATGGCGCCGGCGTAGAAGGACGCGATCTGGTTGAACTCGTCATCGGTGGTGCACACGAATCGCGCCGTGTGCGCGACCTCCGAGACGTGCACACCGGCGCAGTTCACGCCACTGCGTTCGAGCCACGAGCGGTACCCGGACCAGTCGTCGCCCACCGAACCGATCAGCACCGGGTTCTTCCCGAGAACTCCCATCGCGAATGCGATGTTGGCAGCGGCGCCACCCCGCCGGATCTCGAGACCGTCGACCAAGAAGCTCAGCGAGATCCTTGCGAGGTTCTCGGCCACCAGCTGTTCGGCGAACCGGCCGGGAAAGTGCATTAGGTGATCGGTTGCGATACTTCCGGTGACCGCGACGGGCACGACGCGCTCCTCCCGCAGAACGTTCGACCGTTTCCGCGACGGTACCGCCGAATCGGGCAGCCCGCGGGACCATCGGCGACCACCTTCACCCGGCACGGGCAAGGGGGACGACAATGGACGGATGCAGGACGTGGAGATCCGGGACGAGACCATCCGCCTCGGACAGCTGTTGAAGCTGGCCGGCATCGCCGAGCACGGCGCGGAAGCGAAAGCCATGCTCGAAGAGGGCGGGGTCTTGGTCAACGATGTGGTCGAGACCCGCCGCGGTCGGCAGCTGAACATCGGGGACCGGGTCGAGTTCGAGGACGAAGTCGTTCGGGTGGTCGCGGAAGGCGACGGCTCGGACCAAGACTGACCCGGCCAGCTCAGACCGACGGTATCCCGGGGGCGGGGCTGACCCGGCGCCTGTTCTGACTCGAAGAGCTGGCTCTGATAGAGCCGGTCTTGGTCCGGAGGGCTCGTTCTGGCTCGCACACGGGTCGGGCCCGTGCGTTCCGGAGCCACTTGCGGCCTCGTCCCCGGTCGCTCGGAGGCAGCTCGGGATCACGCGAGCTTCCATCACCCCCCGAACTGCTTACGAAGGGGGTGCCAGGCTTTCGACGGGGAGGCTTGTGCTCGCGACCGGAAGTCCCGGACGTTGTGCACGGCGGAACCGGCGCGGAGGCGTGCTCAACGTCCGATGACGCACGACCAGGCCGGGCCCGTCAGCGGACCCGGCCTGATACCACGACTGCGCGTCAGTGGAAGGAATCGCCGCAGGCGCACGAGCCGCCCGCGTTCGGGTTGTCGATCGTGAAACCCTGCTTCTCGATGGTGTCGACGAAGTCGATCACGGCGCCTTCCACGTAAGGGGCGCTCATCCGGTCGACAACGACACCGAGTCCCTCGAAGTCCCGGCGGGCATCGCCGTCGAGGCTGCGCTCGTCGAAGAAGAGCTGGTAGCGAAGGCCCGCGCAGCCACCCGGCTGGACGGCGATGCGGAGGTGCATGTCATCGCGACCCTCTTGATCCAACAGTCCCTTGGCCTTCGTGGCCGCCGACTCGGTCAACGTGACACCGTGGGCAGGCGCCTCGGTCTCGATCGTGGTGTCCTGGGCGGTCATTGACTCTCCCTAGAGGTCTGGCTCATCGGCATTCGGCGTGACGTCGGAACAACACACCTACCCGACCTATTCCCGCGGGCGGGCCCGAGGGCAAACTCCGAACGTCTTCCCTCGCGATCCATGGTGTCACAGTTCGCCGTTGAACTGGTATGACGCCTTCCCGCTGCGGTTGCGACGTCCATTATGCCGGTCTGTGCGGCGGCCGAAACAGCGTCGAATACCCTGGAGGTGTGAGGTTCCTTCGCCGCAGCAACACTGAGCAGACCGCCACCAGCGAGTCCGACGACCGGGGCGCACGGTCCGAGAGCGCGACTGAGAACCACACCCGGGAACGCACTCCCGGCAAGGGGCGCCCCACGCCGAAGCGGCGCGAGGCCGAGAGCAAGCGTCGAGGACCGATCGCACCGCCGCCCAAGAACCAGCGGGAAGCGATCAAACGGTCGCGCGGGAACAAGGCCGAACGCCGCAAGGCCAGCGCCGAGCGCAGGCAGCGGATGATGGCGGGCGACGACCGCTACCTCATGCCGCGGGATCGGGGACCCGTCCGCGCCCACGTACGCGACATCGTCGACACCCGCAGGCATCTGATGGGCATGTTCATGCCGCTGGTGCTGGTGGTGTTCGCCACCACGCTCGTACAGAACATCGTCGTGCAGCAGTACGCGACGCTCGCCTGCATGATCCTGCTGCTCACGATGGCCGTGGAAGGCACGTTACTCGGCCGCATGGTCAACAAGAAGGTGCGGGCGAAGTTCCCGGAAGCGAAGGACCGGCCGTTGAGCCTCGGCTGGTACGCCTTCACCCGCGCCATGCAGATCCGCAAGCTCCGCGTACCGCGCCCCCGCTACACGCCCAAGGACATCGCCAAGGTCGGCTGAGCACCGGGCGGATCGACGGTCCGGCCGTCGCCCCGCCCGGTTTCGCCTGTTCAGCGCCCAGCCGGGCTCTCAGTGCGAGCTGGTGTGGCGCGGGTCCGAGGTGACGGTGTCGCCGAGCACCTCGTCGATCGAGTCGAGCACGTCCTGATCGAGCTTCACGCCCGAGGCACCCACGTTGTCGACCACCTGCTCGGGGCGAGAAGCCCCGATGATGGCCGCCGAAACGTTCTGGTTCTGCAGCACCCATGCCACGGCGAGTTGGGCCATCGACAGGCCGAGGTCGGACGCGATCGGTTTGAGCTGCTGCACGCGCTCGAGCACGTCGTCGCGAATCCAGCGGGAGATCATCGTGGAACCGCCGGCCTCGTCCGTCGCGCGCGAGCCTGCCGGGGGCTGCTGGCCGGGCAGATACTTGCCGGTGAGCGCCCCCTGCGCGATCGGTGACCACACGATCTGGCCCAGCCCCTCCCGTTCGCAGGCGGGCACCACCTGCGAATCGATGACCCGCCACAACATCGAGTACTGCGGCTGGTTCGAAATCAGCGGCACGGACAGTTCCCTGGCCAGCTCGGCGCCGCGGGTGATCTGTTCCGCTGTCCACTCCGACACACCGATGTAAAGCGCCTTGCCCTGCCGAACGAGGTCGGCGAAGGCCCCCATCGTCTCTTCCAGCGGCACCGTGGGGTCGAAGCGGTGCGCCTGGTAGAGGTCGACGTAGTCCGTCCCCAGCCGACGAAGGGATGCGTCGCAGGACTCCATGATGTGCTTGCGGCCGAGCCCCCGGTCGTTCGGTCCGTCACCGGTCGGGAAGTAGACCTTCGTGAAGACCTCCAGGCTCTCCCGCCGCTGATCGGACAGGGCCCGGCCGAGTACCGACTCGGCGCGGGTCTGGGCGTAGACGTCCGCCGTGTCGAACGTGGTGATACCGGCATCCAGCGCAGCTCGCACGCACTCCTTCGCCCGGTCTTCCTCGACCTGCGATCCGTGGGTGAGCCAGTTGCCGTACGCGATTTCGCTGATGGACAGGCCGCTGTGGCCAAGACGACGAAACTCCATGGTCGAGAGCCTAGTTCTTGACGGCTCCCGCCCGCTCGTCCTCGTGCGTGTCCGGACGTCCACGGTCGGTGAAGCTGAGCGATTGTTCACCGACGTAGCCCCCGTCGACGAGCGCTGGATCACTGCGGGAACGCGCGGCCCCGAGGTAATGTCCCCATCCGCATCACCCGCTCGGATGGAGGTCGCCCGTTGACACGCCGGACGCTGGTGCTCGGTGGCGCGCGCTCCGGCAAGTCCGCCCACGCCGAGGGCCTGGTGTCGGCCACGGAACCGGTCACCTACGTGGCCACTTCGAGGCGCGACCCGAGCGATGCCGAATGGACCGAGCGGATCGCCGCCCACGAGGCCCGCCGCCCGCACGGCTGGCGGACCGTGGAGGCAGGAGAACCCGAACAGCTTTGTCGGACCCTCCGCGCCGCCGAAGCACCTGATCCCGCGCTGCTGGTGGATGACCTGGCCACCTGGCTCACGGGTGTGCTCGACGACGCGGATGCCTGGGAACGTGACCCGGCCGCCCTGCGCACGGTGGCCGGGCACTGCGATGCCGTGGTCGAAGCAGCTCGGGACTGCGCGGCACCCCTCGTTCTCGTCTCCGCCGAGGTCGGCCTGGGCATCGTGCCCGGGACCAGGTCTGGAAGACTCTTCCGGGACCAGCTGGGGTCCTTGAACTCACGGCTCGCGGAGGTCTGCGAGGACGTCACCCTGCTCGTGGCCGGAGTACCGCTCCGCCTGCGCTGAACGTGACGGCCCGAACAAACACGGAGGTAAACCCTTGTCCGCCCCCGATCCGTCCACGCCCGGCTCGTCGACCGAACAGTCGACTCCGGCCACCACCGCGCCGGGCGCCGAGACGACCTTCGGTGCCGTGCCCAACCCCGACGCGCAGGCCAAGCGTCAAGCGGTTGCCCGGCAGGAACATCTGACCAAACCCGCGGGTGCGCTGGGGCGGATGGAAGAGCTGAGCGTGTGGGTCGCGGCCAGGCAGGGCGTCTGCCCACCACGCCCGTTCAGCAGGCCCCGCGTGGTCATCTTCGCCGGTGACCACGGTGTCGCGAACAGCGGCGTTTCAGCCTACCCGAGCGAAGTGACCGCTCAGATGGTGCAGAACTTCCTCTCGGGTGGCGCGGCCGTCAACGTGCTCGCGGCCGAGGCCGGCGCCACGGTGCGGGTGATGGACATGGCCGTGGAGGCCGACACTCCCGCTGTGGTCCGCTCGCGCAAGGTCCGTCGCGGCTCGGGATCGATCGACCGCGAGGACGCCCTCACCGACGAACAGGTACGAGCGGCCATCAATGCCGGTCGTGCCGTCGCCGACGAGGAGGTCGACGCCGGCGCGGACCTGCTCATCGGCGGCGACATGGGTATCGGCAACACCACCCCGGCCGCCGTTCTGATCGCGGCGCTCACCGCCACCGAACCGGTCGCGGTCGTGGGCAGGGGAACCGGCATCGACGACAACGCGTGGATGCGCAAGACAGCGGCGATCCGTGATGCCTTGCGCAGGGCCAAGGGCGTGCTCAATGATCCGGTCGCGCTACTGCGCACCTCCGCGGGCGCCGACATCGCCGCCCAGGCCGGGTTCTTGGCCCAGGCCGCCGTGCGCAAGACGCCGGTGATCCTCGACGGAGTCGTCGTCGGGTCGGCCGCCCTGGTGGCCGAAGAACTCGCCCCCGGTGCTCGAAAGTGGTGGCTGGCCGGGCACCGCTCGGCCGAACCGGCCGGTTCGCTCGTGCTCGATCACCTCGACCTCGAACCGATCCTCGATCTCCAGCTGCGCCTGGGTGAGGGCAGCGGGGCGCTGACCGCGCTGCCGATCGTGACCTCGGCCGTCCGGGTGCTCGGTGAGATGGCGACGTTCGAAGAGGCAGGCATCGGCGGCCCCACTCCGGACGAGGCGACCGGACACACCGCCGATTCGGCCTTCTGACGTGCAGGGGCTTCGCCTCGCGCTGTCCTGGTTGAGCGTCCTGCCGGTGCCCGTCGACCGGGTCGATGCGCGTACCTGTCGGCACGCGATCGGATTCGCACCACTGGTCGGAGCGATCATCGGGCTGTTCGGCGCAGCAGTCCTGTGGGGTCTGACCGCGGTGGGAGCGCCGCCCCTGTTGGCCGGATTGGTCACGGTGACGGGGTGGATGCTGGCCACCCGCGGCATGCACGTCGACGGGCTCGCCGACACCGTCGACGGACTCGGCTGCTATGGCCCCCCCGAGCGGGCGCTGGGGGTGATGCGCGACGGAAGCACCGGACCGTTCGCCGTCGCCGCGCTGATCGTGGTGGTCGGTGCGCAGACCACGGCACTGGCCGCGCTGGCCTCGAACGATCAGTGGGTCGCGGTGGTACTGGCGTGCGCCGCCGGACGGGCCGCGTTCGTGCTGTGCTGCCGCCCGTCGATGCCGGCCGCGCGCCCCGAGGGGATGGGCGTGCTGGTGGCGGGCTCGCAGCGGATGCCGGTGGTCGCGCTGTGGTGGGCGGGCCTGCTGGCGCTCGGCGCGTTCGCGCTGCACGATTCGTGGTGGCTGGGACCGTTGTCGGTCGCGCTGGCGGGTCTCGTGCTGTGGATGATCACCCGGCATGTTCGGCGCCGGTTCGGCGGGATCACCGGGGACGTGCTCGGGGCGGGGTCCGAACTCACCACGACGATCGTCCTCGCCGTGTGCGCGACGAGCTGAGCACGGTCCGGGCACCCGGCGGAACGTCCACCGTTCATCACGGGACGCACCCTTTCCGAGTGGAACGACGGCCGCCCCGCTCGCGCACGGCACTCGGTTCCCGGCGACCGCGCTCACCCGGGGGGATCCGGCTCAGCAGGCGCCGTTTCCGACGACCGGTGCGCAGCGCACCGCCAGACTCGGCATCGGCGGTGCGCTGCGCCTTCCGGAGTCACGCCAGTGCGGTCATCCAACCGTGCGGGTCCGCAGCGGTTCCATACTGGATGCCGGTCAGCTGTTCGCGCAGTCGCATGGTCACCTCGCCCGGCTTCCCGTCGGCGACGGTGAACTCGCCCTCGTGGTGCTTGACGTGGCCGACCGGGGTGATCACCGCGGCAGTGCCGCACGCGAAGACCTCGGTGAGTTCGCCCGAGTTGGCCTTCTTCTCCCACTCGTCGGTGGTGATCCGGCGCTCCTCGACGTGCATTCCGAGATCCGCGCCCAGCTGCAGCAGCGACGACCGGGTGATGCCAGGCAGCAGGCTCCCGCTCAGCTCGGGAGTCACCAGGCGGGCGTTCTCACCGGACCCGAAGACGAAGAACAGGTTCATGCCACCCATTTCCTCGACGACCCGCCGTTCGACCGCGTCGAGCCAGACGACCTGGTCGCAGCCCTGCTCCACCGCCTGCGCCTGTGCCGCGAACGACGCGGCGTAGTTTCCCGCGAACTTCGCGGCACCGGTGCCGCCCGGTGCGGCGCGCACGTACTCGTGGCCCAGCCACACGGTCACCGGCTTGACCCCGCCCGCGAAGTACGAGCCGGCGGGTGAGGCGATCACCGAGTACAGGTACGAGTTGGCCGGGCGGTTGACGCCCAGGCTCGTCTCGGTGGAAATCATGAACGGTCGGAGGTAGAGCGAGCTCTCCCCCGTCGCGGGCACCCACCGCTTGTCGGCCTCGACGATCTCCCGCAACGACCGCACGAAGTCCGCTTCCGGTAGTTCCGGCATGGCGATCCGCTTGGCCGAACGCTGGAAGCGCCGGGCGTTCTCGTCCGGGCGGAACGCGGCGATCGAACCGTCGGGCTGGTGGTAGGCCTTCAGGCCCTCGAAGATGGCTTGGCCGTAGTGCAGCACCGTCGAAGCCGGATCGAACTCGAGGGAGCGGTAGGGCTCCACGCGCGCATCGTGCCAACCGCGGTCGACGTCCCACTTGATCGTCACCATGTGGTCGGTGAAATGCTGCCCGAAACCCGGATTCGCCAGTACTTCGCTCCGCTGTTGCTCACTCGCGGACTGCTGATGGGGGACCCGGGAAAAGGACAGTTCCTCGCTCATGTTCGTACCGTATCGCGCGCCTTCGAGCAGTGGAAACCCGAGTCCAGTTCCTTTGCCCTCCTAGTTTCTGGGCCTTGTCCAACAATCTCTTTCGCACCGAGATCCCGTGCTCTTGAGAACCGACCGGACTGCGAGCGGTCCGAACAGGATTTCCGCACGAGGTTTCGGCCGCGTCCGGACCGGTTCCGGTCGCAGAGTGCGTTCTTGTCGATCCCACCGGGCGGAGCTTCTATGATGTTCCCATGACCCAACCCCAGAACGCGCCCGCCAAGACGGGACCGACCACGGTCTCGCAGGATGTGCTTGCCGCGGTACTGGCCGCCTTGATGCCGCTCGGCGGCGGGTTGCTGGTGTTCTTCGGCTACGCGTGGCTGGACGTTTTCGGGGCGCTGCTCGGCGCAGGTGGTGCCGGTTGGTGGGCGTACTGGTGGTACAACAAGCACCAGACCTTCTTCCCCAAGGACCTGCGTGGAAGCTCCGTCGGCGGTATCGCGGCCCTGGCCGCGCTCGCGGGCGTGCTGTTCTTCCTCGCCCTCTGACCGAGCAGGCGCCGGTCGCCTGTCCGGACCCCGTGTTCACACTGCCGGATGAATCAGTGGAGCAGTCCCACCGGCAGCTGAGGCAGCGACCACGACGGGTCCGGACGCGCGTCGCAGTAGGTGCCGTCGAACGGGAACGTGCCCCTCTCGGCCAGCTCGATCATGCGCTCGCCCTCGGCCCTCAGTCGCGACAGGTGCACCTCATTGAACCGGCCGGCGGCGAGCGCGGCCTCCAACTCGTCCTCGTCCTTCCACACCCAGCGCCCGCCAGGAAACACCTCGACGTCGAGTACCCCGTCGACCCGGTCCACGCCCCGATCGTCCCGCCCCAACGGGATCTCGAGGTTGACGTACCAATTGCGAAACGTGCCGTCGGGTTCGAAGAACCACCACACCGACGACCAGCGCTCGGGGTAGACGAGGCGCAGCGTCGACGTCTCGCGCCACACGGAGCGCGCGGGAACCCGAACGCCGCTGAATCGCTCGTCCAACGGGATCCGACGCCGATCATGGCCGTCCGGGGAGGTGGTGATCCGGATCGGCGTACCCGGCAGCACCCAGCACAGCAACTGGTCCTCGTCGTCTGCGGCGACGCGCGCCGGGTGCACGGAACCGAGCGAACCGTCGAGCCGCCAAAAGCGGTACAACACCTCCGCGCCCGGCAACCACCACGATCGCTCCTGGACAACGGCACTCGCGTCATGCATTCGCATCAACTCCACCGTCGAGAGTAAGCGCCTGCGCACAACGGACCCAGCAGTAACGCCGCTGCGGTCGTGAGCATCGCAGCGATGGGCATGCTCATGGCCAGCACCACGGACAGTCCCATTCCGAGGCACGCCGCCCGCATCGCCCATTTGCGGCCGTCCGCCAGCAATACCCTGCCCGCCGCGCTCGCGAACGCCTGGTGCACGAGCAGGCAGCACACCGCCACGGTCAGTGCCTCCACCGGCCCGGTCACCAGCACCACGACCACTGCCATCACACCCGTCAGCACGTCCAGCAGGTACGGCGTCCCGTTCGGCCCGGTTCGACCGAGCACCGCGGGCAGCTCCCTGTCGAACACGAGCGCCAACCCGGTGGACCGGACCGATTCCAGGACACCGAGCAGGACCGGAATCATCGTCACCGCGATCGCTGCCCCGATCGGCCCCCGAAGGTCACCGGCCGCTGCCGCGCCGAGCACGTCGAACACCGGAGCCGGCGAGAGCGCGAGCCGATGGGGGCCGAGCTGATACAGCAGCGCCCCGCCGACCAAGGCCAACATCAAAGTCGTGACCAGCACCGAGGTGATCACGCTGCGGCGCATTGAGCGCCAGTCGAAGCGATCGCGCTCGCGGCCGGGCGCGATCAGACGGTCGAGACCGAGGAACGTGAAGCAGAGCACCCCGGCGGCGCCGGTGATCCCGACCGCGTTGTCACCGTGCGGGTGCGCGTGGTCGGGCGCGGTGGCCGGTTCGATCGCGAAGCACACCACCACCACCGCAAGCGCCGTCCCCAACGAGAACACGGCCCATCCCCAGCTGCCCGCGCCGACGTTCCGCATTCCGGCGGTCGCCGCCAGCACGACCAGTAGGATCGCCGCGGCGGCCACGCCCTGGGTGGAACGCGGCAGCAGGTAGGTGGCCGCCGTCTCGGCGACGGCCGCCATCGCGGCGACCCTGCCCACGATTTCGGCGCTCGCGCCCATTCGGGCGGGCACGACTCCCATCCGGGCACGGATGCAGGCATACGCGGGTCCGGTACCCCGGTACACCGCGGACTGGTGCGCGAGCACCAGCGCCGAGCACACGGCCGTGATCGCCGCGATCGGGAGCCCCGCCAGCAACAGCCAGCCCGCCGCCGAGGAGGCCGGTGCCGGCCCCATGAACAGCCCGGCACCGAGCATTCCGCTGAGCGCGATCGGGGCCGCCACGGAACCGGACCGTAGCCGGGAGCGCTCCGCTCGCGAGCCGACCTGCTCCTTGACGTGCTCCGTCACACGACCACCCTTGGAATGTTTGCTTCGCCGGCGGCCACCTGTCGGTCTGTTCGTGCCCGGCCGCAGGCGACCGGACATCATTCTAGAGCCACATCCGCCCGATGCCGCCGGGTTCGAACAATCCCGCCCGAAGACGACGGCGACAGGCGGCGAGTGACGCCTGAGCGCCTCTTCGCGGGCCGTGCGTTCTACAGTGCGAAGACGAAACGCGCACCAGCTGCGCGGTCTCATCGACGGACAACCAGTACGGCCCCGGAGGATAGGCACGTGACAACACCGAAACTGGCCCTCACCGACACCTCGGCAGCCAAGCTGACCGTCGACACACTCGTCGTCGGCACCGTGCAGGGTTCGGACGGTCCCGAACTCGCCACCGGAGCGGAAGGTCTTGCCGCCGCCTTCAGCGGTGATCTCCTCAAGGTGCTGGAGTCGCTGGGCGCGACGGGCAAAGCCGACGAGATCGTCAAGATGCCCACGGGCGGCGACATCCGCGCCGATGTCGTGCTCGCGGTCGGCCTCGGCAAGCCCAACGCCGACGGCGGGCTCAACACCGAGGCGATCCGTCGGGCCTCCGGTGCCGCGGCACGAGCCCTCACCGGGGTCTCGCACGCTGCCACGACGCTGTCCGTGCTGGACATCTCGGCAGTCGTGCAGGGCAGCATCATGGGGTCCTACGCCTTCCAGCAGTACAAGTCCAAACCCGGCGACTCGCCGGTGGCCAAGATCGACCTCGTCGTCACCGAAGGGGCCGCCAAACAGGACGCCAACAAGGCCACCTTGAAGGGCGCCACCGCCATCGGTGAGGCGGTCAACACCGCCCGCGATCTGATCAACACTCCGCCGAACGATCTCTTCCCCGCTTCCTTCGCCGAGCGCGCGAGCGAGCTGGGCCGCTCGGCCGGGCTGGAAGTCGAGGTGCTCGACGAAGGCGCGCTGCGCAAGCAGGGCTTCGGCGGCATCCTCGGCGTCGGGGCGGGCTCGTCCCGGCCACCGCGCCTGGTGCGGCTGCGGCACAAGGGGCCGAAGAACTCCAAGAAGGTCGCTCTCGTGGGCAAGGGCATCACCTTCGACACCGGCGGCATCTCGATCAAGCCCGGCGCGAACATGGAAGAGATGACCTCGGACATGTCCGGGGCGGCCGCGATCGTGGCCACGATGGTGCTCGCGAGCAAGCTCAACTACCCGCTGGAGATCATCGCGACCGTGCCGATGGCCGAGAACATGCCGTCGGGTTCGGCCTATCGCCCCGGCGACGTGCTGACCATGTACAGCGGCAAGACGGTCGAGGTGCTCAACACCGACGCAGAAGGCCGGCTGATCCTCGCCGACGCGATCACCCGGGCTTGCGAGGACGAGCCCGACTACCTCGTGGATACCGCGACGCTGACCGGTGCGCAGGTCGTGGCGCTGGGCAAGCGCACTCCCGCAGTGATGGGCAGCGACGAGTTCCGCGACCGGGTCGCCGACCTGTCGCAAGCCGTCGGTGAGGGCGCGTGGCCGATGCCGATGCCCGAGGAGCTGCGCGGCGATCTGGACTCCAAGCTCGCGGACCTGGCCAACATCACCGGACACCGCTGGGGCGGCATGCTCTCCGCGGCGCTGTTCCTGAAGGAGT
Organism: Parasphingorhabdus pacifica; assembly: GCF_054779195.1. Classification (NCBI taxonomy): domain Bacteria; kingdom Pseudomonadati; phylum Pseudomonadota; class Alphaproteobacteria; order Sphingomonadales; family Sphingorhabdaceae; genus Parasphingorhabdus; species Parasphingorhabdus pacifica. The sequence continues at coordinate 336,339 of NZ_BAAGYS010000004.1, forward strand.
TCGTCGGCGCGGACGTCCCGTGGACGCACATCGACATCGCTGGGCCCGCCTACAACTCGAACTCCCCGTGGGGATACACGTCCAAGGGAGGTACCGGCGTACCGGTCCGCACCATCGCCGCGGTGTTGGCCGACATCGCCGAACGGGGCTGAGACCCGGCAGTTGCTCCGTCGCGGTGCCGTGTGTGATCCGTAACTCGAAAGGATCACCACGGCGCCGGGACGGGATGCCACCATGCCGGGGTGACCGATCCGAATCAGCAGGGTCCGCCCGAGTCGATCTCTCCGGACGCGGCGCGCCACGGGTACCAGGTGGACGTGGTGTGGACAGGTAACACGGGACAGGGCACGACCAGCTATCGCAGCTACGAGCGCACCCACGAGGTCCGCGCGACCGGCAAGGACACCATCGACGCCTCCGCCGATCCGATCTTCCGCGGCGAGGCCGACCGCTACAACCCCGAAGAGCTGCTCATCGCGTCGCTGTCCCAGTGCCACATGCTCTGGTACCTGCACTTGGCGGCCGACTGCGGCCTGGTGGTGATCGGCTACCACGACCGCCCCACGGGCACCCTCGCGGAGAACCCGGACGGCTCGGGCCAGTTCGTGGAGGTGGTGCTACGCCCCGAGGTGACGGTGGCCGACCACGCGAGCGTCGATGTCGCCGAGGCACTGCACGAGCGGGCGCACCAACTCTGCTACGTGTCCGGTTCGGTGAACTTCCCGGTACTCAACGCGCCCACCATCCGGGTGGCGAACTGAATCGAATCGAGTCGTCGAACGGCGGCAGAGCGACGCGTCTCGTTCCCGCCGTCCGGCCACAACCGCGACCGTCCCTCGGCGACCGTCCCTCGGCGACCGTCCTCAGCGTTCGAGGTCCTCGCGGTACTTTCGCTTTCGCAGTACGCGCTGCCTGGCCTGGTAATCGCGCATGCGCTGCGGATACCCCACCTTGGCGACCTCGTAGCAGGGCATTTCGAGTCCACGGGCGAACCGGTGGGCCGCCTGCGGCCCGTCGATGCGCCGCCTGGTCCACTCGCCGTCGTGGGCCACGAGCACCACCGTGGTCTCGGTGACCGCCGTGCGCGGCTCCACGAAGGCCTCCACGCCCCGTCGCTGCGCAGCCCACGTGCGCAGATGTTCCAGGTCTTGCGAGCTGGGCTTGCGCAGCCCCGACGAGCGACGACGCCTGCGCAGCCGGTCGAACAGACCCACGGGCCTTCACCTCCGTCCCCTCCGGTCGATGATGCCACCACTCGAACGCGTCATGTGAAAATTCGGTCTTATCGCCCTTCGCGCACGGAAGGCCATCCGGTGTGATCTCCGTCGTTTCGCGGGGAGGTAGACGCGGCCCACATCGCGTCCACGCATCAAGTGGTGACAAGATGGCCAACGTGTCCTGACCACTGGTCGTGGCACCCAACAGCGATACAAACAAATGCCTGTCGAGGAGTGCGAAGTGACCGACACGTCCGCCGATCTGGTCATTCTCGGCGGCGGTTCGGGCGGCTATGCCTGCGCTTTCCGCGCGGCCGAGCTCGGCCTGTCCGTCGTCCTTATCGAAAAGGACAAGCTCGGTGGGACCTGCTTGCACCGAGGGTGCATTCCCACCAAGGCCCTGCTGCACGCCGCCGAGGTCGCGGACTCCGCGCGCGACGGTGACCAGTTCGGCGTCAAGACCTCCCTCGAGGGTATCGACATCGCCGGGGTGAACTCCTACAAGGACGGCATCGTCGGCAAGCTCCACAAGGGACTGCAAGGACTGGCCAAGGCCCACAAGGTGACCATGGTCGAGGGTGCGGGCTCGCTCGTCGACGCCAACACTGTCGAGGTCGACGGAACCCGCTATACGGGCAAGAACGTCGTCCTGGCGACCGGTTCCTACTCCAAGTCGCTTCCCGGCCTGGAACTCGGCGGCCGGGTCATCGCCAGCGAAGAAGCCCTGAACCTCGACTTCGTTCCGGACAAGGTCGTCGTGCTGGGCGGCGGCGTCATCGGCGTGGAGTTCGCCAGCGTCTGGCGTTCCTTCGGCGCCGAGGTGACCGTGGTCGAGGCGCTGCCCCACCTGGTGCCGAACGAGGACGAGTTCGCTTCCAAGCAGCTGGAGCGGGCGTTCCGCAAGCGTGGCATCAAGTTCAAGACCGGCGTCAAGTTCACCGGGGCCGAGCAGACCGATTCGGGCGTCAACGTGAGCCTGGAGAACGGTGACCAACTCGACGCCGACCTGCTGCTGGTCGCGGTCGGCCGCGGGCCGAACACGGCGGGCCACGGCTACGAGGAAGCCGGCGTCAACATGGAGCGCGGGTTCGTCACCACCGACGAGCGGCTGCGTACCAGCCTTCCCGGCGTCTACGCGGTCGGCGACATCGTGCCCGGCCTCCAGCTGGCGCACCGGGGCTTCCAGCAGGGCGTGTTCATCGCCGAGGAGATCGCGGGACTGAACCCGCAGGCCATCGACGAAGCCGGCATTCCCAGCGTCACCTACTCGCACCCCGAGGTCGCCTCGGTCGGCCTCACCGAAGCCGCCGCCAAGGAACAGCACGGCTCGGTCGAAACCTTCACCTACGACCTGTCGGGCAACGGCAAGAGCCAGATCCTCAAGACCGCAGGCGCCGTGAAGCTCGTCCGCGCCAAGGACGGCCCCGTGGTCGGCCTGCACCTGGTCGGTGACCGGGTCGGCGAGCTGATCGGCGAAGCCCAGCTGATCTACAACTGGGAAGCCCTGCCCGAAGACGTGGCCCCGCTGGTGCACGCACACCCCACTCAGACCGAAGCTCTCGGCGAGGCCCATCTGGCCCTGGCCGGCAAGCCACTGCACGTGCACGGCTGAACCGGTACCTGAGCACACACCCCGCCACACAACGAGGAGTCAGCAACAGATGGCCTTCTCCGTCCAGATGCCGGCACTCGGCGAGAGCGTCAGCGAGGGCACGATCACCCGGTGGCTCAAGCAGGTCGGCGACACCGTCGAGGTCGACGAACCCCTGCTGGAGGTCTCGACCGACAAGGTCGACACCGAGATCCCCTCACCGGCCGCCGGAGTACTGCAGAGCATCGTCGCGCAGGAAGACGACACCGTGGAGATCGGCGGCGAGCTCGCCCTGATCGGTGACAGCTCGGAGGGTTCGGGCGATTCCGGTCAGTCCGCGCCTGCCGAGCAGGCCGCCGAGCCGGAGCCCGCCGCCCAGCCGACACAGCAGGAACAGCCGGCACAGCAGGAACAGCCCGCCGCACCACAGGCCTCCACCGGATCCGCGGAGGGCAACGACGTCGAGATGCCCGCGCTGGGAGAGAGCGTCAGCGAGGGCACGATCACCCGGTGGCTCAAGCAGGTCGGCGACACCGTCGAGGTCGACGAACCCCTGCTGGAGGTCTCGACCGACAAGGTCGACACCGAGATCCCCTCACCGGTTGCCGGCACGGTGCTGGCGATCAGCGCCGAGGAGGACGACACCGTCGAGGTCGGCGCGAAGCTGGCCGTGGTCGGCGAGAAGGGTGCTGCTCCGGCCCAGCCGACACAGCAGGCCCAGCAGGCCCAGCCGGCACAGCAGGCAGCGCCCGAACCCGAAAAGCCTGCCCAGCCGCCACAGCAGGAACAGCCCGCGCAAGCGGCCGCCCCTGCCCAGCCGGCCCAGTCTGCCCAGCCCGCCCAGTCTGCCCAGCAGGCCCAGCAGAGCGGTCAGACCGCAGCGGCGGAAGCGCCCTCGGGCAGCACGCCGTACGTGACGCCGCTGGTGCGCAAGCTCGCCAACCAGCACGGCGTGGACCTCTCCTCGATCACCGGCAGCGGTGTCGGTGGCCGCATCCGGAAGCAGGATGTGCAGGCCGCGATCGACAACAAGCAGCAGGCTCCTGCTGCCCAGTCGTCGGCTGCCCAGTCGTCGGCTCCCGCACCCGCGAAGCCGAGCTCGGCTCCCACGCACGCGGCCTCCGAGGAGGACCAGGCACTGCGTGGCACGACACAGCCGATGTCGCGGCTCCGCCAGCTGCTGGCCCGGCGGATGGTCGAATCCCTGCAGACCGCGGCCCAGTTGACCACCGTGATCGAGGTCGACGTCTCCAAGATCGCCAAGCTGCGGGACCGCGCGAAGCAGAACTTCGAGGCAGCGGAGGGCGTCAAGCTGTCGTTCCTGCCGTTCTTCGCCAAGGCCGCCGCCGAGGCGCTGAAGCTGCACCCGAAGCTGAACGCCTCGATCAACGAGGAGTCCAAGGAGATCACCTACCACGGTGCCGAGCACCTCAGCATCGCGGTGGACACCCCTCGCGGACTGGTCTCCCCGGTCATCCACGACGCCGGTGACCTCAACCTCGGCGGACTCGCCCGCAAGATCGCGGACCTGGCCGAGCGCACCCGCAACAACAAGATCAAGCCGGACGAGCTCAGCGGTGGCACTTTCACCCTGACCAACACCGGCAGTCGGGGGGCGCTGTTCGACACGCCCATCCTGAACCCGCCGCAGGTGGGCATGCTGGGCACCGGCAGCGTGGTCAAGCGTCCGGTCGTCGTGTCCGACGAGACCGACGGGGACACGATCGCCATCCGCTCGATGGCCTTCCTCGCACTGTCCTACGATCACCGGCTGGTCGACGGCGCCGACGCGGCCCGCTTCCTCAACACGCTCAAGCAGCGGTTGGAAGAAGGGGCGTTCGAAGCCGACCTCGGGATCTGACGAGCGGTCAACGAGCGAGAACGGACCGTCCACCTGCGGGTGGGCGGTCCGTTTTCGCTCGGTGCGGCCTTGATCGGGGGGACTCTGTCGCGCGAGAAAGATCGTTGCGGGAGTATCGGGGTATGCGCGTCGTAGTGGCCGGTTCGACCGGTTTGATCGGCACCAGCCTGATTCCCGCTCTGCGGCAGGCCGACCACGAGGTACTTCGGCTCGTGCGTCGTACCCCGCAGGCTCCTGACGAACGCGGTTGGTCGCCCGTCGAAGGACACATCGACGAGGACGCCCTGCGCGGCGCCGATGCGGTGATCAACCTCTGCGGGGCGGGCGTCGGGGACAAGCGGTGGAATCCCGAACGCAAGGCCGTCCTGCGGCGCTCACGCATCGAGCCCACCGCGCTGCTCGCCCGGGCCGCCGCGGAACACGGCGTGGGCACGTTGATCAATGCGTCGGCCACGGGGTACTACGGCGATCGCGGCGAGACCGCGCTCATCGAATCGACACCGCCTGGTTCGGGATTCCTCGCCGACCTGTGCCGCGATTGGGAGGACGCCACCCGTCCGGCGTCCGAGGCAGGTGTGCGTGCCGTACTACTGCGCACCGGCTTGGTGCTGTCCCCGTCGGGCGGGCTACTTGGCCAGCTCAAACCCTTGTTCGCGATGATGCTCGGAGGGCGCCTCGGTGACGGGCGCCAGTACATGCCGTGGATTTCGCTGGACGACGAGATCAGCGCCATCTGCTTCGCGCTGCACGAACCGGACGTGTCCGGCCCGTTGAACCTCTCGGGACCGGCACCGGTGACCAACTCCGAGTTCACCAGTGCACTCAGTGAGGCGATCGGGCGCCCGGCGCCCTGGATCGTGCCTGGTTTCGTGCTGCGTGCGGCGCTCGGCGAGTTCGCCGACGAAGGAGTGCTGGCCAGTCAGCGCGTCTGCCCGACGGTGCTGGAGAAGCACGGCTTCACCTTCCAACATCCGACCGTGCGTACGGCGCTGGCCACCGCCATACCTTCCTGAACAGCTCCGGGCGTAGCCTGAGCCCGTGAGCCACGCCGACATTTCGTGCCGCACCTCCACCGAACCGGTCGAGGTGCGCGAGCTGGGAACGATCGACTACCTCTCCGCATGGGACGTGCAACGGGAAGTCGCTGCCGAACGCACCGACTCCACGGGCAGGGACACGCTGCTGCTGCTGGAGCATCCCTCGGTCTACACCGCGGGCAAACGCACCTCCCCCGAGGACCGGCCGCAGGACGGAACGCCGGTCATCGACGTCGACCGAGGCGGGAAGATCACCTGGCACGGTCCTGGCCAGATCGTGGGCTACCCGATCGTGCAGTTGGCTGATCCGATCGACGTCGTGGATTACGTGCGGCGCCTCGAGCAGGCGTTGATCTGGGTGTGCGATCAGTACGGCTTGGAGACCGGCCGCGTCGAAGGGCGCAGCGGGGTCTGGTTGGCCGCGACGTCGAGCCGCCCGGAACGCAAGATCGCCGCGATCGGCATCCGGGTGCAGCGCGGCGTGACCATGCACGGCCTGGAGATCAACTGCAACGCCGATCTGTCCCAGTTCGGGCGGATCGTGCCGTGCGGTATCAAGGACGCCGGAGTGACCTCGCTTTCCGCGGAGGTCGGCAGGAACATCTCGGTGGACGAGGCGTTCCCACTGGTCCGGCAGGGCGTGCTGGATGCGCTCGAGGGCACGTTGCCGGTGAGCGAACGGGACATCCCGCGTACCGAACCGGCCGCAGCGGGTATGACGCTGTCCCTGGACCCGACGCTGCGCTGACGAACCGCGCGCATTCCTCCCCTGTTCGGTTGCGGCGGAACGGCCGCAACGAAACAGGAGAGGAGTGCGCCGTACGGTCGTGCCGCCATCACAGCTGGGGCGCGACCTCCGAGGCCACCAGGTGGAGCTGGTCGACGTCGTCGAGATCCAACACCTGCAGGTAGATCCGGGTCACACCGGCTCGCTCCCGCCAGGTTCCGATCTTGTCGACGACCTCCGACGGCGTTCCGGCCAGGCCGTTGGCGCGCAGCTCCTCCACGTCACGGCCGATGGCATCGGCCCGCCGCGCGATCTCGGCCTCGTCGGTACCCACGCACAGCACGAGTGCGCACGACCGGGCGATCGCACCAGGATCCCGTCCGATCTCCGCGCACGCCGCGTCCACACGCCCATATTGGGCGACCGCCGTGTCGAGATCGACGAACGGCAGGTTGAACTCGTCGGCGAAGCGCGCGGCCAGCGCAGGAGTCCGCTTCTTGCCTCCGCCCCCGATCAGCACGGGCGGACGCGGGCGCTGAACCGGCTTCGGCATCGCCGGGGAGTCCGCCAACCGGTAGTACTCGCCGTCGAACCGGAAGCTCTCACCCATGGGCGTGCCCCACAGGCCGGTGATGATCTCGAGCTGTTCGGTGTAGCGGTCGAACCGCTCCTTCAGCGCCGGGAACGGAATGCCGTAGGCATCGTGCTCCCGCTCGTACCAACCACTGCCGAGACCGAACTCCACGCGACCACCGGACATCTGGTCCACTTGCGCGACCGAGATCGCCAGTGGCCCCGGCAGGCGGAAGGTGCCCGCCGTCATGAGCGTTCCCAACCGCAGCCGGGTGGTTTCCCTGGCCAATCCGGCCAGGGTCAACCACGCGTCCGTGGGGCCCGGCTCCCCGGACACGGACCCCATCTTCAAGTAGTGATCGGACCGGAAGAACGCGTCGTAACCCGCTTCCTCCGCGACTTTGGCAACCCGCAGCAGATCGTCGTACGAAGCGCCCTGCTGCGGCTCGGTGAAAACCCTGAGCTTGAATTCCTCGTCCACGCCCCGACAGTAGGAGATCGGGAGCGGACCAGTGGCGCAGGACACCCATCCGCCAGGGCGGGATCCGCGGAAAGGCGGACCCAAAGCACGATTCGGCTACACGCGGAGTCCGTCCATCAGCCGCTCGACGCATTGCCCCACCTCGGCTCGCGTCCGCTGCGGGTCCGATGACTCCGCGATGGTGCTCGCACCGGCGGACAACGCACCGAACACCACCCTGGTGAGCGAGTCCACCGGCAGCGGTTCGACCTCACCCGACTCGACCAGATCGGTGACCGCTTCCCGCACCATGCCGAAGGTGAACCGCTCCTCGGAGTTCCGCTCCCCTCCCAGGACAACCGGACCTTCATGGACGACGATCCGCTGGTATTCGGCTTCCAGGCACACTTCGAGGAACGCCCGCAGCCTCGCACGGGTGGACTCCCACCGATCTGCGGTCTCCGCTCCGCTCGCGGCCAGCCGGGCCGCAACGCTGGCCTCGAGCGCGTCGTAGGCCGCCTCGAACAGCGCCTTCTTGCCGGCGAAGTGGTGGTAGAGCGCACCCTTGGTGACCCGCGCCCGCCGTGCGACCTCATCCAGCGAGGTCGCGCCGTACCCGCGCTCGGTGAACAGTTCAACAGCCGAGTCCACGAGCGCCTGGCGCGTGCTGTCCGAGTAGTCCAGCCGTCGCGGCCGAGTTGTCACCACACTCACACCCTTTTGTCAATACTGAGGAAACACGCGCATGCTACGTTGAGGCTGAACATACTCCCGGTATGCCGCACACCAGAGGTACGCCACCGATCCGGTCTGGAGGAACCATGACTTGGAACGACTTCTACCAGCGGCAAAACGCGATTCAGGCCGCGCTCGACCACGCCCGCGAGAACGGTGCGGACGCGCTGACAGCCGAGACCCCGGCTCCGGTTCGTCAGGTCTTCTCCGATTCGGCCGAACTGCTGGGCGCGCTGCACCACAAGTGGACCCAACTGTTGACCGGCCGCATCGGCGTCGCGCTCTCGGACGCCGAAACCGAACCGCACGGTGATCGCGTACAGGCGGTGACCACGGCATGGCGCCGGACCGCGTCCGAGAACCCGTCGCTGCGCGAGGTGCTCGATCACCACGCAGCCGCACCGTCGTCCCCCCTCCACGACGCGCTGGAACGCGAACAGCGACTGCTCGCACTCGCCGCGGGGCTCGTCGAACACCACGAATCCACCGAGGAGATCACCCGGGTCGGCGCGGCATTCCGGCGCCTGCTGCAGGTCTCGCCTGCCAACGAATCGAACTCCCACCGCACGGGCCGCCTCGACCAGCTGCGCAAACTCATTCCCAGCAAGTGAGCTTTCGCCCGTGCGCAGTGGTGCCACGAGACGGACGGCAGGCATCCTGGCACGGGGTCCACCGGTCAGCCGGCACGCGGTTGAACACCGCGGCACCGAAGCCTGCCCCAGCTCACCACCTGCGGGCGACGTACGGTTGCGTTACCGGCCACGAATCCGGATCCGTCCGCGACGGGCCCCGCGACGGACCATAGTTCTGGGAGAGGGAAACCAATGAAGATCGGCATCGTCGGAGCCACCGGCCAAGTAGGCGGCGTGATGCGGGAGATCCTGGCCGAACGCCAGTTCCCGGCGGATGAGCTGCGGCTCTTCGCCTCCGCACGCTCCGCAGGCCGCACCGTGTCCTGGCAGGGCAAGGACGTCACGATCGAGGACGCGGCCACCGCGGACTACTCCGGTCTGGACATCGTGCTGTTCTCCGCGGGCGGGACGACCTCCCGCGAGCTCGCTCCGCGCGTTGCCGAGGCCGGGGCCGTGGTCATCGACAACTCGTCGGCCTGGCGACGCGATCCCGACGTGCCGCTGGTCGTCTCGGAGGTCAACCCGCACGCGATCAGCGAGCGTCCCAAGGGGATCATCGCCAATCCGAACTGCACCACCATGGCCGCGATGCCGGTGCTGCGCCCGCTGCACGCGGAAGCTGAACTGACCAGCCTCGTCGTCGCCAGCTACCAGGCGGTTTCGGGCAGTGGCCTCGGCGGCGTGCAGGAACTCGACGAGCAGGTCCGCAAGGTGGCCGACAACGCCACCAAGCTCACCCACGACGGATCCGCCGTGGAATTCCCGGCACCGAACAAGTACGTGCGGCCGATCGCCTACAACGTCCTGCCGATGGCCGGATCGATCGTGGACGACGGCTCCGAGGAGACCGACGAGGAGCAGAAGCTCCGCAACGAGAGCCGCCGCATCCTGGAGGTCCCGGAGCTCAAGGTTTCCGGAACCTGCGTACGCGTTCCCGTCTTCACCGGTCACTCGCTGCAGATCAACGCGCGGTTCAACCGCGAGTTGAACCCGCAGCGGGCCCGTGAACTGCTCGACGGAGCCCCCGGTGTCGAGCTGGCCGACGTGCCCACCCCTCTCGAGGTGGCGGGCAAGGACGTCTCCCTGGTCGGACGCATTCGGGTGGACGAGACCACCGAGAACGGACTCGCCCTGTTCTGCTCGGGGGACAACCTCCGCAAGGGAGCCGCGCTCAACACGGTTCAGATCGCCGAGCTCGTCGCGGCGGAATCACGCTGATTCCGGAAGCCGCGGCCCCGTTCCGGACCCGAATCGCGTGTCCGGGACGGGGCCGCGGCTTCGCAGCCGGATCGCGCCGGGCACCGGCGGGTGACCGACTTCACTCCGGCCCACCGCGATCACCGAGACCAGCGGTTCCACACCACTCGGTCGTCGATCGGCGCATCGAGTGGTGACGCACGGCGGACTCGCGCCGTGAGTTTCTTTCACCTCCGCCCGAGCAACCTGTAGGGATGACGCATGGCAACGTGGAACCAAGCCGACATCCCCGATCAGACCGGACGCACCGTGCTGATCACCGGCGCCAACTCGGGGCTCGGACTGCACAGCGCGCGCGTGCTGGCGAGCAAGGGCGCGCGCGTGCTGCTCGGCTGCCGGGACGCCGAACGCGGGAGCGCCGCCCTGGAACAGGTCTCGGGAGTCGCGAGCGGCGCCGCCCCCGAACTCGTGCGCCTCGACCTCGGCGACCTCGCATCGGTGCGCCGGGCCGCCGCCGAGGTCCGCACGAACACCGACGACTCGCTCGACGTGCTGATGAACAACGCGGGAGTCATGGCCACCCCGCACCACACCACCGCGGACGGCTTCGAGCTGCAGTTCGGCACGAACCACCTCGGACACGCCGCGCTGACCTGGCTGCTCATGCCCGCACTGCGGGCGAACCCCGGCGCCCGGGTGGTCACCCTCTCCAGCCTCGCGCACCTGCGCGGACACCTCGACCTCGACGACCTCGGGTTCGAACGACGGCGCTACAGCCCGGTGGCGTCCTACGCCCAGGCCAAACTGGCGAACCTGCTCTTCGCCCGCGAACTGGATCGGCGCGCACGAGCGAACGGTCTCGACCTGATCAGCACGGGAGCCCACCCCGGGATGAGCTACACCGAACTCGGCAGTAACACGGTCCGCAGCCGGGCGATGCCCGCGGCAGTACGGACCGCCGCGACCGTCGTCGCGCGATCAGTGACCAGACTCACCGGTCAGTCGGTCTCGCAGGGCGCATTGCCCCAGCTCTACGCCGCCACGGCGTCCGACGTGGTGGGCGGTGAGTACTACGGTCCGGACGGATTCCGGGAGGTCCGAGGGGGGCCGGGCAAGGCCGAACCGAGCAGCCGAGCACGCGATGAACAGTCCGCGCGCGACCTGTGGGAGGCCACCGAGAAGTTGACCGGAATCACCGCCGACCCGGCGTGACCTCGACACGGATTTCGGATCCGCCCGACAAAGGGCGTAGCCTGTGGTCGTGAGTGCGGCGCCGGAGGGTCGGAAGCTGTTGCGGCTGGAAGTGCGCAACAGCCAAACGCCGATCGAGAAGAAGCCATCGTGGATCAAGACCCGGGCCCGGATGGGCCCCGAGTACCAGGAACTCAAAAGCCTGGTGCGCAGGGAGGGACTCAACACCGTCTGCGAGGAGGCCGGATGTCCCAACATCTTCGAATGTTGGGAGGACCGCGAAGCGACCTTCCTCATCGGCGGTGACCAGTGCACCCGCCGGTGCGATTTCTGCCAGATCGACACTGGTCGACCAGCCGAGCTCGACACCGGCGAACCGCGCAAGGTCGCCGAGTCCGTGCAGGCCATGGGGTTGCGCTACTCCACGGTTACCGGTGTGGCCCGGGACGACCTCGCCGACGGCGGTGCCTGGCTCTACGCCGAGACCGTGCGGCAGATCCACGACCTGAACCCCGGAACGGGCGTCGAGCTGTTGATCCCCGACTTCAACGCCGAGCCGGACCAGCTCGCGGAGGTCTTCGGATCACGCCCCGAGGTGCTCGCGCACAACGTCGAGACGGTGCCGCGCCTGTTCAAGCGGATCCGGCCCGCGTTCCACTACGAACGCTCGCTGCGGGTCATCACCGAAGCACGGGACGACGGACTGGTCACCAAGTCGAACCTCATCCTGGGCATGGGCGAGACCCCCGACGAGGTGGAGCCGGCGCTGCGCGACCTGCGCGAAGCCGGTTGCGACATCATCACCATCACCCAGTACCTGCGGCCCAGCCCCCGGCACCACCCGGTTGACCGGTGGGTCAAGCCGGAGGAGTTCGTCGAGCACACCCAAGCCGCCGAGGCCATCGGGTTCCCCGGCGTGATGGCGGGCCCGCTGGTCCGCTCCAGCTACCGGGCCGGTCGGCTCTTCGCCAAGGCCAGCGAACACCGCGGGATGCCGCTGCCGGACAACATGGCGCACCTGGCGCAGGCCGGAACGGCGGCGCAGGAAGCAAGCAGCCTTCTCTCCCGCTAGACATCTCGGATCCCCGGGCGCGACCTGTCGTCGAGCTCGGGGATCCGTGTACGCGGGAGGGAACATCGAGTCCGAGCTGCTCAACGCGAGTGGCGCATGGCACCCGGGAGCCGTCGAACCGGCTAGGTGACCGCGCCGACGCACGGATGGACCACGTCCGTATCCTGGGGGCATGGCCAAGCAGGACAAGGCTGCCAAGAAAGCGGCAGCCAAGGAACGACGCCGGGCGGCGCGCGGACGCTTCAAGCAGGTCTTCGAAGCGTTCAAGATGCAGCGCCGAGAGGACCGTCTGCTCATCCCGATCATGCTCGGGACAATCCTCGGCATCACGCTGGTGGTGTTCCTGCTCGGCATGATCTGGGGCCTGCACTGGGCCTTCCTCCCGGTCGGCATCGCCTTGGGCGTGCTGGCCGCGGTGATCGTGTTCGGCCGGCGGGTCCAGGCCAATGTCTACCGCAAGGCCGACGGCCAACCGGGGGCGGCGGGCTGGGCGCTGGAGAACCTGCGCGGCAAGTGGAACCTCACCCAGGCCGTGGCAGGCACCAGCCAACTCGATGCCGTCCACCGGGTCATCGGGCGTCCCGGAATCATCCTGGTCGGCGAAGGCAGTCCGCACCGGCTCAAGTCGCTGATGTCGCAGGAGAAGAAGCGCACGGCCCGCGTAGTCGGCGACACTCCGATCTACGAGTTCGTCGTGGGCGACGGCGAGGAGCAGGTGCCGTTGAGCAGGCTGCAGAACCGCCTCATGAAGCTGCCGCGCAACATCAAGGCCGGCCAGGTGGACTCGCTGGAAAACCGGCTGGCGGCCCTCGCGAGCCGCGGTAACGCGATGCCCAAGGGACCGGCGCCGCAGGGCGCCAAGATGCGCAACATGCAGCGCGCGGCCCGTCGGGCCAAGTAACGGGCACAGCCCGAACGGGCACAGCGCCGGGGCTGTTCGCAACCGCCCCGGCGCACCCTCCCCGACTCGCTCTCCCGCCGGGATACAGCCCAAACGCGGACGAGGCCGTGCGCCGAGCCCCGGACTCGCACCGCACTGCCGAGCAGCGAAGGCTCACCGAAACCGGCCTCAGCAGCGCGGCGCCGTCGAAATGGCCCCTCAGCGGCGCACGACGACGGTTCCGGTCAGCCGGTCGTGCCAAGAACGCCCGTCGAGATTCCACAGCACGGCCGGAATCAGCAGCACCGTGAGCACCGCCCGCCCGATGGCGCGGACCGGACCCACCATGGTCTGCCCATCTACCCGCGCGACCCAGATTCCGACCATCGCCATCCCGGGCGTGACCCCGAACAGGCTCACCGGAATCACCGTGATCACGAACCAGGCGGCCAAACTCCAGTTCATCGGCAGGTCCGGCGCGGTGAACAGGCCGGCCACCAGGAACCCGAGAACGATGTCGATGAAGAACGCGAGCGCGCGCCGACCGGTCGGAGCGACCGAACCGGTGCCCGACTCGGGGAGCCCCAGACGTTCACCACGCCAACGGGGCAGATCCGCGTCCTCCCGCGCCGCGCGCGGGCCATCGAGCCAAGAACCCATCAAGTTTCCCACGTCAACCAGCGTACGACTCGTCCCGGCCACAGGATGATGGTGAGGCAGGAAACACGGCACGGCACGTCTCACTCGTTCGGCCCCTCGTTAACGCCCGCGAAACATTGAGGTGACGACGGGGCAATACTGGAGACCTACCGTGGATTTCGAGCCGACGAACGAGGCAAGGCGTCGGTGAGCTGTACGAGTGCGTGAAGGAGCCATCGAGGGTGTTCAAGAATCCAGACGAGGTCCTGCGCTTCATTTCCGATGAGGGCGTGAAGTATGTCGATGTCCGGTTCTGCGATCTGCCGGGTGTCATGCAGCACTTCACCGTTCCCGCCACGGCGTTCGACCAGGACACCTTCACCGAAGGGCTCGGCTTCGACGGTTCGTCGGTCCGCGGGTTCCAGTCGATCCACGAGTCGGACATGTTGCTGCTGCCCGACCCGTCCACTGCGCGCATCGACCCGTTCCGCAGCGAGAAGACGCTGATCCTCAACTTCTTCGTGCACGATCCGTTCACGTTGGAGCCCTACAGCCGGGACCCGCGCAACATCGCGCGCAAGGCCGAGCAGTACCTCTCCGAATCCGGGATCGCCGACACCGCGTTCTTCGGCGCGGAGGCCGAGTTCTACATCTTCGACTCGGTGAAGTTCGGAGAAGGCCCGAACGAGACCTTCGCCGAGGTCGACTCCGTCGAAGGCTGGTGGAACACCGGCCGCGATGAGGAAGGCGGCAACCTCGGGTACAAGACCCGGGTGAAGGGCGGCTACTTCCCCGTCAGCCCGTACGACCACTACGCGGACCTGCGTAACGAGATGGCCACCGAGCTGACCAACGCCGGCTTCACCATCGAGCGCGCGCACCACGAGGTCGGTACCGGCGGTCAGGCCGAGATCAACTACAAGTTCGACACCATGCTCCGCGCCGCGGACGACGTGCAACTGTTCAAGTACATCATCAAGAACACCGCGTGGCGCCACGGCAAGACCGTGACGTTCATGCCCAAGCCGCTGTTCGGTGACAACGGTTCCGGCATGCATTGCCACATGTCGCTGTGGCAGGGCGGCAGCCCGCTGTTCCACGACGAGTCCGGTTACGCGGGCCTGTCGGACACGGCCCGCCACTACATCGGCGGCATCCTGCACCACGCCCCGAGCCTGCTGGCCTTCACCAACCCGACGGTGAACTCCTACCACCGCCTGGTGCCCGGCTACGAAGCCCCGGTGAACCTGGTGTACTCCCAGCGGAACCGTTCGGCCTGCATGCGGATCCCGATCACGGGGACCAACCCGAAGGCCAAGCGCGTCGAGTTCCGCTGCCCGGACCCGTCCGGAAACCCGTACCTGGGCTTCGCCGCGATGCTCATGGCCGGCCTTGACGGGATCAAGAACAAGATCGAGCCGGCCGAGCCGATCGACAAGGACCTCTACGAGCTCCCGCCGGAAGAGGCCAAGAACGTTCCACAGGTCCCGGACACGCTGGACAAGGTCATCGACAACCTCGAGGCCGACCACGAGTACCTGCTCGAAGGTGGCGTATTCACCCAGGACTTGATCGAGTCGTTCATCAGCCTCAAGCGTGAGGACGAGATCGACCCGATCCGCCTGCGCCCGCACCCGCACGAGTTCGCGCTGTACTTCGACGTGTGATCGTCGACGTCTCGTGAAAGGGGCCGCCGTCCTCCACCAGAACCCAAGCGGGGAGGACGGCGGCCCTTTCGTGTGCCCGACATACGGGCCAACACCGGAAGTCCCGTCGAACGAATCCGCTCCGACTCCTCAGAGTCCGCGCCAGGGCACCGATGGCATGCCGACCGTTCCCGGCCGGAACCGGAAGAGCGCCCCCGCGTACGGATCGGCGCTCAGCTCGCTCTCGTCGTATCCGAAGCACGCCGACGTCACGTACATCTCGTCGAGCCGTCGCCCGCCGAAGGCCAGATCCGTGATCCGCCTGGTGGGTGCCCACAACACCGTCTCGAGATCACCCGTGGGCGCGTAGCAGTGGATGCGCCCGCTGCGGCGCATCGCCACCCACACCCGCCCCGTACCGTCCACGGCCAACCCCTGCGGCCCACCCTCGGAATCCGCGCACACGACCCACCGGGTTCCGGCACCGATGCGCCCGCCATCCACGTCGTAGTCATACGCCCAGATGGTTCGTTCACCGGGATCGGCCAGGTACAGGATCGAACCGTCCGGACTCCATCCCATCCCGTCCGAAGCGCTCAGGCCACCGATGATTCTTCGGGCCCGGCTTCCCTCCAACACGAAGACGGCGCTCCGCTCAGGATCCGTGCCATAGCTCAACGTGCCCGCCACGAACCGGCCGGCGGGGTCGCACGCGCCGCCGTTCATCCGGTCACCGCTGTGCACAGCGGTCACTTGTTCCAGGGCCGAGCGGCCCGGGTAGAGCCGTGCGAAGCCACGGTCGGCGGCAGCGATCAGCTGGCCGTTGCGCGTGGCGCCCAGCGCCGTCACAACAGCGGGCAGGACGCGCACCTCGTCGATTCCGGAGTCGCGGTGGTAGATGTGCAGTTCCCGCCGCATGATGTCCACCCAGTACAAGCAGTTGAGCGCCGACATCCACAGCGGACTCTTCGCGCACAATGCTTGCCGGTGGACGAGGAGTTCGAAGTCCTCGGACATCACGCTTTCCCGGCTAATACATGGGGACGGAGTCGCGTGTAAAACTTTTTCATAGATGGAGGAGGTTACTCCTGAAACGGCCACTCCGGGACCGGCCGAATGGGCCATTGCGTTCTTGCCGAACCTCGGATTCGGTTGTCAACACAACAGTTCGCCACACCCGCGATACCACTTACTCGGGGACAAATGCCTGGTCGGGGGACGACACGAATGCACGAAGCGGTGACCGCCGAATACCGCAAGCCGTTCTGCCGCCATCCGGATGAAACCGCCCCGACGGTTCTTCAGTATTCGTAGAACGCGCGTTCCACAACGCTGCGAGCGTGCCGGGTAACCCGCAAATAGTCGTCCAGCACCTGCCCGCTGTCCACCTCGGGCGAGTAACCGAGGGCCGCGGCCACCGCGGTCAATTCCCGGGCGTGCTTGGGCAGCTGGTCCCCCGGTTTGCCCCGTACCAACATCACCGCGTTGCGCGCCCGCATCGCCAGCGTCCACGCCTCGAGCAGTTCCTCGGCTTCGCTCTCCGACAGCAGACCGGCCTCGGCAGCGGCCACCAGACCCGCTGTCGTCGAGGTCGTTCGGAGCTGCGGGTACTCGTGCGCGTACCTCAGCTGGAACAGCTGCAAGGTCCACTCCACATCAGCCAGGCCGCCTCGCCCCAGTTTCGTGTGCGTCGCCGGGTCAGCACCCCGCGGCAGCCGCTCGGAGTCCACCCGTGCCTTGATCCGCCTGATCTCCCTGATCTTGCCTTCGTCCAGACCACCCTCGGGGTACCGCACCGCGTCGATGGCCCGGCAGAATCGCTCACCCAGTTCCGCGTCACCTGCCACCGGCCGAGCCCGCAACAGCGCTTGCGCCTCCCACACCTCCGCCCAACGGCGGTAGTAGGTCATATACGAGTCGAGCGTCCGCACCAGCGGACCACTGCGCCCCTCCGGACGGAGATCGATGTCGACCTCCAGCGGCGGATCCTGGCTCGGCGCACCCAACAGCCTGCGCACCTGCTCCACCACAGCCGTGGAGAACCGCACCGCCGTCGACTCCTCGGAACCCTCCGTCGACTCGCACACGAACATCACGTCCGCGTCGGAGCCGTACCCCAGCTCGGCACCGCCCAGTCGACCCATGCCGATCACCGCGATCCTGGCGGGCGAACGTCCTCCGGCCGACCACTCCGGCCTCGCGGCAACGTCCCGGACCGCCACCTCCAGCGCGGCCTCCAGCACCGCCGCCCACACCCGCGACAACGCCTCGAACACCTTCGTCGGTGGCATCAGTCCGAGCAGATCCGCGCACGCGATTCGCAGCAACTCGTGCCTGCGCAGCGAACGCGCCGCAGCGACCGCCCGCTCCGGCACCGCGTGCCGGGCGACCGCACTGCGCAACGATCCGGCAGCCTCGTCCGGATCCCGCTCGGCGAGCGCCGATGTGTCCGAAAGCAACCGGAGCACCTCCGGAGCCCGGATGAGGAGTTCGGGCACGAGCTTCGAAGTACCCAGCAAGGTGGCCAATCGTTCAGCCACCACCCCCTCGTCCCGCAACAACCGCAGATACCAGGGCGTCTCCGCCAACGCCTCCGAAACCTTGCGGTACGCCAACAGACCACCGTCCGGCTCGGGCGTGCCCGCCAGCAGGTCCAGCAGCATCGGCAGCAGCGCTTCCTGGATGCTGGCCCGTCGAGAAACCCCCGAGGTCAACGCCTCGATGTGCCGCAGGGCGCCCTCCGGTGAGGTGTAGCCCAACGCCGCCAAGCGGTCGACGGCAGCGCCGGTGGTCAATCGCAAGGCATCCGTAGGGACCTTGGCCACGGCTTCCAGCAGCGGGCGGTAGAACAGCTTCTCGTGCAACCGGCGAACCCGAGCGCTGTGCCTGCGGAATTCCGCGGACAGGACATCTCCCGCACTGTTCCGGCCGTTCGAGCGCAAGCCGGACGAGCGGGCGAGGAAATGCAGCGCGTCCCGGTCCTCCGATGATGGGAACAAATGCGTCCGCCGCAGTCTCCGCAGCTGCAGACGATGTTCCACCGTCCGCAGGAATCGGTACGAATCAACGAGATCGGCGGCATCACTGCGGGCGACGAACCCGTGCTCGCCCAGCGACAGCAGCCCTTCCACGGTGGTCGGTGTTCGAAGTGACTCGTCGCTGCGGCCGTGCACCATTTGCAGCAACTGAACGGCGAACTCCACGTCCCGCAGACCACCGCGCCCCACCTTGAGTTCGCGCTCGGCCAGTTCGGCGGGAACGTGGTCCTCGACGCGGCGCCGCATCGAGCGCACGTCGGCGACGAAGTCCTGGCGCTCCGCCGCCGTCCACACCAACGGCCGCACCGCCTCCAGATAGCGGGCGCCGACCTCCGCATCGCCTGCGACGGGACGGGCTTTGAGCAGCGCCTGGAACTCCCACGTGCGGGCCCAGCGCCGGTAGTAGTTCAGATGGCCGTCCAACGTTCGCACCAACGCCCCGGCCTTGCCTTCCGGTCGCAACGCCGCATCCACTTCGAAGAACGCCGCGCTGGCGACACGCATCATCATGCTCGCCAGCTTCGAACCGGGCGCCACGTCGGCTTCGGACTCCGCCGCGAAGACGACGTCCACATCGCTGACGTAGTTCAGTTCGCGACCACCGCACTTGCCCATCGCGAGCACAGCGAGGGAACACTCCGTGTCCGTCCCGGCCTTCGAGAGCTCCGCGACCGCAACCGAAAGCGCGGCTCGCAATGCCGCCACCGCCAGGTCCGACAGGCGAGCGGTGATCTGCTCGAAGGCGACTACCGGAGCCGACGGTTCCACGACGTGCGCCAGGTCCTGCGCGGCGATGTCGAGCAGCAAGTCCCGATAGGCGCTACGCAGCGCACTGACCGCCTCGTTTCC
Organism: Parasphingorhabdus pacifica; assembly: GCF_054779195.1. Lineage (NCBI taxonomy): Bacteria > Pseudomonadati > Pseudomonadota > Alphaproteobacteria > Sphingomonadales > Sphingorhabdaceae > Parasphingorhabdus > Parasphingorhabdus pacifica. The sequence goes on from NZ_BAAGYS010000004.1 coordinate 355,684, forward strand.
CGTGAGCGTTGCAACCGGACCTCGTGGAGTTCCGGGAGCTCCGTCCCCGCCTTCCGCACCAACGGCGTCCAACAACGTCCTGGTCAGTTCATCGACTCCCGGTACGTCCTCATCCGGCGCGGAGCGGAGGCGGAACCAGCCGCCGGTGTTGGCGACGAGGTGGTCGGCGAGCGCGCTGGAGGTTCCCAGCACTCCGAACAAGCGTCCCCTGAGGCCGGTGTCCGACAACAGCCGGTCCGCCAGTTCCGGCCAGTCCTCCCCTAACGCCTCCCGCAGTCGGTCCATCGAGTGCAGGGCCAAATCAGGATCGGGGGCCCGCGACAACGCGGCCACCACCCGTTCGGCATCCCGCTGCAGACCGGATTCCGACCACCAACCAGCTTCCCGCAGCTGGGTCCGCGCACGCTCGACATCGCTGAACCCGTACCTGGCGGGAGAAGGCGTGGAACCAGCGCGGGACGAGCTGCCGTTGGTCATGGTCGAACCGTAGTCCTCATCGCGGATTCACGAACGTCGGCCGTTTCCCGGCTCACACGAGCGGCAGGAATCGGTTGGTGCGGCGCTCTTCTGCCGGAGTCGCCGCCATCCGCACGAAACGTTGGGCCAGCGGCTGCCACACCTCCGGGAGTTCCGCGTGGAACCGGTCGAGGTGATCGGCGTCCCAGTGCCCTTCCCGGGCAGCCGCGGCCAACTCCGGCATCGTCCGCACCCACTCCTGCACGACCGGAGTTGTCGTCTCGATGTGGAACTGCAAGCCGTACGCGCAGTCACCGACCCGAAATGCCTGGTTCTCGCAATGCGGGGACGAGGCCAGCAGCTTCGCCGAAGGCGGCAGCGCGGTCACCTCGTCCTGGTGGAACTGCATGACGTCCGGGGTCAGCGGGAGCTCCGCGAGAAGCGGGTCTTCGCCCGCGGCGTCCCGCTTGGCCACGAGCAGCGTTCCCGTTTCGGGACCGTTCGCTGCGGTCCGCACCTGCCCACCGGTCGCCGCGGCGAGCAACTGGGCACCCAGGCAGATCGCCAGGACCGGCACCTGGTTGGCGACCGCATGACTCAACAGTGTGCGGATGCCCGCCAGCCACGGGTATTCCACGTCATCGAGCGCCCCCATTCCGCCACCGAGCACGACCAGTGCCTGGTAATCGGACAGGTCGGCGGGCACGGGTGTTTCCTCCGGCGAAATCACGCTGATTTCCGCACCGGCGGCGGTCAGCCAGTCCCCGAGGTTTCCCACCGGGTCGATCATGGAAGGTTGAACGACGAGAATCCGCACCACGCTCATGACCGCCAGCCTACGTGGGGTACAGCCCATTCCTCATCGGGATACGAGCATCCAGCGGCTCGGCACTTCCGCCGTCCAAATCGGAACCCGCGATGCCACACCCCGCCGCCGCTCGGCCGTACCGGCCCCGGGCCGTGCGGTCGGGATTCGCCCCGGGACGTGGCTGGGGCGTGAGCCCTCGCGGGCTCCCTGCAGCAAAGACGCAGACCGACCGGGCCTGGCTGGGCCGGGCCTGGCTGGGTGCGCCGGGTCGGTCGGGTCGGGCCGGGGCCTGGCTGTGCTGACTGTGCCGGCCCGGGGTTGGGGTGGTGTCGTTCAGCGCCTCAAACACAAAAAGAAGGGTGGACGACCAAACCGTGGTTTGGTCGTCCACCCTTCTTTTATGTGAAGGTCGGCGGTGTCCTACTCTCCCACACCCTGTCGAGTGCAGTACCATCGGCGCT